>DASQZT010000269.1:0-41453 GCA_035638575.1 Bryobacteraceae bacterium
AGCGCTCACGGTGTACGAATATAAGGTCGAGGCGGCCAATCCGGTATCGGAGTAATTTGTTGATGCCGTTGCGCCGACCTGTATGCCCCCGCGATACACCTTGTAGCCTGTAACCCCGACATTGTCCGTAGAAGCCGTCCACGCCAAATTGATTTGGCTCGACGAAATCGCGGTGGCAGAAAGGTTGGTAGGAACCGTCGGCGGAGTGGTGTCGGGAGGAGGCGGGGACTGCGTAGTGGCGGAAGCGGGCGCGGTCTGCCCAGAGGAGTTGCCGGCAGGATCCTGGGCGGAGACGGCATAAGAATAAGAGGTGGAAGCAGACAACCCCGTGTCGGAGTAAGCGGTACCGCCGGCGGCAACGGTGGCAATCTGCGCTCCTCCCCGGTATACGGTGTAACTGATTTGAGAGGCGGCATTATCCACGTCGGTAGAGGCAATCCAGGAGAGATTAATTTGGGAAGAGGAAACAGCAGAAGCTGTTAATCCTGACGGGACAGAGGGAGGGGTGGTGTCGGGAGCGCCGCCACCCGCCGGTTTGAAAGCCATGATGCCGGTGATCAAATAACCGTCTCCGGCAGTATTGAACGTGGCTGCCACGGATCCGGCTGTTGGCGGCACAAAACCCTCGGTGTACATGGCGCTGGCTATGGAATCCCTCAAGGTACAATTAGTCCCGGCCGTCATGGTGAAACCGTTAAAAGTCGCCGCCCCGCCAAACATGTAATCACCGCTGGCAGAGGTTGTGACGTTGCCGCTCGTGGCCGCATTAGTCCCGGCTCCCGTATACCCTTGCGGATTCAAAGCCGATGCGTCCAAAGGCGAAGACGTGTCAATGCCGCTGATCTCGTTCACTATCATGCCCGCGCCGCCGGGGTCAGCAGAAAACGATGCCGTCACCGTGCAAGGCCCGGCCTTGCCAACAACCGCATAAGCCATTGCCGCGCTGTAACTATTGGAGGCGCTGGCGGTGGGATTGTGGCGCAAAACATAGAAATCGCTTGCGCCGCCGGCGCCACAGTTGTCGGTAATGCTGTCGAGGGCCCCGGTGTTCGAACCCCAGTCCACGATGACCGCAATGACATTATTGGCAGTGACATTTCGGGAAAGCGCAACTAAATCCGTGGTGCCGGAGAATATGGAATTGCTGGCTCCTTGGACATACGCCGGTGCGACCGCCCCCAACACGTTCCCTTGTCTCAAGAGGTCCTGCATGGTCAAAGCGTGAACGCCCGGAGCTGCTAATAAGCCTGTTATGACTACCGCGATGAATATTGTTAAGCTAATCCTCATAAGTTGATGGCATTACTTAATCCTTAACAGGTTCACACCTGTGGGGGTTATGGGTGCGCCTGAAAATTCGCGCCAGAACAAGTTGCATAAGTGAAAAACGAGCCATTATTCCAATTATGTGTCGCCGTTCCGGTCCCGGGATCGATGTCTCCATTACCGCCAACATTGTTATCACTGTTCACATTACCGGTCCACTCAAGTGTCTGGTTAGTCATTCGCGTGGTGTCATAATCTTTAGTTCCGAGCACGGAGGAGGAAAGGTCCCCATTGCTACTCGTGACCGTCACCGAACAAGGAGCATCTAACTCCACTCCTGAGAAAGTCCCATTATTAAATGGGGTGGCTTGGTTGACTCCGGTGGCACTGATTGCGCCAAGCACTGCATCGGTGTCGCTTGCCCAAGAACAGGTCACTGTTTGTGAACCGGTCAGAGAAGTACTCAGGCCAAACAGCAACGTTCTCGAATTTTCGGTTGTTCCACTGTCGGTACCAGGAATTAAGGCCGCCGTCGCGCCCCCAACCGTGCAACTGATTCCCGTAGCAGTATTTGCGTTCATGGCCAACCCCACAAGTACAGCTCTAGTGGAATTCGCCCCTCCTAATACAATTGTACAACTAACAGCAGTGCCGCCAGTAACTGTCCCAGCAGGACAAGCCGATTCAAAGTTGACCGGTCCTTTCCCTGCTCCCCCGCCTCCCGTTTTCCCGCCAATCACCACCTTCCCCCCTCTCTGCATAAACTTCCCGCCCTGTTGGACAAAAAAGCCGTGGGTGCCGTTGCCGCTGGTTCCCCCGCCGGCGTGGGTGATGAACACCAGGTACCCGATGCCCGCGGCCATGAGTAATATCGCCGTAATCCCAGTTGGCAAATAGTAGTTGAAACACTTGCGGCGATTGATGTTAAGCATAGATCTTGTGGTTTATGGTTTTGAGAGCCTACGGTGTTTCGCCCATAACCGGAGGTGCCGGAGCGCTAGGCGCCCAGGCCTATCGACCTAGTCTGCCTAACCTGTAAAGTGCGGTGGCAATGACGATGGCAAATATGAATAGCGCGAATAAAAACAGCGGCCAAGCGGATCGGATCGGGCTGCTGGCAGTAATGGTCTTGGCTTCGGAACTGTTGGTGTCACCCGACGAATGAATGCTCATTGAACTTGGTAATTATAATTAGCGAACAGCCATGTTTCTGCATCCACTAAGGGGCTAAAGCTATTAAGCTGAGGCCTGTAAGTGTGATATCTAGACTGATTATAGCATGGGTCGGGTGAGTCTCAAAGGTGGGTTTTCCACTTGGCCAGTCCTTATTTTTACACGGGTGAAAGGAAGCTAGGAGACCCTCAAAGCGTTGGTCACCGGATCCAACAGTTTCAGCGGTGTCTCGCGTCGATGAGGGCCGGAGGATGGAGAGTTTCCTCCGGTGTCGCAACGGCCAAGACCCCGACGCCGAGCCAGTACATCCCCCGCTGGCGAGGGTGCCGATTTTGTTGTATGCGCCGGGGCGAGACTACTGCCCACTTTGGCTATTTTGGCAGTTTTAGGAAAATAGCCGTCCTGGCGCAGAACCTTAACACTGAAGCTCGAAGGATGGCTCTGGAATTCTGGTATGTCATCGATGTAGAACGGTAACGCGACGGGAAAGGTGGAAATCAATTCTATACTTCCGTCCCGGCCGGGCACCTTTGACGCTGAAGTAAATTGTGTTTCCCTGGACTCTAGCAGGTGGGACATTTGCAGTTTCGGGGATACTAGTTGTGCTCACGTTTTCTGGCTGCCATGCTTGGTCAAATTTGAGTGCCAGAGCGAACCGCGAGTGGGGCCTTCTTGCGTACCATTCAAACCAATGCGCCCCTTCGTGGCTATAAAGGTGAGGAAGATAATAGCCCCAACGGATTCGAAGGCTTCCGTTGGGCTTTAATGGTATCGGAAATGGTACCCGCACAAAACCAATGCGATCGCTTATGCTCCAGATCTCGGGAGTTAGAGTATACGAGGCTCGGCCGATGTGCGCCCAACAATCCAACGATTCTAGATGGCTTGCCTGACATTTTTCGCAATAGTCAACCCAAATCGGAAACTTGATCTCAGTAGCCGCCTCGTCCTGCATGTTAACGACAGTGCAATCTGCATTTACCCTCCCGGTCCCGTCTCCGTCCAACACGACTTCGTGGCGCCACTCCACCATTTCGAGATCCTTGGGCTGATCGGTGGCGTTGCCACTACGCATAGCGCGGGCGAGGCCCAATGCGTCACGGCGAACTCTGATTCGTAGAGACCGGACAAGAAAGAAGGATCTTAGTTTTCGGAATCCATCGTCAACTGGCCTCTTCAACCACGGCAGTCCTACTAATGTCGCCACAAGACCAACTATCGCTAGGATGATGCCAACCATCACGAGCCTCAGATCTTCTCAGACCAAGGAGCACTGATTCTTGAAATACCCGCGCGTATTTGCCACTCCTGCAGCTCTTCGCGGAAAGTCCGTCTTTCCTTCTCCGACAGTAGCATATAAAGATCTTCACCACTTGACTGTCCACGTTTCCACGAACATCGTGCATTGAACTGCCCAGAATAACTGTAGCCGGCAGTGCAACAGCCTTTGATTGAAGCACATACGACCCTTTGAAGAGGGCGGCCATTCGATTCTGCAACGTACTGCTCGGTAGCGGAAATCCGCCGTTTCCGCTCGCGGACGGGGCATGCCAGCCAGCGGATAAGATCTTCGCTATGCCGAAGGCCGGGTCGCGACCGCAAGAGCCTGATCCAATTGGCCACCACTCGGCTCGATGCTGTTGATGAACCGATCAGTTTCTAAGGAGACCAACGAAGACCGGCACTACCCGATGGAAGGCAACAAGGTAGCAGGTGGCTAGGCTAGGTAGCCGCGAAGAGAGAATTCTGCGTCGTTGTCTTTCACTTCCATCCCAACAGCTTTCTGCGCAGCCCCGATTGGCCTTTTGCATAGATAGACAGCGTCTTATTGCCTTTACGTATCTCATTGACAGGTCTATACTTGAATCGAAATAAGACTAAGGGGCCACCGTCCACAGGGCTGGTCCTAAAGCAATAGGACAACCATGCAAGTACGACAACTATATATCAAGAATTTCCGGGGGATCGCCGAGGGTACGGTGGACTTCACCATCCACACGCTCCTGGTGGGTGGAAACAACGTCGGAAAGTCCACCATTTGCGAGGCGCTTGATCTCGTGCTAGGGCCTGAGCGGTTGGGTCGGCGGCCGGTTGTTGACGAGCACGATTTTCACTGCGGCCAGTACCTGGATGGAGAAGGCAAGCCCATTGAGATTGAAATTCGCGCCGTGCTCACGGGCCTGTCTGCGGAGGCTGAGAAGCGCTTCTTCAGGCATCTTCGGCGTTGGAACGAAGAACAGCGAGCCTTCGCGGATGAAGGTGACACGGGTTCGAACGCTGGCGACGCGCCTGGAACACTATGGGCACTGCCTGTGGTCTTCATTGGACGCTATGACCCCGAGGAGGACGATTTTGTCGGGTACACATTCTTTGACCATCCACAGGAAAAGCTCGGTGAGGAAGACCCGGAGCCGGAAACACGACTAGGGGGCGGACGCACGACGTTCAACCGCGAACATAAGCGGCTATGTGGTTTCCTATTCTTACGTGCCTTGCGGACCGGGTCTCGCGCCTTGAGTCTCCAGAGAGGGTCACTCCTGGACACCGTTCTTCGGCTTCCCGGCGGCGGCCTTGCCGCAATGTGGCAGGACACGCTCAACCGGCTCCGCGAGCTCGATCCGGCGATTGGTGAGATTGAACAGCTCAAGGAAGTCTCTGCGGAGATACGGAAGAGGATGGCCCAATTCGTGAACCTGACTCCAGGAGACGACGCCACGGGCCTCTTTGCCTCTGATCTAACCCGAGAGCACCTTCGAGAGGTCGTCCGACTTTTCGTTTCCGCTGAACCAACCGACTACCTGCTGCCGTTTCAGCGTCTGGGCACTGGCTCTTTGAACATGCTTGTGTTTGCTCTGCTGACATTCATTGCGGAACTCAAAGACCGACAGGCTGTGATCTTCGCGATGGAAGAGCCGGAGATCGCGTTGCCGCCGCATACCCAACGGCGGGTGACCCGCTTTGTCCTGAGTCAGATGGGACAGGCGATCGTCACCTCCCATTCACCGTACGTTATTGAGCAGTTCCAGCCGGAACAGATAGTTGTTCTGGCCCGCGCCGGCCAAGGGAAGCTTTCGGGGATACCGATTGACCTTCAAGGCATCAAGCCGAAAGTGTTTGCCAGAGAACGGCGGCAGTTCGCCGAGGCCATCCTGGCTAACGCGGTGCTGGTTGTGGAAGGTGCGACTGAATTGGCCATCTTCCCGGCGGCGTCGTCGGTGTTGGAGCAGGACTTAGGCACTGAAGACTACAGCCATTTTGACATCGCTGGCGTAACGGTTTTTGACGCCGGCGGGGACGCGTCGACGCCGCAGTACGGTCCCTGCTTTGCGGCCCTTGGCAAACGTGCCTTCTGCTTCTATGACAAGCCTAACCACCCTCTCTCGGCAGAAGCGACCACCAAACTTGCCAGCTACGCGCAAGTCTGGGAGTCCCCCGAAAAAGGAATTGAATCTCTCCTTGTCAAGGAGCTACCGGAGCCGGTCCTCCGACGTTTCCTCAACGCCGCTCAGGATCGGTCGGACTTCCCACAGGTTGGAACGGTGACGGATACCTTGACGGAAACCGAAGTGCGAAGCCTCGTTCAGAAGGTTCTGGAAGCGCGCAAGGGCAATAACTACGGGTACGCCTCGTTGCTTATCGCCCAATGCAACGGCAGCGGCGAACTTCCGGCAACGATCCGTGACATCCTGCTGGCGATCCACAGATCATTAACGCCACCGCCCGCCCCGAAACCGGCTGGGGGTACCGGAACGGCAGTGCCCGTCCAGTCAGAGCCGGCGACGGCCAAGGGAGGCGCGGAGGCAGGCATGTGAGCACCATCAAGCTTTGTGAAAAGCGAAAGGCAATTCTGAAGCAAGCGGGCCACGTCCTGGTGACTGGCGGGCCGGGATCGGGCAAGACCACGGTGGCCCTCCTGAAGGCAGCCGCTGCATCCCACTCATTGAGGTCGGGCGAGGAAATCTTGTTCTTGAGTTTTTCTCGCGCCGCGATACAGCAGATTCTCCAGAAAAGTCAGGACCTTCTGAACCGCGACGAGCGCTCACTCATCCACGTCCAGACGTATCACGCATTTTGCATCGAGCTCCTCGAATCCCATGGACGTCTGCTTTCCGGACGCCCGTGTAAGTTCATCGTACCCGGAGAGGAACGCCTCCGGAAGGCTGGTTTCAGCGATCAATGGAATGCCGAACGGGAGCGGATGGCCAGACAAGAGGGCGTCTATTGTTTTGACCTTTTGGCACCCGGCGCTGCCGAATTGCTAGAAAAATCAACAGCGGTTCGTACGCTGCTTGCCTCCAAATATCCGATGGTGATTTGCGACGAGTTCCAAGACACCGATGATGACCAATGGCGAGTCGTCCAGGCTTTGGCAGTGTCGGCCAGCATGTGCTTCCTCGCAGACCCGGAGCAGCGCATCTTTGACTACCGGCCGAACGTCAACCCGCTGCGGGTTCAACAACTCAGAGAGAAACTGAACCCCGCAGAGTTCGGTCTCGGCGGCGAAAATCATCGCAGTCCAAATGGGGGCATCCTTCAGTTCGCCGATTGCGTCCTCCAAAACAGAGCGCCTCTGCCCAAAACCAACGACGTCAAGGTCGCCACTTATCACGGAAGAGACTTCGATGCAATCTTTCATGCCGCTACTGTGTGGACTTTCGGCGAGGTCCGAAGGCGCGGCGTCGAGCACCCTTCAGTTGCAGTCCTTTGTCGGAGCAACAAACTCGTCGCCACCTTATCCAATACTCTCCAGACACAACACACCTTCAAAGGCAGCGCTCTCCGGCCCATCGAACACGGTGTGGTGTGGGATGCGGATCTGGCCGTAGAGGCGGCGGTAATCGTCGCTTCAATCATGGAATGGTCGCCTAGTGATGCGGTAACCCTCACGAAGACGCTCGGTCTGCTGTCTCGTTATTATCAGCTCAAAAATGCGGAGAAGGCCACAAAAAAAGCAGCAGAGGCCGCGGTCAGATGCACCCAGATGGCCGCAGCCTTGGGATCCGGGCCAGCTATCCGGAGCAAGTCGCTTCAGCAGTTTCGCGAGACCCTTGCTGCAGGTATAGGTTTCGTCGGTGACGCTATGAAAGACTGGGTTTCAGCGCGGAGAGTTCTTCAGTCGGCCACCGGTTTTGAGGACGTGTTCGGGGACGCCAGCATGGTCAAGTTGTTCGGAGCCCGCGAAGCGCTGGCGGCAGGCTTGGCCGACCTCTGGCTTGCCTCCGCATCTTATGCCGGCGCGGCAGAAAGGGTGAGGACAATTCTGGACCGGCAGCGGCTCCTGGAAAGTGAACGGACCCCGCATGGGTGCATGCTCATGACGATTCACAAATCAAAAGGAAAAGAATTTGATGGCGTAGTGTTGGTAGAAGACGCTCACCGGGCACCGTTCTTCGATACGAACAGAGAACCGGCGCCATTTCAACGAAGCCGACGGTTGCTCAGAGTGGGACTGACGCGCGCCAAGCATTTTGTCATGATCGTCCGCCCAAATGGGGCAACTCCCTTTGTCGGACCGGCGTTTTCTGCTCGATGAATCTCGTTGGGGATGGTGTAGGGCTAACAGAATCTTTATCGGGGTTTTGCACGTGGAATTTGGAACTTGAATTTCCACTCGGCTCGTCCATTCAATGGCAGCTGGCTTGCCGAAATCCAGCCTTTGTGCTGATCCGCAACGATTTTGGCAAGCGTGAGTCCAATGCCGCTGCCCTCGGCCACGCCCTTCGCCGCTTGTCCGCGCCCCCGTCGCACGAACAGGTTCTGTTCCTCCTCCGGGGCGGCGGCAGGCCCACGACTAGCCACTTCGACTGAGATTACCGGAGCACCCGCGCGCAGCTCATCCCAGACGTGCACATCAACGGCTTCTCCGGGTTCCGAGTATTTGACGGCGTTATCAACGAACACGCTGGGTATGATGTGAATTGTGCGATTGTCCAATTGTGCTTCTGCCATTGAGCCGCCCCGCAACTGCAGCTTGACGTTTCGATTATCTGCAATCACCTGATACATTCGCACGATTTTGTCGACAGTCTTGTAAAAAACGCGCTGTTGCGGCTCGAAGCTCATTGCGGACGCAGGATTCGCTAGTAGATCCAAGGCGTCTAACTGCACAGAAATCAGTGCAGAAGCGCGATGTGCCCGCACGAGATCCACAGGTGCATCATCAGGGTCTTTGGGACTTGCCTCGTAGCAGGCCCGCTCCATGTTTGTCCGAATTATCTGATTAAACCGCCGAATCTCGTGCAAGGCTTCCAGCCGACGCGCGAATTCCTCCTCACGGCCACGCCCCCCCAGTACAACGGTCTCCGCAATCGCCTTGGCCCACGCTGGAATAGCGTCAGCATTAACGCGATTGTGTGGGTACTCTTTAGCGCGCCAGCGTTCCGCGTCACCGCCCAGCCTGGGTGCGCCGATGACACCCGTGACCGCTATGCGCGTAGCTCCTAACTTTATAGGCCACACCGAAAATCCATACGGACATTGCGCCCGCTCACCCATATCAGTTAGACCCCGGTAGAACCTCTCGCACTCACCACGAGGAAAGACCTTTGCACATATTCGAGGCGTGGGATAGTGCTGCCCGGCTACAGGAACGCTAGGCGCATCTAGAGTAACCAGTGGATACGGCGAACATACGACCGCAATACGTTCCAGAATATCCATCGGCATCCCCCTACGCGGCCGTGGTGAGGTGCGCGATCGCCAGTTCGATTGCTTTGCCTACGAGCGCTTCCAGGACCTTCTCGCTCCCGCCCTTGGCGAACCGCTTCGCCGTTTGTACGGCTGCGCTGCGATCCCGCTTGCCCACCACCACGGCAGAGAGCACCTTTTCCATTTCCGCCTGCTGCTCATCGGAGAGCCCCAACGCGTTGGTGAGCGCCGCGAGTTGGTATGATGGTGTTAACACCTCCGAAAGGTGTACCTCTATCTGTTCCAGCGTCTCCCGAATCCCCGCATCTTTTTTTACCACTCCGTCGCATAACCGAAAGAAGTCTGCCTTCGAGGCGTCGAAGGTCCGCGCTGTGAACGCAAGAATCCGCAGACCAGGATTGAGGCGCTTCAGGAAGCGCAAGACGTCCAATCCCTCGTCATGGCCAAACCGCGGACCGATCCCGCCGTAATCCAGCAACAGCAAGTCATACGCGCCGTCTGCTAGCGCCTGGAACTGCGGATCGTCCGTTGATCGCAAATGGCTGACGGCGAGTCCTTGGTCGCACAGGTCCTTGAGCATCTCCGGTACCTCATCATCGAGGACCGCGATGCGCCCTCGATGCAAGACCTCTGTGCGCGGCAAGGTCTCCTTCATCTCGGCCATACTCAACTTCTTACGGAACCAAGTCATCCAACTCTCTCCACCGAAACGAAAGGCCCCCGGCAAACCGAAAGAGCCTCATTCTCTTCATTATAACTCAGGGGACAACACGAATCTTGCGACCAGCCGGGCAGGCCGGGCAGGCGCCTGGAAAAAGCCGTGGATCCTGGACCCTCGTGGACTGCAAATATTGACGAGTTGAACTCAGCGGAATATCGCCGAGTTTTCTTGTAGGAGGGCTCCTCGACCCGGATCTCTCGCTGGAAACCTCCCGAATCCGTGCCGTCTACAATTTCGTCTACAGTAGCTTTTTCGAGGGTCCCCAAATGATCCTAAGTCATTGAAAACATTGGTCGGGGCGGGCAGATTCGAACTGCCGACCCCCTGCGCCCAAGGCAGGTGCGCTACCAGGCTGCGCTACGCCCCGACATTTTGTGCTTCTTTGATTTTAAACCACTTCCTATATCTCCGATACCGTCCGGCCGCCCAAACCGGGCCGAAATCGCTCCGACCGTGGCAAAACCGTGACAAAACCCCTTCGGTTGACCTTCTCCGTGTCAAAACCTGTCCGGCTTTCATTCGCCTTTTCATCTGCAGTTTCATCTGCGAGTACTTCTTGGACACCTTCGCGTCGCCTTGCCGCAACAACTGCGTCACCCACTCATCCGCCACGCCACCCGCGCTGAGGCGAGTCGCGTATGTCGACCGCAGATCGTAGATCCGGAACGGCGCAAGGTCGCGTGCCACACGGTCTTCAACGTCTTCTGATGGCCCGTCGGATTCTCGTCGCTCGGAAACAACCAGTTGGGCGATGCCCTGGAGCGGCACGGGATCGTTTCGGAACTGGCGGCGTCGAACCGGTTGCGCAATGGGCATACGCGCAGACAGAGGCGGCGCACGGGCTCACGTGGGTGCGGGCGGATGAAATGGTGCCGCTGGCGGCGGGATGTCGGAGCGTGCTGTCCGGCTGAGTTCGGGCTGGGCTATTGACCCGGTTTCTAAGATCTCCGGCGGGTTGCTTGGAGCCTTGGTTCGTCACTTCCCAGGCCGTTTGCCTTCACCGGACTCCGGCGCTCCGAAGCCGCCTTGGGAAGCGTGCGCTTCAGAATTACTCGTGTAACGCCGTTCCCTGAAAATGGGCGATAGGCGAACTCGTGTAGCTCCACGCGTTCGGCATCGTTCGCGCGTTCCAACGTGCGGCGGACAGGCTTTGTCTCCGGCGGCTGGTACGATCCGGCGACCCATCCCCGGTATACCCGTTGGTAGAACGGATGTGTCTCCGGCTTCTCGATCCAGTACTCGGCTGGTCTTGCCAGCGAGGGGCGCGTTGACGGCGCCTTCGCGTCATCGAAAACGAAGCCGGCAACACTCCAGGCGCCGTCCAGGATTGCTGGCGGCGACATCGCCTGGCACCGCTCGGATGACCTCGGGGGTGACGGCAAGGTTGCGCGCGCAGCGATCGCCGAACGAACTTCCACCGTTTTCGGAGACGTGCGCCGCGGCGGCCCGTTGTTCCCGGCGAGACCGGCGAAAGAGCGCGTACTGCCGCTTGCCGAGCTCCACGCGCGACGCCGGCTCGGGTCCTGGATGCCAGATCGGTACCTTCGTGCCAGATACCCGCGATCGCGTGGTTCCGCTTTCGCGAATGAGCCAGACCGCCATGGAGACGGATCGGTGCGGGCCTTTGACGTCCAGGCCGGAATCGTGCAGGCGCTGGCGCGGGACGAGAAGAAGCGGGCGGAAGTCGGGGTCGGTTTCGGGCCGGAGGCGCATGGCCTGGCCGAAGGGGCCGCGGCCGAGCAGCGGGAAATCGTCGTAGGTGGCGGCACGGCCTTGTCCCCAGTAGTCGCGGAAGTAGTTGACGGCATCGAGGCGGAAGTCATGCGGGTCGCCCGGCGCTTGCCAGGCGGCGAAACGACCCTAGTCGCGCTTTGCGAAATCCCAGAAGGCCACGAGGCCGCGGATCGGCGTCCACGCGCGAACGATATTCAGTGTCCGCCGCGAGGAGCGCGGTTGGGGCCAGGAGGAGGATGGTGGTGGCGAGGATCCTGCACGGCCGGATTTCGCCACGTTTGCCGACCGGGGTCATGCGTACTTGCGGGCCAGGCCGGCGTCTTCGCCGATCTCGTCGCTGAGGATCGGGAACATGCCGACGATTACGCCGTCGGTCTTTTTGATGTTGGCGAACGCGAACTCGAAGGCCTTCTCCATGGAGGCCCGATTGTTGCACAGGCGGCCGGCGGCGAGGATTTTGAAGCCGAGGCACGGTCGAGAGACTTTGCGGACTACCTCGGTCATGCGTGCGGGGTCGCCTTGCAGGTAGAGTTCGTCGATGGGCAAATCGCCCAGTCCGGCGCGCACCGCGTCCTGATCGCGGCGGATGTTGTGGAAGCAGGTCATATAGAAATCCTGCTCCCAGCCGGAGTCTTCGACGCGCGCGATGTTGCGCGGGGAATGCGAGGAGACGCCGGCCAGCACGCCGAGGTCGTGCGCTTTGCGGACGAAGTCGCGGACCTTGGCTTCCTCGCCGGCGCGGAAGGCGCGGTCTGTGTTCTCGCCATGGTGGACGACGGCAATGGGGTGGAGCGCCAGGATTTCTTTCCACTGGGCAGCATCCACGTCGGGCATGAGGCAGATCCACTGCATCTTCGAACCGGTGTCCCAGGCGGCGCGCAGCCCGCCGAAGACCTTCGGGTCGATGCTGGCCTGCCAGGTATTGATGCCGGCTGCTTCGCAGCGGCGCACGTAGTCCAGGGTTCGTTCCGGGGTGAACCAATCCTTCATTAGGGCGCTGAGTTTGGGAACGGAGTGGGAATAGCCGCCGATGGGGTTATAGCCGGCCACCATGCGGGTGACTTTGTGCTTTCCGAGTTGAATTGTGGGAAGCGTTGAAGCTTCGGCGGCGACCGAGGCAGAAGACGCTGCCAGAGCGCCGGTTGCGAGACGGGTCACAAACGTGCGCCGGTCGCAGGAGGGCTGCCGGGACATTGCACCGCCATGGTAGCACCGGTATCGGTGCCGCGTCGCGAGCGTCCTGAGTTCTTCCCCATCCGGGCGCCTTTTAATGGGCGACACCCGCGGCTTTCACACGTGGAAACGCGCGCGCGGTCAAGGCCGGCCTGCAGTTCCGCCCGTGCGCCGAGACGGCGGCCGATACCTTGCCTAGGTACAAGGCGCAGCCCGAAGGCGGCCGAACGAAGCTGGCGGGACCCGAGTGTTGGAAGATCGAATTTACGAGAGCGAAGACGCGCTACGACTCGCAGGACAACCCACGGCCGCGATGCCTGCGCATCCGGAACGTTACGATAAGCCCTTTACCACAATCGCCGAGACCTGGCAGGAACTACCTCATGTGCCGTAAATCATTCCCTGTCTGCCTTTTGATCCGCTAAACTGAGTTTACGCTCCAATGTCCCTATCTGTAGGAGGCAAGTTCGGCCCCTACGAAGTCCTCGCGCCCATTGGCGCTGGCGGTATGGGTGAGGTGTACCGAGCCCGCGATCCGCGACTCAACCGCGACGTCGCCATTAAAGTCTCCGAGGAGCGATACTCCGACCGCTTCGAGCACGAGGCGCGCGCTGTCGCTGCCCTGAACCATCCCAATATCTGTACGCTTTACGATATCGGCCCCAACTACCTGGTGATGGAGTTCATTGAGGGAGAATCGCCGAAGGGGCCGATGCCGCTCGACGAGGCATTGCGCATCGCACGGCAGATCGCCGAAGCGCTGGAATCGGCGCATGAGAAGGGCATCGTGCATCGCGATCTGAAACCGGCCAACATCAAGATCAAACCGGACGGTACCGTGAAGTTGCTGGATTTCGGGCTGGCAAAGAAGGTAGAGACGGCATCGGGCGACCCGGAGAATTCTCCTACCATGACGCGCTCGCCCACGCATGCCGGGATGATCCTGGGCACGGCGGCCTACATGTCGCCCGAGCAGGCGCGCGGCAAGACTATCGATAAGCGGTCGGACATCTGGGCATTTGGCGTGGTGCTGTTTGAGATGCTGACCGGCCGTAGGCTGTTCCAGGGCGAGGACCTGACCGATACGCTGGCATCGGTAATTAAGGGCACGCCGGACCTGAGCGCGGCGCCCGCTCCAGTGCGGCGGCTGCTGGAGAGCTGCCTCGAAAAGGACCCCCGCAACCGGCTGCGCGATATCGGCGACTGGGCGCGGTTGCTCGAACCGGCGGCCGCCGCGGCGCCTCCATCGAAGCGCGCCGGCATCCTGCCTTGGGCAATTGCCGCGGCGTCCTTGCTAGGCGCAATAGGGATCGGGGCTTTTGCGTGGAGCCACTTCGCGGAGAGACCGCAGACCTTGCGGCTGACCCTCCCGACTCCCGAGAGAGCCAAGATGGACTCTTTCGAGGACCTGCCCGCGATTTCTCCCGACGGCCGCCGCGTGGCTTTTGCGGCCCAGGTCGACGGGAAGGCGGGGATCTGGGTGCGCGACCTGGACGGCACCAGCACTCGCCTGCTGCCAGGCACGGAAGGCTCCACCTTGTGGTTCTGGTCGCCAGACAGCCGCTGGCTTGCTTTTTTTACCGCCCGCCAACTGAAGAAGGTCGCCGTGACGGGAGGGCCGGCGCTGACTCTGTGCGACGTAGTCAATGGCCGCGGCGGCACGTGGAGCCGGAACGGTTGGATTGTCTACTTTCGCTTCGCCGACGGCCTGTTCCTGGTTCCCGACTCAGGGGGAATCGCGCCAACGCGCTTAACCCTGCTCGACACAACAGCGTCGGAGACCGTGCATCGTGCCCCGTGGTTCCTGCCCGACGGCCGCCATTTCCTCTACACGGCGCGCTGCCGGGAGCGAGCCAAGAGCCGCGTCTATGTGGATAGCATCGAGGCAAGGCCTGGTTCTGCGACGCGGCGCGAAGTGCTGGCAGTTCATTCCAACGTGGTCTATGTTCCCCGGACCGATCGCGGACTGATGCGCGATGCGAACGACGGATACCTGCTCTTCACGCGGGAAAACACGCTGATGGCCCAGCCCTTCGATGCGGGGAAGGCGCGGACCACCGGGGAGGCGGCGCCTGTAGCGGAGCAGGTAGATTTCTTTCCCCAGGCCGCCCAGGGCCAATTCTCCGCTTCCGGGAATGGCACTCTGGTCTATACTTCAGGCGCGGCCGCCGGCGCAAACGTGCAACTGACCTGGTTCGACCGGACGGGCAAGCCTTGCGGTGTGGTGGGGAGCCCCGGCAAAATCCGATTCGCCACGCTCTCGCCCAGCGGTTCCCTGGTCGCGATCGACCGCGAGGATGCCGCGGGCAATTTTGACATCTGGCTGCAGGATCTGGCGCGCGGAACGGAATCGCGGTTGACCTTTGGGAGCAGCTTAAGCGAGCACAATCCCGTGTGGTCGCCGGACGGCAGCCGGATCGGATTCTCGCAGACCATGCTGGAAATCTGGCAGAAGGCGGCCGACGGCACCGGCCAGGAAGAGATGCTGTACAAGGACCCGCAGAACCGGATCAGTGTCCCCAAGGACTGGTCTCGCGACGGCCGCTACCTGATCACTTCCCTGGTCGACCCCAGGAAGGGCATCGGCGTCCAGGTGGTTCCCACGTTCGGGGACAGGAAAGCCTTCCCGTACCTCAATTCCGAATCCAATAATACCGAGGTGCACGCCCGGCTCTCTCCCGATGGCCGCTTCCTGGCCTATAACTCCGACGAGTTGAAGCAATCCGAGGTGTATGTGCAGACCTTCCCCGAACACGGCGGCAAGTGGCAGATTTCGACCGGAGGCGGCGACTGGCCGGTCTGGAGCCGCGATGGGCGTGAGCTGTACTTTCTCTCCGACGACAGCCAGATGATGGCGGTGGAGGTGAAAGCCAGCGGCAATAAGTTCGAGGTGGGCGCGCCAAAGGCCCTGTTCCCCGTCGCTGAGCGAGACCAGTTCGACGTCGGCAAAGACGGCCGCTTCCTTATCCGCGTCCCGCAGGCCCAGACCGCCGGCAGCGTCTCGGTCAACCTGGTCGTCAACTGGCAATCCGCTTTGAAGAAATGACGCAGAGCACGCAGGCCGACGATGCGGGCGCTCTGCGATGTTGTCACTGGCCGTGAAACCGGCATATCGGAGAGTGCGTTCGTGCGGCACCCAAACTCCTCTTCCGCTGCGCCGCCGCGATCCTGGCGCGGGCCGCGGCACGAAGCCTCCGCTTGCGTCTGACAGGTTGAGCAGCAGTTGCCGGTTCTGTAGGACCAGTGTCTTGACGGTACGGGTACAAACGAGGTGACAGTTCAGGACGCGCCAGGGCTGACTATTGGTGCGGCCCGTCAAGCGCGAAGGCGATGACGCTATCTCCGGTCACCGGGTTGTTGAAGAAGCCTCCGCCCGTCGCCGTAATCACGACGTATTGTCTCCCATCGCGACCCTGATACGTAATTGGCGTCGCTTCCGCCGCGCCGGGCAGTTTCACCGTCCAAAGTTCCTTGCCCGTTTTCGCGTCGAACCCCCGGAAGCGGGCATCGTCGGTCGCGCCCACGAATACGACTCCACCGGCTGTCGCGATCGTGCCGCCATTGCCCGGACGGCCCGTGTTCCGCTTTCCTTCCGGCAAGCTGTTCGTAACTCCCAGCCGCACCTTCCAGGCGATCTCTCCTGTATTCACATTCACAGCAGCCAGTTCGCCCCATGGCGGCTGGTGACAGGGCAACTGCTGCGGTGTAGATCCTTTGATGCTCAACCGGCCGCCGCCCGGAACGCCTTCGTAAGGGCCATCTGGATCAACGCGGTTGCCCTGACCGTTCGCGGCCGCCGGGCCGGTCTTCGGATCGTGCTCCCTCAGGCCGGACATCTGGCCGAGTTCATTCACGTTGGCGAACAGATATCCCAGCTGCGGATCAAAAGACGTTCCGCCCCAATTCACGCCGCCGTGATTGCCCGGGAACTGCACTCGCAGATGGTTGTAGCTAGGTGGGAGAAAGGGTCCTCCCGTCTCCACGCCCTCGATCAGCTTGCTGCACGCCGCTTCGAGTTCAGGCGTGACCGCTGCGATATCGTCCTTGCTGAACGTCATGCGCGCGAGCGGCGGTGGCTTCAGCGGGAACGGCTGCGTTTTCGACGCGTGCTCGAGCGCCAGCTCGCTTGGCGGCACCTGCCGTTCTTCGACGCCGTAAATGGGCTTTCCGTTGATGCGGTTCAGCAGAAACACCATCCCGATCTTGTCCATCGCGACTACGGCTGGAATAGTCTTGTCTCCCTGCTTCACGTCGATCAATGCGGGGGCGCCGGTCATATCGGCGTCCCAGATGTCGTGATGCACCACCTGGAAATGCCACAAGTACTTCCCCGTGTTGGCATCGGCTGCAACCAGGCTGGTGCTGAAAAGGTTGTCGCCGGCACGATCGCCGCCGTACTGATCAACCGAGGGCGCACCAAACGGCATATAAACGATACCGCGCTTCTCGTCTACTGTGAGGAAGCCCCATACGTTTACGCCGGAGCGGTTCTTCCAGCTATCGCCCGCCCACGTGTCATTGTATCCTTCGCCCTTCCGCGGGACCGAGTGGAAGGTCCACACCAGCTTTCCCGTGCGCATGTCCCAGGCGCGAACATCCCCCGCCGGGCCGGTCTCCGGTACATTCCGGTTAAGCGCGTCATCCATTTCCTGTCCACTCTTCTGATCGATTAGACTGGACTGACCCCTGCTATGCCTCTTTCTGCTGGCGCAAGACTCGGCCCCTACGAGGTCCTCGGACCGCTTGGTGCGGGCGGCATAGGCGAAGTCTATCGCGCCAAAGACACAAGACTCGGCCGGCAGGATGGAATCGAACAGTGGCGGTAAATGGTTGATTCTGTGGAGGACGATTTTGCGAGAAAACTCGTTGCGATTCAGGTTTTGGGGCGGGTACGCGCCGGGCCTCAGTGCGTCATCGAGTAAGTGATGTAGTTGAGCACGATGCGAAAGGCGAGGCCTGAGAACTTCTCCGGATAATCTCCGGTGTTGGCCCACTCCCAGGCGTCGCCGAGGTGCATGTTGAAACAGATGGCGACGACGATGCGCCCGTTCTTGTCGCGAATGCAGCGCCAGCCGGGGATATAGCCGTCCTTCTCATAGGTGCGGCCGGTTGCCACGTACTGCTCGCCCGGGATCTGGAACTTCTCGCGGATGTCGTAGAGGTCGTGGAAGATGGCGTCGTCGTCCGGGATGTCTTCGACAACGGCGTCGGGCAACACCATACTCATGCCGCTCATGAAGCGGTTCCAATCGTCCTGGCCGTGGAAGTGATCGACCATGAGAAATCCGCCGCGCGCGATGAAGGTGCGGAGCCGCTGGGCTTCGGCGTCGGTGAAGGCCCAGTTGGAGACGCCAACGGCGTAGATCCACGGATAGTCCCACATGTGGTCGTCATCGATATCGACGACGTTGAGGGGCGAGGGCGAATCGATGCGGGTGAGACGGCGGAGGGCGACGAGGCAATCGTGGTCGGCGCGCGGGAAGTCCTGCGCCCATCCACCGCCGAATCGGCGATATCCGTAGCCGCCACCATAGCCGGTGTTGTAGCGGAGGCGGCTGAAGAAGAATTCGGAAGGGATGGACAGGTCGGACTGGTCGTAGGGCTGAAGACCGCCCGAGGGCGCTCCGCCGTACCGTTGCCAGCCAGGGAGTGCGATGGCCATCAACAGCAGGCCGATTGCGAGCAGGGAACACGCCAGTTTCATGGTCCGCAGCATCCTCTGTTATCCTGAAGCGTACCACGAACGGCCCGCGGGACGAAGCTTCTAGCGAATCCTTTTCGATGCCGAGCCCAACCCTCATGGATCGCCGCGATTTCCTGAAACTGGCCGGAGCGGCGGCGGCCGCCGGACCACTGGCGGGGCAGCAGACGCGGATGCCGGCGCCGATGCCGGGGCCTATGACGCCGGCGGCTTCGGGCGTCAAAGAGATTTCGGGAACGGTATTCAACCTCGAGATCGCGCCGGTGACGGTGGAACTTGCGCCCAACCGGATCGTGAGCACGATCGGGTACAACGGCATGTCGCCGGGACCGCTGCTGCGCATGAAGGAAGGCGCGCCGGTCACGGTCAACGTAGTCAACAAGACCGATACGCCCGAGTATGTCCATTTTCACGGGCTGCTGATTCCGGCCGACGTGGACGGTTCCGAAGAGGAAGGTACGCCGCCGGCGCCGCCGCATGGCAGCCGCAGTTACCAATTCACGCCGACGCCCGCGGGCACCCGCTGGTATCACACGCACGCCATGTCGATGGACGATCTGCACCGGGGGACATACACCGGACAGTTCGGATTTCTGATCGTGGAAGGCGGGGCCAACCCCGGCAACTACGATCAGGAGCATCACCTGGCGCTCCGCGACTGGGAGCCGTACTTCACGTCGCAGTACATGGATACCGACGATCTCGACCCCTCGGGGCCGAAGCCGGAGAAGCCTGCGGTGCTGGATACGCGGCCGCCTGGGCTCGAGGTGGCGGCCGATCTGTATTCGATCAACGACAAAGCGCTGGGGGCGGGCGAACCGATCCGGGTGCGGGCGGGCGAGCGCGTCATGTTCCATTTTCTGAACGCGAGCGCGATCGAGATCCGGCATCTGGCGCTGCCCGGGCATAAGTTCAATATCGTGGCGCTCGATGGCAACCCGGCGCCGCGAAGTGCGGCGGTGGATGTGTTGATGCTGGGGCCGGGCGAGCGCATCGACGCCTGGGTGGCGATGAATCAGCCGGGCGTGTGGGTGATGGGAGCGCCGGAAGATATGGTGCGCGACGGCGGGCTCGGCGTGGTGATCGAGTACGCCAACCAGCGGCGGAGCCCGCAATGGATGCCGCCGCGGCAATCGGGATGGGATTACACGATGTTCGGCAAGGCGGCATCGGGACCGGCGCCGGCCGAGCGGCTGGAGATGATTTTCGAGAAGGTGCCGCGCGGGGCCGGGAAGTTCAACCTGTTCACCGTGAACGGCGCACCTTATCCGCACGACCGGGAGTTCGTGTTGAAGCCGGGCGCGCGCTACCGGCTGACGTTCCGCAACCGGACGGACGATTCGCATCCGCTGCACCTGCATCGGCATCAGTTCGAGATCGCGGAGGTCTACGGAAGGGCAACGGCGGGCATCATCAAGGATACGGTGGTGGCTCCCTCGTATGGCCGGGTGAGCGTGGACTTCACCGCCGACCAACCAGGGCCGACGCTGTTTCATTGCCATATCCAGCACCATATGGACTACGGGTTCAAGGCGCTGCTGAAGTACGCCTGAGGTGTAACGGGCGGGTATTCGAGGTGCGGTTCGAGCCGGGGGGCGATGACTCCGATCCATCTTGACAGCCCGGCGGCGCACTGTACAGTTAACGAGTTGGGTAGGTTAACGGAGTGGCTGTGACGCCCGATGGAAGCCGGGAGTCTCCGCGTTCTTTGGACGAAACGCTGAGGGTGTGGGACTTGGAGGCCGGTCGCGCCCTGCACACGCTGGAGGGCCGTTCCAGTGCGGTCCTCGGCGTGACATTCCCCGCGCTACGGGTAGTGTACGCTTGGGGCATGGCGAAACGTCAAGACCAGAAAGCCCTCCGGAACATGATCGCGGAGGCCAAGCGGCTCCTCGAAACCGCTCCTGAACTCCCCGAAGGCCGATCCCGCCGCGCCAACGAACTCCTAGGCGATGCCGTAGTGCTCACCGATTACCTGCTCACAGTCGAACCCGCTGCCGTCTTGGGGGCCAAGGGCGGTAAGGCGACCGCCAAACGTGGACCGGCGTACTTCCGCCAGATTGCTGCCATGCGGAAGACGCGGGCGGGCGGCAGGCCGCGCAAGGAGCCTCGATAGATCTTCGTGAATACGCTGTCAACTATACCACTAAAAAATTTCACCAAATCAACCTAGGTCCATTTTTGTGATTTAAACTAATAAATATAAAGGCTTTACATCACAATAATTGGTTCATGGATTCCGCTGCTTATCACCCGACCACGCCATGGTTTAGGTGGTTTTGGAAACCAGTGGTACAATCAAGCGAGGTCGTGAGATGGTAGAACAAAACCTAAAAGCGGCGATGGACTTGATTCGCGGGCAAGCTGATTCGGTTGCGGCGAGGATCAAGGCCGACCCCGGAATCTCGGAAATCCGCAAACTCCTTCAAAGTCTCAATGCGCTAGAGGAATTGAGCGGTGTGCCGCCGACTACTTTAGCAACGGTGCTCCAGTTCGGGGGTGATGACGGTCCCGGCTCCTCAACCACCATGGCGACCAGACCGGATGAATTCTACGGACTGGAACCCCTTGAGGCTGCGAAGCGGGTGCTCAAGAAACTCGGGCGATCTGCCACCATCGACGAGATCATGGAGAGGATCAAGGCTGGCGGCGGAGATACTGGCTCTCAGGATTCCCTTCAATTGTCATTGGCTCGTAGCACGGTAGAAATTGCGAAGATCAAGGACGGAGTTTTTGGTCTTTTGGAATTCTATCCGCACATCAAGCGCGGTAAGCCTGGGCGTAAGAAACGGGGCGATTCGGACACGACGAACGGCACCGAAGGGGGACCACCTCCCGACACGGGGAGCGAGGACCTAGCCCTAAGCGAAGAGGTGGAAAAGGATCAGTGAGTTCTGCTGTGACAAGCAGAAGGCCCGGCGCACGAACGCCGGGCCATTCCAAAAAAGGAGGTCACGATATAGCGTGACTACCTTTGAGAGGCGATGGGTAGTAATCGTCCGAATCGTCATCGGCGACTACGTAATAACCATCGAAATCCCATTAAGGCCGTGAGGTCTTAAAGAGGGACCAGCGGGGTCTACGAGGAAGACTCAGACCCCGCCCTCGGTCAAAATCCATTTATATAATAACACGCTCTGCACGTTTTGGGAACCGTACATTTTTCTCTTGATAACAGCATCTGCTTGCTGTATTATAAAAACATGGAAACGAAAGAAAGCAAAGCAGGTTCGATTGCGTGTCCGAATTGCGACAACGCATCCAAACGCTTTGGCAAGCATCGCAATGGCTTGCGGCGCTTTCGTTGCCTCGTCTGCAAGAAGACCTTCACGGAGCCGCACGACCGTGGATTCCGGATCGACGACTATCTGAACGACCCGCGCGGCCAGATGGTGATCCGCATGTTGACGGAAGGGTGCTCGATCCGGACGGTAGAACGTCTCAGCGGCATACGGCGGGATACGATCATTGGCTTGCTGCTGATCGCCGGACAGCGCTGCGAGAAACTGATGGACTCGCTTCGCAATGTTCCGGCGACCGATATTCAGATGGACGAATGCTGGAATTTCATCTACTGTAAAGAGGCGCATAAAGGCCCCGAGAACGCGCACAACGATGAAATCGGCGACTGCTACAACTGGGTTGCCATTGACCGCCCCACGAAGCTCGTGCTGGCCTTCGCCTGCGGACGGCGCACGCTGGACAATGCGATGGAGTTGACCCGCAAGGTTCGCCGCGCTACTTCCCCCAACGTTCGTTTCCAACTGACCACAGATGGCCTCCAAGCCTACATCGCGGCTGTAGATGAAATGCTCCTAGATCGTTGCGACTTCGCCCAGTTGATCAAAATCTATGCGGCTCCGCGCGAAGGCGAGCAGCGGTATTCGCCCGCCGAAGTCGTGGAGGCGGTCCCAGTTGTGATTAGCGGGAATCCCGATCCGGATAACATTTGCACCTCGCAGGTCGAGTGCCAGAACCTCACGATGCGGATGCAACTTCGCAGGCTCACCCGGCTAACGAACGGCTTCAGCAAGAAGCTGGACAACCACAAGGCCGCCGTTGCTCTCCATTTTGGCTACTACAACTTCTGCCAACTCCATGGCTCGCTTCGCGTCACGCCTGCGATGGAAGCAGGGATCACGGATCACGTTTGGGAGGTGGCGGAATTGCTATTATAGTGTAGACACCAACACCGTATTTCGCAGTAGGAGTTGAAAGAACTGTTGGAGACCGTATATTCTATTCTAGCAGGTTGCGGAAAAAGTCCCTCGAGCACTTACAACGGCACTTACTGACATCTGCAAGTTGTTGATTCCACGTTTGACCAAGTGCCAAATCGGGCCGTTTCCGGGATCAAAATACCCTTTTTCCGCAGCCTGCTAGGAGACGCGACCATGAAACATGGAGGTAGGATCATCAAAGATATCGTGAGACATTTTGGCGATCCTCAAGAGGGATTCTCTACAAAAGCTAATCAAGCAGAGTATAACTGCTGCGGCAGCAACCACCGTCAGGGTCCATTTTACGATTGTTATTGCCATTAACACCGCTTGCGTCAACCCTAGGCACCAATAGATACCAGCCGAAATCGTGCCCGCCACAACGCACCAGACGCCCAGTACAAATGCCACTATCAGGAATCCACTCGGCGTAATTGTTACGGTCGTGCGATCTTGTCCGTCAGATTGGCGCTGCCTCTCAACCTTCATGGCGGTTGCAGACATCTCATGTTCCCTTTCAAATCTACGGGCCTCTTCCTCAGTCATGTCGGGAATCCTCGATGCCATCCACATGATGAGACGAATCATCAGATAGGACACAATGAGCGGCACGGCAGCACTGGTTGCGATAACATCAGTGCTGGATTTCGAATTGCTCCACATTACCAGTGCGACCATTGCCAGACTAAACGGAAACGCAATTAGGAAAAGTCGAGATCCACGAGTCAGATCAGAATAAATCCTGCTGCTTATCCTTTGAATCATCGGCATGTGCGGCCTTTCTATTGTGTGCGCGGACTGCTGGTACAAATGTAGCCAACATCTCCCACAGTAGATGTACGTAGATGATCGAAAACGTCACAAAGAAAATACCTTGGTATAATTTTATGGCGTATTCCCAACCTGGCGGCAGAATCCAATGCGCTGCCAAGTCTAGACCCTTGTGAATCAGCAGCGCCACTCCGAGAGCGGCGGCTTTGTTCAAAGCCAAAAGCACCCTGGTCCATAACCGCCTGATGTCTCTTCGCCATTCGCGTAGATCGTCTGTCTCTCCTGCCCGTTCTGGCCCCGTCATAGTTTAAAGTTGAGCCAGTGTACAACAGAAGAGACGCGCACGCACATCTCTTTTGTTGATAGCTTAACATCTTTTAATGAAGCGCCAATCACACCGAATCAAGATTTCTCTTGACGGGAACGCCCTCTTTCTGGATGACCCACCGTAACCAATTGATTCTAAAAGATGTATATTCATTCATCGCCGCCATCCACGCACCCCGTGACACTACCGCGCTACCTCCGGGCTTGACCTCACCCCACCGAATGTGTAATCATGCATTCGGGTGAATAATCATTCACTTGAAACATGGACACTATCTTGACCCCCGACCGGATCCAGAAATTATCGGCGGCCGACTTCCTCCGCGACCTCGACCTCACCGGCGACGAACTCCTCTACCTGCTCGACCTCGCCGCCGAGGTCAAGCAGTCGCCCGGCGACTATGCCCACGTGCTGGATAACCAGTCCATCGCCCTGCTCTTCGAAAAGCCTTCCCTGCGCACCAAGCTGACTTTCGAGATCGCCATCAAGCAGTTGGGCGGCGGCTCGGTCTTCATGGACGGCCCCATCGGCGTTCGCGAGCCGCTCAAAGACGTGGCGCGGAACCTCGACCGCTGGGTGAACGGCATCGTCGCCCGGGTCTTCTCGCAGACCACCGTGGAGGACTTGGCGCGCTGGTCGTCGGTGCCGGTCATCAACGCCCTCAGCGACGCTTACCATCCCTGCCAGGCGCTGGCCGACGTCGAGACCGTCCGCGAACATTTCGGCGGATTGCAGGGGCTGAAGCTGACGTTCATCGGCGATGGCAACAACGTGGCGCACTCGCTGATGCTGACGGCCCTGCGGCTCGGCATGGATTTCGCGCTGGGCTGCCCGCAGGGCTACCTGCCCAATCCGGACGTGGTGGCGCAGGCCGAAGGGCTCGCGGCGGTGTCCGGCGCGGCGCTCACCGTCACGCACGACGCGGCCCAGGCGCTCGAGGGCGCGCACGCGGTCTACACCGATGTGTGGGCCAGCATGGGGCAGGAGCAGGAGGCCGTCCAGCGCCGCAAGGACTTCCATGCCTACCAGGTGAACGACAGCCTCTTTGCGCTGGCGCGGCCCGACGCCGTGTTCATGCACTGCCTGCCGGGCAAGCGCGGCGAAGAGGTCACCGACTCCATCATGGAGCACGCGCGCTCGGTGATCTTCGACCAGGCCGAGAACCGGCTGCACGCGCAGAAGGCGCTGCTGATGATGTTGTTAAGCTAAGACTCACAGGCGGAGAGCGCCTGTACCACATACTTTATGAGCAAACCGAAAAAAGTGGCCCTCGCCTATTCGGGCGGACTGGATACCTCCGTCATCATTCCGTGGCTGAAGGAAAACTACGGCTGTGAGGTCGTCGCGGTGTGCGGCGATATCGGCCAGGGCGCCGACGAACTGGCCGGGCTCGAGGAGAAGGCCCGCTCGACGGGCGCCTCGGAAGTTCACGTGGAGGACATGCGCGAGGAGTTCGTCTCCGAGTACCTCTGGAAGCTGGTCCGCTCGGGCGGCGTCTACGAGCACAAATATCTGCTCGGCACCTCGATCGCGCGTCCCCTGCTGGCCAAGAAGCAGGTGGAAGTGGCCCTGGCCCGCGGGTGCGACTCCCTCGCGCACGGCTGCACCGGGAAGGGCAACGACCAGGTGCGCTTCGAGCTGACCTACAAGGCGCTGGCGCCGCAGTTGCAGGTGATCGCCCCGTGGCGCGAATGGACGATCGTCTCGCGCGAAGACGCCATCGAGTACGCGCGCCAGCATCACGTTCCCATCTCCGCATCCACCACCAAGATCTACAGCCGCGACCGCAACATCTGGCACATCTCCCACGAAGGCGGCGCCCTCGAAAACCCGGCGAACGCGGCTCCCGACGAAATCTGGATGCTCACCAAGAGTCCCGCCCAAGCCCCGGACCATCCCGGCGAAGTCACCATCGGTTTCGAAAAGGGCGTGCCGGTTTCGGTGAACGGCAAGGTCATGAAAGCCTTCGAGCTGCTGGAGGCGCTGAACGCTATCGGCGCGGAGCACGGGATTGGCCGCATCGACCTGGTGGAGAACCGCTTCGTGGGCATGAAGTCGCGCGGCTGCTACGAGACACCGGGCGGCAGCCTCATCATGTTCGCCATCCGCGAGCTGGAGGCCCTCACGCTCGACAAGAACACCCTGCACTTCAAGCAGCAGCGCGCGCTGGAGTACGCCGAGATGGTCTACAACGGCCTGTGGTTCACGCCGCTGCGCGAGGCGCTGGACGCGTTTTTCGCTGGTGTCAGCGACACCACCACGGGCGAAGTGAAGCTGCAACTCTACAAAGGCAACATCCAGCCGCTCAGCCGCAAGTCGCCGTATTCGCTGTATTCGCTGGATATCGCCAGCTTCACCATGGGCGCCAGCTACGACCAGAAGGACGCGCTCGGCTTCATCAACCTGGTGGGCCTCCCCATCAAGGTGCGCGCACTCTCCGCCGCGGCGCGCTCCGGCAAACACAAATGAAGCTCTGGGGCGGACGCTTTGAATCTGGCCCGTCGGAGGTCTTCGAGCGCTTCTCCGGCTCGCTGGCATTCGATCGCCGCCTGATCGACGCCGATATTCTCGGCTCGCAGGCGTTTGCGCGGGCGCTGGAGGAGGTCGGCATTCTAACCGCGGATGAGCGCGCGCGCATCGTCGCGGCCTTCGACCAGATTCGCGAAGAGGCCGTTTCGCCCGCGTTCTTCGAGGGAGCCACAGACGAAGACGTCCACACCCTGGTAATCCGCAAGCTGAAGGAGCGCGCTGGCGGCGTAGCCGACAAGATCCACACCGGGCGCAGCCGCAATGAGCAGGTCTCGCTGGATACGCGCTTGTGGCTCCGCGAGGAATGCGGCCGCGTGCGCGAGTTGCTCCGCGGCGCGATGTCCGCCCTGGTGGAGCTTGCCGCGCAATACCCCGGCGCGGTGATTCCCGGCTACACGCACACGCGCCGCGCCCAGGCCGTGCTGTGGCCGCACTACCTGCTGGCTTACTTCGAAATGTTCGCGCGCGACTGGGAGCGCTTCGGCGAGGCGCGCAAACGCGCCAACCTGCTGCCCCTCGGCTCGGGCGCCCTGGCCGGAAGTGGTTTCCCGTTCGACCGCGACGCCATGGCGCGCGACCTCGGCTTCGAAGGCATCACCGCCAACAGCATGGACGTTTCGGGCGACCGCGATTTCGCGCTCGATTTTCTCTACGCCGCCACCATGACCATGCTGCACCTCAGCCGCCTGGCCGAAGACTGGATCCTCTATTCCAGCGAGGAGTTCGGCTGGATGGAGCTGGGCGATGGCGTCACCAGCGGTTCCAGTCTCATGCCGCAGAAGAAGAACCCCGATTCGCTCGAGCTGATACGCGGAAAGAGCGGACGCGTGATGGGCTGCCTCACTTCGCTGATGGTGACGATGAAGGGCCTGCCGATGACCTACAATCGCGATATGCAGGAGGACAAGGCGCCGCTATTCGAGGCCGCCGATCAGTTGGCCGGCGCGCTCGAAATGATCCGCGTGGTCATCGAGTCGGTGAAGCTGGACCCGGCGCGGCCCGCCGCCGCGGCCGATGAGAGCTGGGTAGTCGCGACCGACCTGGCCGAAGCGCTGGCGCGCGCCGGCACACCGTTCCACCAGGCGCACCAGATCGCCGGCCGCTTCGTCCTCGAAAGCGTGCGCAGCGGCAAGAAACCGGCCGACTGGACGCCGGAGGAAATCGAGCGCTTCGCGCCGGAGTTCAGGGGCGGCCTGGCGGCGCTGCTCAATCCGCGGCGCGGCATGGAGTCGCGAGAATTACCCGGAGGCACCGGCCCGCGTGCCGTCGCCACCGCATTGGCCGCCGCGAAAGAGCGGCTTCAAACGATGAGCATATGACCAAGACTTACCGGCAGGGCCAGATCCTCAAACTGATCCGTGGCAAGCGGATCTCCACCCAGGAAGAGCTTGCCCAGGAGTTAGGCAAGCTGGGAATCGCCGCCACCCAGGTGACTCTCTCGCGCGACATCCGCGACCTGCGGCTGGTGAAGACGCGCGACGGCTACCAGGAAATGGCGCCGGAAGACACCGGCCCCGAGTTCTCGATGCTGGCCGCCGAGTTCCTCAAAGACGTGCTGCGCGCGCAGAACCTGGTAATTCTGAAAACCTCGCCGGGGCACGCGAATTCCGTGGCGGTGGCGCTGGACCACGAAGAGTGGCCGCAGATCGTCGGCACCATTGCCGGGGACGACACCATCCTGGTGATCACGCCCGATGCCCCCACCGGCGAGGCGGTGCAGGAGAAGCTCCTGGGCATGCTGGAAGGGGAGTGACCGTCCCGGACGGATACTAGTACTCTCAATCTTGCTGTCCGGCTCTGTCCGGCAAAACCGATATCACTGGTTAGGTGTAGAATCATCTGATCCAACAATGGACGAGCAGTTCGGCTAGGTGCCGAAACAAAAGTCTCGGTGCTGCAGTCTCGAGGAGAGCGAGTCCGCGGAGGGGAATCGAAAATGCAAATTAGCCGCAGATTGAATCAAGCCGCAATACTCCTGAGCTTTGTGCAACACTCGCGCCGTTACGAGCCAGCCTGATCGCAGTTACTCCTTCAGACGCTTTGAGCATCAATACGTCCACGGGTGCCGGCACTCTCGTCGGCCCATCGGGCTTGACGGTTACCCTTTCTCTTGCCAGAGACTCATCGGGCACCCTCTTTACAGCCACGACAGGCGCAATCGCCAATCTTGTTACCATAAACCCGGTAACTGGCGTTGGCTCCCTTGGCCCCGCAATTACCGGCACCGGCCTGGCCGACATCGGTGTGAGCGGTCTTTCGTTCTCGTCCACCGGCGTTCTATTCGCTTCGATCCGTGACGTGAACCTGGTAACTCCGCCCGGCCTCTACACAATCAACAAAGTAACCGGAGCCGCCTCATTCATCGGGACCATCTCGAGCGACAGTGTCACCGATATCGCGTTTTCGCCCACCGGCACACTATACGGATGGGACAACGACCTCGGAGGGCTGGTAACCATCAACACGCTTACAGGCGCAGGAACCTTGGTACATTCAGGACCTCCAGGCGGCGACTTGCGGGCATTGACCTTCGATTCGAATGGGAACCTGTTCGGCGTCGGGATGGGCTTGTACCGGATCAATACCACCACAAGCGCCACCACGCTTGTCGGAAACATCGGGTTCCCCAATGACTTTCCACGAGGTATTGCCTTTACCGCCGCACCCGAGCCGGGTACCTTGACCCTGATCGGAACTGCCGTTGTGGTTGCTTTCGCGGTTCGGCGTTTGCGGGATCCTCGAAAAGCCTGACCGCGCCTAGCCTGGTCCCCGCCTACTTCTCGAACACGATCCCCGCCGAGGGCAGGATCGGGAACATCGTGTCCAGCGTCAGGAAGGATTGAAACGTCTTGCTGTTGTACCCGTCGAAGCTGTCGAAAATGTAGTTCGTGCGATTCGTCAGGTTGATCACTTCGCCGTACAGTGTCAGCTTCCACTTGTCCTTGGTCCACGACTTGTTCACCCGGACGTCGGAGCGCGCATACGGCGCCATCCGCAGTTGGTTGCGGACACTGGCCAGATAATACAGCGAGCCGGTTTGTTGCAGGAAGCCCGGCATGGGAAATCCACTGCCGTAGCTGAAATGCGCGCTCAGGTTCACGGTGGGTTTCAGCCGGTAGCCTCCGTACAGGTTCAAGGTGTGCCGCTGGTCCCACTCCGAAGGAAAGTGGTTGTCCGAGCCAACCGGCTCGCCGCCGTCGCGCATCGCCGTGCGGCCGAACGCGTATGAGATCCACCCCGTGAAGCGGTTCGCGCTGGAGCGTTGCACGAAGAATTCGAACCCCCGCGAGTACCCGCGCAGCGAATTCACATACCGCGGGTTCGATGGCGGTATGAATATCTTCCCCAGGATGATCCGCGGATCGTAGAGCGGCTGGAAAGGCAGGTCGCGGTCGATGCGGTCGTAGAACTCGGCCCGCAGGCGCGTCCGCGGCCCGAGGCGCTGCTCCACCGCCGCGATCGTCTGGTTCGACCGCAGGGGCAGAAGCCCGCGCGAGCCCAGGATGGAGGTCAGCAGCGAAACTTCCGGGTATTGCACGTATTGCCCCCAGCCGAGCTGGATGCGCGTCGCCTGGGCCGGCAGGAACGCCAGCGCAGCGTCGGGCGACACCGCCGTCACCCGGTCGATGGAGTGATGGTCCCAGCGCACGCCCGCGTTCAGATGCAGCCGGCCGTTCCACGCCGCCCACCCTTGCTGCGCGAACCCGCCCTCGCGCAGCGCCGTGCCGTCGAAACGGTCCAGCAGGCGCGGCAGCGGCGAATTCGTCTGGTACTGATTGTCGAAGCCGCCGTCGCGCAGGCGCCGCACCGACCATCCCACGTCCATCGCATTGCGCGCGTTCCACATCCACGTGGCCGAGCCGTTCCATACCCACTCGCCGTAGTATCCCGCGCCCAGCGGCAGCGCGGTGGGATTGTTGTTGTCGAACTTCTCGCGCATCCACGCCGCGTGGCTCGTCACCAGCAGTTTGTCGGAGGCGGTGTATCGCCATGCGAAATTGCCCAGCGTGTAATGGTAGCCCGCGGTCACCAGCGCGTTGATCCCCAGCGTGGAGATGTTGGAGTGGCGGTCGAGCGAGGAAAAGCTCTCCAGAACATACAGGGTGATATTGTTCTTGGGCGTGACATCGTAGGAGATCCGCCCCTGCGCGTCCTCGAAGCCGAAAATGAAGCTGGTGTCCGGAAAAGTGCGCTCGAAAATATATTGCAGGTAGCTCTTGCGCGCGCCGGCAAGCCACGAGCCGCGCTTCTTCTTGCCCAGCGGACCTTCCGCCATCACCCCGGCGTTGGACGCGCTGGCCGCCACGCGAAACGTCGTGCCTGTGCGGCTGCCGTCGCGCGTGTGCACGTCCAGGACGCCGCCGCTGCGGTCTTCGAACCGCGCCGGCCACGCGCCCTCGTGCAATTCCAGCTCCTCCACCATGTCGCCGTTGAATGCCGTGGCCGAGCCCGAAACCGCCTGCCCCTGCAGCATGTGAAACGGCTCGTGCAGAAGGATGCTGTCGAGGTACAGGCCGATGCGGCTGAAATCGGCGCCGCGCAGCGAGAATCGCGCGTCGAAATCGTTGTTGGAGCTCACGCCGGGGAGGCTCTGCACCGCGCGCAACGGGTCGTCGGCCAGCACGCTGGCCAGGTTCTTGGCGTCGTTGCCCGCCAATACCAGCGTGGAGGGGCTGTCCTGGCGCGCCGTTTCGAACGGCCCGGCCTGGACGTCCACCGTATCGGTCTGGCGGAGCGTGTCGGAGCTGAGCACCACCTCGAATTCCTTGATCTCGCCCGCGTCCAGGTGAAACGGCCGCTTCACCAGGTGGTATCCCACGGTCGAGACGTTCAGGATGTAGTCGCCGGGCGCGACCGTCGAGATGTGGAAATGACCGGCGCCATCGGTGGTGGCGCGATAGCTGCCGCCCACCAGCAGGATGACGACGTTGGACAGGGCTTCGCCGCCGCGGGCATCCACAACCGAGCCGCGGATCTCGCCGGGAGCCTGCGCCGGCGCGGATGACGCGGCCGCGAGCAAAGCCCACAACGCGATGGGTCGCACGGTTCGATGATAGCCGCTAGCGCCCCACCCGCGCCAGCACCTCGCGTACCGCCCGGTCCATGGCCGGATCGTCCGGCAGCGGCAGAACGTCGTTCGCGCTCCCGATGACGATGCGGCCCGGGGCGCGAAAACGGCCCGGAGCGACCTCGGCGCCGACCGCCAGGATCGCCGCCTGCCTGCCCAGCGCGATGGCCTGTACGGGATACGCCGGCGCCAGTTCGCCGCGATGCTCGAGCCCGTGCGCCGGCTCCACCATCCGAAAAGCCAGGCGCAGCCGCGACCGTACGACTTCGCCCGAGGCGCAGCCGTCAATTCGCAGCGAGCCCTCGACCGAAGCGCGGCATTGCCCATCCGCGGCCATAACCGCAATCGCGCCATCGGCGAACCGCACCACCGCCGGCTCCAGTTTGCCCAGCGCCGCCGCCGTGGCCGTCAGCAGGTCCTGTGGCGCAGGCGCATGGCCAGCTCGGCCGATCAGCAAGAACGCTTCGCGATTGAGCCCGTATTGATCGATCAGCCTGGCCGCCACGAAATCCGAGATCTCCCGCGTCACTGGGAAATCAGCCTGTGCGATCACCAGCCGGTTTCCGCCGCGGTCCTCCAGGGCCAGCGCCATGGCCTGCCCGATGGATGCCGTTCCAGCCCGGTATTCGAATACAGGCGCCGCCGCCAGCAGCAGCTCAATAGCGCAACAGCCAGCGAGCCTTCTCGACCACCTTGTCGGCATTGGGCAGGAACGCATCCTCCAAAGGCGGGCTGTACGGCACCGGAGTGTCGGGCGCGGTCACCCGCACGATCGGCCCGTCCAGGTACTCGAAGACGCGCTCGGTGATGCTGACCGCCAGTTCGCCCGCCATGCCGCCGGTCCGCGTGTCTTCGTGCAGCAGCAGCACCTTGGAAGTCTTCCGCACGCTCTCGCACACCGTGTCGCGGTCGAGCGGCGCCAGCGTTCGCAGGTCCACTACCTCCACCGACGCGCCTTCCGCGGCCAGCCTGTCGGCCGCTTCGAGCGCGGTCCACACCATCGCGCCGTAGGTGATGATGCTCAGGTCTTTGCCCTCCCGCACCACCTTGGCCTTGCCGATCGGCACCGTGAAATCGCCCGCCGGCAGGTCCTCCTTGATGCGCCGGTACAGGCCTTTGTGCTCGAAGAACAGCACCGGGTCGTTGTCGCGGATGGCCGATTTGATGAGCCCCTTGGCGTCGTACGCGGTGGCCGGGCACACCACCTTGAGCCCCGGCGTCCGCACGAACCACATCTCCGGATTCTGCGAATGAAACGGCCCGCCGTGCACGCCGCCGCCCGAGGGCGACCGCACCACGATGGGCACCGGCGCATTCCAGCGGTAGCGGCACTTGGCGGCGAAGTTCACGATCTGGTCGAAGCCGCACGAGATGAAATCGGCGAACTGCATCTCCGCCACCGGCCGCAGCCCCATCAGCGCCGCCCCGGTGGCCGCGCCCACGATGGCCTCTTCGGAGATGGGCGTATCCACCACCCGCCGCTCGCCGAACTTCTCGAGAAAGCCCGCCGTCACTTTGAACGCGCCGCCGTAGGCGCCGATGTCTTCCCCCAGCAGGAAGACGTCGGGGTCGCGCTCCATCTCCTCCCAGAGACCTTCGCGAATCGCTTCCAGGTACGTGGTGGACATGGGCTACTCGGTCTCGTAGACGCCGTCGAGCAGCGTGGCCGCGTCCGGGTATGGGCTCTTCTCGGCCCAGGCGACGGCCTCGTCCACTTCCTTCAGGATGCGCGCGTGCATCTCATCCAGCGCTTCGCGATCCGCCCATCCTTCGGCCAGCATTCTCTCCCGCAGCCGCACGATGGGATCGAGCTTCCCCCACTCTTCGAAGAGGCCCGCCGGCACGTAGTGCGCGGCATCGTGCGCCGCATGCCCGGTCATCCGGAACGTCTTGCATTCCAGGAGGAACGGCCCGCCGCCCGAGCGCACGTGCTCCAGTGCGCGCGCCGTGGCCGAGTGGACCGCCAGCACGTCGTTGCCATCCACGATTTCGGCCGGCATGCCGTAGGCCGGGCCGCGGTCCGCCACGTTGGCGCAGGCCATCTGGCCGCTGAGCGGCGTGGAGTAGGCGTACTGGTTGTTGTTGCAGATGAACAGCACCGGCAGCTTCTGAACCGTGGCCAGGTTCACTCCCTCGTGCCACGTGCCGCGGCTGGTGCTCCCGTCGCCGAAGTAGTTGAAGGCCACGCCGTCGATCCCTTTGTACCGCAGCCCCATGGCCACCCCGGCGGCCACCGGAACGGTGGCGGCCAGCGCGCTGATGATGGAGATGATGTTCAGCTTCAGGTCGCCCATGTGCATGTTGCCGTCGCGCCCGTTGGTGAACCCGCCAACGCGGCCCATGTACTGTGCGAAGATGCGCCCCAACGGAGCGCCGCGGATGAACCACACGGCCATGTCGCGGTGCGAGGGCAGCAGCACGTCTTCGGGCCGGGCCAGCAGTCCGCTTCCCACCGGAATGGCCTCCTGCCCGCGGCCCACGTACACCCCGCCCACGATTTTCCCCTGCCGGTAGAGTTTGCGCTCGATGCGTTCCTCCACCTCGCGCATCAGGGACATATAGTAGAGACACTTGTGGGCCAGCCCGGCCTGGCCGCCGGCCTGCGTGTCCGGGGGCGGACTAATGGCTTGTACCGCGCTCATGAGGATCCCCTCGCCAGTGAACGGCAAGCGAGTATTGTAACGCTTTTTGCGGCGGGCAATCCCGGAGCCCGTGCCCTCCGCTCAGTTGGCGGCGATGCCGAGCCTGCCGTTGACCTTGGCCAGTTCCTCGCGGAAAAGCGGGTTGGCGGGATACTCGTGGGCCAGTTCCACCAGCAGCTTTTGCGCTGCCTCCGGTTTCTTCTCGCGCAGGTCGATGATGCCCAGCAGAATCTTGGCGAACGGCCTGAGGTAATGGCCCTCGCGGGCGACCAGCTCCAGGTTCTGCGTGCCGCGCTGCTTGCTGCCGCTCACGTTTTCAAAGTGGACGAACCACTTGACGAAGAACGGCAGGCTGCCGACCATGTACTCGGAAAAGCCGGCCGTAAGGTAGGCGTCATAGAACTTCGGGTCGAGCCTGAGCAGGCGCTGGGCGTAGCCGTTGGATCGCTTTGCGGGCCCCAGGCTGGAGATCTGGCGCTTCTCCACCAGGGCGGTGTAGTCGGTGGCCAGGCCGCCCGCAATGCACATGGTAAACAACGCCTCCCGGTCGTCGGGATTAGCCCGCAAGGCGGCCTGGGCGCGGCTCTCGGCATCGCTCACCGCTTTCAGAAACTGCGATCGGATGCCGGGATCGGGAGCCATCCCCTTCTTCTTTTCCGCGATGCGGTCGTCGTCGATCAGGAACTCGCTCTCGAGGATGCCCATGCGGTCCAGCTCATAAAACAGGTAAGCCGAGGCGCGGAAGGCGTAGGGCAGAGACTCCGCCGGATGGGCGGCGATGTAGCGGTTCAGGCTCTGGTGAGCGGCCGGGAAGTCGAAATTATAGAGATGGGCGAGCGCGTCATCGATCGCCTGTGGGTCGGAGGCGCCGAAAGCGGGAAGGCACAAGAAGGCGAGAATGACGGGCCGCAGCATCGCTCCTATCGTAACAGACGCGGAACGCCGCCAATCGGGTTTCGATTATGTTTCACGGCCGCAAAAATCGGGTCGTACCACCCGGATTGACTTCACGCTGTCACCAGCCGCTCGACCGGTTCAGCCCGGCGCACCCGGACTCTCACCTCCACGCGCGACCCCAGCCGGTTGATGATCGACATGAGGCGATCGACGGTGAACCGCCCGAGGTCCGCATTGCGGATGCGCGAGAAGTCGGCCGCCGCAATGCCCGTGCGATCATGCGCGGCTCGCACGGTAAGGCGATCGCGGTCGAGAGCCTTGATAATCTCGGCGGCCAGGATGGCCTTGAATTGTTCGGCATCCGCGTTCTTGCGCCCCAGATCGCGGAACACATTACCGCTTCCCCGCACCATTTCCAGCTTTCCGCTTTTCATCGCAACATCTCCTTCAATCTCTTCAAACGGTCCTTTATCAGGTCGATTTCGCGTTGCGGCGTCTTGATGCCCCGAGTCGATCTCTTCTGAAACGCGTGCACGACCCAGATTTCATCGGCGAGCTGCACCGCAAAGACCACGCGGAACGCATCGCCCTTGAATGGCAACGCGATCTCGAACACGCCCGAGCCCAGGCCGTGCATGGGCTTTGCAACATCGGCCTTGCCGCCCTCGGCGGCGATCGTCAGGGCCGCAAGACAGATCGACCTGGCCCCTTCCGGGAACGTGTCGAAGTCCTTCAGTGCCGCTCTGATCCATGAAACCGGCCGTGTCTTTCGCGTCATTCTCCGTGCTACTTCATTCCCCTGGCATCGTTATGTTGTCATATTTGACAACATATGTCAAGAAAGCCCGCCGGCCAGGGGTAATTCTCTCCGGGTAGCAACCCGGCAAAAATCCCCAGGTCTCACCGCGCAACCCGGGGTTCGCGTCCACCACACCTACCCCGCGAAGCGGTAGCCCACCCAGGGCTCCGTCAGGATGTACATCGGCCGCGCGGGATTGGTCTCGATCTTCTTGCGGATCTGGTTGATGAAAACGCGCAGGTACTCGGGCTCGTCGCCGTAGTCGGGTCCCCACACCGATTGTAGTAGCTCGCGATGCGTCACCGGCTTGCCGGCGTGCGCCACCAGGTAGCGCAGCAGCTCGAACTCCTTGGGGGTGAACCGCACCTCGTTGCCGCGCACCCGCACGCGGCGCGAATCGAAATCGATTTCCAGCTCCGGCGACGCGAACGTGTGCGGCCCGCCCTCGGGCGATGCCGGAGAGCGGCGCAGCGCGGCGCGGATGCGCGCCAGCAGCTCCTCGATTCCGAACGGCTTGGTGACGTAGTCGTCCGCCCCGGCGTCCAGCGCCGCCACTTTGTCCTTCTCGCTGTTGCGCACGGTGAGGATGATCACCGGAATGTCCGAGCCCGAACGAATCGCGCGGCAGGTTTCCAGGCCGCCGATGCCGGGCATGTTCATGTCCAGCAGCACCAGATTGGGCATCTCGCGCGGCAGGCATTGGAGCGCGTCTTCGCCCGTGCGCGCCTCGATCACTTCGTAGTTGTGCCCTACCAGCGTGGCCTTCATGACGCGGCGAATCTGCGGATCGTCGTCCACCACCAGGATCTTGCCGGCGCTCACGTTTCACCGCCTCCGCCCGCGGGGAGCGAGAAATGGAAAACCGAGCCCTGGCCGCGTTCGCTCTCCACCCAGATCCGCCCGCCGTGCGCTTCCACGATTCCCTTGGCAATCGCCAGCCCCATGCCCGTTCCCCTGGTTTCAAACCGGTGCCGCCGCCCGCGGAAGAACTTGTCGAAGATGCGCGTACGCTCGTTCTCTTCGATGCCGGGGCCGCGGTCTCGAACTCCAATCTCGATTTTGCCGCCGTTCAGCTCGGCGGAAATGGCGATGGGCGATCCTGGGGGCGAATACCTGGCGGCGTTATCGATGAACTGCTTCACCACCTGGGCCACGAATTCGGGATCCGCGTCGGCGGGCGGCAAGCCGTCTGGAACGTCGACGCTCACCGCGCGGCCCTTCAGCTCGCCGGCCAGCTCCGAAAGCGCCGCGGAAATGAAGTCCGCCGCCGATACCGATCGCCGCTCCAGGTGCAGCTTGCCGGCTTCGATGCGGGCCATGGCCACGACTTCGGCGGCCAGCGTGTTCAGCCGGTCGGCCTCCTCGTTGATGATCGTGAGCAATTCGCGCTGGTCGCCCGCCGAGCCGCCCAGCAGGCTGGTGACGGCGGCTTTGATGGAAGTGAGCGGAGTCTTGATGTCGTGGGCCAGGGAATCCAGCAGAGCCGCTTTCAGCACCTCGCTCTGGCGGGCCGCCTCGGCCTGGCTGGCGTCCTCCAGCGCGCGGGCCTTCTCGATCGTAATGGCCACCAGGTTCACGATGGCGCGAATGGTGTTCTCCGAAGGCAGCGGCCCGATCAACGCCAGGCTTCCCAGGGGCCGGCCGCCCAGGCGCACGGGCGCCGTGGCGAGCCGGCGCGATGGGTCGATGGACACGTCGTCGATTTCGGCGGCGGCCGTGAGGTCGTGATCGGAAACCGCCTGGCTTTCCGGACCGGAGCGAAAAACTTCTTCCGCCGGGCGATAGTAGAAGGCCGCGGCGCTCGCGCCGAAGGCCCGAACCACCAGGTGGACGAACTCGCGGACGGTCTTGCGCGCGGTGCCGCCGAACATCATGGCCTGCACCAGCGCGTAAAGCCGCTCCATCTCGAGACGCCGCGACTCGGCTTCGGCGGCGCGGCGGCGGGCCCGCTCCGACAGTTGGCTGGCGGTGACGGCGGTCACCAGAAAGGCCAGCAGCGCCACCCAGTTTTGAGGATCCTGCACCGTGAAAGTGTGGACCGGCGGCAGGAAGTAGTAGTTGAATCCCAGAACGGCGACCAGCGACGCCAGGGTGGCTTCGGCCAGCCCCCAGCGCGCCGAGATGCCCAGGATGGCCAGCAGCAGAGTCAGCGCCACCGTGGTGTTGTTGACCTCCAGCAGAACCCGGTAGACCGCCAGGATGCTCGCTATGACGAGCACCGCCGCGGTGAAGCGCAGGGCCTTCATGGGCGTCCGAACAGGCGGTTGAAAAACTCGCGCGTGCGGCGGCGGACCTGGTTCAGGGTCACGTCGATGCGCTGGCCGTGAAGGTGTTCGGGCGTCCAGCGGCGCACCAGGTTGGTCAACACGTCGAACTGCGACTGCGCGGTCGGCAGGCTGCCTTCGGCGTGGCCGGTGGCGATGCGCAGGCCGTGATCGATGGCGCGGTAGAAGCCCGCCGCCTCGCGCAGGAATTCGGCGTCCTCCCTGGCGAGGTGGCCCATTTTTTCTATCACGTCGATGCGCTCCGGCGTGTTCAGCACCTTGTAGAAGATGCCCGCGCCCTTCAGCCGAAGGAACATGAGGGCGAAGTCGATGTCGTAGTAGCCGCCCGTGCCGGCCTTCAGCGGATTGCGCGCGCCCTGCTCTTTCTCCAGGCGCGTCCGCATTTTGGACAACTCCTCGCGCGACCGCATGCTCTGGCCGTAACGCCGCCAGTCGACGTCCTGCAGCTCGTGAAGGAACGTGGTGGCGCCCTCCACGTTGCCGGCCACCGCGCGCGACTTCATGTAGGTGATGCCTTCCCAGGCTTCGGCATGCTCGGCGAAGTACGATTTATAGGTGCCCGCCGACTGGACCAGGTCGCCTTCCCTTCCGTCGGGCCGCAGGCGCGTGTCCACGGCGAACATCACGCCTTCGCTGGTGTACGAGCTCATGGTCTGGATCATGCGCTCGGCGACGGCGGTCCAGAATCCATGCTCGGCAACGTCTTCGTCCGGGATCACGAAGACCAGGTCGGCATCCGACCCGAGGTCGAACTCGCTCATCCCCAGGCGGCCCAGCGCGATAACCATCATCTGGTCGCCGGGCGTGTAATCCAGCCCGGCGGGAGGCGGCGCCGCGGCAATGGCATTGCGGTAAGCCGCGGAGATCACGCTGTCCGCCAGGACGGAAGTCTTGCGGAGCGTGTCGAAGATGGGAGCCGGACCGAGCACGCTTTCGCTCTGGATGCGGAGCATCTGCCGGCGGTAATAACGGCGCAGGGAGGCGCCGTCGTGAAGCGGCCCGCCTTCCAGATGAAACGGCTCGCCGATTTCGTCCAGCAGCTCCGGGTACCGCAACAGGTCGTCGGCGAAATAGGCGCTGTGCTCGAAAATGTCGAGCAGCCCGGCGGCCAGGTGCGGGTCGTCGTTCAAACGGTCGAGAAGGTCGGGAATTGCCGTGGCCTTCTCCAGAAAATGCTCGAACCGGTGCCGCCCCCGGTGCAGGCCGGAGGCGGCCACGGCGGCGGCAAGCCGCGGCGCGCGTTGGTCCAGAAACCGCGTCAGGTTGCTGGCCGGCTGCGCCAGTTCGATTTCCTCCTCCTGAGCCGGAAGATCGAGAGCCGCGGTGTAGTACATGGGCTTGTGCGCGTGGATGACCCGCTCGTAGATCTCCTCGACCGCCGCCAGGTGCTCGCGCAGCTTCTGGTCGAATGTAGCTTCGGTGAGGATCGCGCCGCTGCTGTCGGGCGGCATCTTGCGGGCCAGCACGGCCAGGCGCTCGGGATCGGTGGGCAGCGTGTGGACCTGCAGGTCCCCCTCCATTTGCAGGCGGTGCTCCACGCAGCGCAGGAACTGGTAAGCGTGGGCCAGGCGCGCGTATTCGGGGCCGGAAAGCAGGCCCTTGTCCCGCAGGCGGAAGAGCGCCAGCATGGTGCCGCCGTGGCGCACCCACTGTTCGCGCCCGCCGTGCAGGCGCTGGAGGCACTGCACCAGGAACTCGATGTCGCGGATGCCGCCGGGGGCCAGCTTGATGTCCAGGCCGGCATTCGGCGCGCGCCGCGCGGCCATCTTCTCGCTGATGCGCTGGCGGGTCTCCGACACTGCCTCGACCGCGCCGAAATCGAGCGAGCTTTGGTAGATCAGCGGCTCCACGAATTCCAGCAGCGCGGTCCCCGGCTCGGGCTCGCCGGCCGAGACCCGCGCTTTGATCAGCATCTGCTTTTCCCAATCGCGCGCGCGCTCGCGGTAGTAGGCCCGAGCGCCCTCTTCGGAGATGCAGATTTCGCCCAGCGTGCCGTCGGGCCGCAGCCGCAGGTCCACCCGGTAGCACAGGCCGTCGGCGGTGTACGAGGATAGCAGCGCGGTGTACTCGTTGGCGACTTTCTTGTAGAACTCCTTGTTGCTGATGGGCGCGGGCCCGTCGGTCTCGCCGTTGCCGCCGTAGACGAACATGAGGTCCACATCGGAGCTGTAGTTCAGCTCTTCGCCCCCGAGCTTGCCCAGGGCGATCACCGAAAAGCCGCAGGGGCGGCCGTCGGGAAGCCGCGGCTCGCCGTGGCGCGCCACCAATTGCGCGCGCACGCGGCGGTACGCCACGTCGAGAATGGCGTCGGCCAGGCGCGACAGCTCGAGAGTGACATCCGAGAGCGTGGCGACGCCCAGCACGTCGCGAAGAACGATGCGCAGCAGTTGGCGGCGGCGGAATCGCGCGAAATCGATGGCGTCGGGCGCTTCCTCCCGGGCGAGGAATTCGTCCAGGCGGCGCCCGTATTCCTCCGTGCTCAGCACGCGGTAGAAGCGGCCGGACGACGACAGTTGCAGAAGGCGCTGCGGGTTGCGCAGCACGGCGTCGGAAAGAAAAGTGCTGTAGGAGAAGAGGCTCACCGCGCAGCGCAGGGCGGCCGGCGAACTCGAAATGCGGTCGAACACCGAGGGCGACTCATGCCGCAGCCGGTCCAGAAAACGCACGGACTTTTCGGGATCGGGAGCCCCGGCCAGCAACAGCTGAATGCGCGTCGCGACGCGTTCGGGGAGACCCGCGCCCAACCGGACGGCGTCGAGCGAACTTTGCATGTGTGTGTCAGGCCAGCTTGGCCACGACCGTAATTATATCGCCAGTCGCCACCGGGCCGGGTGAAAGAACCGACGCATACAGGCCGCTCATGCCCCAGCGGGGAGACCTGTGGTCGCCATTCTTGACTTGCTCATCGTAGATTTCGGGTCCCAGCGTTTCGCCGTAGATGTCCACCGCGCTGCAGGGACCGCGCGGTTTGGTGATCTCCAGCGTGGCGCCGCCCGCGCGGATCTGGTCGCCGATGCGGAGCTGGCTGAAATCCAAGCCGCGGGTGGTGAGGTTTTCCCCCAGGGCGCCGAAAAAGAGCGGGTAGCCGCGAGCGATGAGCGCCTCGACGAATTCGGCGGAGACCAGCAGAATCGCCTGGCGCGGCCCGCCGTGAACGCCAGGATGCGCGTGAGCGTCGCCTTCCAGTCCCAGCGGATGGATGAGGCCGCCCGAGATGGCAAATTTCGGGAGGCCTCCCCGAGAAACACTGACTTGGACGATAGTCCCTTCCATGCGCCAGACTCCGACTCGACGCCGATTACTCCTTTGTCTTGTTATCCGCGTTTATCCGTGTTCATCTGTGGCCAAATTCTTTCAGCTTAAATGTCGTAATACAACGCGAACTCGTACGGGTGCGGCCGCAACCGCACCGCATCCGCCTCGTTCTTGCGCTTGTAGTCGATGAACGTCTCGATCAGGTCCTCGGCGAAGACGTCCCCGCGCATCAGAAACGCGTGA
>DASQZT010000270.1:0-9965 GCA_035638575.1 Bryobacteraceae bacterium
CGGCACCGTCGATCTGAGCACGGCGATTGCGGGGCTCCTCGCCGCCCGCCAGGACTTCGCGGTCAACGTCAAGGTGTTCGAGACGGCTGATGAGGTGGAGCGGCAAGCCCTCGACCTGCTGGCCTGAATCGCAGCCGCACCCGCCGGCCGCGGCTCGCGGCTGCGCAGCAGTCGACTCCCGCGCCTTCCGCCGCGCCAATCGCGCAAGGGGCCCCCGCGGAAGCGCTGAGGGCTCGTGAGCCGCGACATCGGGCGACGCGGCCGGGCTCCTCAAACGAGGCCGCTGGCGCGGGGTCTCGCCTCCGGCGCCCCCCGGCGCGATCGCGCGATGGCGCGCCGCCCCGTGCCAACGTGAAACGCGCACTCGGCACCGCGAAGCGCCCGTGGCTGGGCCGCGACGCGGAGGACCGAAGCCGCGACTGCCGCGCCGCGGCATCCGCCGCGCGCCCCTCGCCTCCCGCGTCTTCCCCTTGCGATTGGCCCGGACGCCCAGCCGGCGCGGCGGTCGATTCCGTCGCCTTGTGCGGGGTGGTCGCGCGGTTGGTGCGCCAGCGCGCCACAGGGTCTTCGCCTCACCGTACCCGAGGCAGGCGGGCCTTGTCCCCGGAAAGTTCACCTTGTGGTACGGGACTCACAAGGTTTTGTGCGTCCCCAAAACCCTCCTGCTTGCCCCTGCTCCAATGGCTTCCAGCGGGCCGGTTCGACGAGCTGCTGCCGGTCTGATTCGGACGAGTGGTCCGAATTTACCCGGTCCATTTGGCTTTAGCGGGGATGTCCTGCACCATGGTTTTAGTCGAGAAGGTAATGTGATCGGAATTCAGGATCCCTCGAAGCATGAAGAAGATCAAGGGCCTGACGTGCTGGCGCTTCCAACGAATTCGTCCACCTTTTTGGCATCCTGGTGGGAGCGATTCTGCCAGCCAACTCTTGCTCCCTGGTCCCATGGTGAGAGGTTCGCGTCTTCCTTTCTTCGCGGTACCGCGAACGCTTTGCGATGGCCTCGGCTGGCGCTCGAGCAGGTCCAGGCGGCCCGTGCGCGGCGACAGGCATGGCGGCGGCTGTTTCCGCCCGGACAGGAAAGCCTGCTCCAAAAGCTTTCGATCGAGGAGCGGGCCGACGCCCGGCGCGCGGCCGATCTGATCGCCGATACCCATCGCGGGTACTTTTCGGCATTCAATTCCCTGACCGCCGAGGCTCAGGAGATCTTTGAGAAGCAGGCCTGGATTCAGGCTACGCTAAACGCGGAACGCCGGGTCCGCCTGTACCGGACGGCCGTGGACGATACCTGGCAAAGGATCGAGCGGCTGTTTCCCGAGCGGCTGCTGGACCGGCAGTTCTGGATGGCGGCGCGGCGGGCCTTTCTCGAGCGGGTCTTCAATGACTACGAGGCCGACCTTGCGCTGACCTTCTTCTATTCCGTCATGCGGCTCGCCTTCGACCATAAGGACACGCCGGTGGAGTACGCCGACGACGGGTTGGCCGAGCATTCGCACATCTGGAACCCTCACCGGATCTGGGACATCTACGAGATCAGCCCGAAACAGATGAGCCGCACGGTCACCCGCATCCTGAGAAGTTGCGGATTCCGTGCGCGCTTCGAGAATCCGGAGCGGGATGCCGGCCTTGTGACGGCGCGGCTGCTGGACGATTGGCAGAGGCAGATCTCGGGCAGCCCCCCCCGGCACCTGCGGATGCTGCGGCCGGTGTTTTATCGCGACCGGGAGGCGTACCTTGTTGGGGAACTGACGTCGCCCGGCCGGCAGCTGCCGGTTGTACTGGCGCTCAGGAACGAGGAGGCCGGCATCAGAGTAGACGCGGTGCTGACAGGTAAGGAGGATATGCGCAATATCCTGTTTATCTCTACTCGCTCCACGTTTCACGTTCACACCGGCGATTACCGCGAGGCTCTCAGCTTTCTCGATACCCTGGCGCCTGAACGCGGCCATCCCGCCATGTGCGCAGTCCTGGGGTTCACGCATCCGGCGCGAGTGGCGCTCAACCAGCGGTTGCAGCGGCATCTGCGGACAACGGGCGAACGATTCAGCCGCACGCCGGGGCGCGAAGGCATGGCCATGGTGGTTTTCGCTCCGCCGTCGTTCCCATATGTATTCAAAGTGATCCGCGATTTCTCGTCGAAAACGGGTTGGACCGGGAGAACGCACATCATGGATGTTTACCGCTGGGTGCATGAGATTAACCGAGGCCGCCTGATGTTGGATGCGTGGCTCTATCGGAATCTCGATTTCCCGCGTCGCCACTTCGATGAGACCGTGGTTCAGGAACTGGTGGCGAGCGCGCCCGATTCCGTTCGCATCGAGGGTGATCGAATCGTTCTGAAACACGTATACGCCCAGCGAAGGGTCCAGCCCCTGAATCAGTTCTTTGAAGAGACCCGCGACCGCGCTTTACGCGAAGGCGTGATTGATGCATTGGGCACTTTTATTAAAGATCTGGCGGGGATGGGGTTCTTCATTGGTGACTGCTACGGGTTGACCTTCAATATCGGACTGACCCACGGGTTTAATGTGGCGCTGTTTGATTTCGACGACCTTGGCCCTCTGTCTCGATACCGTTTTCGGGAAACGCCGCCACTGCCAACCGAGCGGGACGAATTCCTCTGGAACACGGAGATCGACGGCGCCTGGTTCGCAGTCGACGAATTCGACGTCCTCGTTGACGAATGGGAGCGGTTCTTGGGTGTGCCGCCCGACCTGCAAGACCATTTCCGCCGAAAACACGGGGATCTCTTCACAATCGAGTACTGGGCAGGTGTACAGCGCCGGGTTGCGGCTGGTGAATTCCACTATGTGGCCCCATACCCGCCGGGACGATGCCTGGCGAACCAACCATAGGTCCGCTGATGAAAGGTTGGATGAATCGTGGATCATGTGGGAGCCGGCGCGGCGGCCGTTCGGTGCCCGGCAGTGTCAGCCGCGGTGGCTGTTCTTTACCTGGCCAGTCCGGCGCGGTGGCTTAAAGCGGGATTGTCCAGCGGGTTCGGATATCGCCTGACGCTGACTGGGCCAATTCGGACCAGTGTCCGAATCGGCCTAGTGTCGAGTGGATTTTCCGCGCTGGACGCTAAGATGAGGCGAACAGATGCCATTGATCGCTGCGCTCGGTTATCCGCCTGGCGCGACAGGGCCACCATTCAGCCCCGCAAAGGTCTTCTAAGCGATCTGGCTACCCCCATGGGGTCCGGAGGTGTTCGTGATCGTTCTGTTTTTTGGGCCACCAGGTTGTGGCAAAGGTACGCAAGCTTCTTTCATTTCGCGCAGCTATCGCATCCCGGCCATCTCGACGGGCGAATTATTCCGGGCGGAATGCAGAGCGGGCACGCCACTTGGTAAGCACTCATGCTCGATCATGGCGCAGGGAGGTCTGGTCGGCGACGAAATCGTCAACCAGATGGTGGTGAACCGCATCGGTAAACCGGATTGCCTCGCGGGTTTCCTGCTTGATGGTTATCCGCGGACCAAACCGCAGGCGGAGTTCTTCGACGGCGTCTTATCGGAGAAGGGTCTTCCCAAACCCATGGTGATCCATCTGGAAGTGCGGGCCGAGACGTTGGTGCACCGAATTTCGACGCGACGGCAGTGCCCCACATGCTTGAAAATCTACAATGTCGGCTCGCAGGCCCCCAAGTCGCCCGGCATCTGCGATGAGGATGGCGCTGCTCTGATCGTCCGCCAGGACGACACGGAGGCAGTGATTCACCAGCGGCTCATAGCCTACGAAGAAATCACCGGCCCAGTCATCACCCATTACAGGGGCTCGGGGTACCACCGGGTGAACGGCGACCGCTCGCCACAGGAGGTCCTCCGCGAGATTACGCGCTTGCTGGCGCCGAGTCCACGATGGGCCAGACGGCCGCGCGAAATACCGGCCTTGGATGGACGTTCTATTTCCATGGCCTGAGCGCTTCACCCCACGCGTCGAGACGCGCTTTCGCCAGCCGGCATCGTATGTCGCCCTGCCCACCGGGATTGATGCGCGAGATTCCACGCGCCGTTCCCACAAAATCCTCGCCGGCATGCGTTTCGGCTAGCGTTGATACCACCCGGTTCGCTAACCCTTCTTTCACGCCGTAACTGACGAAAATTGGTATCCGTCAAACCGCGACAATGCAGTCAACGTGGTCCGCCGCCAGGCCGTCGGCGGTGGTGTGGGTGCGGATCCCATGTTGCCTCCGGCATCCGCACATTTTGAACCCTTTGAACGTGCGCCGCACAGTGGCGCGCGGACAGGCGCCGCGCGGACCGGCTCGAACAAGTGGGTTGTGGCGAGGAAGCGGAGCGGCTACCATTGCCCACGGGAATCCGGAATGGATGCCGGTTTGGATTTTGCGCGCTGGGAATCCTGCTGATCGGGAGTATACTGGAAACCCTGGAGCCAAAATGGAGATTCCGGCTTATATCTTCGCGGAGCGGCGACCAAAGACGATGACTTCTTTACAACGTGCGTGCAAACGGCTTCCTCTCGCTGCAGCCTTCTTGGCGGCGATTCTCGTTTCCCCAGCGAGTGCTCAATACACACAACAAGGCAGCAAGCTGGTGGGCACAGGCGCGGTGGGCGCGGCGGGGCAGGGCCGGTCCATCGCTCTAACGTCCGATGGCGCCACTCTCCTCGTGGGTGGGCCTGGGGACAACGGCGGCGCTGGGGCGGCGTGGGTTTTCACCCGCACTGGCAATCAGTGGACCCAACGGGCCAAGCTTGTGGGCACGGGTGTCCTGGGCTCGACGCCGGCGGCCCAAGGCACGTCGGTTGCGTTATCGTCTGACGGGACCGAGGCCTTCGTAGGCGGGCCCGGCGACAACGGCGGCGTGGGCGCGGTCTGGTGGTTCACGCGGAACGCCGGCGGAGCCTGGAGCCAGAAAAGCAAGGTCGTTGCCACGCCTGCCCCCGAGGCCGGCACGCGTTTCGGATCGAGTGTGGCGTTGTCGCAGGATGGCCTCGCCGCCTTCATTGGAGGTCCCGGAAAGAACGCCGGCGCCGGGGCTGTTTGGGCATTCGTCTTCGACGCGACTGCTGCCGTGTTGCTGCAAAGCGGCCCGGTGACCAACAGCGACGCTGTGGGCAACGCTCAACAGGGCTCGTCCGCGACAGTCGATGGAGCGGCAGTCTACCACATCGCCGGTGGTCCCCAGGACAGCGCCGGCGTGGGTGCGGCGTGGGTCTACACTGGCGGCGAATTCAATTTCGGACTTCCCGTCGCTCTCGCGGAGCAAGGGAAGCTGGTTGGCACCGGCGGCGTGGGAGCTTCGCAGCAAGGCAGTTCGGTTGTGTTATCGCTTGACGCCAACACCGCCCTCGTGGGCGGGCCTCAGGACAACAGCGGAGCCGGAGCCGTGTGGGCGTTCACGCGCGGCTTCGGTTACACCCAGCAGGGCGGCAAACTGACCGGCAGCGGCGCAGCCGGCGCCGCGGCATTCGGTTCTTCCGTGGCCCTGTCCGCGGACAGCGGTACCGCGGTGGTGGGCGGCCCAGCAGATGCCTCCGGTTCCGGAGCGGCGTGGGTGTTCACCCTCAGCGGCGCCACCTGGATTCCCACCGGAAACAAGCTGACCGGCTCGGGCGCGCAAGGCGCTGCGCAGCAAGGCGCTTCCGTGGCGGCCTCCAACGGCGGGGCCATCGTTGTCGTGGGAGGCCCGGCGGACAGCGGCGGCGCTGGAGCGGTATGGGTGTTCGCCGTCCCGCCCGCTATTCACTTCGATCTGTCGGTGCCCGTCTCGGCCACCGCCGGTTCGCCGGTGAATTTCACCGTCACCGCTGCGGATGCGTCCGACAACGAAGTGGCCGGATTTTCCGGAACCCTGCATTTCACGAGCACCGACAGCGCCGCCGTGTTGCCCGCCGATTCCACCCTGAACGGCGCCGGCACGTTTACCGCAACCCTCGAGACCGCCGGCATCCAGACCATCACGGCCACCGGCAAGTTGAATACCTCCTTCACCGGGACGTCCGGACCCATTTCCGTGATCCCGCCTGGCGGGAATGGCACACCGGCGCCGGTGTCCGTGGTCCCGGCGGCGGGAAGCGCATCCAGCCAGACGTTTGCCTTCGCCTTCCTGGATACAGCCGGTTCCGGGGATCTCGGCGTGTTGAATATCCTGATCAACAATTTCCTGGATGGCCGCCATGCCTGCTATTTGGCCTACAGCCAGCCGTTGAATGTGCTGTACCTGGTCGATGACCTCGGAGGCACTCTGTTGGGCGGGACCTCGCTGGCGTCGGGCGGCAGCGTCGCCAACAGCCAGTGCAACGTGAGTTGGGGAAGTTCCGCGGTGGCCCGCGCCGGCGCCAACCTGACGCTCACCTTGACCATCGCCTTCACCAACAGCTTCGCCGGCAACCGGATTATCTACATGGCGGCCCGCAACCTGGTCGAGACCAACTCCGGCTGGCAGCCGCTGGGCGTCGCCAACGTGCCGGGCGCCGTCCAGGCGACCACTACCGCGGTCGTCAGTATGAGCCCGTCCAGCGGAAGCGGTTTCGGGCCGGCTCCATTCACCTTCAGCTTCAGCGATACCAAGGGATTTCAGGACTTCGGTGTATTGAATGTCCTGGTGAACAATGCGCTCGATGGCCGGCACGCCTGCTACCTGGCGTACAGCCGGCCGACTAATATTCTGTACCTGGTGGATGACGCCGGCGATGGCGGCGGACCATTTGCGGGGAGCGCCGTGCTGAGCGGAGCCGGCAGCATCCAGAACAGCCAGTGCGCCGTGAGTTGGGGCGCAGCACCTGTGGCCGCCGGCGGCAACGGCCTCACGCTGGCGTTGAATATCGGGTTTACCGCCGCACTCGGCGGCAACCGGATCTTCTACCTGGCTGCGCGCGACGTCAACGACTTGAACAACACCGGCTGGCAGGCCATGGGCACCTGGATGGTTCACTGAGGCGGGAGCGAATTGCAATCCTGCATACTGCCGGGGTCGGCGCTTCAACTTCTGGCCACTCCCCGGGGTGTGGAGAAGTAGCTCTGGAAATTCGCAAGCGTGGCGGGCAATGACGCCGCACCGTCGTAGGGTCATAAGCTCTACCCGGGGGGTTCGAATCCCTCCTCTCCGCCAGTTGCCAGAATTGCCGTTCCCGCATCGCCCCTTGATTTGAGCCGGTACTCGGCCCCAACTGACCAGCCTTCCAGCGATCCGCGGCCGGCTTTCGAACAAAAGGTGGGCCCGCCAGCTGCCGCATCTCTCTTTCGATGACGAGGCCTGATAATCCTCTTATACTGAATCGAGGAGGAGTGAATTGATTCGACTGCTCGCTCTGATGGCGTTCGCTGGAGTTGGCTTGGCGCAGCCGCCCCTGATCCCCCTGCTTTGGACTCAGGGGCAGCCCCCGGAGACCATTCGCCAGGCCGTGCGCGAAGTGGCCGACGGCGGCAACACCGGCTTTGTCTGGGAGTCGCGGCCGCACCCCGACTATCTCGGGCCGCAGTGGTGGTCCGACCTGCGCGTCGCCGTCGACGAGGCTCGGCGCCTTAAGCTCGAAGTCTGGATCTTCGACGAGCGGATGTATCCGAGCGGCATAGCTGGCGGCAAGGTCGTTGCGCAGCATCCCGAATTCGCCCTCCACACTCTGGAAGAACGCACCGTCGCCGTCCAGGGGCCTGTGGCGGAAAAGGATTGGGAGATCCCCGCTCCGCTGGCCGCCAAAGAGCAGGTGGTCTCCGTCGTCGCCTTCCCCGAACGCTTTCGGTCCGGCCAGGCGCCCGTCACCCTCCCGGGCGCCGCCCGCGTGCGGTGGGCCGCTCCTGATGGGCGGTGGCGGATCTGCTGGTCCGTCTCGCGCGCTCGCGAGCCGCGGCCCGGTTGGAGCATGGCCAACATGATCGACGTCATGAACCCGGGAGCCACGGCTGAATTCATCCGCCTCACCCACGAGGCCACCTACGCGCATTTCCGCGGGGATTTCGGCAAAACCATCAAGGGCTTCTTCAGCGACGAGTCCGGGTTCCGTAACGTCGACTCTTATGCCAGCCTGCCCGGCAAGCCCGGCGCGCCCATGCCGTGGTCGCCCACATTCGCGGCCTACTTTCAAAAGCTTAAGGGATACGACATCGCTGCGTGGCTCCCCGCGCTCTGGTACGACTTCGGACCGCGCGGCCGCATCGTCCGTTTTGATTTCGTCGACGCCTGCTCGCGCGCCTTCGCCGAGAACTTCTTCAAGCCGCAGCAGGAGTGGTGCCATGCCCACGGCGTGCGATTGATCGGGCACCTCGTGGAGGACAACCACGCCGACCACAACCTCGGCTACGGGCCGGGTAACTGGTTCCGTGCGGAACATTTCTTCGACATTCCGGGCATCGACGTGGTCGGCTACCAGGTCACGCCCGGCATGGATTCGGGAGCGATGCCCTGGAGGGTGCCTGACAGTCAGCCGTGGGATGAGGAGTTCTTCGCCTTTGGCCTGCCGGCTATGGCGCGCGGCGCGGCGTTGTTGAAGGGCTCGCCCGAAATCTTCTCGGAGGCCTTCGGTGCCTATGGCTGGGCCCAAGGACTGCGCATGACCAAGTGGATCTCCGACTGGCACATCGTCAACGGGATCTCGGTCCTCTCGCCCCACGCCTACACCATGAAGTACGACGACCCGGATTGCCCGCAGCACTTCAATCGGATGAGCGGCAATCCGCAGTGGCGCTACTACCGCGAGTGGACGCGCGAATTCCGGCCCCTCCAGCAGTTGATTGCCGGGTCGGACCCGGTCTACGAAACCGCGGTGCTCTACACCGGGGAGTCGGCCTGGGTAGGAGCGGCTCAGGAGCCTTCACAGGCGGTGCGCGCGCTGGAGACCAGCCAGGTTTCGACCGTGATCGTCCCCTATGATGCCATCGACGGATTGAAGAACCGCGTGCCGGCCATTGTTCTGCCCTACGTCCAATTCGTTCCCGCGGACGCCATCGAACGGCTCGCCGGGTTCGCCGAGGCGGGCGGCACGGTGATCGTACTGGAGGCGTGGCCGCAAGAGGCGGTGGATTCGCGTGATGGCCAACGCGTGAGCGCCGCCATCGGGCGGCTGAAGGCATCCCGTGCGGTGCTGACCACGCTGTGGGACCTGCCCGCGCGGTTCCCGTCCAAGCGTGTGGAAGCGGTCCCGGCTATGGGTTCGGTGGTGACCGCTTGGCGCAAGGCCAAGGACGCGGAGTGGCTGATCCTCCACAACCGGTCTCTCTCCGGGACGGCGTCGGGCCGGGTCGCCTTGGCGGGCGCTCCCCGGCATGCCGCGCTTTACGATCCCGCAAGCGGCGGATATCGGGCGGTCAACCACCGGGTTGCCGACGGGCGTCTGGTGATTGACGTGGACCTGCCGCCCTATGCGCTGTGGTGCCTCCGGCTGTCCGACGAGCTGCCGCCTGTCCGCAAGGTCCCGGTATACCCGGTGGCGCAAACGCCGGCGCTCACATGGCAGGTCAGCCGCGCAGCCGATGACGCGGCCAGCCGCTTTGAGTCCATCGGGCGGAAGACGGAGTTGGAAGACTGGCGCCGGTGGCCGGAGATGGAATCCTATGCAGGAACGGTCCGCTATCGGACGACCCTCGAGTTGGCCGCCGCCCCAGGCGACGCCATCGCTTTGGATGCCGGGCGCGTGGAGGAGATTGCCGAGCTCACCGTCAATGGGAAGCAGCTGGGCGCGAGGATCTACCCGCCGTACCGCTGGGACATCTCCGGCGTGGTTCGAAACGGTGAAAACGAAATCGTCCTGGACGTGACGAATACGGCCTTCGCGCGCTGGAAGGACTCGTTTTCCCACGGCGACGCGGTCAGCGGCCTGCTGGGCCCGGTGCACCTGCTGCGCGAGAAGTGAGACTCCCCAGAAACCTTGTGGGGCAGGTTGGCAACCACGCCTGTCCAAATTGGAAATCGAGTTCAGGCGGAAGTTCTGATACGGTGAACTTGGGTTCAAGCCAGAACCAAATCTACCGAACGGAGACTTCCGCCATGAATCGAGTATGCAGCATT
>DASQZT010000271.1:0-3180 GCA_035638575.1 Bryobacteraceae bacterium
GGAGCGCGCCGTAGATGTCGTGCCGCGTGCGTCCCCATTGCACGGCGTCCACCTGGTCGAGACGCAACTCGGCCGCCCGCACCCGCGCGAAACGTTGCGCGCGCAGGTGAATCTCCTGCTCGCCGGGAGGGAGTTGCTCCCAGGCAGACGCTGGCGGCGCTGGTGCAGGGGCGGGCGCGGGCGCGGGTTCGATGTGCACCAACTCCGGCGGCGCCGCGGGAGCCGGCGGTACGGAGATCTCACTCCACACCGCCGCCGCCACCTGGCTCAGAAGTTCCAAGGCCGATCCCTGCGCCGTTCCCCAGGCATACACCAGGGCGGGAACGCGCTCCCGCACCACCACCGGGAAGATCGAGACTCGCCCATCGGGCCGGTGACCGGCCAGCCTCACCATCTCCGTAGACACTTCACCCTCACTGCTGACTGCGATCACGGGATCGCGGCTTTCCACGGCGCCGGACAACGCCGCCGCGGATGCCAGCGGAACTTCCAGGCCGCGGAAAGTCTCGCCCGCCTCTTCCGGCACGCCGCGGATGCGCTCGCCGATGGCCGCTTGCCCTTCGATGCGGAAGAGTGCGGCTCCGGTGGAGAATGCCGAAGCGGTGTCCAGCAGGATGGCGCGGAGCTCCTCGATATCCGCCGACTGCCGAATGCGGCGCACGGCCTGGTTCAACTGGTCCGCCGATTCGCGGCGGCCGCGCTCGCGCGCCTCGGCGAACAGGCCCTCCATTTCGGCGGACAACTGCGAAATTCGCAGTTCGAGAATCTGGCGCAAGGGAGAAGCGGACGCGCTGGAAGACATTTCTTTCGCTATCTGTCGAAGTAACCACTCCCTTGCTCGCCAAGGGCGAGTTACGGTCGTGGCTCTGATCGGCATCAGAGCCGCCACCGTAACTCGCCCTTGGCGAGCACTCGCCCTTGGCGAGCAAGGGAGCGGTCTTCTAAAACCGGCCTGCTCCTATTTTATATTGGAATCACCTATGGAATCTCTCTCCGGAAAAATCGCCATCGTCACAGGCGGCACGCGCGGCATCGGGCGCGCCATCGCCGAACGCCTTCTGCGTGAGGGCGCATGGGTCGCCATCTGCGGGCGCAGCCAGGAGTCGGTGGACCGCGCGGTGGCTCAAATGAAGCCGCTGGGCAGGCTGTTCGGGCACCCGGCGGATGTCAGCGACTCGGGCGAGGTGCACCGATTCTTTCAGGCCGTGGACTCCGAATTCGGCGGGCTCGACATCCTGGTCAACAATGCCGGCGCGGGCGTCTTCCGAAAAGTCGGCGACATGACCCCCGAAGAGTGGCACCGCAACATCGACCTGAATCTGAACGGTCCGTTCTACTGCTCGCGTGAAGCGCTGCCGCGGTTCGCGCAGCGCGGCGGGGGCTTCATCGTCAACATCTCCAGCCTGGCCGGCAAAAACGCGTTCTCGGGCGGCGCCGCCTACAATGCGTCGAAGTCCGGATTGAACCTTTTCACCGAGGCCCTGATGCTCGACCACCGGCACGATAACGTGCGCGTCAGTTCCATCATGCCGGGCAGCGTGGATACCGAATTCGGCGCGGATTCCGGATTTCGCGCGGCCGACAGCAGTTGGATGATCGCTCCCGAAGACGTGGCTGAAGCTGTAGATATGGTGTTACGAATGCCCGCGCGCACCATGATCAGCCGTGTCGAGATGCGTCCGTCGCGTCCGAAAAAGTAACGTGGGACAGACGCTTTGGTCTGTCAAAGCCCCTAATGTTCGGCATCCCTTCTTTGGCATTCAACTTGCTCAGTAGCAAACTGTGGACCGCTAGAGCGCCCCGATGGGGATCGGGAATCTACCGGAGAATGAGGGAGTTATGGGGAGCTTGAACACGCAGTTGGACCCGACCCAAACAGGGGACGAAGCCGAGAAGCTGGAGTCCGGCTTGCGCAAGCGCATTGTGGGGCAGGACGACGCCATTCAGCAAATCGTTGACATTTATCAAACCAACCTGGCGGGCATGTCGAGCCCGGGCAGGCCGATCGGCAACCTGCTGTTTCTGGGACCGACGGGTTCGGGCAAGACGCGGCTGGTGGAGGCCACCGCGGAGAGCCTGGTGGGCGATTCCCACGCGGTGATCAAGATCGACTGCGCGGAGTTCCAGCACAGCCACGAGATCGCCAAGCTGATCGGCTCGCCTCCCGGATACCTGGGGCACCGCGAGACGCATCCGCTGCTCAGCCAGGAAGTGTTGAACCAATACCACACCGACCAGGTGAAGTTGAGCTTCGTGCTTTTTGACGAGATCGAGAAGGCCAGCGATGCGTTGTGGAACCTGCTGTTGGGAATCCTGGACAAGGCCACGCTGACCCTGGGCGACAATCGCCGGGTGGATTTTTCGCGGGCCCTGATCTTCATGACGAGCAACCTGGGCGCCGCGGAGATGAGCTCGATCCTGCGGCCGAGCCTGGGATTTGCGGCGGGCGAAACGGAGCGGATGCAAGCGGCCGGGAGCGCCAACGGGCAATTGAACGACAAGATTTCGCGCGCCGGTGTGGAAGCGGCGCGCCGCAAGTTCACCCCCGAGTTCCTGAACCGCATCGATAAGGTAGTGGTATTCAAGCCGCTGGGCGAGGAAGAACTGCGGAAGATCCTGGTCATCGAGTTGGGCATGGTGCAGCAGCGCATCTTCAGCTCGGCCAACAGCGCGCCTTTCGTCTTTTCGGTTACAGCCACGGCGAAGGACCACTTGCTGCGCGAAGGCACCGACATGAAGTACGGCGCGCGCCACCTCAAGCGGGCCATCGATCGCAACCTGGTGCATTCGCTCTCGAACCTGATTGCCTCGGGGCAGGTCCGCGGCGGCGACCTGATCCGCGTGGACTACGACGACTCGCTCAGCCGCCTGACGTTTTTCAAGGACGCCGAGAACATGCCGGCGTACACCATGGTCCAGATGGTGGACACTTCCATCGCGCCGCCGCTGGGCGTATTCTCGGCCGGAGCGGCGGTAGAGATGCCGCGGACCGCCGCCAAGGGCCGCCGGTAACCGCTCCCTTAACTCGACTTTATCCATCGCTCCGCCCTCTCCGAGGTCGACGAATCGACCGATGTAACGTTGCGGGGCAGGGCCATTCCATCGGGGCCCCGGCACACTTTACGTTGCGTGCAATGTAAAATACGGCGGAAGCGCCTGGAGTATTTTGTGAGGTGCCGC
>DASQZT010000272.1:0-26467 GCA_035638575.1 Bryobacteraceae bacterium
GCGGCTCGGGGCGCTGGCGCGGGCGGTCCCGGCCGCGCGGGAGGCGGCCGCGCGGCTGCCGTCGGCAACCGCGGCGCTGTGGCCGGGAACGACATCTATGCCGCTCGCGTGAGCTGGCTGTATGCGCTGTCGAGCGACGGCATGTTTCACTCGATGTACGTTTCCAACGGCGAGGAACCGCAGCCGGCATTACCGTTCCTTCCGGCCAACGCCAACGCGCAGGGATTGATCATAGCCGACGGCGCGGCCTATGCCGTAACCACGGCGGGCTGCGGCGGCGTACCCGATGCCGTGTGGGCCCTGGATTTAGCCTCTAAAGCGGTGGCCACCTGGAAACCGTCGAGCGGCGGGATTGCCGGATCGGCCGGCGCCGCCATCGGTCCCGATGGCACAGTCTACGTGGCCACAGACGCCGGAGAGATCGCCGCGCTCGAGCCCAAAACTCTGAAGCTGAAGGATGTGTACAGCGACGGCAAGCCGGGCTTCAGCTCTTCTCCGGTGATCTTCCAGTACAAAGATAAAACGTTGCTCGCCGCGGCCACAAGAGATGGCAGAATCCATCTTCTGGATACCGCAGCCTTGCAGACGGCTCTATCCAAAACGCCGGTGTACTCGGAGGCGGCGGATTTCGCGGCGGGCGCGCTGTCAAGCTGGCAGGACATCGTGGGAACGCGCTGGGTATTGGCGCCGGCAGCGGCTCCGGTGGCCAACGGCAGCGTGGCCAACGGCGCGATCGTGGCCTGGAAAGTGGCGGACCAGAACGGCGCTCCCGCGCTCCAGCCCGGTTGGGTCTCGCGCGACATGGTGTCTCCGCTCCCGCCGATGATCGTCAACGGTGTGGTCTTCGCGGTCTCCAGCGGCGAGTTCCGCACGAGCGACGGCCGGATCACCGCGGCCGAGCGCGCGCAGCGCTCCTCGCCCGCAATCCTCTACGCTCTCGACCCCGCCACCGGCAAGGAGCTGTGGTCGAGCGGCAAGACCATCACATCCTTCGTGCATGGCGGCGGGTTGTCCGAGGGCGGCACCCAGTTGTATCTGGGGACCCACGACGGCACACTCTACGCCTTCGGCTTCCCCATCGAGCATTAGCAGGATGCTGAAGAATGCCATCTGGCCTTCGCCCCCGAACGGGGTACCCTCCGGGGCCAGTTCGCTGTTTGCCTGCAAGCACGCGGCCGCGATTCTGAGCCGCGCCCGTGTTCATCTGTGGCCAAATTCTTTCCCGCCTTCTCAACCAGCGGTTTTCCGGGTCTTTGAGCATCCTATAAGGTAACGACTATGACTTCATCACGCTCGCTCTTATTCGCACTCGCTCTTGCGTTCGCCGCCGGCGGCGCGCGGGCGCAGTTGCCGGAGGGTCCCGGCAGAGAGGAGACCCAGAAGCTGTGCAGCCAGTGTCACGAGCTGGAGCGGTCGCTTTCCCTCCGCCAGGACCACGACGGGTGGCAGCAGACGGTCGACAAGATGGTGACCCTCGGCGCCATAGGTTCGGAGAGCGACTTTCGCGCCGTGGTGGAGTATCTGGCCAAGAACTACGCCGGCGAGGGGCTCCCCAAGCTCAACGTGAACAAGGCCGCGGCGATCGAGTTCGAGAGCCGGCTGTCGCTGCCGCGATCGCAGGCCGCGGCCATCATCCAATATCGCACCAGGAACGGGAATTTCAAGTCGATTGAAGACCTGAAGAAGGTCCCCGGCGTGGACGCCGCCAAGATCGAGGCGAAAAAGGACCGGCTGACCTTCTGAGGTTGCTCGGCGATTTACAGATATTTCGCTTTCCGGACTGCAGCAAGCGCCGGACCGAAATGGCCAGCGGCGGCAGCAACCTTCCCAGCGCGCGGGGCGGCGGGGCAGCTATGGTATAGTGTCCTTCCATATGATTCCTCGCCGTCTCGGCCACTTCGAGATCCTCGAAAAGCTCGGCGAGGGCGGTATGGGCGAGGTCTACAAGGCTTGCGATCTGGAACTGGAACGGCTGGTCGCGCTCAAATTGCTCCGGCCGACGGCGAGCAACCCGGAGTTGAAGCGGCGTTTCGGGTTCGAGGCGCGGGCGGCTTCGGCGTTGAATCATCCGAACATCGTCACCATCTATGAGATCTCCAACTTCGAGGGTTGCGAGTTCATCGCAATGGAACTCGTCGAGGGGCGGACGTTGGGCCAGATGCTATCGGGCGGGATGCTGCCCCTGGAAGATGTGTTGAACTACGCCGTGCAGGTGGCGGACGCGCTGGCCACCGCTCATGCCGGACAGATCGTCCACCGGGATTTGAAACCCGCGAATGTGATGGTGACGCCGCGCGGCTTGGTGAAGGTGCTGGATTTCGGGCTCGCCAAGTCGATCCAGTCCGGGATATCCGCGGCGGGTGACGTCGAGACGATTACCACAAACACCGAAGACGGCGCCATCGTCGGCACCCTGGCGTACATGTCGCCCGAGCAGGCGGAGGGCCGGCGCGTGGATGCCCGCTCCGACATTTTTTCCTTCGGCGCCGTGCTCTACGAACTGGCCACGGGACAGCGCGCTTTCTACGGGGAAACCAAGGTCGCAACGCTGGCTGCGATCTTGCGCGACGAGCCTCGCCCCATTGCCGCGATGCGACCCGGCGTGCCACGCGAACTGGACGACCTGGTCCGGCGCTGCCTTCGCAAGAACCCGGAGGAACGCTTCCAGCAGATGGAAGACGTTCGAGCGCAGTTGCAGCAACTGAGCGCTGGCGGTGGAGCGCTGCCTCGCTGGCGGTCGCTCCGCTTCTCCGGCTCGCGCAAGGTTGCGGTGAGCGCGGTGAGCGCGGTGAGCGCGCTGCTCCTCGTGGGGGCGGCCGTTTACCTCTACACCGCGTCCGGACACCGCGAAGCCGCACCGAAGGAGTACGCACTGATTCGCGCCACCAACGATGCCGGACTGACGACGGAGCCGGCCATCTCGCGCGACGGCAAGCTGCTGGCTTATGCCTCGGACCGCGCGGAAGGCAACCTGGACATCTGGGTGCGGCAGACCGCGGGCGGCGACTCCGTCCGACTGACGCGCGATCCCGCGGACGAGCACGAGCCCTCCTTCTCGCCCGACGGCACCCACATCGCCTTCCGGTCCGAGCGCGATGGCGGCGGTATTTACGTCGTGCCGAGCTTGGGCGGCCAGATCCGCATGGTCGCCAAACAGGGACGGCGGCCCCGCTTTTCCCCGGATGGACGATGGATCGCATACTGGATAAGAGATCGCTACACTTCGTGGGGCAAGGTGTATGTGATTCCGGCGGCCGGCGGCGCGCCACGGCAGGTCGCGGCCGATCTTGCGTCCGCACGGGCCCCGGTCTGGGCGCCTGGGGGAAAATCGCTTTTGGTGAGCGGATCGCAGGTGCCCGGACAACCGCGCGCCTGGTGGTTTGTGCCGATAGAGAATAGCCGTGGCGCCAGTGTCCAAACCGGTGACCACGACTGGTTCGTCCGGGCCGGTCTGAATCCGAATAGTCAGCAGGTTCTTCCGGGAGACTGGTGGAATAACCGCATGATCTTCGCGGCCGCAAAGGGAGATACGCAAAATATCTGGAGCGTACCTCTTTCCGAGCGCTCCTTTCACGTCGAGGGCGCTCCGGAGCGAGTCACGGCCGGATCGAGCATCGACGGTGATCCGGTTCTTTCGGCCGGAGGATCGGTCGTCTTCAGCAGCGGTACCCAGACCATCGGCCTGTGGGCCGTGCCGATGGACGCGGATTCGGGCGTGGTAACCGGTCCCAGGTCGCGGCTGCCCGGAAACGGCGGCTTCCAGCCCGATGGCGCCAGCCTGTCGGCCGATGGAAAATTCTGCGCATTCCAGACCCAGCACGGGGATGTGACAGAGATTCGCCTGCGCAACATGTCGACTGGTCAGGAAACGGTGGTCACCGCAACGTCGGATTCCGAGCGGCCTTCCGAAGGGATCCCCAACCGTGTGTCCCGCCCGGTAATTTCGCCCGCCGGCGCCCGGATCGCTTTCCGCCACATGGCGGGAAAATCCGCCCGGGTCGCGATCGTCCCGGCGGACGGCGGGCTGGCGGAGGATTCGTGCCAGGACTGCGGCAGGCCGGTGGGGTGGCTGCCCGGAGACCGGCTTGTCCTGTTCGCGACGGGCGACCGGCTGCAAAGAATCGGGCTGCTGGACACGCAGACACGCGAAAGGCGAATTGTTTTGGAATCTGGGACGTGGAGCGCAAGTGAGGCGAAAATATCGCCCGATTCGCGGTTCGTGGCTTTCCGCGGAAAATCCGGCGCGGATCGCAGCACGATCTTTGTCGCGCCCTGGAATAATGGAACGCCCATGCCGGAGGCACAGTGGATTCCGGTGACGGATCCGCCGGACTACGCCTCCGTGCCACAGTGGTCTCCCAACGGGAAACTGCTCTATTTCGTAATGGGCGATTACGAGCAGATTTCCGCGCGCCGGCTGGATCCACGAACGAAACGGCCTTTGGGCCCATCGTTTAGCGTCGAGACGTTTCCGCTCGCGCGCTACAAACTGGGCAATTCCTCCATCGCAGTTTCACCTCGCCAGATGATTTTTACAGTGAATGAAACACTCGGAGACGTCTGGATACGATCTCCCGAGAGCCGCTGATTGCGCCGATCTTTGCGGGGGGGAAGACGCGAAACGCCGGTTCGGCGGCATTCGGCCTTTGGGGTTCTCAACTCCTGATACGGGTGAGCGTCATCATTGTATACTGTTAGTAATCCCCAAACACTGGAGCAACGGGGTATCAGTCTATTCGAAGGACGTGACCAATGAGTCTGAGCCAGTTAGCAAGATCCATTTGCGAATCGCCCACCCTGAAACTGAACGAAACCGCGGCGCTGCTCAGGGAAAAAGGCGAGCCGGTCATCCACCTGGGAGGCGGCGAGCCGAAAAGCAAAGCGCCCATCGATGCCATCGTCAGTTGCGCATCCCTCCTCGGTACCGGCGACGTGAAATACACGCCCGCCGACGGCATTCCGGCGCTCAAAAAGGCCATCATCCGTTATACCGAAGAGCACTACGGCCGCCTGGTGTCACCTGAAAACGTGATCGCTTCGAGCGGTGCCAAGCAGTCCCTCATGGTGCTGCTGCATGCCATTCTCGATCCCAAGGAGGAAGTCGTCTTCCCCACGCCGTATTGGGTCAGCTACCCGGAGATGGTCAAGATCGCTGGCGGCGTGCCGGTTCCAGTGGCCGCGCGCGACGGAGGTTTCGAGCCCACCGTGGAGGAGATCGCCGAAGCCGTGGGTCCGTACACCAAGGCCATCATCCTCAACAGCCCTAACAACCCTTCCGGGGTGGTGTACTCCGATGAATTCGTCGCCGGCGTGGTGGAGCTTTGCGAGAAGCGCAACCTCTACCTGGTCATGGACGACACGTATAACCGGCTGATCTTCGACGGCCGCCTGCCCTCCAACTGCTACCGCTTCGCCACCGAGGCCCACCTCGACAGCTCCAAGCTCGTGGTCATCAACTGTGTTTCGAAGATGTACGCCATGACGGGCTTTCGCATCGGCTGGGCCGTCGGCAACAAGACCCTCATCCGGGCCATGACCAACATCCAGTCGCAGGAGACCTCGGGCCCGGCGGCGCCTTCGCAGTGGGCCGCCGTCGGGGCTCTCAACGGCGTGCAGTCGTCCATCGAAAGCCTGCGCCTCACGCTGGAAAACAACCGCAACGTGATGATCAACCGGCTCAACGCTTTTTCCGGCGTGAGAGTGGTGAACCCCGGCGGGACTTTCTATTGTTTCCCGGACTTCAGCGCCTACGAAAAAGACTCTCAGAAGCTGTCGCGCTTCCTGCTCGACCGGGTCCGCGTGGTGGCCGTGCCGGGCCGCGAATTCGGTATGGAGGGCCACCTGCGCTTGAGTTTCTGCGGCACGCTCAAGGAGGTGACCGAAGGCACCGACCGCATCAAGTGGGCGCTCGACCCCAGCGCGCCCAACGAGATGTTCCTAGGCGACCGCAAACTGGTGAGGGACTGGCGATGAACCCCTATCTCGATCTTCCATCGCCCGCGCAGCCCGAAGCCCTCAGGCTGGCCAGCGTCTATGGCCTCCAGAACCACGGACTCTCCAACCTGCACCGCGTTTACTGGAACCTGCCGACCGCGTCGTTGTACGAAGAGTCGGTGTTCCGCGGCGAGGCGCGCATCTCGCACCTGGGCCCGATGGTCGTGACCACCGGCAAGCACACCGCGCGCGCGGCGGCCGACAAGTTCATCGTCCGCGAGCACTCCACCGAGAACCATGTCTGGTGGGGCGAATACAACCGGCCGTTCAGCGCCGAGAAATTCAGCGCCCTGCTCACCCGCATGCAGGGATTTCTCCAGGGCCGCGACGTTTTCGTGCAGGACTGCTATGCCGGCGCCGATCCGGAGTATCGCATGCCGATCCGCATCGTCACCGAAAAAGCGTGGCACAGCCTCTTCGCGCGCAACATGTTCATGAAGATCCGCGGCACCGAGGATCTCAAGCGGCACGTGCCCGAGTTCACCTTGATCTGCGCGCCGTCCTTCCAGGCCTCCCCGCTCATCGACGGCACCCGCACCGAGACGTTCATCATCCTCCATTTCGCCCAGCGGCTGGCCATTATCGGAGGCTCCCTCTACGGAGGCGAGATCAAGAAGACCATATTTACGGTGCTCAATTTCCTTCTGCCGCTGGCGGGCGTGCTGCCCATGCACTGCTCGGCCAACGTGGGGCCGGCCGGCGATGTGGCGCTTTTCTTCGGCCTCTCCGGCACGGGCAAAACCACCCTTTCGGCGGACCCGGCGCGCAACCTCATCGGCGACGACGAGCACGGCTGGAGCGACAACGGCATCTTCAATTTCGAGGACGGATGCTATGCCAAGGTGATTCGCCTCTCGCCCGAGGCCGAACCGCAGATCCACGCCTGCACGCGCCGATTCGGCACCATCCTGGAAAACGTGGTGCTCGATCCGCTCTCGCGCCGGCTCGATTTGAACGACGATGCGCTCACCGAAAACACCCGCGGCGCATACCCGCTCGATTACATCGAAAATTACCTCCCGCCGAAGATGGCCGGGCACCCCGAGAACGTCATCTTCCTGACTTGCGATGCCAGCGGCGTCATGCCGCCCATCTCCCGCCTGAGCCCCGACCAGGCCATCTACCATTTCATCTCCGGCTACACCAGCAAGATCGCGGGCACCGAGATCGGACTCGGCGCCGAGCCTGAAATCACTTTCAGCACCTGTTTCGGCGGGCCTTTCATGGTGCACCGCCCCTATGCCTACGCCGAAATGTTGAAGGCGCGGCTGCTGAAGCATGGCGCCGTATGCTGGCTGGTCAACACCGGATGGACCGGCGGACCGTTCGGCGTTGGCAAGCGCATCAGCATCCGGCACACCCGCGCGCTGCTCACGGCCGCCCTCGCGGGAAAGCTGAAGTCCGTGGAGTTTCGCCAGGATCCCGTCTTCGGATTCAGCGTGCCCACCGAATGCGAAGGCGTGCCCGCGCACATCCTCGATCCCGCCAATACGTGGCCCAACCGGGACGATTACTACCACAAGTACGCCACGCTGGCCGCGCGGTTCATCGAGAACTTCAAGCTCATGGCCGGCGGCTGCCCGCCGGAGATCCTCGATGGCGGGCCGAAGCCGGCGGGCGTTGTGAACGCCAGGTAATCGTTACAGAGCCGCGACTGTCGGGAAGCGGTCTTCGCACGCTTTATCCCACCTGTCTCCCTGTCGAGTCGCGGCCGCCCGCGCGGCTCCCCGGGCGGCGTCCAGTCGCCGCATATCCATGCGATCTGCACGCGCGTTCGACCAGCTCCGGCATCCCCCGGAGGAGGCAGCGCCAACGAAAGTGCTTAGATGTATAATTGCTGGTGGCAGGAAGCCAAAATGGAAATTCTGGCCTGAAATTGCAAGTTGCCGTTGTCTCGGGAGGCCAGCGGGTGCATACTTTATTAGGACCAGTTTGGTTCAAATTGCTTTGGGGGAGTAGATATTAGGCTCCAATCTCGCCAAATTTTGGGGGTGTAAGTGCGTATTCTCCGATTCTGTGTGTTGCTTGGCGTCTGCGCCATGGCAAACCTCGTGGCACAGACCGATCGCGGCGTCATCACCGGTACGGTCAAGGACTCGAGCGGGGCCGTCGTGCCCGGCGCGCAGGTTACCGCGGTTCAAACCAGCACCAACGAAAGCTTCAAGACGAAGACGACCGCATCGGGAGACTTCACCGTGCCCTCGCTGCCGGTGGGAAGTTACCAGGTCCGGGTCGAAAACACTGGCTTCAAAGCCTATGTCGCCACCAACGTCGTGGTAGACGCCGGATCGACCGTGCTTTTGGATGTGACCCTGGAAGTGGGCACTACTCAACAGACGGTCGAGGTGATGGCCAACCAGCAGCTCTTGCAGACCGAGACTGGCAGGGTGGCCACCGAAGTATCCAACCGGTTGGTGGAAGATCTGCCGGTGGTGGTGAACGGGGCGGTGCGCAGCCCCTTCGACCTGTCGGCCAGCACGGCCGAAGTCAACTCCACGGGCCAGTACCGCGTCGGCGGCGGGAAAGGCGGAGCCTATGGCATGACGCTCGACGGCTCTACCGTTACTACCGCCGGCCAGTTGGACTCCAACGGGGTCACCTGGACGCAGATCAACACCCCCTCGGTAGACGCGCTCACGGAATTCAGCGTGACCTCCGGCGGCTTCAAGGCCGAGGTCGGCCACGCCTCCGGCGGCACTATGAGTTTCGTTTCCAAGTCCGGCACCAACCAGTTGCATGGGGACGCGTACGAGTTCCTGCGCAACCAGGATCTGGACGCCAAAGGCTTCTACGGCGCCACCAAGCCGGTCTACAAGCAGAACGATTTCGGAGTCACGGTAGGGGGGCCGGTCTGGATTCCCAAGGTGTACCACGGCAAAGACAAGACTTTCTTCTTCTTCTCCTACGAGGGCTTCCGCAACCGCGCGGGAGCGACCCCGACTCCCTATAGCGTTCCGCCGCCGGAATTCTACACCGGCGACCTGCACAACTATGTGAATGCCAGCGGGCAGTTGTACCAGGTCTACGATCCGGGCACCACCACGCTGGTGAACGGCTCGTATGTCAGGACCCCGTTTCCCAATAACCAGATTCCGCAATCGCGCATCGACCCGATCTCCCAGGAGATCATCAATTACGTGAAGCCGTTGCTGGCACCCAATGTTGCGGCGGCGCCCGGCACCTCGGCTTACGTCCGCAACAACTATGTTTCGGCCGGCAGCAGCATATCGCCGAACAACAAGTACAGCATCAAGGGCGACCAGGTGCTAACCTCCAAACAGAGGCTCTCGTTCTTTTTCGAGCGCACCAGGGAACAGGACCTGTACGGCCCCACCGGCGCTCCGGGTCTTCCCGAGCCCCTGGCCGGCAACCCCGGCTATAACCGGTCTGACGTCTACCGCATCAGTTACGACTACACGCTCTCGCCCACTTTGCTGAACCGCTTCTACGCGGGCGGCAACAACTGGGAGCAGAATCACGGCGCGTTCGACACCTACAGCGGCGCACCGGAGTCCCAGGGACTTCCCACCACGGCGACGGGCTGGAAGAGCAAAATCTGCATCCCGAATTATCCCGACTGCAACGACAACTTTCCGCAGGTCAATTTTACGAACAGCGAGTTCACCAATTGGGGCGTGGCCGCGCCCAACGGTTCGGATAACATCGTGGTGGAATTCCACGACGACATGACCAAGACCGCCGGCCCGCACACTTTTAAGTGGGGCTACTTCTACAACAATACCCACTACAACGGTTTCGGATTGCAGAACATCTCGGGGAATGTGACCTTCCAGGATTTGAATACCGGCGTCCCGCTGGTTACCAGCCAGGCCACCGGCGGCGGGAGCGCGTTTGCATCTTTCCTGCTGGGACAGGTATCCGGCTATTCGCTCGACACGCCACGATACCTCGCCACCGAATTCCGTACTCACCAGGCGTATTTTCAGGACGACTGGCGTGTATCACAGCGCCTTACCCTGAATCTCGGGCTGCGCTTTGAACTGGCCCGGCCGCTGCTGGTGGGGAACGACCAGGCGAGCGATCTGAGCCCGACCACCCCGAACCCCGGAGCCGGCGGGCTTCCGGGCGCGCTGATTTTCGCCGGCTCTGGTCCGGGGAGGATAGGTAGCGACTATCTGACCTCGGGCTGGCACGGCTTCGGACCGCGGTTGGGCTTCGCTTACTCCCTGAATAATAAGACCACCATACGGGGCTCTGCCAGCCGCAGCTTCGGGCCACTCACCTACGAAGGCAGTTCCTCGCACAACCTCGGAATCGTGCAGCGAATCACCGTGAGCGACCAAAGCCTGGGTCTCAACCCGCTTTGGGCTATGCAGAACGGCGCGCCGGCGTGGGCCCAGGTCCCCGATATCGATCCCTCGGTGGGCAACGGCTCCAACGTTCCTTATTACAACGGGAAAGCGGCCAGCACGCCATCCGATGAACTCAATTACGCCTTCAATATCGAACGCCAGGTGACCGCCAACTCGGTGCTGGAGGTCGGTTACGTGGCTACGCTGGCATCCGACATCCAGTCTAATATTCTGGCGTTTAACCAGCTCAACCTCGCGAAACTGCCGGCCAACCTCAGCCCGTTCACGTCGTCGGGCAAGACCTTGCTGGCCTCGACGGTGGGCGGAGCCCTCGCCAACGCCGCCGGAATCACCCCGCCCTGGCCGGGCTTCAACGCTCTCTGGGGCACCGGGGCGAGCGTGGGGCAATCCCTGCGGCCTTACCCGCAGTATTCCACCGTTGATACGATTAATGGCCAAGGTGACAAGATTGGCCACTCCACCTACCATTCGATGCAGGTGAAGTTCTCGCACCGGTATTCCTCGGGCCTCACCGTGCAAGCCTCCTACGTGCTCTCGAAGCTCCTGACCGACTCCGACAGCGGAGGCAGCGAGCCTGAGGACCAGTACAACCGCAGTCTGGAAAAGTCGATTGCATCCTACGACCAGACCCATGTCGTGAAGCTGAACTATGTGTATGAGTTGCCCTTCGGGAAGGGGAGGCGGTTCCTGAGCGGCAAGAGCGTGGGGTCCGCTATCTTCGGCGGCTGGCGTTTCTCCGGAATTCAGGGGTACTCCAGCGGGACCCCCATGGGCCTGGGAACGACCGTCAGCTTCCCCATCTTCAACGGAGGAAACCGGCCCACGGTGTCCACTTACGAGGGATGGGCCGGGTCTTACACGGGAAAATTCGATCCCGGGGCGGACAGCTTCTTCCAGCCGGTTTCGTTCTTCGGCACTCAGCCTACGACCGCGCTGGGAACCTTGACGCGGTACAACCCCAAATTGCGCTACTTCCCCGGCTTCAATGAGAACATTTCCCTGGCCAGGAGCATCACCCTCAAAGAGTCGAAGCGCATAGAATTTCGGTGGGAGTCGTTCAACTTCCTGAACCGGACCCAGTTTGGCCCCCTCAGCGGCGGCACCACGCTCCAGAACGCCAACTTCGGTAATTGGCGCTCGCAGTCGAACTCCGCGCGCCGCATGCAGGTCTCGATGAAGCTCTACTGGTAATCTTCGCGTGGGCGGGCAACTCCCGCCCACTACCTGCGCTTACAAATCGGGCACAACCACAAAGCAACGCGTAACGGGTTACACGCATCCGTTACTTCCCGGGCGCGGGTCTCAGGGGAAGGGAATTGCTCGAAACGCCGCCCGACCGCACGGTGATGCTGGCCGGAGTGGTGGTGTCGAGGTCCTCGGGAATCCGTGCCACAACCGTCACCAGCCCGACCGCTCCGGCGGCCGCGCCGGCCGAATCCGGCGCCAGGGCGCGGTCTCCGAGCAGCACCTCCACCGGGTCCGCCAGGGCATACGGCGGAGCGGAGGGAACCTGGAAGCCGTCCAGCGGCATAGGCGTCAGCGGCCCGAAGCCAGTGCCATACAGCACGATGGCCTCGCCCGGGACTGCGGGCGAATCCGCCGTTACCGGCGAGCCGTCGGCGTGCGTGGCGAGCAGCAGCCCCGGAGCGTTGCGCGCGACGGTAAACGGCACTTCGGTGACGGGAGTATTGGGGCGGTGCAGTTCCAGCCGGTACGGTCCCGGCGCGAGATCGCCTGGAACCTGAAAGTTGATTTGCCCCGTTGAGACGTACAGCAAGGGGAGCAGATACCCGGCGCACTCCAGCGTCGCTCCCGCGAGGCTTTGCGGCAGCGGGTTGGTGAGCCCTTCCGCCGTCGAGTCCGCCAGGTCGCTCCCGAACAGCGAAGCAATCGAGCCGGGAGCCACGGCGGACGCCGGCGTCTCTCCTGCCGCGGTCGTCACCCGGGGCGGAGGCGGTGGAGCGGGCAGCCGGTCGAGCATGGCCGCCACCCCGTGGGGCGCGTCCATCGTCAATGCCGCCGGATTCGACGATCCGCTCAGGTCCCCTCCCCAACCGCGGAACTTCATCAAGTTCGAAGGCTGGTAGCCGATGTTTATGACGCTTCCGGCCGGGAAGAATCCATCGGCGCTCGCCGGCGCCAGTTGCCAGGCGCCCGAATCGGCGGGCACCGTCGTGAGCGTCAGCTGGTATGCCGTCTGATACCGCGCCGTGATCTTGTGGTATCCCGCCGCCGCCGTCAACCCGCCGCCGTCATAGCCTTCCCAGGAGACGAAACCGAGGCGCGCGCCATCCGCAATCGGAAAAGAAGCCGGCGCCGTGATCCGCACCGTGCTCCCTGGCGCGCGCTCGACTTCGCAGGGCGTTACGCAACCCGCGCCGTCTACCGAGAGAGCCAGGCCGGTCGGGACGCTCTCCACGCGAATGCGGCTGAGCGGGTCGTAAGCCGCCGTGAGCCGGATTCCGGTCCCGGCCTGGTCGTCCGTCACCGTGATGCTCTGCTGGTTCGCCGCGCCGTTGGACCACGAGCGGAACGCCCAGGGGCCGCCCGCCGAATCGTACTGATGCAAGGGCGCGGTCACCGTGTGGGTGTCGCCAGACGCCCAGAACAGGCTTACCGGCGAGGGTGCGTCGTGTCCGTCGGCTGTGAGGGTCAATCCCGGCGGATTGGTCGCCAGCAATACCGCCACAGCGGGGACAAACTGCGCGGTCACCGTGGCCGCCGCCGCCCCGGCCAGCATCTGGTAGGTGTGGGTCAGCGCTCCGCCGTCGCTCCAGGAGCGAAGCAGCCACTGGCGTCCGTAATGGTCCCATTGCGGCGATACCGCGCCCAGCGTGTGGGTGGTGTTCCATCCCCACTCCAGAGTCGCCGGCGTGGTCACCGTCGCCCGGTCCGCCAGCACTTGCAGGCCGTCCGGCGACGTCAGCAGCTGGATTTCGCGCGCCGGCGCGAATAAAGGATAGACCGACGTGGGCTGATTCAGCACCATCGAGAAAAGAGCCGGCTGCGCGCCCTGGCCCCACCCGGCAAACACGTAGCCCGCGTTTGGCGATGCTTCCAGCGTAACCGTCGACCCGGCCGCCGCCCACGCGTCGCCACTCTCCGAATACGCCACCTGGTTTACCCAGACCGTGCCCGGAGAGACGCACGGTTCGTCGGCGCAGGAAAAGAAGATCAGGCTGACAGCGTATTCCGTGGTCAGGTCCGCGTTGTACCCCGCGATTGCCGGGTCGGCCGTGATCGTGACGGAATTGGAAGACGAGCCCAGCGGCCCGCTGGGGGCGCTCCAGTGCTGGAAAACGTACTGCGTTTTCGTCGAGGACATGCCATTCTGCGCCGTGGCGATCCACAGGGCGTGCTTGCTGCCGGCCGGCCACGTGAACACCGCCGCGCCGGTGATCACTTCCCCGTCCACCAGAAAGACCGCGTCTGGGGCCGTCGCCGAGATGCGTGTCATGACGCCGGTCTGCTGCTCGGCGGGCAGCGCCAGCACCCACGCCGCCGCGAGCAACCCGGCCCTCCCGAGTCGGCGGATTGCGCGTTTCTGACGAATCTTCACTCTGTTGAAACTTATCGGCGCGGCCGATAAGAACTTTATGCGGTGCGAAAAGTCGATCGTTCTGCTTGCAGTATGGCTGGCCTCCCTGGCGGTTCCCGCGGCTTCCGCCACCTTCGGCCTCGTGGCCCCGATTAGCGGCCAGGCGGCGGACCTGGCTCTGGATGAACCGCGTGGCGTGCTGTACATCGCCAACTTCACCGCCGCCCGGATCGATGTCCTGTCCCTCGGCGACAATACCATCCGCACTTCGATGCACGTGGCGCCGGGACCTTCCTCGCTGGCGATCTCCCAGGACGGCCACTATCTCGTGGCCACTCACTTCGGCAACGTTGCGGCCCCCGGCTCGCCCGGCAACGCATTGACCGTCATCGACCTTTCGAGCGGAGCGCGGCAAACCTTCACCCTCGACAGTCCTCCCCTGGGCGCCGCGTTCGGAGCCGATGGGATGGCGCTGGTCGCCACCACCGGCGAATTCCTGCTGCTCGATCCCGCTAGCGGGCAGACACAACTGGTGGATACGGTCGCCGGCGTCACCGCCGCCACTCTCCCGGCCGCGCCAGGCACGCCGCCAGTCCAGATTGTGGCTGCCGCCATGGCGGCTTCCGCCGACGGGCGCTGGATCTTCGGACTCACCGACACCATCCGCTTCTCCTACGATGTGGCCGCCAAACACATCCGTTCGGCGGGCTATACCGCCACCCCTCCGCTGGGCCCGCGGGTAGTCAGTGTGGCCCGCGACGGTTCCTATTACGCGGCGGGCTGGGGGGTCTTCGACCGCGGTGGCGAGCTCCTGTCGCAGTTCGCCAACGCCCTCGGAGCGTTGGGGGTCGGATCCCTGGCCGTCGATTCCGCCGCGGGCGTCCTCTACGCGCAGATTCCCGTGGCGCAAGCCGGCTCCGGCGCCGCCGCCGCGGCGCCGCCCGTGCTTTCCATCGTGGATGCCGACAACCTCACCGTGCGGGAGCAGCTTAGACTCCCCGAAAACCTGGCCGGAAGGAGCCTCCTGAATGCCGCGGGCGATACCGTGTACGCCGTTTCCGAGAGCGGCGTGCTGGTGCTGCCGGTAGGCGCTTTGTCTTCCGCTCACCGGCTGGCGGCGGACCGCGAAGACCTCGTCTTTTCCGGAAACTTCTGCGTGCACGGGGCCATCACCCGCACGCTGAATATCGTCGATCCGGGCGGCGGGCAAACTTCCTTCTCGCTCGCCACCGGTCTGGCCGGCGTGACGATTTCTCCGTCCTCCGGACGCACTCCGGCCGCCGTGCAGGTGACCATCGACCCCGTCACGTTCTCCGCCCAGCGGGGGACGGTGGTGGGCGCCCTGAATCTTTCATCGCCCGATGCGGTGAATCTGCCGCCACCGGTTCGCATCCTGGTCAACAACCGGCGGCCCGACGAAAGGGGCTCGTTCACCGACGTGCCCGGTATACTGGTGGATCTCCTGGCGGATCCGGCTCGCGACCGGTTCTATGTGCTGCGTCAGGACCTCAACCAGGTGCTGGTGTTTGACGGTTCCGCGTTGTCTTCGGTCGCCGCGCTGCGCACCGCGAACACGCCCACCCGGATGGCCATCACCTTCGACCAGAAATACCTGCTGATCGGGCACGACAATTCGCAGCTGCTTTACGTGTACGACCTCGACACGCTTCAGCAGTTGCCGCCGGTCGCCCTGCCGCTCGGCCACTACCCGCGTTCGGTGGCGGCTTCCGGGAACGCCATCCTGGCAGCCTCCCGGGTGGTGGGAGCGGCCGGCGCCATCGATCGGATCGACCTGGCCAGCCAGACCTCGGCGGCGCTGCCCAGCCTCGGGGTCTTTCAGAACACCTTGAACACGGATACCGTGCTGGCCGCGACACCTGACGGCGGCGCCATTCTGGCGGTTTCCGCGGATGGCACCGTCACCTTGTACGATGCTGCCGACGATACCTTCATCGTTTCGCGCAAGCTTCCGGCAACGCTCAGCGGTGCATTTGCCGCCTCGGGTTCCGGCCAGTTTCTGGCCGGGAACACCCTGCTCAACAGTTCGCTCGTGCCCGTCGCAACCTCGACCGGCGCCGGCTTCCCTGCCGGATTTGCCTTCGTGGATGGCTTCGGCATCCGCATGTCCGGCCCGCAGGCCGCCGCGGGAGACAGCGGCATCGTCGAACACGTGGACCTGGCGACGGGCGACCCCATCCGGCCCACTCGTCTGGCCGAGCAGCCGCTGGTCTCGGCCAGCCCGTCGGTCTTCACCCGGACCTTGGCCCCGCTCGCCAACCGGAATGCCCTCATCGCGCTCACGGTCTCGGGCTTCACCGCCATGGCTTGGAATTACGATGCCGCCACCGTGCCGCCGGCCATCGGTCGCATTGTGAATGCAGCCGACCTGACCTCGAACCTCGCGGCCGGCTCGCTCATCTCCGTCTTCGGCTCCAACCTCAACCCGGTCAACATGGCCACCCAGGAGGTCCCCTTGCCCACCGCGATCGGCGAATCCTGCCTGACGGCCAACGGCTCGGCGGTTCCCATGATGTTCGCCTCGCCTGGCCAGGTCAACGCTCAGTTGCCGCTGCACCTGGGTGGGAGCGTGGTTATGACCCTGTACACCCCGGGAGGCGTGAGCGACGACTATTACGTCAACCTGCTGCCCCTGGCGCCCGCCATCTTTCTGAGCGGCACGGCCGGTCCTCTCACCGGAATTCCGGTAGTCGTGAAGGACAGCAATCAGCAACTGGTCACCGGGTCGAACCCCATCCGCTCGGACGACGCCATCTCGATTTACGCCACCGGGCTCGGACCGACTTCTCCGGAGGTCGCGGCCGGCATGCTCTCGCCAGCTTCGCCGCTGGCCGCGGCGTTGCAGGCGCCCGATGTCCGTTTGGGAGGAGTGCCGCTCCAGGTCGGCTACGCGGGCCTCGCGCCCGGCCAGATCGGCGTCTACCAGATCAACGCCCGGGCGCCCGCAAAAGCGCAGTCGGGAATCCAGGTGCCGCTGACCGTGTCGCAAGGCGGCGTCACGGCCTCGATCCTCGTCCGGGTAGTGGAATGACTGCGAGCCGTTCGCTTACGCCAGGTCCAGCCCCTGAATCTGCCCTGTCGAGTCGCCGAAGTTTTCCATCCGCACGCCCATGCGGTCCATCATGGTCAGGAACAGGTTGCACATCGGCGTCTCGCGCCGGTAGACGATGCGCCGCCCGGTCTTGAAATAATTGCCCGCGCGGCCCAGGACCATGGTCGGCAGATCCTCGTGCAGGTGCCGGTTGCCGTCCGAGAGTCCCGCGCCGTAGACAATCATGGAGTTGCCCAACAGCGTCCCGTCGCCTTCCTTGATGGATTTCAGCTTCTCCACCCACCCGGCGAACTGCTTCACGTGGTAGCAGTTGATTTGCGCCACCTTCTCCATCAGGTCGGCCTGGTTGCGATGGTGCGTCAGGGGGTGATGCCCGTCCGAGATGCCGATCTCGCGGTACGCCCGTGAAGTGCCCTCGTGGGTCACCAGGAACGTCATCACGCGCGTCAGGTCCGCCTGGAACGCGATGGTCGCCATGTCGGTCATCAGCTTGAAGTGCTCGGCGAAATCGGCCGGCACGCCGTAGGGTTTCTCCATGTGCGGATCGATCTGCTGGTTGTCCTTCTCGGCCTTCTCGATCTGCCGCTCCACCTCGCGTATGGATCCCAGGTACTCGTCCAGCTTCCGCCGGTCCGTTGGTCCCAGCCCGGTTTCCAGGCGCTTGGTGTCCTCGGTGACGAAATCCAGAATGCTGCGCCGGTACCGTGTCTGCCGCGCCCGCGCTTCCGGGCTCGAGGTCACGCCGTTGCCGAACAGCCGTTCGAACAGCGCGCGCGGATTGAGAACCGGCGGCAGCGGCTGCGTTTCGCTGCGCCACGCCAGGTTGTTGGTGTAGGCGCAGGAGTAGCCCGAGTCGCAGTCGCCCGACTGCCGCGCATCTTCCAGCCCCAGCTCGAGCGAAGGGAATCGCGTCTGGCCGCCCACATGCCGCGCCACGATCTGGTCCATCGAGAGTCCGGCGTGGATGTCCGTGGTGCTCTTCTTCACCTGGATGCCGGTCAGGTACGACCCGCAGCAGCGCCCGTGATCGCCCGCGCCGTCCAGCAACGCGCGCCCCGTGTTGTGCGTCAGGTTGCCCAGCAGCAGCATGTCCTCGCGGAACGGCTCCATGGGCTTGAGGATGCGCGGCAGTTCGCCGAGCTTGCCCTCGTAGTCCGGGTTCCAGTTGCGCATGTCGATGCCGTTGGGCACGTACACAAACGCCATGCGGACCGGCGCCTTGCCGGGCGCGGCGCTGGCGAACGCCGGGACCATGGCATCCAGAAACGGCAGTGCGACTGCCGTTCCCATCCCCCTCAGAAATGTTCGTCTGGCCAGCGCTCTTCGAGTGATCGTCATGGGTGCGCGACCTCTTTCGGTTTGAGTGTGTTCTGGCTGCTTAGAACTTCCCCCCGGCGCGACTGGAAGGGAAGACTGGCGGCGATCTGGTAAATCAGCGATTGGAACGGGTACCCCGGCTCGCTCCATTTCCGGGTGATCTGGTCCACGGTGCGCCCGTCGTTCGGCGTCAACCCGCGCCCCAGCGAGTAGGTCAGCATCTTTTCCACCATGCACCGCGCGAAAGCCGGCATCTGGCTCTTCAGTGCCACCGTCATCTCCGCCGGGGTCGAAAACGTTTTTCCGTTCGGCAGCGTGCCGCTCGAGTCCACGGGAAACTTGCCGTCCATGGTCCGCCACTTCCCGATGCCGTCGTAGTTCTCCAGCCCGAAGCCCAGCACGTCCATCTTCGAGTGGCACGACGCGCACACCGCATTCGCCCGGTGCGATTCCATCTGCTGCCGCAGCGACGCCGAAGTTCCCACGGCCGCTTCGTCCAGCGGCGGCACGTCGGCCGGTGGTGGCGGCGGCGGCGCGCCCAGGATGTTTTGCAGAATGTACTTGCCGCGGATCACCACCGAGGTGCGGGTCGGGTAGCTCGACACCGTCAGCACGCCCGCCTGCGTGAGAATGCCCCCGCGCTGGTCGGTCGAGAGGTCCACCCGGCGGAACTCGGGGCCATCCACGCCCGGAATGCCGTAGAACTTCGCCAGCCGGTCGTTCAGGAAGGTGTACCGCGCATCCAGGAAATCGGAGAGCGGGCGATTCTCCCGCAGCACGGTATCGAAGAACATGCGCGTCTCCGCCTTCATGGCGTCGCGCAGCTCGGGGCTCCATTCGGGAAACTTCTGCGGGTCCGGCTTCACCACGTCGAGGTTGCGGATCTCCAGCCACTGTCCCGCGAAGTTGTCCGCCAGCGCGGCCGAGCGCGGGTCCGCCAGCATCCGTTTGATCTCGGCGTCGAGCGCGCCGGGTGCGCGCAGCTTGCCGGCTTCGGCCATGCCGAGCAGCTCGTCGTCCGGCATCGAGCTCCACAGGAAATAGCTCAACCGCGAAGCCAGCTCCACCTCCGATACCGGATGCGCTTTGCCCGCCTCCGCCGCCGCGGGATCGTGCTCGATGCGGAACAGGAAGTTGGGCGAAACCAGCATGGCCTGGAGCGCCAGTTGGATGCCTTGCTCCGCTGTTTGGCCGTCCTGCCTGGCCAGCGCCACGAACTTCATCAGCGAGGCCACCTCGCTCCGCGTCACCGGCCGCCGGTACGCGCGGTGCGCCACCGCCGCCAGGATTTTCTCCGTGCACGCCGCGCCGGAGTTCGGATCGCAGATCAGGATCTTCTTGCGGCTGGCCTTTTCGGCTGTCGACGCGTACGGGCCGATGAAAACCATCGAGTCCAGATACTTATTCTTCTTGTTGTTGTAGAACTCTCCTGGCGTGAGCCCTTTGACGAACGGATCGTCGATGAAGCCGGCGCGGAAAACGTGGTCGCCCTCCGGCAGAAACAGCCGGATCTGTTCCTCGGAATACGGATTGAAGTACACCAGCTTGGAAGGCTTGGTCTCCACCGGGATGGTCTGGAGCAGCTTGCCGTCCATCCAGAATCCCAGCGCCACCGGCTTGGCGTCCGCCCCGCGCTCTCCCGGCAGGCCGAAGCGCACGATGTACTCGCCGTCGAAATCCACGCGGTGGCTGGCTTCGATGGTGCTCACGTCGGGGCGCCGGATCTTCTTCTCTTTGGCCGCGTATTCAACTGTAATCGGCTTCGGCAGCGGGTCCGCTCCAATGGCCCGGGACGCGATGCTCTCGGCCGCGGCCATGTACTTCTCCATGAGCACCGGAGAAATCGTGAGGACGTCGCCGATGTTGTCGAAGCCGTTGCCCAGATCGTCGGTCGGGAAGATCTTGTCGGCGTGGTATTCCACCGCCAGCAGATCGCGAATGGTGTTGGAGTACTCGTTGCGGTTCAGGCGGCGCGCGGTGACGTGGCCCGGGTCGGGTTTCACGTTGCGGTCGGCCTTCTCGAACTCGCCCTGCACGTACTGGATCGCGGCGTCCATGCGTGCCGGACGCGGGATTCCGGCGGGCGGCATTTCACCCGCGCGGATGCGCTCGAGGATTCGTTCCCAGCCCTGCCGGCTTTCGACGATCGATTCCGGCTTGGAAAAGGGCGCCAGGTCGAGACCGCCCGAAGCCAGTTGGCTGTTATGGCACGCCGAGCAGGTGCCCGTGAGGACGGGCTTGACCGTGTTCTCGAAAGTGGAGGTATCGGCCGCCGGCAGCAGGCGGCAAACCGTCAGCAACCAAACGCAACTGAGCAGGGCCGTGCCCCGCGATTTCTGAGTGGACAACATCCGCTTATTAGATGATACTGCAATTCCAGGCGAAATTCCCGCCCGGCAAGTTACCGCCTTTACCGCTATTGTTTCCGGAATCGTCCCGGCCGCCCCGCCGGTTTCAGGCTCGCGATTTCCGTGTACGTGTGGATCACCCGCTCCTTCTGCGCCGGGTCGGCGATCAGGTAGCGATGTTTGCCATCCGCCGCGGGAGTCCACCGCGTGCGGCCGTCGTCCAGCACCGTGATCGTGCCCGGGGCGGACACCTGGAAGTAATTGTCCTGCGGGTGGACGGCGTACAGCACCGCGGCCATGGCCCACGACGGAGCATCGTAGGGCATCGCGTGGTAGGCGCGGTAGGCATCCACCACCGGGTGCGCGGTCGACCACGCGAAATCCTTCTCGATGCTGGAGCCCGGAAACGGCAGCGCCTCGCCCACTTCCGAACCCGCCGCCACGATCGGCGTGGGCCACTCCGCGAACAGCTTCCGCGCCGCGGCAATGTCGTTCTTGATGCCGGATTCCGGCTGGCCGTTTGGAAAAGAGCCCGCCGCCACCGAGAGGTATTTCGCCTTCTGCGCGATCAGGTTCTTGACGCCCGGCAGATCCAGCACCCGGGCGAGGTTGGTGGCCGGGCCCGCCAGGACCACCATCGCGTTCTGATCGAATTGCGCCGACAGCGCATTCCGGATCACCGCCAGCGGGTCGGCGGTGTCGTTGAGCTTTTGTACGCTGTGGTTGTAAGCCGGCTTGCCCTCGGCCGTCTCTCTCGCCAGCGGCTCGCTCACCATCGGAGTGTCGTCGGCCATCTTGCCGGCGAGGGTCATGCCGACCGCCAGCGTCGATCCGCCGAACGGTCCCGGCGGTCCCAGGTAGAAATTGCTGACCGCCTCGCAAAACGCCACGGCTTTCAGGCTCGGCCGGCTGACGTTCATTCCAGCCAGGCGGATCTCGTTCTTGCCCTGGAAGCCGTACAGCATGGCCAGCGCCAAGGCGTCGTCAATGCCGCTCATGTCGCAATCGAAAACGACACCGGCCGGCGGCTTGGCCTGTCCGAACTGCATCGCTCCTCCTCGTGCCTGCTACATGATACCGTAAGGGCGGGCCAGGACGACTGCGCGCCGCTCCTGGCCGGTTAGAGGTTTCCACATGACAACTCGTAAGGCAATCCTATCGGTAACCGCCACAACAGGGCTGATGGTCCTGGTTGGCTGGGCTCTGGCGCAGGGCCCCGGCACTGCGCTCGATCAAGGTTTCAAAGACCCCCCGGACTCGGCCAAACCGCGCACCTGGTGGCACTGGACCATGAGCAATATCTCCAAGGAAGGTATCACCAAAGACCTGGAATGGATGAAGCGCGCCGGCATCGGCGGCTTCCAGTTGGCGGATGTCAACGCCGGCTCCGGCCAGACCGTCGAGAAGAAAATCGTCTTCGGAACTCCGGAGTGGCTCGATGCGGTTCGCCACGCCGCCTCCGAGGCCGACCGCCTCGGCCTGGAAATGACCATCTTCAGCGGGCCCGGCTGGAGCGAGACTGGCGGCAAATGGGTGCAGCCCGAACAGGCCATGAAGAAGCTCGTGTGGAGCGAAACCACCGTCGAAGGTCCGCGAAATTTCACCGGGAAGCTGCCGCCGCCGCCTTCCAATAACGGGCCGATCCGCAACCTGGCAACTGGCGGCGGGCGCGGAGGCGCGCCGCCCGATCCCACTTACTATGGCGACAGCGCGGTCGTCGCATACCGCACCCCGCCCGAAGAGTCCCGAATGGCCGATCTGCACCCCAAGGTCACCACCAACGCCGGCCCCATCGACGCCACCCCGCTGCTGGATGACGACCTGAACACCGCCCTCACCATCGCCGCTCCCGAAGGCGGCGGCCCGGCCTGGGTGCAGTTCGAATTCGCCCAGCCGTTCCGCGCGCGCTCTCTCTCCATCGCCGGCCGCGGCGGTATACCGGTGGGGCGCCTGCTCGCCTCCGACGACGGCTCTGGCTTCCGCACCCTCGCCGTTCTCCCCGGCCCGCAGGGCTACCGCGGCGGTCCGGCGCGGACCTTTGCGTTTCCCGAGGCGGCCGCGAAATTCTACCGCGTGGAGTTGAGCGGTGCGCCGCTCGGCCCCGCCGCCGTCATGGCGCAGGCCCCGCCGCTGCCCGCCAAGGAGTACGTCCTCACCGAGGCCGTGCTCTCCTCCGGTGCGCGCGTCAACCGCTGGGAAGAGAAGGCCGGCTTCATCGTCAACAACGATTTCGATTCCATGTCCACCCCGCCCGTCCCCGCGTCCGCGGCCATCCGCCGCGACGGCATCGTCGACCTCACCTCCAAGATGGCGAAGGACGGCAGCCTCAACTGGGACATTCCCTCCGGTCGCTGGACCATCCTGCGCATGGGCTACTCGCTGACCGGCTCGAAGAACCGTCCGGCCGTGCCGGCGGCCTCCGGGTACGAGGTCGACAAGCTCAGCCGGAAATATGTGGAGACCTATTTCCACGGCTACCTCGATCCCATCTCGCAAGCCCTGGGACCGCTCGTCGGCAAAAGCCTGAAGTACATGATCATGGATAGTTGGGAAGCCGGCATGCAGAACTGGACCGACGACATGATCGCCGAGTTCCGCACCCGCCGCGGCTACGACCCCACTCCCTTCCTGCCGGTCCTGGCCGGCCGCGTGGTGGAAAGCGCCGAGGTGAGCGACCGCTTCCTGTGGGACTTCCGCCGCACCGTGGCCGACATGTTCGCCGAGAATCACTTCGGCACCATCGCCGACATGCTGCACCAGCGCGGAATGGGCAGCTACGCCGAAGCGGCGGGAGTCTCCATGGAGATCATGGAGGACACCCTGCTCAACAAGAGCAAAGTGGATATCCCCATGGGAGAATTCTGGGTGCACGCGCTGCATCCCGAGCTGATGTACTACGTCGATGTCCGCGGCGCGGCCTCCGCGGCGCACGCTTACGGCAAGAACCTCGTGGCCACCGAGTCGTATACCGGCGGCGGCTACGAGGCCCCGGCCACGTTGAAGCGCGTCGGCGACTACTGGTTCGCCCAGGGCGTCAACCGCATCGTCTTCCACACCTCCGCGCACCAGCCGCTCGATACCAAGCCCGGCAACACCATGGTGGGCACGCACATCAACCGCAATATCACGTGGGCGGAACTGGCCAGGCCCTACATGACCTACATGGCGCGCAACTCCTTCATGCTCCAACAGGGTCAATTCGTGGCCGACCTCGCGTACCTGCTCAACGAGGGCGCTCCTTCCACCCAATCCTTCTGGGGTTCGGGCATCCAGCCCGCCCCGCCCGATGGCTACGATTACGACTGCATCAACGCCGACGTCTTGCTCAAGCGCATGTCCGTGGGCGACGACGGTCGCCTGATGTTGCCCGACGGCATGACCTACCGCGTGCTGGTGCTCCCCGAAGCCGGCAGCATGACGCTCCCCGTGCTGCGCAAGATCCGCGAGCTGGTGGCGGGTGGCGCGACCGTCGTGGGGCCCAAGCCGTTGAAGTCGCCGGGCCTCACCGGTTATCCCGGCGTCGATAGCGAAGTCGAGTCGCTGGCCGCCGCCCTGTGGGGCGATACCGATGGCGTCAGCCGCACCCAGCACCTGTACGGGAAAGGCAAGGTGATGTGGGGCGTGCCGCTCTCTGACGTGCTCGCCGCGCAGCATGTACAGAAGGACTTCGATTGCAGCCGGCCTCTCGATTCCGACCTGCCGTGGATCCATCGCCGCACCGCCGATACCGATATCTACTACGTCGATAACCACACCGACCATGCGCAGGACCTCGAGGCCCGCTTCCGCGTCGGCGGCAAGCAGGCGGAATTGTGGCATCCCGACACGGGCGCGATCGAGCCCGCGGGATTCACCATTGCCGACGGTCGCACCACCGTGCCCCTGCACCTGGCCGAGCGTGAGAGCGTGTTCGTGGTCTTCCGCCGGACGGCGCCGATGCCCTCGCGCGCCATCCCGCGCGCGGTGAGCACCGCCATAGCGCCTGTGTCCGGCGCGTGGGACGTCAGCTTCCCGCCGAACTTCGGCGCGCCGTCCAAGATCCAGCTGGCCCGCCTGCAATCGTGGACCGCCAACCCCGATGAAGGCGTCAAGTATTTCTCCGGGACCGCCACCTACACCAAGACCGTGGATGCCCCGCAGACGTGGTTCCGTCCCGGCGCGAAGCTGCTGCTCAACCTCGGAACCGTCAGGGATATCGCCGAGGTCTCTCTCAACGGCAAGGATCTGGGCATGCTGTGGAAGCCGCCGTACGAAGTGGATGTCACCGGCGTGCTGAAGGCCGGCGCCAACCAGTTGGAGATCAAGGTCACCAACGAGTGGACCAACCGCCAGATCGGCGACCGCCTGGCTCCGCCCGAGAAGCGGGTGCTGGCTGGGCCCGGCAGCATGCCGATGGGTGGCCGCGGAGGCGGCGGTGGATTTGGCGGCCCCCAGGCTCCCGCCGACTCGGGCCTCATCGGCCCGGTGATGTTGTTGGCATCGGCCGTCCCCCAGGTCCTGAGCGGCATCATCGCCGGCATTCCGGTCAACTACGACGAATCGCAGGTCGGAACCTATACTCTTCCGAACCCCCTCGTGCTCGCCAACGGTCAGCCCGTGCGCGACGCCAAGACCTGGAACGAGAAGCGGCGCCCCGAAATCGTGAAGCTCTTCGAAGAGAACGAATACGGCCGCACGCCGGGCCGCCCGAAAGACATGAGCTTCGACGTCTTCGATAAGGGAACGCCCGCCTTCGATGGTAAGGCCGTCCGACGCCAGGTGACCATCTACTTCTCCGCCGACAAGAACGGGCCGAAGACCGACCTGTTGATCTATCTGCCCGCCGGTGCGACCAAGCCCGTCCCGCTTCTGCTCAACATCAGCTTCTCCGCCAACTCCAGCACCGTGGACGACACCGGCGTTAAGCAGGGCGAGATGTGGAGCCGCGATCAAAAGAGGGTCCCCGCCCCACGCGGCGTGGGGATCGGCAGGCTCAACGTGGCGCCGATCCTGGACAAGGGCTTCGGCGTGGCCACCATGTCCTACGGCGACATCGACCCCGATTTCCTGGGCGGCGTCCCACTGGGTGTTCGGGCGCTGTACCTCAAGCCCGGCCAGAAGGAGCCGGCGCCGGACGAATGGGGCGCCATCTCCGCTTGGGCGTGGGGTCTGAGCCGCGCGGTGGATTATTTCGAGACCGACAAGGGCGTGGATGCCAAGCGTATCGCCATCATGGGAGTGTCGCGCTTGGGCAAGACCGTGATGTGGGCCGGCGCCCACGATCCGCGTATTGCCATGGTGATCGCCAGTTGTTCGGGCGAGGGTGGCGCGGCCCTGAGCCGGCGCAATTACGGCGAGACCATCGCCCACCTCGTGGAGCCCTCGCGGTACCCCTACCAGTTCTGCGCCAACTACGCGAAGTATGCCAGCCACGTGGACCAGCTCCCCGTGGATGCGCACATGCTCGTGGCGCTGATCGCGCCGCGCCCTGTATTGCTACAGACCGGCACTACGGACAACTGGTCCGACCCCAAGGGCGAGTTCCTGGCCGCGGTCGCAGCCGGGCCGGTCTATCGCCTCTTAGGCAAGCAGGGGCTCGACACGGATCAATGGCCCGCGGCGGGACAGCCGATCTTGCACGACATCGGCTATTTCATGCACGCCGGCGGTCACGGCACGCTTCCGTCCGACTGGGAGGTGTTCCTGAAGTTCATGGAGATGCACCTCCAGACCGGGAAGTAACCGTCTTGTGGGGCAGGTTGGCAACCACGCCTGTCCAAATTGGAAATCGAGTTCAGGCGGAAGTTCTGATACGGTGAACTTGGGTTCAAGCCAGAACCAAATCTACCGAACGGAGACTTCCGCCATGAATCGAGTATGCAGCATT
>DASQZT010000273.1:0-15999 GCA_035638575.1 Bryobacteraceae bacterium
AATGCTGCATACTCGATTCATGGCGGAAGTCCTTTGGGCTAAGATCGGTTCTAGGCAAACCCAGATCTGAACTTAACAGGATTTCCGCCAGTGCTACAAAATCGTCTTGGACAGGAGTGGTTGTCAACCCGCCCGGCGAGCGAAAGCTCGCCTGTCCTCGCCATCGCGCAACGTTTCTGGCGCCAGAGACGATCCCGGCAGGGATCGCCCTCCGCTCTTCGAGACGCTTGTTTTCTTATCCTCAGTCTCTCGCCGCGCCGCTTGGGAAGCGGCCCTGATCCCGAAACCCTCCGCCGGCCCGCACAGTCCCGGAGCATCGGACACGAATACCTCTTACCACCGCCCTGTGATATGCATTACCATGAGCTTGGAGTTGTCCCACGTTACTTTCGACATTTCCGAGCCTGGAGTGGCTGGCTTCGGGCGTAGCGCGCCACTGGCCAGGCCAGGCCCTGCAGCGATCTCAGTCAACCCGCAACCGTGCCTGTTTCCACGGTGAGGGCGCCCCCGGGACAGAGGGCCGTTTCCAGGCGCCACCATCTAAGGGAGGATGTTATGGCAGATGAAGCTTTAACCATTGTCGACAAGCGCACCCAGGCCACCTATGAGGTCCCCATTCACGACGGGACCATTCGGGCCATGGACCTGCGAAAGATCAAGACCGGGCCCGAGGACTTCGGGCTCATGACCTACGATCCCGCCTTCATGAACACCGCCTCGTGCCGAAGCGCGATCACCTTCATCGATGGCGACAAGGGCATCCTGCGCTACCGTGGCTACCCCATCGAGCAATTGGCGGAAAAATGCACCTACCTCGAGGTAGCCTACCTCATTCTGTTCGGCGAGCTGCCCACCGAGCCCCAACTCAAGGAGTGGGTCGGCCAGATCACGCTCCACACCATGATCCACGAGACCACCAAGAAGTTTCTGGAGGGTTTCCGCTACGACGCCCATCCCATGGGCATGCTGGTCAGTACCGTCGCCGCGCTCTCCACCGTCTATCCCGAGGCCCGCCACGTGCTCGATCCCAAGATCCGCCAGTTGCAGATCATGCGCCTCATCGGCAAGATGCCCACCATCGCGGCCTATACCTACCGGCACAGCCTGGGATGCCCGTACGTCTATCCCGACAACGACTTGAGCTACACCGAAAACTTCATGAACATGCTGTGGAAGATGGTCGAGCCCAAGTACCAGGCCAACCCCATCCTGGCGCGCGCCCTCGATATTCTCTTCATCCTCCACGTCGACCACGAGCAGAACTGCAGCGCCAACGTGATGCGCTCGGTCGGCAGTTCCCAGGCCGACCCGTTCGTGTCCACCGCCGCGGCGGCGGCCGCCCTGTCCGGCCCCCTGCATGGCGGCGCCAACGAGGAAGTCCTCAAGATGCTGGACGAGATCGGAACCAAAGACAAGGTTCCCGCCTACATCCAGAAAGTGAAGTCGGGTGAGCTCAAGCTGATGGGCTTCGGACACCGCATCTACAAGAACTACGATCCCCGCGCCAGGATCATCAAGTGGGCCGCCGACCAGGTCTTCGAGGTCACCGGCCGCAACACCAGGCTCGATATCGCCCTGGAGCTCGAGCGCATCGCCCTCGAGGACGACTACTTCGTCAAGCGCAAGCTCTACCCCAACGTGGACTTCTACTCGGGCATCATCTACCAGGCCATGGGCTTCAAACCGGAGGTGTTCACCGTCCTGTTCGCCATTCCGCGTACCGCCGGATGGCTCGCCCAGTGGCAGGAAATGATCACGGATTCCGAACAGAAGATCGCGCGCCCGCGCCAGGTTTACATCGGCCACGGCGAGCGCAACTTCGTTCCGCTGGAGAAACGCGGCGTTGAGGCAGCGCCGGCCGCCGTCTGACCGTCCGTTACCGGGCCGTCGTTACCGAGCCGCGGCCAAAGGGAGCGGTCCTTCCCCCGCTCCCCTACGCCGCGATCGGCATCCTGATGGTGAACGTGCTTCCCTTGCCCACCTCGCTCACCACCGAGATGGTCCCGCGGTGAGTCGTGACAATCCCGTAGGCGATCGACAAGCCCAGGCCCGTGCCGTGCCCGCTCTCCTTGGTCGTGAAGAACGGGTCGAAGATGCGGTCGATCTGTTGCGGCGGTATCCCGCGGCCCGTGTCTTGAATCGCCACTTCCACCGAATTCTGCGGCGCGTCGCGGCGTGACGTGATGGTGATCGCGCCCCGCTCGTCCATGGCCTGAACCGCGTTCATCACGATGTTCATGAACACCTGCTGGAACTGCGACCGGTCGGCCATCACCGTCGGAAGCTCCGGATCCAGGTGCGAGACCACGTTGATGTTGAAGAACAGCGCCTGTTTCGCCACCAGCGCCAGCGTCTCCTGAAGAACCTTGTTCAGGTCCACCCGCTCGGTGTTCGCCTTGGATTGCCGCGAGAACTCCAGCAGTCCCTTGACGATGTCCCGGCAGCGAACCGTCTGGCGGATCACCTCCTCCAGGTTCTCCCGGTTCGGGTCGCCTTTCGGCATGTCCTCCACGGTCAGGGCCGTCAGCGCCAGAATGCCGCCCAGCGGATTGTTCACCTCGTGCGCCACCCCCGCCGCCAGCATGCCCAGCGAAGCCAGCCTCTCCGATTGCGCCACGCGCGCCTGCATCGCCACCAGCTCTTCGGTCCGCTGCTTCACTTTTTCCTCCAGCGTCCGGCCCCACTCCTCCAGGTCCGCCTTCATCTGCCGCAGGCTTTTCAGCATGGCGTTGAACGATTCCGCCAGCAACGCGATCTCGCCCGGGGAATTCGACCGCACCTCCTGGTCGAACCGGCCCGCGATGATGTGCTGCGTCGCCGCCACCATCTCGCCGATAGGGTGGGTGATGTTGAGGATCATGTAGTAGGTGATCCCGATGATCAACAGAAACCCCAGCGTGGCGATGCCGAAGAACGACAGGATCACCCGGTTCCGGATGGTGTTGTAGGTGCTCTCCAGAATGCCCACGGACAGCATGCCGATTGCGTCTCCGGCGTAGTTGCGAATCGGATCGTATTCGCTGATGTACCAGTCCTTCACCACGAACGCGCGCCCGCGCCATGTTTCCCCGCGTTTCAGTACCGCGTCGCGGACGTCCGCCGAGGCCGGCGAGCCGAGCGCCCGTTCGCCGTCCGAAGCCCGCACGTTGGTCGAGATCCGAAAGCCGTCCTGGAATATGGTGACCGAGCCGCTGTCCACGTCCTTGAAGCGGTCGCCGCGAAACAGCAGGTCCCAAACGCGGTCCACGATGGCGAAGTTCCGCGTCAGCAGCACGCCTCCGTAAAGCACCGCCAGCACGTTGCCCGACGGGCCTTCCACCGGCGCTGCCGCCACCAGCGTCATGCCCGCCGTCACTTCGCCCGTGCCCGTGCGGAGGCTGGCCCGCCCCAGCAGGGCCGGATCTTCGTTCCCCAGCTGCCCGGCCGAGAGCAGCTCGGTGGCCGCGGCGACTTTTCCCGCAAGCGCCGCCTTCACCACCTGGAGAGACGACGCGTCATCCTTAATGCGGCTGGGCTGCGACAAACGCAGCAGAACCCGCCCCTCCGCATCGGTGAGGTCCAGGAAGTCGAACCCCGTCTCCTTGCGGATCCCCTCCAGGTATGCGTCCAGAGCGGCGTGGTCCCCGGCAGCGAGTTGGCGCTGGATTGTCGTGCCCGCGGCGGCGAACTGCACCGCAAGCTGCAATTCGTGGAGCTGCCGGTCGTACACCGTCTTGGCCGTGGCGTAATCGTGGTCCACCGCCCTCCGCGCCTGCGTCATGATGGTGGAGCTCACGATCCACGAACCCACCAGCGAGGTCGCCAGTCCCCCGGTGCCCAGGATCACCAGGTAGCTCCAGATCAGCCTGGCTTTCAGCGACAGTCTGCGCGACGAGAACCCAAGCGCCATGGCGTTAGCACCTGTCACGACTGAACGCCGATAACTCCATCCTCTTACTCATCTGCGTTCATCTGTGTTCATCGGCGGCCATATTTCTTCAGCCGCGGCATCACCCCGCCGCCGCTCCCAGCCTCTGCCGGATCTTCTCCAGCAAGCTGCCCATGTCCACCGGCTTGGGCAGGAACTCGTCCTGCGCCAGCCAGCCGCTGTCCGGCGCCGTCTTGAACTCCGGGACCTGCCCGTAAAGCGAGCTGAGAACGAAAATCGGCACATCCTTCAGCGCCGCGGCGCGCCGGATCTCCTGGATGGTGAAGATGCCTTCCGTCCTTTCGCCCATCATGATGTCCATGAGGATCAAGTCCGGCCGTTCCAGCTTGGCCATCTGGACGCCCTCCTTCCCGTCGCGCGCCTTGCGGACCGTGAAATGGTTCGCCTCGAGGAAACACGAGAGGGCTTCGGCAAAATCCCTGTCGTCGTCGACAATCAGTATGCGCTTCTCTCCTGCCGTCATTGGGAACCCTCGCTTTTTGCGTCTTCCTCTTCCCGCCAGGCCGGCAACCGCACTCGAAACGTCGAGCCCGCGTCGAGCCGGCTCTCGACTTCGATGCTGCCGCCCATTTCCGAAACGATCTTCTTGGAGATATGCAGCCCCAGCCCCGTTCCCTCCGTCTTCTTCCCGCTTGCATCCTTCACTCGGAAAAACTCGTCGAACAGGAACGGCCGGTACTTCTCCGGTATGCCCACGCCCGTGTCGGCCACCTCGATCACCACCTCCGAGGCCTCCAGGCGCCCCGATACCGTGACCTTTCCGCCGGGTCTGTTGTACTTGATGGCGTTGGTGATCAGGTTGTCGAAAACCACGCTCAGGCAGTTCCGGTCTCCCGCCACCAGGCAAGACTCCGGAGGGAGGTCCGCTTCGAACGAAACCTTCTCCTGGGATGCCATTTCCTCATAGCTCTTGAGAATGTTGCAGACGATTCGTCTGAGATCGACTTTGACCCGCTCCTTGGACAAAGTCCCGCCCTCGACCTGCGCGAGCGTAAGCCAGTCCGAAATCAGCCTCTGCAGCTCCTCCGTCCGCCGCAGGCAACGCTCGATCCATTCCTGCCGCTTGGCTGCCACCGCTTCCGTGTTGTCGAGATGCTTCAGCACGTCCAGGTACTGATGCACCGCCACCAGCGGCGTGCGGAGCTGGTGCGACACGAACGTCACAAAGCGGCGCTTCAGCAGCGCGCGCTCGAACTCCAGCCGCTGCGACTCGAGCGACAGACGGCGGCGCTCCAGCCCGCGGTTGACGATCAGCCGCAGCTCGTCCGGCGAGAATGGCTTGGGAAGGAAGTCGTATGCCCCGCATTTCATCGCCTCCACCGCCGTGTCGATGGTGGCGTATCCCGTGATGACGATGATCACGATCTGCGGATCGATCTCGTGAACCCGCGAAATGACCTCGATGCCGCTCATGCCCGGCATCTTGAGGTCCACCACGATCAGGCTCGGCTTCAGCCGCGCCACGCCTTCGAGGCCCAGCGTCCCATCCTCGAAGGCCTCCACCCGGAAGCCCATCTTGGACAGAATCTTCCCGCAGGAAAGCCGCATCGCATAGTCGTCGTCGATGACCACGACCATTTCAGCCGCGGCGGGCTCACTCATGGGAATCTCCAGCGCCCGCCGGCCGCCAACCGGGAAGCATCACGTCGATACCGTTTTGGGAGAGCCCACGTCCTTCTCGAGTAGCTCCAGCAGCCGGTTTATTTCCAGCGGCTTCGTCAGGTACCGGTCGGGCCGGATCATTTCGGCTTCCCCCGACATGGGGAAGCGCTCGTCGGGACTCTCCTCGATGGAGGAGACCATGAATACCGGAATATTGCGGCACGCGGCAAACTCGTCCTGATACTTGAGCGCGAAGGTGACGCCATACCCTTCCGAGGAAGTTTCCATCATGATATCGACCAGGATGGCGTCCGGTCTGTGCTCCAGCACCGTCCGCAGGCCTTCGCGTCCCGAGGCGGCTTCGAACACTTCGTAACCGTGACTTTCCAAAAGAGATCGAACGGACGTGCGGAAGTCCTCGTCGTCGTCGATCAGGAGTATCTTGGCGGACATGCAAGCCTCCTTCCCGCCGGGAGGTTCCGGGGCGGCAGGTCGGCCCGCCACAGCGGGCTCACCCGGCCTCATTATAGGATAAATACATCTGAAACTGAAGCGGGATGTTCGCCACAGGTGAGCGGCTCGAATGCGACGATAGCGTTTCCGGATCGCCGGCGCGTCATTTCTTTTGGTCGGCTTTCTCAAATCGAGCTTGCGGTCCGCCTACTGGTAGCGCGGCGCGTCCAGGGGGTCCAGGCGGCTGGCGCCGCGAGACCCCAGGGTTACCGAGTCGCGAGCGCGGCATGCGGCCCCCCCCCACCCCGCCGCCGCGCCCCTTTTTCAGCTATCCTGATTCAACCGGAAGGAACGACATGAACCCGGCCAGTGACGACCCCGCAATCACCGAGCACGTGCGCCTGCTCCAGGAAAAGGTGCGCGAGCTGGAACAGCAGATGGCCCAGCAGAAGCGCACCGAGCAGCGCCTGCGCGCGCGCGACATGGCCACCCGCGCGCTGGTGTCCTCGTCCTCGCTCGGCGAGGTGGCCCCCAAGCTGGTCGAAGGCGTGTGCCAGGCCATGCGGTGGCCCGTCGGCGCCCTGTGGAAGGTCGAGCCAAGATGGAACCTCATGCGCTGCGTCGGCACGTGGCACGAGCCCTCCGTAGCCAGCGAATTTGAAGCCGTCACCAGGAAACGCACCTTCGCGCCCGGCGCCGGGCTGCCTGGCATGGTCTGGAGCGAGCGCCAGGCCGTGTGCATCCCCAATCTCTCTCCCGATATCTTCCGCGGCGCCATCGCCGCCCGCGAGGGCCTCAAGTCGGGCATCGGGTTCCCCGTCATGATGGGCTCGGAGGTTCTCGGCGCTCTCGAATTCTTCAGCACCTCCGAGGAGCATCTGGATTCCGAGCTTCGCGACCTGTTCACCGCCATGGGCAGCCAGGTCGGCCAGTTCATCCTCCGCACCCGCGCCGAGGAGATGCTCGACCGTTTCTTCACCCTCTCGCTCGACATGCTCTGCGTCTCCGGCTTCGACGGCGTCTTCCGCCGCCTGAATCCCGCCTGGGAACGAACTCTCGGCTACACCCTCGAGGAACTCACCACGCGGCCGTTTCTGGACTTCGTCCACCCCGACGACCAGGCGGCCACGCTCAACGAGATGGAGAAGCTCGCCTCCGGCCACCAGACCATTTCCTTCGAGAACCGCTACCGCTGCAAAGACGGCTCTTTCCGGTGGTTCACCTGGACCGCCGCTCCCTTTGCCAGCCAGCAACTGATCTACGCCGCCGCCCGCGACATCACCGAGCAGAAAGAGTTCGAAGCGCGCCTGCATCATCTGAAGGAAGTCGCCGAGGCCGCCAGCCGCGCCAAGAGCGACTTCCTGGCGCGCATGAGCCACGAGATCCGCACTCCCATGAACGCCATCATCGGCACCGCCGACCTGCTGTGGGATACCCCGCTCGGTCCCGAGCAGCGCGAGTACGTGCGCATCTTCCGCCGCGCAGGAAACAGCCTGCTGGACCTCATCAACGACGTGCTCGACCTCTCCAAGATCGAAGCCGGGCGCATGGATGTCGCCGAGATCGCGCTCGACCTCCGCGATGTGATCGAGCGCGCCGCCGAGATCGCCGCCGTTCAGGCCCACGAAAAAGGACTCGAGCTGGCCTGCAACGTCGCCCCCGACGTGCCCATCGATCTCATCGGCGATCCCGACCGCCTTCGCCAGGTGCTTCTCAACCTGCTGGGCAACGCCGTGAAGTTCACCGACAAGGGAGAAGTGGTCCTGCGCGTCGAAAATGACCCCGAGTCGCCCGCCGAAGGCCACTTGCGATTCAGCGTCTCCGACACCGGCATCGGCATCCCTCCGGAAAAGCTGGCTATCATCTTTGATAGCTTCAGCCAGGCCGACTCCAGCACCACGCGCAATTATGGCGGCACCGGGCTGGGCCTGTCGATCGCCAGGCGCCTGGCCGAGTTGATGGGCGGCCGCGTTTGGGTCGAAAGCACCGTGGGGCAGGGAAGCACGTTTTTTTTCACCGCGAAGTTTCGCGTCGAAACCCAGCCGCCGGCCGCCTCCGCCGAACCGCTGGCCGACCTCAAAGGTCTGAGCACCCTGGTGGTCGACGACAACGCCACCAACCGGCTGATCCTCCGCCAGATGCTTGCCTCCTGGGGCGCCGCGGTCACGGAATGCCGCGGCGGCGACGAAGCCATCGCCGAGCTTACCCGGGCCTTGGAGGCGCAGGCGCCGTATGCCATGGTGTTTCTGGATTGCCGCATGCCCGGCATGAGCGGGTTTGAGGTCGCGCGGCATATTCAGAGTCATCCCGCTCTGACGGGAATGACCATTCTCATGTTGACCAGCGACAATCGCGCCGGCGATGCGGCGCGCTGCCGCGAGCTCGGAGTGGCGGTTTACCTGGTCAAGCCCGTGCGCCGCTCCGAGCTGCTGCATGCCATTCGCGTGGCCATCGGGAAACGCGACCCGCGTAGCGCTGCCGCAACGGAGCCGGAGATCGAAGTCGCGGCCGCCATGGAAACGCCCCTGAGCATCCTGATGGCGGAAGATTCCGAGGACAATGTTTTCCTCTTCCGGTCTTATCTGAAAGGTTCGGGCTGCACACTGGAAGTGGCCGAAGACGGCGAGCAGGCGGTCCGGAAGTTCATCGAGGGCGATTTCGACCTGGTCCTGATGGATATGCAGATGCCGGTGCTCGACGGCTACGGCGCCGCCCGGCAGATCCGCGACTGGGAGCGGGAACACCACGCCGTTCCCAAGCCGATCGTCGCCGTGACCGCGTATGCCCTCGCCGAGGAGTACGAGAAGAGCATCGCCGCCGGCTGCACCGCGCATTTGACCAAGCCCGTTCGCCGGCACGCGCTGCTCGCCGTCATCCGCGACTGCGCGGCCGCCGCCAGGCGCTACAAAGCCGCTCCGGTCGAGATCCGCGTCGATGGCCGCCTGGCGGCGATCGTGCCCGGTTATCTGGAGCGGCGCCGCGCCGATGTGGGCGCGATTTCCGTCGCGCTCGAAAGCGGCGACTTCGAATCCGTCCGCACCTTGGGCCACCGCATGAAAGGCTCCGGCTCCGGGTACGGATTGGACCGCGTCTCGGAGATCGGCGCCGCCCTGGAACAGGCCGCCGGTGAGCGCAACGCCGCCATCGTACTGGAACGGAACCGGGAGCTGGCGGACCTGCTGGATTCGCTCTCGATCGTCTACGGTTGATGGTTCTGCCGGACGTATTTCACCAGCAGCACCTCGTTGCCCTTCTCGTTGTAGATCAGCTCGTCGGCAATCTGCCGCGTCATGAAGATGCCGAATCCTCCGGGGCGCATGCCCTGCTGGCTGCGCACCTCCACGTGCGCCAGCGGGTCTTCCGGCGTGGCCGACACGGCCGCGTGCGGCAGGTTGGCGAACGAGAAGCCCTCGCCCGGATCGCGGACGTAATAAAGGACTGCCTGGCTGAGCCGGATGTAGGCCACCGTGACTTTCTTTTGCGGGTCGTTATGGCCGCCGTGCTCGATGGCGTTCATCAGCAGCTCGCGGAAAGCCATGGCGATATCGGCCTGTTCGTCGGCCGTCAGCTCCACCTGCAACTCGCGGAAGAACTGCACCAGCCGGTCGGCGATTTCCATCTTGCAGCGCAGCCGCAACTCGATCCAGTCGGGTTTCGCGGAGATGATGTCGATATCGTCGCGGCCGGCGGGACTGTCCAGCGCGCGGGCCACCAGGTCGGCCACGGTGGACGCCGTGAAAGGCTTGCTGAAATAGGTGAAGGCCTTTTCGCGGATGGAGCGCGCCACGGTTTCCGGCGTGTTCTGCGCGGTCATCACCATCACCGGCGTGGACGGGCACTGTTTCTGAATCTGCTGAAGGAGGTCCAGGCCGTCCAGCCCCGGCATGCATACGTCGGTGAGGACCAGGTCGTAGACGGTGGACTTCAACTGCTCCAGTCCCTCCAGCCCATCGTAAGCGCTGTCGATCCGGCAGCCCAGGCCGGCGAGGATCGATTTCAGCAGAACGTGGATATCCGGATCGTCGTCCACCACCAATATGCGGGAATCCGCCATGGTGAGGAGAGATTATCACGGCTTTGAGGTTGTTCGCAAACGCGCGGCATTTTCTACTCTGCCGGGCGGAACATTCTACCGCACTCCCGCCTGACGGTGAAGAACGGAACACCGGCCAGGCGATCTGGGCCTGAACGCACACACTGGACCGCCATCTGCACTTCAGACTCTGGGCGGCGCCGGCGCCGCTCTGAATCTGAAAGGAGTGTGACCCATGAATTGGGACCAGATGGAAGGCAAATGGCATCAACTCAAAGGCTCGATCCGCGAGCGGTTTGGCAAGCTGACCGATGACGACCTGACTGTAATTGGCGGCAATCGCGAAAAGTTCATCGGCAAGTTGCAGGAGCGCTACGGCCTCGCCCGGGAGGAGGCGCAGAAGAGAGCCGACGAGTGGGTGAAATCGGTCCGCGAAGCCCAAGGGGCAGGCGCGGCCCCACTAGAGAAGACCTTCACCGGCAGGGGCTGAGCGTTCGCCCGAAGGTAGCACGGGCGGGACAGCCGCTGTCCCGCCCGCCCAGCCATGGTACTTTACAGGGTAGCGTGAGCTGCCCTATGAATCGCCGTCAATTCCTCCGTTCCGCCACTGCGGCGGGCTGCCTATCCGGGGCCCTGTCCCGGCGCGCCGCCGCATTCAGCCGCAAGACCAAAATCACCGACGTCAAGTGCATGATCGTGCGCGGCACGTGGGACTGGAACCTCATCAAGGTGGAGACCGATTCCGGCCTGTACGGCATCGGCGAGGCCTATTGGGGCTGGGGCGTCAAGGATCTCGTCGTCAACAAGATGAAGGGCATCATCGTGGGCGAGGATCCTCTGAACGTCGACAAGCTCTATACCAAGATGCTGATGCAGAGCGCGGGCGCGGGCGCCATCGCGGGCGTCACCGTGAGCGCCGCCAGCGGCATCGAGATCGCCCTGTGGGACCTGTGCGGGCGCATCCTCGACACGCCTGTCTGCAATCTTCTGGGCGGCCGTTTCCGCGATCGCGTCCGCTTCTACCGCACGCTCCAGGCCCCGCGCAACGTGGAAGATCCGGCCTCGTGGCGCACACAGGCGCAGGAGGCCCGCGCCGAGAAGTGGGGCTGGACGGCATTCAAGTTTCAAGGCGACGGCATTCCTCCCCGCTCCGACCCCGGGTCGCAGGAACCGGGGCACGATCCGTATGCCCGCAATCTCACCCACAAAGACTACCGCCGCATCGTCCAGGCCATGCAGACGGTTCGCGAGACCCTCGGGCCGGACGCGGATTTCGCCGTCGAATGCCACTGGCACTACGACACCGAGGACGTGATTCGCCTGGGCCGCGAACTGGAGCCGGTCAAGCCCATGTGGCTCGAAGATCCCGTGCCGCCGGACAACATCGAAGCCATGGCGCGCGTCACGCATGCCATCAACATCCCGGTGTGCACCGGGGAGAATCTGTATGGGCGGCAGGGCTTCCGCCGCTTGATCGAGATGCAGGCGTGTTCCGGCGTCCACATCGACGTTCCGAAATCCGGCGGGCTTCTGGAATCGAAAAAAATCTCCGATCTCGCGGACCTTTATTACATCTGGACCGCCTGCCACAATCCCGCGAGCCCGGTGGGAACCATCGCGTCCTGCCACGCCGCCGCTGCCATGCGCGAATTCCGCATCCACGAGTTGGCCAACTGGGTCCCGTGGTGGCCCGACCTGGTGGTCCGCGAGGGCCCCTTCTGGCAGAACGGCTACTTCACCATTCAGGACAAGCCGGGCTACGGAATCGAGCTGAATCCGGACGTCGCCAAGGCGCACCTGGCGCCCGGCGAAACCTGGTGGGGATGAGGGCGGGCGCCCCGAGCGCATCCGCCCCCGCCGCGTTGTACCATAATCCGCATGACTCGACTCATCCTGTTGCTGCTGACGTGCCTGATCGCCGCGGTCGCCGCCGATCTCCCCACCCGGAAGTATCTGAACCTCGCGGCGATCAAAACCCTGGCCGCCGCCGCCGAAGCCGAAGCGCAGAAGCGCAACGTGCAGGTGACCATCTGTATCGTCGATGAGAGCGGCAACCTGTTATTCCTGCAAAAGGCCGATGGCGCGGGGCTGAATACCATTCAGTTCGCGCAGCGGAAGGCCCGCTACGCCGCGCTCTACGGGCGCCCCTCCAAGGCCGCCGCCGACGACCTCAAGGCCGGCAACATGGGCGTGCTGGCGTATCCCGATGCGTTCCCCAACCAGGGCGGCGTGCCGGTAAAGGTGGACGGCAAGACCATCGGCGGAATGGCCTGCAGCGGCGCCGCCTCCGAGGTGGATGAGGCCATCTCGCAAGCGGCGGTGGATGCGCTGCTGAAGCAATAAGCCGCCCGGTGCCTTCCCACCTGTTGGATCAGCTCGAGCGCATGAAGGGGCAGTTCGGGCCGCGGGCCGCCGGGCGCACCGCGCGGTTGCTGGAAAAGCTGGCGCGGACGCGGGTCCGCGATCGCGCCGCGCTGGTGCGCCTGCACGAGACCGTTCTCTTCCTGCGAGCCTATCCCGCGAGCCCTGACGTGCTGCGGCTGGCGGACCGGGTCCTGTCCGGCTTTGCCGCGCGCATCGAGGAGCCCGGGGCGTTTGACGATCCCGAAATCTCGGGCATCGCGGGGACGTCGTTCTCGGCCGTGTTCTCCCACGAGGTGGCCCGCCGGCTCGAGGCGCGGCACGGGCGGGCGATCGCCGTCGATTGGGACGGATACGAGGCGCCCGACAGCTTCGGCGCGGCGCTGGCGCGGCGGCTGCCCCTGTTCGCCGAGGATTGGCCGGTGGAGGCGCACGTTCCCTACCGGCAGTGGCTGGGGCCGCGCGGGCTGAAGTGGCTGGTGGAAAACCTGGACGCCGATGCGTACGAAGCGCTGCACCTGCCCCTGGCGTGGACGCTCGCCTCTTCGCGCGCCACGCGGTCGCGCACGCGCTGGCCCGGCCGCCCGGTGTTCTACCACTCGGGGCCGCTGATCCGGCGGCACGAAGTTTCGCTCGCAGCCGAGCTGGCGTCGCCGCCCTTGCCCGTGGAGCGGCTCGCGCCCGCAAGGGCGGACCGGCTGCTCGACGTGATCCTGGACACTTCGGCGGTCCGCTATCGCGAGCTGTACGGCTTCACCTGGCCGGACCGCGCGCACGTGCTGCGCGCGGATGCGGGGCGCGGACTGGAGATCTATTTCTTCGGCGTGCCGCCCGGGCGCCGCCTGCCGCTGCGCGCGTATCACTGCGGCATGTTCTTCAAGAACGGCGTGCCGGTGGGGTACGTGGAGACGCTCTCGCTCGCCGAGCGCGCCGAGGTGGGGTTCAACCTTTACTACACGTTCCGCGAAGGCGAGACAGCGTGGCTCTACGGGCGCCTGCTGCGGCTGCTCCGGCAGTTGCTCGGCGTCACGGTGTTCTCCGTGGACCCGTACCAGGTTGGCCTCGAAAACCAGGAGGCCATCCAATCGGGCGCGTTCTGGTTCTACCGCAAGCTGGGGTTCCGCCCGGTCGTGCCCGGGATTGCGCGGCTCACCGCGCGGGAAGAAGCGCGCATGGCCGCCAGGCCGGGATACCGTTCGCCGCCGCACACCCTGCGTAAGCTGGCGGAGGGCGCGCTGATCTACAACGGCGGACCGGAGTGGGACCGGTTTTCGGTGCGGCGGCTCGGCATGCGGCTGGCCAGGAAGGCGGACGGCGTGGCTGGATGGCCGGAGGTGTTGCGCGCCGTCGGCCAGGAGCGCTGGCCGCCGGAGGAGCGCCAGGCGGCGGAGGCCATCGTCGAGGCCAAAGGGGCGGCCACCGAGGCCCGGTATCTTCGCCTCCTGCAAGGGCACTCGCGGCTGCGGAAGGCGGTGCTGCAGTTGGGGTCGGATTGAGACTGAATCGGCCCTGCGCCCTCATGTCTTAGCCTTTCCCGCCGAGAGAGTGGAGTGACCATGCCGCACCATCCCGCTCCTTCGGAGCCACCCTGGGCCCTGCGCCTTTTGCCGCCGTTCCCCGCCGTCGCCCACCGCATCCTCGCCCTCGTCAACCAGGCGGACGTCAGTATCCGTGAGGTGGGTGAACTCGTCAGAATGGACCCGTCGTTCTCCGCCGAGTTACTCGGCCTGGCGAACTCGGCCATGTTCTCGGTGCGCCGCGAGGTCAAAAGCCTCTCCTATGCCGTGATGATGGTGGGCCTCGATCGCATCAAAACCATGGCCACGCTGGTGGCGGTAAACCGGATCGTCCGCTTTTCGCTCCGTGTGGAAACGCTCCGCAAGATCTGGATCCACAGCCTCGTTACCGCGCTCGTCGCCGAAAAAGCGGCCGAAGCCACCGGCCTGCTCGGCGACAGCGCCTACACCGCCGGCCTGCTGCACAACCTCGGCACGCTGGGCCTGATGTCCACCTTCCCTGGCGAGTACGCGGGCATGCTGGAGGCCTCCGACGAATGCGGGTTCGATCTGCTGAAGAGGGAGCAGGATCTCTTCGATATCGACCACTGTCTCGCCGGCGCTTACCTCGCCCATGACTGGGACTTCCCCGAGGAACTCTCGGCTGCCATCGCGACGCATCACGACGAACCGGCCGCCAACGGTCGCAGTCTCGACAACCTCATTTAAGGTGAGCTGGCGCCTCAGCGACACGCTCGGCGATGCGGCATTCCCGCCGGACAAAATCTGGCCCTATGAAGATCTCGTCGCTTTCCTGCCTGATGCGGCAGCGTCCAGGTTTGGCCGGTCGCCCGAAGAGGTTCAGGCCGAAATCGGCGACCGCCTGGCCGGGGTGCCCATTTAGCGCTCCAAGCGCTCCAAAAGCCGCTTGAATTTCAGCCCTTTTAGTCTTATATTGGGGCTGACAGCCAAAAGGAGCGAATATGCCCGTCGAGATCGAGCAAATGGAGCCCGTGGCCGCGGCCGAGCCGCGCCCGCCGGAACGGCCCGAGGAGCAGGCGGCGGATCTCCAGAGCGAAGTCGGCGAGTTCATTACCCGCCACGTCCTGGAAAACGACGCCACGTTCTTCGACGGCTGACCGTCAAGCTTGGGTGGCCGGGGCGCGCGGAGGCGGTCCCGAATTCCATCCATCCTCCCCAAGTTCCTCATTTTTCAAAGAGTTCCCAATAATTCTCCGCCCCGAGCCGGCCCCATCCGGTAACATTTCCAGACGGCCCTGCGCCTAGACCTGTGACACCAAATGCCTCGAAACCCTCTCTACTTCTATTTGGGTTGCCTATTGGCAGCCTACTGCCTCGCAACCGGGCTATTGGCTTCGGAACACCACGGAACTGTTACAGCGAATGGACTTCCCGTCCCGGGCGCCGCTGTCACGGCGGTCAAGGGCGACAAGAAAGTCGTCACCACCACCGACGAAAAGGGTGTGTATTCGTTCTCCAACCTGGAGGACGGAATTTGGACCGTCGAAATCGAGATGTTGGGTTTCGCCAAGGCTTCGAAGGACATCGGTGTCGATCCGGACGCTCCCAGCCCGCAGTGGGAGTTGAAGCTGCAGACCATGGAGCAGATTCGGGCGGCTTTGGCGCCGCCGCCCGCGGCGCCCGCTCCGGCCACGCCGGCCGCTAAACCTGCCGAGACAACCACGGCAGCTGCGACGGCCACTACGCCGCCTCCTTCAGCCGCTCCCGCCAAACCGGCTGCCACCCCATCCGCCAATGCCCAGCAACGCGCCGGGCAGCAGGGCGGACGAGGCGGCCAGGGTGGAAGGAACGGGCAGGCCGGCGGCAACAACGGCGGGCGGCCTTCGCTCCTCGCCGCACAGAACGCTTATCAGCGAGTGGACGTGAACCAATCGGGCGACCTGGCCGCCGCCGGAAACGAAGGCGCCATCAACAATGAGGCGGCCGCCGATCTCAACCAGAGCGCCAGCGATTCCTTCATGGTGAACGGAAGCGTCAGTTCCGGCTTGGGCATGCAGCAAGGCGGTCCCGACTGGTTCGGCGGCCGCGGCGGAATGGACGGGTTCGGACCCGGCATGGGCATGGGCCCCGGCGGCGGAATGGGC
>DASQZT010000274.1:0-27268 GCA_035638575.1 Bryobacteraceae bacterium
ACTTAATTAGATGCAACCAGGATTCAACCCGCCAGCCGCTTGGGTTTTCATCACTTTTGGTGAGCCCCAGGCTCATGGCGACAGGATGGTATCCTGCGGCGGGTTGTCAACCCGCCCGGCGAGCGAAGCTCGCCTGTTCGCCCGGCCGGTGTATCATGGTTAACCATGTTTCGCAGCATTCTGCTCGCCAGTCCCATCGTTTGCTTCGCCGCATCCACCATGCCGCCCGAGGCCGACCAGCGCGTCGCCCACGACATCTATAAGGAAATGATCGAGATCAAATCGGGCTTCACCACCGGCGCCACCACCCCGGTCGCCGAAGCCGTGGCCCGGCGTCTCCGCGCCGCCGGCTTTCCCGACTCCGACATCTTCCTCGGCGGCGTGATTCCCACCAAGGCCAACCTCGTCGTCCGCTACCGCGGGACCGGCAAGCTCAAGCCCATCCTGCTCCTGGCCCACACCGACGTGGTGGAAGCCAAGCGCGAAGACTGGAGCATGGATCCCTTCGTCTTCACCGAAAAGGACGGCTATTACTACGGCCGCGGCACCGCCGACGACAAGGCCCAGGCCGCCGTCTGGATTGCCAACCTGATCCGCTACCGCCGCGAAGGCTACCGCCCCGACCGCGACATCATCGTGGCGCTCACCGCCGACGAAGAAGGCGGCGGCCCCTACAACGGCGTCGACTGGCTCATCAAGAGCCACCGCAGCCTGATCGACGCCGAGTTTTGCCTGAACGAGGGCGGCAGGGGCCAGATGGTCGGCGGCCAGCGCCTCTCCAACGATATTCAGGCGGCCGAGAAGTGGTATCTCGATCTTCGCCTCGAAGTCCGCAACAAGGGCGGGCACAGCTCGCTGCCCGTGCCGGACAACGCCATCTATCGCCTCGCCGGAGCGCTCGTGCGCCTGAGCCAGTCGAGCTTCCCGTTCAAGATCAACGAGGTCACCCGCGCCTACTTCGCGGGCATGGCCAAGATCGATACCTCCGGCAAGAAGGCCGATCTCGCCAAGGTGGCCGAAGGCGATGCCGAAGCCATGCGGCGCATCGCCCAGGCGTCTCCCGCCTGGAATTCCATGCTGCGCACCACCTGTGTGGCCACCATGCTCGAAGGCGGGCATGCCCCCAATGCCCTGCCCCAACTGGCTGCCGCCAACGTCAACTGCCGGGTGCAGCCCGACGATAAGCTCGACTACGTCCTGGCCGCGCTCAAGAAGGTCATCGCCGACGACCAGGTGGCCGTCTCGATCGCCAACCAGGAGGAGAACTCCCCGGGCTCTCCGCTGCGCCCCGACATCCTGCGGGCCATGTCCCGCATCACCGACACCATGTGGCCGGGCGTCGTGGTGCTCCCCACCATGAGCACCGGCGCCACCGACGGCCGGGCATTGCGCGCCGCCGGCATTCCCACCTACGGCGTGCAGGGATTCTTCAGCGAGCGCGACGACAATCGCGCACACGGCCGCGACGAGCGCATGATGGTGCGCTCGTTCTACGAGGGCCAGACCTTCCTGTTCGAGCTGGTCAAAGCGCTCTCGACCGCGCCGTGATGGAGGGCATCATGCGAATCTCATCCTGCTTCACTCTCGCTTTTCTGTGGGCCGCCGCGGCCGCCGCGCAGAGCAACCCGATCCTGCCCGAAACCGCCACGCGCGTGTCCGATCACGTGTTCGCCATCGTGGGATGGCCCAACGTCGCCATCGTGGTGGGCAGCGGCGCCACGCTGGTGGTCGATACCGGCCTCGGCCCGCGCAACGGAGCCACCATCGCCCGCGTTGCCAACAAGCTCGCCTCCAACCCGAAGCTCTTTCTCACCACCACCCACTTCCATCCCGAACACGCCTCGGGCGTTCAGGGCTTTCCTCCCGGCACGATCCTGATTCGGGACGCCGTGCAGCAGGAAGAGATGGCGCAACACGGCGCGGAGATGATCGATCTTTTCAGCAAACGGTCCGCGCAGTTCGGCGAGCTGCTCGCCGGCGTCAAGCTGCGATCGCCCGACATCGTCTTTACGAGCGAGGCCACGCTCGATCTCGGCGGCGTCACCGCCCGCCTCATGTGGCTCGGCGCGGGCCACACCAAGGGCGATGAGCTGATCTTCGTCTCGCCCGACAGCACCCTCGTCTCCGGCGACATCGTCGAGAGCAAGCTCGTCCCTTCCATCCCCAGCGCGGATGCCAGCGTGTCGGGCTGGCTCGCCATCCTCGACAAGCTCGCCCCCCTCGCTCCGCGCTACGTGGTGCCCGATCACGGCGATCTCGGCGATGGCTCGCTGATCGCCAAGGAGCGCGACTTCATCACCGGCGTGCGTTCCCGCGCGCTGGCCCTGAAGGCGCAAGGCATGTCGGCCGACGATGCCGGAAAGCAGCTCGCCGTCGAGTTGAAGACGACATATCCCGACTGGCCCAACCTGAGTCCCGTCGCGAACCTGGTGCGGCGCGTCTTTGCCGAGCCGCAGTGATCCTACTGGATGCCGGCGGTCCCCACCGCCTGCCACCCCGAGTTCTGGCCGCCGCCATTGCGCGCCGCCGCGTACACGATCCGGTTCCCCGCGAAGCTCTGGCTGAACGTGATCGCCAGCGTCAACGTCAGCGTGTTGACGCTCCCCGACGCCGAACTTCCCGTCCCCGCGATGACGCACTGGCCATTGCTCACGCTGCCCGATCCCGGCAGCACCATCCCCGAGTACGGCCCGCCCGCGTCGCCCGCGTTATCCACGAGGTAGACCGAACCTGAGCCCGCCCCGGAGGGCGCGAACGCCACGTAGCACGCGCCGATGCCGTTGATCGCGCTCGCGATCAGCACGTTCGCCACCGAGATGTCCTGCCATCCGTTGGTGTCCGTGAAGGTGAACGTCAGCGTCTGGGTGAAGCCCGTGCCGCGCACCGGGCTCACTCCGCTGACCGCCGGACCGGCGATGCCCGTCCCTGGGACCGTCCACGTTCCCAGCGCCTGCCACCCCGTGTTCGACGAAGCGTCCTGCGCCGAGAGGTAGACCACTTTGTTGCCCGCGAACGCCGGCGTGAAGGTGATCGGCAGCGTCAGCGTCAGCGTATTCCCGCTGCCCGCTACCAGGCTGCCGGCCCCCGTGATGCTGCACTGGCCGTTGCTCACGCTGCCCGATCCCGGCAGCACCATCCCCGAGTACGGCCCTCCCGCATCGCCGGCATTGTCCACCAGGTAAACCGACCCGGAGTTAGCGCCCGACGGCACGAACGCCACGTAGCAGGCCTGCCGCCCATCGAGCACGTTGTTGACGAGCGCGTCCACCACGGTCAGGCTCTGCCACCCGCCGGTATCCGAAAACGTGAAGGTAAACGTCTGGGTAGTTCCGCTGCCTCCCGCCGGACTGGCCGACGTAGCCGCGGGCGCCGCCGCCCCTTGCGAGGCGAACGCCCACGCGGCTCCTACGTTGTTATTGTCGGAGAACCCGCCCTCGAACACCGTGGCCGCGTCACCGGATATCGCGACGGCGTAGCCTTGTTCCGCTCCCGGCGTAGCGCCGGTCCCAATCAACTTGTCGCCCAACTGGTTCCACACACCGTTGGTCCGCGCGAAGACCCACACGGCGCCCGCGGAATCATTGTCCCCCCATCCTCCCAGAACGGCGGTGTTGCCGTCCGCGGAAATCGAGACGGAGCTGCCCTGGTAGGACTGGCCCACGGCGCCCGTGCCAACCAGCTTGCTTTGCTGGGTCCACACTCCGTTACTCCGCGTAAAGATCCACGCGGCGCCCACATTGGCGGCGTCCTGCCGTCCCCCCACGATGGCGGTGTTGCCATCCGCGGAGAGCGCCACCGAGTAGCCTAGGGCCGCCGCTCCGATCGCGCCGGCGCCGATCAGTTTGCTGCCCTGCTGAGTCCACACACCGTTGCTCCGCGTGAAGACCCACGCCGCGCCGGTATAGCCGTTGTCGCCGAGCGCCCCCACCAGCGCCGTGTTCCCGTCCCCCGACAGCGCGACCGACCACCCTTGGAACGACGAGCTTCCGTAGCCGGTGCCCACCAACTTGGGGCCCTGCTGGGTCCACACACCGTTGCTCCGCGTGTAGATCCACGCCGCGCCGATGGGGTAGTTGTCGCCGGATCCCCCCACGATGGCCGTGTTGCCGTCTCCGGAGAGCGCGACGCCACTGCCCTGGTATTGCGGGAGACCTGTGGCGTCGGAGCCCACCAGCTTGCCGCCCTGCTGGTTAAAGCCTCCATTCGCCCGCGCGAAGATCCACGCCGCGCCCACATTGGAATTGTCGCTGGTGGCCCCCACGATGGCCGTGCTCCCGTCGGCGGACATCCCGACGGCTCCGCCAAAGAACGCCTGCCCCCCGGCGCCCCCGCCAGTCAGCTTGCCGCCGTACTGGCTCCAGTTCGAACCCTGGGCCGCGCTGCTCCGCGTGTAGACCCACGCCGCCCCCACGTTGTTGTTGTCGCCAAGCCCTCCGGCGATCGCCGTGTTGCCGTCTCCGGATATGGCAACAGCCCAGTCCCCCGGCGTTCCCAGGAGGCCCGTGCCGACCAGCTTGCCGCCTTGCTGGACATACTGTGCTTTGGCCGGCGGAGGGAAACTCGACGCCATTAAGGCCGCGAGCACGGTCGAGAGAATTGTCTTGCGGAGTTCTATCACGCCATCACTGTAGCTCGCGGCGCCCTCCGCTTGCCACAGCTACCAGATTCCGGGAATGAGCCGGCTGCGGGTGCGCCCGGCAAAGGCCGCATAGCCGGGCAATTCCTGGCACAGCGCGCGGTCCTCCAGCATGGTGCGAACGATTGTCACGACGATCAGGGTCGCGGCCGGAATCCACGCCCAGTCCGACGCCAACATTAACGGGGCGGCGGCGTTCAAGATGACGTTGCCCATATTCCCCGGATGACGCACCAGCCGGTAAGGCCCGGTGTCGACGACCGTATGCCCCCGCTCCTTTTGGATCCGCATGACGGGCGCGTAGAACCGGTTTACCGCCACGGCGGACTGCGTGAGCGCGGAGCCCGCCACTGCCAGGACATAGCCCAGGGCGACCCTGAAATCCGCGGCACGAAGGCCGTTATGGCGCGCGTCCAAACCGGCCACCAGGCAGGTAACGATCGGACCAAGCATCAAGAACGTAACGATGGGCTGATCCCACCGCTTGGCACCCGCGTCCCAGGACACGCGCGCCACAATGAGATCGGGGGCGACCCTCAGGGCGATGCGGAAGGATGCGAGGAACATGACTAAGAAGAACGCCGCATAACACCAGCCGGGCCAGAGGTCGATCCGGCCGCAGCCGGCGCAATAAGCGCCGAGCATGAAGAGAACGCCGAGGACGATCTTTAGCAGGTATGTGGATTGCGGCTTCATTCAGCGCTCCGGTTTCAGACTCTTCTATCCTATATCACGCTCGCGGCCGGGCTGGCTTTTTTGAAACAGGTGCAACAGATGGACCCATCGGGTGTAAGCCCTGGGCACCCGACCGGGACGCCGAAGAGGGGACCAAAACCAAGCGGTCGTGTCTGGCCGGCTGTTACTCCGCGCCTGCGATTGCCTGCCATTGTGTGGCCCGAAGCGTCCTGGTAGCAGCCCCGGGACAGGTCACACATTCGCGCCCCGGCGCTGTTCCCGCATCGAAAGTTCACCGCGGATCGAAGAGGATTGCCGAGGGTTGCACCACTGACCTATTGTGCAACGGCAAGAGGGATGGCCGCCGATGAACACGGATCAACGCGGATAAGCAAGGTTCACTGCACGGTCCACGTGCCCATGGCCTGCCAGCCTGTGGACTGGGCGCCGGAGACGTCGCGGGCGGCCATGTAGATCACCCTGTTACCGGTGAAGGAGGTGGAGAAAATGGGGGACAGGGTCAGGGATAAGACATTGCCGTTGAGACTCACCATATTGAGTGTCGAGGGGACATAGCACTGGCTGTTGCTGACGGACGCTTCGACCGCCACGCCTTGCCCCGGAACGATCGGCGGCAATACCTCCGTGCCGGCATCGTTGACTATGTACAGGAGGTTCAGGGGACAACTGTAAGCCAGGTAACAGGCGGCGCGCGCGTCGAGCGAATCGTTGATCAGAATATCCACCACGCCGATGTCGGAGACGCCGTTGGTATCGGTGAAGGTGAACGTAAACGAGGGGTGCGATCCGGCGCCGGCGGCGGGAGTGACTCCGGCGGCGGCAAGCGCACTGGCGGCAGCGCCGGGCACGGTCCACGTACCCAACGGCTGCCATCCCGACGTGTTCCCGGCAATGTCGCGGGCCGCCAGCCAGATCAGCTTGCTGCCGGAGAAAGCAGGAGAGAAAGTCAGGCTCAGAGTGAGCGCCAGAGTGTTGCCGCTCGACACAGGAGGGCCGGAAGCGATCACCGTGCACTGCCGGTTGCCGAGCGCAAAGAGCGTGCCGCCGGATGAGCTGAGGGTAACTCCGGGCAGAAGAGCCGTGCCGGCATCGTCGAGCAGATACAACATGTTGTATGAGCGGCTGTAAGTGACGTAGCAGGCATTGCGTGCGTCCAGGAAGTCGTTAATGAGCACGTTGACTACATCGAGGTCCTGATAGCCGCGCGGATCGGTGAAGGTGAACGTCATGGACTGACTGACACCGCTGCCGGATGGCGGAGTCACAGAGGAAGGGGCGGGCGGCGGAATGGTCACGCCAGTCACTTGCCGGATGCGGTTGTTGGAGAGGTCGGCGATGTACAGGGAGCCGGAAGCTATGGCGATACCGAGCGGACCATCTATCTACGCGTTCAGAGGCTGTCCGCCGTCGCCGGAGAAACCGGCTACGGGGCCGCCGACGATGGTCGTGACGATGCCTGCGGAGATTTTGCGGATGCGGCTGCCGGCGAAAGTGCCTGGCGTGCTGGGCGCGATTTCGCTGATATAAAGATTGCCGGAGGGATCGAGTGCCAGGCGCTCGGGATACATTCCGGCGCTGATGGCAGGTCCGCCATCGCCGGATGAGGTCTCGTCGCCATTCCCCGCGACGGTGGTGATGATGCCGTTGGAGACTTTGCGAATGCGGTGGTTCCCATGGTCGGATATGTAGAGGTTGCCGCGGCCATCGAGGGCCACGTCACTGGGGTACCAGAGGCGGGCGAGGATGGCGGGGCCGAAATCGCCGGAATAGCCCGGACCGAGATATGGGTTCCCCACTATGGTGGTGATGATGCCGCCAGATATTTTGCGAACCACGTTGTTCAACGTGTCGGCAAAATAGATGTCACCCTTGGGGGCCACGAAGATTCCCTCGGGACCCTGGAGCGTGGATGCCGAAGCGGGGCCGCCATCGCCGGAGTAGCCGATGCGGCCGTTACCTGCGATGGTCCGGATGATTCCGCCCGAAACCATGCGGATGGTGTCGTACAGGGAATCCGTGATGTACAGGTTGCCGGCGGAATCCACCGCAAGGGCCTCGGGAACGCCGAGTTGGGCACTGGCAGCCGGACCGCCATCTCCCGAGTAACCCGACACTCCGGTGCCGGCGACCGTGGTGATGAGGCCGGCGTAGGACCGGAGGACGCGGTGGTTGTAGGAGTCGGCGATATAGAGGGTGTCGGCAGCGTCTAGCGCGACGCCGTGAGGTTTGAGGAGCTGAGCGCCGGTGGGCGGCAGGCCATCGCCATCGGCGCCGTACAGGCCGTTGCCGGCGAAGGTGGTGATGACGCCGCCGGACACCTTGCGGATGCGCTGGTTCCAATACTCGGCGATGTAGAGATCGCCAGAGGGAGTCACGGCCACGCTGCTCGGAAAATGGAGGGTGGCGTTGGTGGCCGCCGCGCCATCGCCGGAGTAGCCGGGAACGCCAGTGCCCGCGACCGTGGTGATGATGCCGTTGGAGACTTTGCGGACGCGGTTGTTGGAGTAGTCGGCGATGTAGAGATTGCCGCTGCCATCGACGGCCACCTGGTCGGGATGGAGGAGTTGGGCGCTGGTGGCGGGGCCTCCATCGCCGGAGTAGCCGGGCACGCCGGAGCCAGCGACGGTGGTAATGATGCCGTCCGAGACCTTTCGAATACGATTGGCGCCGGTTTCGGCAATGTAGATGTTGCCGGAAGTGTCGAGAGCCAGGCCAAATGACTGAGAGAGCGCCGCGCTGGTTGCCAGGCCTCCATCACCGGTGTCGGATCCGCCTCCCGCCACCAGGGTGACGGCGCCGCCGGACAGCTTGTAGACCCCCGCCCGGCCGATGAAGTAAAGATTGCCAGCGGCATCAGTGGCCATCGAGAGCGCGTTACTCACCCCGACGTTGGTGAGGATGCCGGCGGATATCTCGAGGACGCGAGCACCATCTTCCGCGACATAGACGTTTCCCAGCGAGTCCACAGCGACCGCCGCTGGATAGAGCTGGGCGGCGGTTACCGGTCCGCCTTCACCCGCCACGCCCGAAGTTCCGTTGCCCGCTATGGCGGCGATGGCGCCGCCAGGGGTGACTTTGAACACGCGGAGATGCGCCGGGGATGCGAAGTAGAGGTTGCCGGCGGTGTCGACGGCGAGGGTGCCGCCGGTGTACGACTCATAGCCTAGGGAGACGTTGACCGCGGGAATGCCGTCGGGCGGTCCGCCGCCGGCGACGGTGTTGATGGTCTGTGCGGCGGCCGACCCGGTTACTAGCGCAAGGTAGAGGAAGGCGGCCGGCCGTAATTTCATGGTTCTCCTCGCGAGGCGGACAGCGAGTCCATTCCAAAGACCCTTGAGGGGGTCGATTCCACTACACCCACGATGTCAGAGCTGCTTGCCGTAGATCGGAATGGCCGCGCCCGTGATTTCGGCGGCGGCGTCCGACGCAAGATGCACGAGGAGCGCGGCAACCTGCGACGGCTGGACCCATCGCGACCGGTCGGCCTGGGGATCTCCGGCGCGATTTGCGGGAGTATCCATGGTGCCCGGCAACACGGTGTTGGCCGTGATGGAGCAATCCTTGTTCTCCAGGGCGATGGTGCGGACGAGCGAGACCAGCGCGGCCTTGGAGGCGCTGTAAGCTCCTACCATGGGCGCCGGTTCGACGGCCTGGCGGCTGGCTACGGCGAGGATGCGGCCGCTCGCTTGCTGCCTCATTTGCGGCAGCACGGCGCGCGCGATGAAGAAAGCGGAACGATAGTTGAGGTCGAGCATCTGCTCGAAGGTGGCGTCGCCGGTTTCGGCCACGCTCTGACCGCCCGCGAAGCCGCCCATGACGTGCACGAGGACGTCGATGCGGCCAAAGCGGGCAACCACCTCGGCGGCCAGTTGCCGGGCCGCATCGGCGCTGGTGAGCTCCGCCGCGATGGCGGAGAATTCGGCGTGCGGGAAGTCGCTGGCCTGGATCGAACGCGACACGCCTATGACTTTGGCGCCGGCGGCCAGAAACGATTCGGTGACGAAAGTGCCGAGTCCGCCCTTAGCGCCGGTGATGATTGTGACTTTGCCGATCACCAAGTCTATTTTAGTTCTGCCGGGCGCCGAGGGGCCGGCAGCCGATTTGTGCGCACACACACAAATCGCAAATATTGGATGTACACGTCCGATATTTGGGAGTATAATCAAGCCGTCGCTAGATGGAGTGAACATGAGCGGCAGCGTTTTTGTGTGATGCCTCCATCGCCTCCTGCATTTGCGCCCAGGCGCGCGGGGGGCGCGAGCGGACGCTGCCGAACGGCCGGCCGGGCCTGTGTAGCGGCCCGGCCGGCGTTAGATCCCGCCGACCGGTAACCTACCGGGGCACCAAAAGAAAACGGTCGATGGCAATGCGTGTGCTGCGGTCCATGCGGTCGCCGGAGCGGCGGAAGACCATCTGAAACTCGGTGCAGTTTTCGATCACGTCGGGCGGGATCGGAAACTCCAGGGTCTCGGGGACGGCGATCGCCGGGTCCTTGCGGAGGTCGGGCGCCGAGTGCACGGACGCGCTGCCGAGAGGGGTGGAGCGCGCGGCGGGCGATCCGGTGTCCCAGGCAAAAAGCTGCAAGGTCACGGCGCCGGGATTGCGGTCGGCATTCCAGATGTCCACGCGCACAGTGCTGCAACATCGGAGGTCGATGGGCTGGTCCAACTTCTGGCGGGCTTCCATCATGAGGGGCCAGTGGTCGGTGGTGCTGAAGGAGAGGGCCGCGGGGTCTCCCTTTTGGCGATAGGAGTTCAGGGGCGGCTTGCGATACAGCCACCGGTATAACCAGTACTCGCCGCCGAAGGGAATGCTGTAAGTCTGGGCGGATGCACCGAAGAGAGCGCGGTTGGCCGGCATGGGAGTGACCAGCAAAGGAACGGGCCGCACTTCGGAGGTCAAAACCACCCCCGGAAAACTGCCCGGCGGGAAGGCGTTGCCGGGGAGTTCGGGAGTCGCTTTGGAGAGCGAATCGGAGGCTTCCCCGGGCGGCTGCTCGCCATAGAGAACCGATCGCAGGAGCGCGCGGGCTTTTTCGAGGAGCCCGGCGGGAACACCGGCGCTTGGCGCGCCTCCGAGGCCAGGCCTGTGAATCACGCGCCCGCTGAGGCCGCCCACGGTGAGTCCCGAGGCCAACACCAGGGTAAGAAGAACTCCGAGGATCGCCCGCGGCAAGTTGCGCGGGTTTTCGACCTCGACGGCGCCGGATGAAACGGCGTTGATGGTGAGGACGGCAGCGCCGGCCGCAAACAGCCCGGCGGCCAGAAGAGGGAAGCGCCACCAAATCGCGATCACGCCCGCCTGGATGCACAAAGCCACGACGAGCGCGGGCGCCAACCGGTTCAGGAAAAATGGCGGCGGCGGTTGATTTTCGCCGAAGGTCCCCGGCACGTAAGGAAGCGGCGCCGGGTCTTCGAGAGGCGGATGGCGCAGCCGCCACTCGCAATAGAGGAGGCGGGTGGCGGTGACTACCAACACGAGCGCGGGCGCCAGGGCCGCGGGGGAAAGCTGCGTCAAGAGGATAATGGCGGGCGCGAACCAGACGGCGGCGCCGGCGGTGCGAAACGAGGTCCACAGCACGTCGCGCCGTTGGTGAGCGGGGACGGCCAGGTACAGCGCGAACGTGATGACGGCGCTCCAGACCCAGGCGAGGAGGGCATATCCCAGGGCGTGGCCGATGAGGCTGGACCAGGTGAAGCGGTGGATGCGCGGGGACAGCGAGGTGAGCCAGATCAGCCATCCAGTGGCGAGCAGTCCGGCGGCCTGCACCAGGAAAGGGGCCTCCCTCATTTTCCGCGGCGCGGACGGGTCGGGGCGGGATGGGAGGACGTCTTGCACGCGATTCCGACTTGAGTATCGACACCGGCGGGGGCTGCCGGGTTCCCCGGCGTGCAATTGCGGGCGCCACGAGTGTACGATGGCGTGTATATGAATGCGCTGATGCTGAAAGAGTACATGAAGCTCGAGCTGGTCCGGATGCCGGAGCCGGAGATCGGGGCGGAGGACGTGCTGGTTCGCGTGCGCGCGTGCGGCATTTGCGGGAGCGACGTGCACGGGCTCGACGGGTCGACCGGGCGGCGCATTCCGCCGCTGGTGATGGGCCACGAGGCGGCCGGCGAAGTGGTGGAGACCGGCGCCGGGGTGGGCGACCTGCGGGCGGGCGACCGCGTGACGTTCGACTCCACGATCTACTGCGGGCGCTGCTATTTCTGCGGGCGCGGAGAGGTCAACCTGTGCGAGAACCGGCAGGTGCTGGGCGTTTCGCCGGGAGAGTACCGCCGGCACGGCGCGTTCGCGGAGTACGTGGCGGTGCCGCGGCGCATCGTGTACCGGCTCCCGGATCAGATGACCTTCGAGCAGGCGGCGCTGATCGAAGCCGTTTCCGTGGCGGTACACGCGGTGAATCTGACGCCGTTCCAGCTGGGGGCGACGGCGGTGGTGGTGGGGAGCGGGATGATCGGGATGCTGGCGGTGCAGGCGCTGCGGGCGGCGGGGTGTGCGCGGGTGGTGGCAATCGACGTGGACGAATCCAGGCTCCAGGCGGCGCGCGGGCTGGGCGCGACCGGCACGCTCAATTCCAAGAAAGAAGATGCGGCCGCGGCGGTTCGGGAGATGACCGAAGGGCGGGGCGCCGGCGTGGTGGTGGAGTGCGTGGGAGCAAACGAATCGGTGCGCACGGCGATCGGTTGCGCTTCGAAGGGCGGCGCGGTGACCCTGGTGGGCAACGTGGCGCCCACGGTGGAGCTGCCTTTGCAGGCCGTGGTGACGCGCCAGATCCGGCTGCAGGGCTCGTGCGCTTCGAGCGGCGAATACCCGGCGTGCATCGCGCTGATCGCGTCCGGCGCGATCCGGGTGGATCCGCTGATCAGCGCGGTGGCGCCGCTGGAGGAAGGGCCGGCGTGGTTCGGACGGCTATACCGCAGGGAATCGGACCTGATGAAGGTGATTCTGAAACCGTAGGGGTGACCGCTTCCTTACGGTCGCGGCTCGGTTAGTCTGCGTTTGCGGCGCCAGAGGCCGAAGCCCATGAGGCCGAGGCCGGCCCCCATCAAAGTCAGGGATGTGGGCTCGGGAGTGGGGGTCACGACGATCAGACCCGTCAGCACGTCGTTGCCGCAGGTCGCGGCTTCGAATCCAATGCCGATCTGATTGTTCTTGATCAAGAGAGGAAAAGCGGCCGGCGTGGGGATATGGATCGAGGCTTCGTAGAGGGCGCCGCTCACTCCGTCGGCGCCGGTGGCGGTTACCGACACGCCGGTGCCAGTGGCGGCCAACGTTTCACCGGTAGTCATCCATACGGGCTGGGTGTGCCGATAGTACATGCCGGGCTGGTTGAGAATCGAATCGGCGGTTTGCAGGCCGTTGAAGTTCGCGACCTGATACAGGTTGCCCGCGGTAAGACCATCGTGATTGACCAGCGGCACTCCGTAGGCATATTCGGGGTAAGTCAGGAGCGAATCATAGTGGGAAGTTTGCGGGCTGCTCGGATCGTAGAAGAAGAGGTCGCCAACGTTCAGATCGGCGCCGCCCACATTGAACGAAGACAGCGAACTCCCACCACCGTAGTTGAAGAACACGGTTGCATCGATAAAGCTGGTGGATACGGTTACGGTGGCTTTCTGTATGTCAAACAGCATCTCGTCGCCGATGACGTCACAGGTGGAAAACGGCGTGGTCAACGTGTAGGAGCAACCGGCCTGGGATTGGTGGAAAGGGTCCTGAAGGGTGCCAGCCGTAGCGAGCGTACCGGCGAGCAGAAGGATCAAGGTCAGCAACAGTGTCGATCTCATGGCTCGACAGTAATTGATTACTAACTAAAGTTAAAGACCTGAATGTACCGAAAGGGTATAGGGTACGGTTCAGGTCCTTACGGAAAAAACTCTCAGTAATACCACATGGGCTATATGGGAATAATCTGAGGCTCGTTAACCACGGGAAAGTTCATGGAGCGCGCGAGGGCACACAGGCCGTGCGCGCGATCATGCAGCGCAATGGCTTCCGCGGAGCGGGCGGCATCTGCGATCCGGATTCGCGGCTGAAGTACTACGCGGGTGATTTCTCCGGAGCCGTCCGGATGTTCGACCATTTCGCCAATAGCCTCGTCGGAGTAGTCCAGGACTACGATGCCGGCATCGGCGCATAAGTGGAGCACCCAGAGCATGTGGCAGGCAGAGATAGCTCCGACCAGTAATTCCTCGGGGTTATAACGAGCTGGGTTTCCCCGGAACGCAGGATCGGAGGAACCCGGTATGAATAACAGTTTGCCGGCTGCGCTCAGCTCATGATCGCGGCTATACGCGGTATAGGCGGAGGTGCCGGTGCCCTGATTGCCGGTCCAGCGGTTGCGAATCTCGTACCGGTGGAAGCGAGTAGCGCCCATAGGTCGATGATAGCCGCAGGCTGGCGGCAATGGAGAGGGTGTCCTGCGCCCCGCTTTCGCGGCAGCGCAGGACGGGTGCGACATTCTGGCAGGGCGGGCTCCCCCTTCCCGAGACCGTGCGAAGGTCCTCCGACGCATCCGCGCGATTCGGGCCTCCTGTCGGAGGAGCCCAAACCTACATTCCCTCTTAGGGCAGGAGAAGAGCCAAACTTGTATCAGCGTTAACTGTCTTGTTTTCAATCAGATATGGTGCTAATTGATTGTACAGGACATGGACATGGGAAATCGGCGTTTACAGGTTGTCTACTTTCTGGACAGCGATCGCCGGATGCGATAGACTGAAACCCCATGGGACCTTCGCCACAGCCGGAACTCGCCGAGAAGCTCTCGGCTATCCTGGCGATCTGCCAGAAGATGAATTCGGAACGGGACCTGGGGGCGCTTCTCGACCTGATTGCGAGGGAAGCGACGGACCTGCTGGGTTGCGACCGCGCCAGCATTTTCCTGCTGGACCGGGAACGCAACGAGCTGTGGTCGAAGGTGGCGCTGGGCAGCGACGAGATTCTGCGCTTCGATGCCAGCCACGGAATCGCGGGGAGCACGGTGCTGACGGGCGAGACGATCAACGTTCGCGACGCCTACAGCGATCCGCGGTTCTACGACGCGATCGACGGGCAGACGGGTTATCGCACGCGCACGGTGCTGGCGGTGGCGGTGAGAAACCAGGCGGGGGAGACGATCGGCGCCTTCGAGGTGCTGAACAAGCGGGTGGGCTGGTTTTGCGCGCGCGACGAGCAGACGCTGGCGGCCCTGGCGTCGCATGCCGCGATTGCCATCGAGACGGCGCAGTTGGTGGGCGAGCTGCGGCGCACGCAGGACGAGCTGGTGATGCAGAACGCGCATCTGTGGCGGGAGGTGGAGAGCCGGTACGCGACGCACGGGATTATCGGCACGGGACCGCGAATCCAGCAGATCGTTCGGCTGGTGGAACGCATCCGCGACAGTGTGGTGAGCGTGTTGATCACGGGAGAGAGCGGCACCGGCAAGGAGCTGGTGGCGCGGGCGATCCACCGGACCAGTTCGCGGGCGCGGCGGCCGTTCGTGGCGCTGAACTGCGCGGCGCTGCCCGAGACGCTGCTGGAGAGCGAGCTGTTCGGCATCGAGAAGGGGGTGGCCACGGGAGTGCAGCCGCGGCTCGGACAGTTCCAGAAGGCGGACGGCGGCACGCTGTTTCTGGACGAGATCGGGGACCTGAGCCTGACGGCGCAAGCCAAGATCCTGCGGGTTTTGCAGGAGCGCGTGGTGGAGCGCGTGGGCGGGCGCGCGCCGGTGCCGGTGGATGTGCGGCTGCTGGCGGCCACGAACAAGGACCTGGAGGCGGAGATCGGCAAGGGCACGTTCCGCGAGGACCTGCTGTACCGCATCAAGGTGATCCACATCCACATGCCGGCGCTGCGGGAGATTCGAGAAGAGATTCCGCTGCTGGCGAATCACTTTCTGAGGGAGTACGGGCAGGAGAGCGGGCGCGCGGGGCTGGAGTTCGCGCCGGCGGTGTTTCGGCGGCTGGCGACCGCTCCGTGGCCGGGAAACGTGCGGCAGCTGCGCAACGAAGTGATGCGGCTGGCGGCCTGCGCGCGCGACAACGTGATCGGCGAGGACGATTTGTCGGAAGGCATTCCGGGGCCGGCGCCCACGCGGCCGGCCGCACGCACGGCGCGGGCGGAGTCGCTGAAGGACGCGGTGGCGGAACTGGAGCAGCGCATGATCACCGAAGCGCTGAGGGAGACGCGGAACAATCAGCTACAGGCGGCCAAGCGGCTGGGGCTGAGCCGGCAGGGGCTCATCAATAAGATGAAGAGATACGCGATTGCGGAGTAAGGGGATGTCAGCGCGATGCCGGAGGACGTTCGACCTTTTGCAGCTTCTTGTTCGCTACATCGACGCGATGCTGGCTCGAACCGTCACAATCTCCGGCGGCGACCCGCAAGGCGCTCAGGCCGCTGATGTCGTGTCCCGCCCGCTGAGCGCGGCCCTGGCGCACTCTTCGTCCGTAACATCCTGGCCGCCTGGCATAGTTATGACGTTGTGGGTGTGGCGCCCGTCCAGCGGGTCATAGAGCACACAAAACTTGCCGGATCGTGTATGACAAGTTCCACATCATGCCAGCTCCGTTGGATCATCTCGACGGGATCCTGAACTACCGCCGCACGAAGGTTCCGCTGGGATCAGGCAGTATAGGGCTACAATCAATATCCCGCCCAAATATCCCGCGTTTGCGACGACGTGAATCCACGCAGGCAGGAGAATGGACTTGGACTTATAGTAAACGTATCCCCTGATCAAGGAAGCAAGAAAAAGACCCTGAAGTTGGGCGTGGGATTTGGATGGTATATGGGAGACCGACCAAAGCGCGGAAATCGCCAGTATTGCCCAGGACGCCTTAGCGTTCATCCCATTCATTAGCTGGTCTGTGTGTAGCAGAGTGTCTCTTCTCCGAGACCGGTGGTCAACTTCAATGACGGTGGTCCAAACCGGCGCTCCACCTCGCCATACTCCATCCCCTCTTGAATGCCTGAAGGATCTTCATACGAGACGTCCGCCTTCGGTTCGGTCACTTCCGTATGGGATTGCGGCTTGACGGTTACCGCTTTTTGAGGCCGGCGCGGTCCGGAAGTGGCGCTGGGCGTTGCCGGCTTCGATCCCTCCGCATTCTGGAGAGTGCGGTTCAGATTCTCGAAAGCTCCTGCGATTGCCTTGCCGGTTTTCTGGGCGGGAGCGGCGGTGGTAGGTGCCCGGCCCGCTCCGGCGGCGTATTCAACCCCGGTTTGAGCGCCGGCAAGCCCGGCACTTTAAACAGCAAGAGTCCGACGCGTGCGTTCATTGTGATCACCTGATGATCGCAGGTAGCAGCCTGAACGCGGACCGGATTCAGGTGAAGCCCTTATATCGGTTCATGTGCCCTCGTCCACTGGTGGCCGCCGGAGTCGTTGTGCCGCCGGTTAGCGCGTTAACGGGTTACGTTTGACAACGGGGAATGGATGTGACACTTTAACCTCAGCTTGTCATTTGAAAGCGAACGACACGGCGCGGTTCCACCCGAAGGGTTCGGGCAGCCCACCGCCGCCCGGAACCCGGACTGATGCAAGTCTCTCCGCGGTTCTGGTTCTAAGGGAGCACGTGATGCCGATCGACAGAAGGACTTTCCTGGCCGGCGCCGGAGCTGCGGTGGCGCAGTCCTTGGCTTCGGCACAGCGCCCGCAAGTGGAACTTGGGGCCATCTCGGGCAGCGTCAGCCAGATGAAATGGACGCCGGCGGAGTTCCTCGATTACCTCTCCAAAATCGACCTCCGTCACGCCATGATCTCCCTGTCGCGCGACATGCTGCTCGACGAATCCGCCGTCAAACAGGTCCGCGCGCATGCCGATAAGCTGGGCATCTCGCTCGTCCTCGCGCATGGTTCGGTCTGTCCCAGTTCGAAGTCGTTCAATGCCGGTCTGGGCACCGTCGAAGAGCAGGTGGCCCCTGCTTTGAGGGCCTCGCAAATCTTCGGCGCCCGCTCCATGCGGGTCGTGCTGGGCAGCGCAACCGAGCGGCCCGAGATCGACATGCACATAGAGAACATGGTGCGCGCCGTGCGCGGGATGCGTTCCCGCATCCTGGACTCGGGTGTCAAACTCGCCGTGGAGAACCACGGCGGCGACCTCCAGGCTCGCGAGCTCAAGGCGATGGTGGAGGCGGCGGGCAGAGATATCCTCGGCGTTTGCCTGGATTCGGCCAACCCCGTGTGGATGCTGGAAGATCCGCACATGACGCTCGAAATGCTGGGGCCTTATGCCGAAACCTCGCACCTCCGGGACAGCGCCGTGTGGCGCGTGCCGGAGGGTGTTGCAGTGCGATGGGTTAACATGGGCGACGGCAATGTGGACATCGACGGGTGGATCCGGAAGTTCATTGCCATGCGGCCCGGCGTGCCGCTCATTTTTGAGAACCTGGTATCGAGGCAGCCCCGGTTATTCAGCGTCTTCGATCCCAAGTTTTGGGATGGCTACCGCAAGATGCCGGCCTGGGAGTTCAGCCGCTTTCTCGCTCTGGCCGAGCGAGGGAAGCCGACTCCGGCGATTCCGGTGCCGCCCGGAAAAGACCCCGGCCGGCAGCAGTGTGACGACCTTGAAGTGTGCGTCCGGCATACCCGGGAGTTGCTGCGGACTATTTGAGAAAGGAATCAACCATGAGGCGACGAGACCTTCTGAAGTCTTCGGCCGCGGCGGGCGGAGCATTTCTGTTTGACATCGTGCCGCGGCGAGTGCTCGGTCAGGGGCAACCGGCTCCCAGCGACACCCTGCGGCTCGGACATATCGGAATCGGCGGGCGCGGGCGCACGCACCTTCGGCCCGAGGCGGAGCTCGGCAAGGCGCTTCCACCCACGCCCGGGCAAGGCGGCGACGGCAAGAGCCTGAGAAGCCCCGCCGTCTCCGTGGCGCTGTGCGACGTGGACGCCAAGCACCTGGATGAAGCGGCCACGCGCGTCGGAGGCCGGCCAAAGACCTATCGGGACTTCCGGCGGCTGCTCGAAGACAAGAACGTGGATGCGGTCCATATCGCCACGCCCGACCACTGGCACGCGCTGATGACCATCATGGCCTGCCAGGCCGGCAAAGACGTCTACTGCGAGAAGCCCGCTTGCAACACCATCGAGGAAGGCCGGGCCATGGTCACCGCAGCGGACCGCTATGGGCGCGTGGTGCAGGTCGGCTCGCAGGGCCGTTCGCAAGTCGCCGCGTGGCAGGCGGCCAATTACATCCGCGCCGGACAACTCGGCGCCGTAAGCAAAGTGACCTGCTGGCACTACGCCAGTCCGGTGGGCGATTGGACCCCCGACAGCGATCCGCCGCCCGAGATCGATTACGACATGTGGGTCGGACCGGCACGCTGGCTCCCCTACAATGCGAAGCATACCCACGGCTCCTTCCGCTGGCTGATCGACTTCGGGGGAGGCCAGATCCGCGATCGCGGCGCGCACATCATGAGCATCGCGAGCTGGATCATGGGCGCCGACAATACCGGGCCGGTGAGCATCGATGCCAAGGGAGAGCCGCCGCGCGACGGCATGTACGACTCGGCGGTCACCATGGAGGTGACCTACCAGTTCAAGAACCCGGACTGGACGCTGGTGTGGGCCCAGCCGGGCACGCCTTCCGCCGAAATCCAGGCGCGCTACGGCGCCGTTTACCAGGGCGACAAGGGGAGGCTCACGGTCACTTATGGCGACGGCGCCAACACCGCGACCGACCAGAAGGTGAAAGACTTCGCTTCGCAATGCGACTGCGGCAAGGTGCCTCGCAGCCCCGGACACAACGAGAACTTCGAGCAGTGCGTGCGCACCCGCGAGAAGCCCATCATGGCCATGGAGGCCGGGCACCGCGTGGCCTCGCTGTGCATCCTGGGAAACGTCGGGTTCCAGTTGCAGCGCAAGCTGGAGTGGGATCCGGTGAACGAGCGGTTCCTCAACGACGAGGAAGCCAACCGGCTGTTGAGCCGCCCGGGCCGCGGCCCGTGGCATCTGTAAGGAGGCGACATGGCGGACGACCAGAAGTTCCTGGCTGATATTCAGAGCGACAGTGCCGATACGCGCTTTGCCGCGTGGCGGCAGGCCGGCGAAGCGTCTCCGGCTGTGATCCCACAACTCGGCAAGCTGGCCGCCGGCCAAACCGGCGTGGGAAAGGCCTCGAGGGAAGCCTTGACCACCATGGTCCACTCGGTGGGAAAGGACCCTGCGTCGGCCAACCGGGCCGGTGTAGTGAGGGGCCTGATCGCCATCAGCGGTCCGGATTACCCGCTGCCGGTGCGCGTGCATGCGCTGCGGCTGCTTTCTGACATCGCGGCCGAGGACTCGGTGCCGCCCATCGCGAAATGGATCGGCGCCGCGGAGTTGCGCGAAGAGGTGGTGTATTGCCTGGAGCGCATCCCCGGCGAGGCCTCCAATAAAGCGCTGATGGCCGCTTACAAAGATGCGCCGGACGATTTCAAGCCGCGCATCCTGGCCGCGCTGGGGCACCGCCGCGCGCCCGGCGCCGTGGGCCTGTGCCTGGAGGCCATGCGGTCGCCGAACAAGGATATTGCCGTGATGGGCGCAAGGGCCTTCGGGCGAATCGGCAAAAAGCCCGCCACGGCGCCGCGCTACCCGGACATAAAGGGGCTCTCCGACACGCAGGCCACCGACGTAATGGATGGCATGCTGCGTTATGCCGACGCACAGGTGAAGGAAGGGAACATGGCCGAGGCGATGGCGGTCTACAAAGGCGCGCTCGAACGGCCGCAGGAGCACTGGCAGTGCGCCGCGGTGATCGGCCTCGCCCGGATCGGGTCGGCGGACGCCGCGGCGGCGATTCTTTCGAAGTTGAAAAGCGACAACCGCACGGTCCGGATCACCGCCGAAAACGCCTGGAAGTCGATGGCCGGGACCAAGGCGTAAATACCTGGACGTGGCGCAGACACTCTCCACAAACCCAATCGCAACCCCCGTGTGGGGCATGTTGGCAATCTGCGGACCGATTATCAATCGGTCCAGGCGAGCCATGCTCGCCTTTCGCGCCGTTGCTCAACGCTTCTGGCGCCAGAGACGTTCCCGCCAGGGACCGTCCACTGCCGGCGGCGTTGCATGCCCGAAACCTCACTGGTGGCTGATGAGCGCCGCCGCGATTCTTTCCCGCTGTTCCGCGCTCGTGGACGGCATGGGCGAGCGCGGCCGCCCGCCCGCACGGCCTTGCAGTTCCATGGCGGTTTTGACGTTGGCCGGCAGGTTGGGGCCGTCGATGGCGTTCCACACCCGCAGGAGCTTCTTGTGGTATTCGAGCGCCGTCTGCTGCTCGCCGCGGCGCACCGCATTCCACAGCGCCACCGACCACTCCGGCGCGGCGGTGACGATGGCGCCGATCGACCCGTGGGCCCCCAGCACGAACGAGGGATAGAGCAACGCGTCCACGGCGGAAAAAATACGGGCCTTCTCCGGCGCCAGCAGCAGCAGGTCGGCGAGTGTCTTCAGGTCGCTGGCGCTCTGCTTCACGCCGATGATGCCAGGCACTTCCCGCAGCATCCGCGCCAGCCGCGCCGCGGGTTGATAGCTCCAGGGGATGACGTTGTAGATGATCACCGGCATGCCGGTGGCTTCGGCAATGGTCGCGAAGTGCCGGATGGAGCGCTCTTCATCGGGCGCGAACAGGTAGTGAACGGGCGTGACCTGCAAGGCCGCCACCCCCAGGCCGGCGACTGCCTGGCCGCGTTCGATGGCCTCCCGCGTACTGTTGGCGATGATACCGGCGATTATCGGCACTCGCCCGCGAGCCTCTTCGGCGGTCCAGGTCGTGAGGCGGCGCAGTTCGGCGCAAGTCAGCGTTTGACCTTCGCCGGTGCTGCCGCCCACCGCCAGGCCGTGCACTCCCGCCTTCTCGATCAGGTAACGCACCTCGGCTCGATGCGCCTGCTCGTCCAGTTCCTCGCGGTCGTCGAAGGGCGTGACCAGAGGTGGAATAATGCCTTCCAGAATCATTCTGCATCAATGTATCATCCTTGCGGGCGCGCACGGATATATCATTCGGCCCATCGGCTCACAAGTAAGCTGCCGGCGGTGAGTTCCGCGTCTACAGCGATTTCAGAAACACGATCAACTGCTGCTGTTGCGCGGCGGTCAGAGAGCGAAACCCGGCCGTAACGTGGCGCGCCTCGCCGCGATGCCTGCGAATGGCGTCTTCCAGCGTCAACGAAGCGAGATCGTGCATAACTCGCGACTTCGTGCGGAGACCCCAGAGGGGAGCGGTCCGCAGCTTGTTGGCCGTGTCCTGGGGACCTGCCTGAACGATGCCGTCGCCCGTGCCGATATCGTGCAGCAGAAAGTCCCCGAAGGGATGGATGACCTTATTGCCCAACGTCAGCAACAGCCAGTGCTCCATCACTGCGGCCGGAAGTTCGGTCGTGGGCAGCGGCAACACGCTCACCCTGATGCTGCCGATCACGTTCAGCCAGGGGTTTGCGGCGAACCAGGTTTTCCACCTGGCGGCGCGCAGCAACACACTGAATTCGGGCAGGCAGGCGGTGGGGTCGGATTCGGCGCCGTAACGGACCCGATATGTCAGCGGACCAATAGTTTGAGGTCGATCGCCATCGCCATAGCGAGATAGCCGGCACGGTTCGGGTGGAGCTTGTCGCCCGGGCCGCCCGTCGTGCTGTCGGGCACGAACTCCGGCCGAAGGCCACCGGTTTGCGGATCCAGCGTCGCCTGGTCGAAGTCCGCCACCCCGTCGAATACGCCGGAATGCCGGATGAATTCGTTCAGGGCTCTTCGTTTTTGATCCTCCGCCGCCGACCCGTGCGCCGCGTTCGTGCTGCCGAGGGCCGAAGTTACCGTGGCGCCGATAACCCGTGCCCGCGGTAGTTTGGCGCGAATGCGGCTCGTCACTTCCTTCATGCAAGCCTCCACCGACTCGGCCGGGGCGTTCACATTGTTGCCGAAGTCGTTTATGCCTTCGAGCCAGACTACGACGGTGACTCCCGAAAGGCTGAGCACATCCCGCTCCAGCCGTTGGCGCGCCGATGGGCCTCCGGCGAACGGCTTCTGTGCCGAATATTCCGCGGGTCCCGCGACCTGGTTGCCGCCGATGCCTGCATCCACTACCGACACACGATTGCCGTAGATCGCATGCAGCCGCCGCGAGAGCGCATTCGGCCAGCGATCGTCGCCGTTCAGCGTGGACGCGGTGCCGTCGGTGATCGAATCGCCCAGCGCGACAATCACCTGTGTGGCGGCCGGAGCCATCATGTCGGCGGCATCGAGGAAATACCAGGAAGTCGTGCTGAACGGGAACGCGGACTCGTCGTCGAGGTGTCCCTTGGCGCCGGCCCCCGGCGCTGTCACGTACGATGTCGTCAGTGCTTTGGCGTGCCAGGTCATGGGACCGCTCTCGCCCGCCACGTGGAAGCTGACCGCCAGCTTTCGGCCCGCGATGTCCCCCGTGAACGCCAGTGCGACCGCATCGCTCCATACAGAGTCGCCGGGAGCCACCGTGACGCTCGCCTTGCCGCTGAAGCGCACCGGCCGGTTGGTGCCCGGTATGACCGCGCCTCCGCTCTGGTGCAACCCGGCGAATACGCCGTCGAAGGCCACCGGCTTGGTGCCGAATACGTTGGAAAAACGCAGCCGCGCTTGTGGCCCCCATATGTCCGGTTGCACGATCAATCGAAAGGTCTGATCGCGCGCCCCCGCCGCCGCGGAGGGAAATGCGAAGCGCAGATCCGGCTGAGCCGAGGCGTTGCCCACCGGATAGGGACCTTGCACCGAAGCTGTCCAGCTCGCGACCCACTTCCGGCTCTCCGCCGCGGACGCCGGATCTGAGAACAGCAACAGAACAATTGGAGCTGCGCGGAGTAAAAGCATAATGGTATGGAATAGGTTACATCAGGAGGCTCGGCTCCTCAACTCGCTGGAACCGTTCTGTCGGGCCAGTCTGGCAGCGGCGCCGCCTCCTCCGCGAACATGGCCGCAACATGTGGACCAGGTTTAGAGCTCCAGTTTGCCCAGGAGCGACATCTCCTCGACCTTGAAGAACTGCTCCAGGAAAAGGCGGTCGATCTGCGCCACGAATTCGACCCTCTGGTCCTTCCTGGTGATTTCCACGGAACGCCGAAAGAGATACACCACCGTGGCCAATCCGTCCACCCCTCGTAGGATCTCGACGCGCGAAGGCCTTAGATCCTTCTTCCGGTAGCGCTTCAGATACGCTACGGTCTTCAACTCCCTCGCCAGATTCCAGCGGCTGGGAAGAGGAATGCCGTAGACCACAACCGCGTAGTAGGCGTCGCCCGTGGCGGGAGCGGTCTCGCCCGCTCTCAGCTCCGCGGCGCGGACAGGAGCGCTTTCCCATCGGACCACCACCGGACCGGGCGTGGGTTTAGCCTTGGCGCGCTCTAAGGCTTCGGCCTCTCTGAGCGGGCCTAGCAAACCGATCCCTGCTAAACCGACACCCTTCCCAATGCCTGCCTCCATGTTTCCGCCCGTCCGCCGCTCGTCGGGACTCAGATCGCGCAGGCGCTGCGGCGTGACGTGCTTGACCCACGGGGAATCAGCGAGCACCTCTTTCGCGTCTTCCTCGTTCCACTGAGCGATTGGTTTGGATTTCCACGCCCGATCCTCTCCCAAAGAACCCCGGGCGACTAGCAGCACCGTGCAGAGAGAGAACCAGCAGGATCTCGGGATTCGCCGCATGAAGCACCCAAACGTACTTTACCACGCACTAAGTCTTAAGCCGGCATCGTTATCTTCTCGATCACTCGCGCACCCGCGGGCCCACCTCCCTGCGCACATCAATGCCGGTGCGCTCGAGCGTCGGGCGGTGCCCGGCGGGCGAGATGCGCGATGAACCGTCGTTCTCGAAGCCAATGAAGCGGGGTCAGCCCGTGGACTTCGACGCCGCGGCGTTCAGCGCGCGATAAGCGGCCTGCCGCACGACCTTGGGCATCGAAGGTCCGCTCAAGAGCGTGTACAGTTCCAACGCCTGCGCGCGATTGGCGCCCATCAACCCCTCGGTGCACACCAGCGTGGCCCGGGCCACGACCGGCAGCACCGGGACTTTAGTGCGGTTCAGGCCGTCGCGCAGCAACCGGGCGGCCTGGGGGCCGCCAATTGTCCCCAGCGACGCCGACGCCGCCTGGGCGATCTCGACGTCCTGGTCGTACATCAGCTTGCCGAGCGCGTCCACGGCCTTGGCGTCCTTGCGTACCCCGATGGAGTGAATCACGCCCATCTGCAGGCGGCCCTTGAGCCTGGCTAGTGCGCTGCGCAGCGCTTCGTCCACCGACGGATCGGGATTCGGTTCCAGGCCGAAGCGAGCGTAGTGGCCCAGCCGGCTATCGCTCAACAACGCCGCCAGCGGGGCCACCGATTCCTTATTGCCGATTTGGGCCAGTCGTTTGCAGGCGATGGCCTTCTGAAACGTGGTGGATCCAGTGTCCTTGAGGATCGCGATGAGCTTGGCCTGATTCAGTTGCCAGATCGGGTTGGCGTCGAACTCGGGCGGGATGGGAGGCATGGGCTGCGCAGCACCCCCGCGCCCTCCTCGTCCTCCGGTTGCGGGCCCGCCAGGAGCTTGGCCGGCGGCTCCACCTGCCGGCGTTGTCTGCGCGGGCGGCTGTTGCGTTTGTCCTTGTTGCATCGTGAATCTCCTTTTCCTCTCGCCGTGTCTCCTACATGTTGGTTGCCAGGGAATCCAGTCGCCAGGGCTCGCGGTAGGCCCGGCTCCGCATGCGGTTGGCTTCCTCGTCGTTCACGAACGCACGTTTGGCGGGATCCCAGGTCACCTTGCGGCCCAGTTGGCACGCGATGTACGCACAATGGGAGGTGACGTGGGCGTTACAGGTGGACTCGGCGTTGGCGCGCGGCAGCGACCGGGAGCGGATGCAGTCCAGCCAGTTCTGGATGTGGCGGGAGGGATCGGTGCCCCGCATCGTCACCGTCTGGAAGTAGGGGCGGAGATTCTCGGACATTTCCATCTTGCCGGAATCCCCCGTCTCGATCCAGCCTTCGGTCCCTTCGAATCGCACGCGGCACGTACCCAGGTCCAGCCAGCCGTCGCCGCGGAAGATCAGTTTCACACCGTTGGCATAAGAGCAGTTTACATGGCTGGTGCCCGGTTGCGGATCGTACTCGATAGCGTGGGTGTGGTCGCAATTGGCCGCCCACTGGCAGATGTCGCCGGTGTGCGAGGCCCACTCCAGAATCCCGGCATGGAAATCCCAGAACAGGCTCCGTCCGCCATCCGGGTAGCGGGCGTTATAAGGGCGCCACGGACATGGACCCAGCCACTTGTCCCAATCGAAGACCAGCGGATTGGGCTCCGGCCGTTCCTCGGCCCACCAGCTGTGGCCCAGCGGTGTGACGGTCCGCGACCAATCGTCGGCGTGCACGGCCAGCAGTTTGCCGAGTTTGCCGCTGCGGACCAGCCCCACCGCCAGTTCGAAGTTCGGGACATTGCGGCGCTGGCACCCGGCCTGGTAGACCACCCCGTAACGGCGGACATTTTCGGCCAGCGCGAAGCTCTCCGCAATCGAGATGGCGGCGGGTTTCTCGCAGTAGATGTCCTTGCCGGACTGCGCCGCCCAGGACGCCATGCAGGCGTGCCAGCGGTCGCTGGTGGCGATCATAACGGCTTCGACATCTTCGCGGGCCAGAATTTCTCCGGCATCGTGGTACATGACGCAGTTGTTGTTTCCGTAGTGCCGGTCAACCCCGGACTTGATGCTCTCGCGCACGGATTCCCGGATATCGGCGATTCCGACAAACTGAACCCGCGGATCGGCCAGGGCCGCCGTCAAATCCTGCAGCCCGCGGTTGCGGAGCCCGATGCCGCCGACTATGATTCGATCGCTCGGCGCCACAACACCGGGCTGGCCCACAGGCTGGCCCGTCTGGGTCACGGCTTGGCCCAACACCGAACTGGGAACAATCATGGGCGCCGCGGCCAAGGCACCCGCCCCGGCCACGGACTTCCCAAACCCTCGCCGCGAAATCGATCCTATTCCCTTCTTCATTTTGACCGTTCTCCCGGTCCCCGGAGAAACTGGAGGACCTGCTCATCGCTACGCGTTCGCCTAAAGGGGTAGCCCACCTTCAGATATGACGGGATTTCCATTTCGGATATCCCGTACTGGTATTCTGAATGTTTCCGGCGGCGGATACAAGCGGATTCAAGCGGATTAGCGCGGATTCCGCGGGCTTGGTACGAAATTCGTGGCGCCCGCGGCCTTACGTCCGGCCGTTGCGGTCCAGCCTGCGCTCCTGCACCGCTTCCTCCGGGTGCGGCGAATCGTCAGGTCCGCGCCACCCGGCGCGGGCGCAAGGCGCTACGCTTCGACGCGGCGAGACTGGGGGTTCCAGCGCAGGCGGCGGCCCGAGCGGAGCGAGTCCATGGCCATGCAGAGGACAATGTTGGTTGCCTGGCCGGCCTCGACCGGGGCGTTGGGATCTTTGCGGCTGACAACGCAATCCATGAAGTTGCGGATATGGCTCAGCGTGGCGAAGTTGAAGCTGGACGGGGATTTCTTTTCGACGCTCGGCTTCATGTCGACCGCGGCGGCGGCCGATTCCGGATAGAGCGAATACCATTCGCGGCCCACATCCAGACGGGCTTTGTTGCCGTGGAATTGTTTGATTTGATCGTTGTAAGCGTTGTATCGCATGGCGCGATACCCGAGCGTGAAAACGGCCAGATAATTCTCCGGGTACTCGACGGCGATGGTCGCCGTCTCGGGGACCTCGGCGCCGGGCAGCCCAGGCCGCGGCGCCGTCGCGGCAACCGTCAGCGGCTCTTTGGAATTCATGTACCACTGGATGCAATCCAGGATGTGCGCGGCCTGTCCGACCAGCAAGCCGCCGGAGTAGTCCCAGAAGTAATACCAGTTGAAAAAGCGCAACGGATCGAGCGGCCGGTCCGGCGCGGAGCCGAGCCATTGCTTCCAATCCAGGTCGCCGGCCAGTTTGCGGTCGCTCAACGACGACTGGTTGTTATAC
>DASQZT010000275.1:0-32527 GCA_035638575.1 Bryobacteraceae bacterium
GATGGCGTGGGCGATGTCCTGGAGGTAGGCCCGGGCGTGGAACAGGTGCGGGTGGGCGAGACGGCCGGCATTCTGCGCTGCGATGTGGGCGTCAAGGTGTGGGGAACGCTGGCGGAGAAAACGGTCGTTCCGGCGTCCAGCCTGGCTCCCGTGCCAGAGGGCTGGTCTCTGGAAGAAATGGCCGGGGCTCCGCTGGTGTTCCTGACTGCGTGGCAGGCGCTGACGCAGTGGAGCGCGGCGGCGGACCTCCAGGATCCGCCTCCGCCCGGCTCGGTTTTGCTGGTGACCGGCGCATCCGGGGGAGTGGGAGTGGCGTCCGTGCTGCTCGGGAAGTCGATGGGGCTGACGGTTGTTGCGCTGTCGCGCAGCGCACAAAAAGGCGCGACGCTCAAGGAGCTCGGCGCGGATTTCGTGTTCGACCCGGGCGATCCGAACTTGCGGAAAGACGTAGCGGGCGCGCTTGCTCCGAAGGGCGTGGATCTTGTCGTGGACAATGTCGGCGGGCCGCTCTTCAACGAAGTGGTGGCGACGCTGGGGTACGGCGGCCGCATCAGCGTGGTCGGCAGGAGCGCGGGGCCGGTCCCGGAGTTCAACACCGCGTCGCTGTTTTTCAAGCGCAATCGCATCGGCGGCGTTGCCGTGGGCGATTACACGCCGGAGACGGCGCAGCTTGCCTGGCAGGAGATCGTGAAACGGCTGCGCGGGATCGGGAAGCGCCCGGTGGTGGATCGCGTTTTCCCATTCGCGCGCGTGCCCGAGGCGTTCGCGCGCCTGGCGGAAAGCCCCATGGGGAAGGTGCTGGTGCGGGTGAGTTGACCGGCCGGGCGCCTCATGGCAACGGAGCCGCTTGCGGTTTGAGCAGGCTGGGAAGCTGATCGGCTGCATGGCCCAGCGCACGGGCCAGACTCAATTTAGCCAAATTGTGGGCGAAGACGCTGTTGATCAGGTCCAATTGCGCGCTGGCGAGCGTTTGTTGCGCCTGGACGACCTCCACTGTATTGATCACGCCGGCCTCCATGCGCGCGCGGGTCATCTCCAGGGTTTCCTGGGCAACCTGCAGATTCTTGCGCGCGACCTCGACTTGTCCGGCGGCGGCTTCGAGATCGAGGTAGGCCTGGCGGACTTCGGCTTCGATCTGCCCACGGGTGTCGTCCAACTCGGCCTGCCGCTGCGCGAGCACCGCTTCGGCCTGAGCGATGTCGCCCGCGGCTCGCCCACCTTGCCACAGCGGAATGCTGAGGGTGCCGACAAAGGTGAAAGCTCCATGCGATTGGGCCGGGTTGGTGCCGATCAGCTGGTAGTCGCCACTGACCGCGACCGACGGCAGGCGCTCGGCGCGCGCAGCCGACAGGGCCTTCGCGGCTGCCTCCACGTGGGATTGGGCGGCTTTGAGGTCGGCACGCTGTTGTTCGGCCTGGGCCACAGCGGCATCCACACCCGGGACCGGCTCCGGACTGAAGGGGAAGCTATCCGTGAGCTGATAGCCGGCATTGGGCGCGAGGCCGGTGAGCCGCGCCAGGTTGATCTTCTGTTTGGCGAGATCGTTGCGCAGCGTAATGACCTGCTGTTGCTGGGTGAGCGTCCGCACCTGGCTTTGGTCAACGTTGAGCTGCCCGAGCACGCCCTCCCTGTGCTGTTCGGTGGATTGATGGAAGACGGCATTGGCGGTGTCGAGCTGGGCTTGCGCGGAGTCGACGCGGGCCTGGGCGGCCAGGACCTGCAAATAAGCGCCGCCCACCGCCAGAGTGATGAGGTCGCGCGCATCCTGCAGGCTGTATTGGCTGGCGCGGGCGGTGGCTTGGGCGGAGCGGTAGTTATGGAGCGCGGTCATGTTCGCCACGGTCTGGCTGAGGGTGGCCTGGAGAGCAAAGTAGTTGAACGGGCCCACGATGGTGGGAATACGGAAGCCCGGCACGCTGATGCGCAGTCCGAGCGCGGCGAGATCGTTCTGCTCCACGGTTTCGCTGAGGTTGCCGTTGATGTTCGGCAGCAGAGCGCTGCGGGCCACAGCCACCTGCGCGCCGGTTTGACGCACGGTTTGCGCCAGGCCGACCGCGCCCAGGTTGTAGGCCAGGCCGCGCTCGAGCGCCTCCTTTAGCGACAGCTTGCCGGAAAAAGGCATGGCCGTGGTGCTGCGCGTGCTGCCGCTGTAGGGCCCGGAGATCTGCACGCTGGGGTTCAGGGTGTTGACGCTGGTGGTGGTCCCCGACACGGGCTGTTCGGCCGCGCCGACCGAGCCGCCCTGGTTGTTGCGGCCCGACGCGGGCAAAACGACGGCCGGCAAAGCGGCCGCGGACGAGCCGCCGCCGGACGAAGACTGTGCGAAGGCGCTGCCCGCGCCCGCCAGGACGGTGAATAGCACAACGCTGCCGAATGGTTTCATGGCATCTCTCGTCATTCAGAAATCGTCACCAATTTGCGCATGGCGGCCACCAGGCGGCGCTGTTGGGGCGCGGAAAGCACCGCCAACTGCCGCGCCTCGGCGCGTTGGGCGAGTGGCAGCGCCCGGGCGAACAGGCGGTCGCCGGCTTCCGTGCGCTGCACCCAGTGCATGCGGCGGTCGCGCGGGTTGGGCTGCCGGCGCAGCCAGCCGCGGCGCTCCAAGCCGTCGAGCACCGCCACCAGCGAGCTGGGGTCGAGGCCGCAGAGGCCGGCAATCTCATGCTGCGCGACGTTGCCGTGGCCGGCGATGGCCAGCAGCCAGAACTCTCTCGCGCGCAGTTCCAACGGCGCCAGGGCGCGATCCAGACGCCGGCGCGCCTCCAACCAGATCTTCCAGTTGCAAAACCACAGTCCAGGGGCAGCCGGCTCCCATGCGGCCATCACCGTCGTTCGGGGCGTCTTGCTAACGGCGCGCGGCATGATTACAAAGTCCGCCGGAAAAGCAGCGTGGCACCCGACAATACGACCGCCGAGGTCAACACCAGGGCGAAGATATCGTGGGTGATCGCGGTTATGCCGACGTCCTTGAGCAGGAGCGTGCGGAAGCCGTGGACGGCGTAGGTGAACGGGTCGCAGTTGGACATCAGCCGCAGCCAACGGGGGAAGCCGGCGATGGGATAGATGGCGCCGCTGGGAAAAAACAGCAGGGTGTTGAGCACGCCGAAAATGGCGCGCGGCACCAGCGGGTCGCTGATGCGCGCCATGATGAAAAACATCATGCCGATCAGGGCGATGGAAGTGAGCGCGACCATGAGGGTCAGCTCCAGCAGGCGGACCGGTTGGAAGAAGTTGGGGACCTGCGCCACCACGGCCCCCAGCACCAGGATGGTCTCACCCGCCAGCATCGCCTTGATGACGCCGGACAGGTTGAAGCCGAGGATCAGCTCCCATTTGGTGATGGGAGTCACCATGTAGCCTTCGTGCAGGCCGCGCGACTTGTCGTCGATGAACAGCAGGCCGCCGCCGATCATGGCGGTCATGAAGATGGCGAGGGAAACCGAACCGGGCAGCAAATACTTGATGTAGTCGATGTAGGGATAGACTTCGACCACGTCGAGCGCGGCCTGCGGCGGTTCGCGGGGCGGGACCTGGGGCGCGTTGATGGAGGCCACCAGGCTGGACATCTGGGCGCCCACCGCGCCCGCCACCGAGCGATCGGTGTTGTCGGTAATCAGCGCCAGGTGCGGCTGGTGCTGTTTCAGCAGGTCGCGGGAATAATGCTGCGGAATGACCAGAACGCCACTCAGCACGCCCTTGCGCAAGTCGTTGAGGGCGGCGCCCTGATCGGCGTAATCGGTGGGCAGGAAGGTGCGCGCGTTGGCGCCCACGGCGCGGACACGCTCCAGTACATCGACCGATTCCGGTCCCCGGTCCAGGTTGACTACGCCCAGGATGACGTTTTTGATATTGCCGCCGAAGGCGTTGCCCAGGATTACCAACTGCAGCAGCGGCAGCACCAGCGAGGAGACGAGCAACGCCGGGCTGCGGCGGAACTTGCGCATATCGCGCTCGACCAAGGCCAAAGCTCGCTTCATTGGGGACCGCCTTTCTTCCCTTGGGCGGCGGGAACGGCGGTTTCGGCCTCCGCCAGCCCGTGGCCGGTGTAATGCAGGAATACATCGTCCAGCGTGGTGGATTGGACCGAGAGGCTTTTCAGCTCGAGCTTGAGCTGGCGCGCCAGCTCGACCAACTCCTGCGCGGAAGCCGGGCCGCGGTCGCTGGAGATGCGATAAGTGGCCGAGCCCAGCGCGCGCACGCTCTTGACCGCCGGCAGCGCCTCCAGGTCGGCGGCGCCGTGGGGCAGATCGGGCTCGAACTGCAACTCGATGCGGCTGGCGCCGGGCACCGAGGCTTTGAGCGCCACCGGCGTGTCCAGGGCAACGATGCGGCCGCTGTCGACGATGGCGACCCGGTCGCAGAGGCGGTCGGCCTCGTCCATGTAATGCGTGGTGAGAAAGAGGGTGCGGCCCTGCTGGGCGCGGAGATGGGTGATCATCTCCCACACCGAAATGCGCGAGACCGGATCGAGGCCGGTGGTGGGCTCGTCCAGGAACAGGATTTGCGGGTCGTGCACCAGGCCGCGCGCGATCTCCAGCCGTCGCCGCATGCCCCCCGACAGGGTGGCGGCAAGGGCGTTGGCGCGGTCAGCGAGGGAGACGGCTTCGAGCAGCTCGGCCGTGCGCTGACGGCGCCGCTCCCCGGTGATGCCGTATAGCCGGGCGTGAATGCCCAGATTCTCGGCGCAGGTGAGCTCGGGATCGCTGGTCAGGTTCTGCGGTATGACCCCAATGCTGGCGCGCACGGCGTTGGGGTCGTGAATGATATCGTGCCCGGCCACCACGGCCGTGCCACTGGTGGGCGGCACCAGCGTCGTCAACATGCGGATGAGCGTGCTCTTGCCCGCGCCGTTAGGTCCGAGCAGGCCGAAGATCTCGCCGGCCTGGACCACGAAGCTGACATTATCGACCGCCAGCAGCGCGCCAAAGCGCTTACTTATGGCTCGGACCTCAATGGCGACGCCGATCGGGGATTGGCTTTGCGCTTCCATGACGGCTAGTCCCGCGCGCTCGAGACCGGCGGAGGCGGCGGCAAGACCGGTACCGGCAGCATCACCCAGGCGGTCATGCCCAGCGGGAGCTTGCCGTCGGGATTGGACACGCGCACGCGTATGGCCACGGTCTTGATATCGCGCTTGGTGCGGCTGACGTCGCGCTGCGTGGCAAAATCGGCTTCCACCGCCTTGTAGATCACGGGACCGGTGACCTCGGCGCCGGAGGGCAGGCGCACGCGCAAGGTCTGTCCCATGGCGATGAGATCGGCGTAAGTTTCCTCGACGTCGGCATCCACCCAGGTCGAGCTCAAGTCGAAGAGGGTGACGATCGGACTGCCAGGGTTGACGACCTCGCCCTGCCGCGCGGCGCGCAGCGTCACAATGCCGCTGGCCGGCGCGAAAATCCGGGTCTGGCCGAAGCGCGCGGTGGCGGCGGCAGCATTGGACACGGCCTGCGCCTGGGCCGCGCGCAGCGCGTCGGTCTGGCGCTGTTGTACGGCGACTTGCCGTTCCTCCTGTTGGGCGTCGGCCAGCGCGGCCTGGGCCGCCGCCACGGTGCGCTCGATCGCCTCGACGGCGGCCTGCGCCGCCGCCACGGCACGGCGGATGGCCTCGACCCCGGCTTGCGCGGCCTGTTCGTTGGCCTTGGCGGAGTCGAGATCGCTCCGGGCCGCGACCAGGTCTTGCGGCGGGTTGATGTCCCGTTCGACCAGCGGCCGGATGCGGTTGAAGTTGTCCTGGGCCTTGGCCGCCGCCGCCTGGGTTTGCGCCACCTGCGCCTGCGCCTGCCGCAGTTGGGCTTGAGTCTGCGCCACCTGCGCCTGCGCCTGCTGGAGTTGGGCTTGGGTCTGCGCCACTTGCGCCTCCGCCTGGCGGACCTTAGTGGGCAACGTATTCCGCAGCAGCTCGGTCTGGGCCACCGACTGTTCCGCGCTGGCGCGGGCTTGTGCGATGGCGTGGCCGGCGGCGCCCTGGTCGGCGCGCAACTCGTCCTGATCGAGCACGGCAATCAAGTCGCCGGCCTTCACCCATTGCCCGTCGTCCACCGTCAGGCTCACGATGCGGCCAGTGATCTTACTGCCCACCACCACTTCGTTGCCATCGACGGTACCGGTCAGCACGAGCGTCTGCGGGCGGGGACGCTCGACCCACCAGATCGCCACGGCGATGGCTACAATCACCAACAGCAGGATGGCTCGTTTCATGCGGAAGACCTCATTCGCCCGAAAGCTTAATACATTGTAAACCAAATTATTTTGAATTCCAATTAAATTCAGGCGATGCCGAAAAGGGGGCGCCGCCGTGGAAGCCACGGCGTTGCGGGCGGCGTGCCCACGCGGTATCGGGCCTGCCTCGAGACGAGCGGACATGCGCGGCGCGCAACGGAGGATGAAAAAGCAGAGCGTCCCGATGAGCGGAGGGCGATCCCTGTCGGGATCGTCTCTGGCGCCAGAAACGGGCGGTACGGGGCGAACAGGCGAGCATGGCTCGCCTGGACCGATTGACAATCGGTCCGCAGGTTGCCAACCTGCCCCACAAACGGTGCCAAATCACCGGGATGGACCCAGAGGGTACTTCGCCAAGAGTGGCTGCGCTACGTTTATGTAATGACTACGGTGGGCGATCCGCATGGTCCACCTGCAGGGCCGGCCCCGCGAGAAGACCGCGGCGGGTGATTTCGGGCATTTTCGGACTTCAGATCTTCAGTTCCCACCCCTTGCGGATGTTGGGCTTCAGAAGCTTGTTGGCCTCATCATTATTGGTGAATCGCATGCTCTTCGCGTCCCACACGAGCTTGCCCGGAACGCGCAGCGCGACGGCGCCCAACGCCAGCCATTCGATGTACGGCACGGCGATGCTGAACTCCGAGCAGCCCGACTGGCCGCCCTTGGCGGCGCGGACCCAGTCCTGCTGGTGGTTCACCGAGCGCGGCAGCAATTCGGGCGGCAGCGTGTATTCCTTCCACCGCGAAGCCGGCAGGAGCCAGACGCCCTCGCCGCGGGAGGTGGTGGCCATCCAGCCCTTGTCGCCGACGAACAGCGCTCCGTTGCCGGGAATGCGGCGCGCGGGCGCGGGACCGCCGCGGCCCGCTCCAGGAGGCGCGCCGGCGGAACCGCGTCCGGGCCCAGGGGCCCCCGCGGCTGCCCGTCCGGGCTGCCCTGCGCCGCGGCCCGCGTTCTGCACCCAGGGATCGGGCGGGGCGGGCCGTCCCCGTTCCGCCAGGTTGTCGCTGCGCGGCAACAGCGGCTCGTTCTCTTCCATTCCCTCCGGCCTGGTCCACTCGCCTACCATGTCCTGATAGAAATTGATGGTGACGGCGGGCATGTTTCCGCGGGCCGGAAACTCGAAGCGGAGGTGCGCGTGGCCGGGCCAGGTCCACTGGCTCTTGGCTTCCAGCGTGACGCATTCGACGCTGGTGGGAGCCACGGTGCTCAGCCGCAGAGCCAGGTTCGCCGGACCCAGGATGTGGACGCCCCAATCGCCCAGCGAGCCGCCGGTCCCGAAGTCCTGGAAGGCGCGCCACTGGTTCACCATCATGGGAAAGTAGGGGCGTGTGGCCGCGGTGTTGAGCCACAGGTCCCAATCCAGCGTCTCCGGCACTTTCTCCTCGGGCGGGAGCGTCTGGAGGCCCGCTCCGCCGCCGTAAATCGTGCCGGTCCACGCGTGCACTTCTTTGACGCCGCCGATCGCGCCGGACCACAGGATCTCGGCGCAGGTTCGCGTGCCTTCGTGCGAATAGCCCTGGTTGCCCATCTGGGTCGCGACCTTGTATTTGGCCGCCGCATCCAGCAGCAGGCGCGACTCCCACACCGTCCGGGTGAGCGGCTTTTCGCAATAGACGTGCTTGCCATGCTGCATGCAGAAGAGAGCGGTGGGCGTGTGGCCGTGGTCCGGCGTGGCGATCATCACGGCGTCGATGTTGCGGCCTTCGGTCTCGATCATCTTGCGGAAGTCTTTGTACTTTTTCGCCTTATCGTAAGTCTGGAACGTGCGCGCGGCTTTTTCGTCGTTGACGTCGCAGAGCGCCACGATGTTCTCGCTGGGCGCGACTCCCCGCAGGATCTCCGGGCCCCTGGTGCCGATCCCGATGGCCGCGATGTTCAACTTTTCGTTGAAGGACTTGTACCCGAGCGCCTTCAGGGACGGAGTGCTGCCAAAGCCTCCCCGGGGGACCGCGCCCGCCAGGAGAGTTCCGAAGAAGAAATGCCGTCTGGAAAAACCGTTGTCAGCCATGCGAATACCTCACGGAAACGGCAGTATAGCAATCGGCGCCGGCCGCGAGAAGCACGAACGCGCGCGACGTCCGGCCCGCGCTCTATCCCGCGGTTGCCCGGCCGCTCAAGCCCTCGCAGGCCGCCTCCACCGTGGGGTAGAAGGCCATCAAGGTGTCGAGCCGGGTGATGCTGAACAAACGAGCCACCCTCGGGTTGGCTGCCGCAAACACCAGTTGGCCGCCGGAATCCCGCGCCGTCACGAAGCACGAGTAGATCAGCTCCACTCCGGAGCTGTCCATGTGATCGACACCGCTGAAATCGAGGATCAGTTTCCTCGCGCCCTGCTGCAGGAGATCCCTGACGAAAGGCTCGATGAGGTGGGTGTCCGCTCCCAGCGTGATACTGCCGGCAACTTGAACGGACACGATGTCCGGTTCGAACCTGGCCGACTGTATCCTCAGGACCATAAACGCTCCACGGGCAGTCAGACAAGAATATACCAGTTTCCGGGCCGGCGGCGGCGATGCGGGCGATCACCGGGCGAGCCGTCCCCCGGCGCCGTAGATCACGCGCAGGGCGCTGCGGACGTACTGCTCGTCGGTCAAGCCTTCCACGGCGGCTTCGGGGAACGGAACCAGCGAGCGGAAATACGCCGCCAGCTCGCGAAACAGCTCCACGCGCGCGGCGGGTTCGTAGCCGTCGCGCTGCGAGACGGCGCGGACGGCGATCCCCACGGCCTCCGGCCCCGCCACACTGCGCAGGCGCGCGGCCAGGTGCGGGTACGCCAGCAGGGAATTGTACTTGGCCGGGGCAATCCGCTCCAGGTCTGGCTCGCGCGGGCTTCGCTCGATCGCCACCACCGTGTTGGCGGCCAGGTCTCCCAGGCGCTGGCCCTTGCGGCTGACGAAGGCCGCGATCCCTCCTACCAGGTAGAGCATGGGGAGCCCGTCCACGACGCGCAGCAGGTTGCGGATGGCAATCTGCGGGAATTGCAAGCGCAGGCCCTGGGCGTCGATCACGCGCAAACCGAGCACGCGCTTGCCCAGCGTCTGGCCGCGCCAGCGCCATTCGAGCACCGTCCCGTAGGCCATCCAGAACGCGAAGAACGACGCAACTCCCAATGCGGCGGCCAGGTCCGGGCTGAGGAGGTTGGCCACCTGCGTCACCTTCGCCGCGGCGTAACTCGCCCACACTATGACCGCGGCGTCGATGGTCCAGGCGAGAGCGCGCGTCACCGGCGTCGCCAGCTGGTAGGAGAACGTGACGCCCTCGGGCGTCTCGATGACCAGCGACGATTTTCGCGCGGTGCTCATTCGCGTCCGGCCCAGCCCAGGAATGCGGTGAGCGCCAGCACCTCGCAGATGCCGAAGGCGATCTTGAGCCCGTAAGGGATGACCGGCTGGTGGTATTGCGAGATGAAGGCCTCCACCAGTCCCGCCCAGACGAGCAGGCCGGCGGCGCCGCCGGCGATGGCCAGCAGGTCGTGCATCACGGCGCGGAACCGCTCCGTGCGCGACGCGCGGCCGCCCCATCCGATCACCGCGGCGGCCAAAATGAAGCCTGCCTGGCCGCCCAGCAGAATCGCCGGAATCTCGATCGATCCGTGCGGCAGCAGCCAGCCCGCCAGGAACTTCGCCTGCCCGCCGGCAACGTAGTCGGCCGCCACCGCGCCGAGCGTAACGCCGTTCGCAAAAAGCAGGATGAGGGTGCCCGCGCCCCACGCGATCCCGGTCCCCATGGTCAGCAAGGTCACACGGATATTGTGCTGCATCAGGTCCGCCGAAAAGGTGGCCTTGGAGCCTTTCAGCCGGTCGTTGGGGGCGCTCTCCTCCTTGGCCACGCGCTCCGCCGGCGAGACCATCAGCCCGGGAAACGGCATCAGCACGGCCTTGGACCGCGGATCGCGCCACATGGCGAAACAGCCGAACGCCACGCCCAGCAGCGTGACGCCGGCCGAGAGCCGAGCCGCCCCCAGGTGGCGCCGGAACGCTCGCGGAAACGCCAGCACCATGCTCTTCCAACGGACGCCCAGCGGCGCGCGCGTTTCGTGAATTTCGGAATACGCGCGCGACACCAGCGATTCCAGAAACGCCCGCAGGCGCGGCTCCGTGGAGAACGTGTCGAGCCGCGCCAGGTCGGCCGAGGAGCGCTCGTACAAGTAATGCAGCCGCTGGATTTCCTCCAGCGGCACGCGGCGCTCGGGCTCGGCCTCCATCCGCTGCAGGACGTTCTGCAGCTCGTCCCAGTAGGGCCGCTCGGCTTCGACGAAACGCGGCAGGTCGATGATCACAACGCTTGCCTCCGTTTCACATCGAGATACTCTTCGGTGACCCGCTGCTTGATCCGTCCGGGGTCCACCATCGAGAGCTTCACGCCGCGGTGCTGCAAAGCGATCTGAAGCGCGCGCATGCGGTTCCACAGCATCTGGCCGCCGAGGCCCTGGTAGAGCGCGTCGAGACCGGCGGGCGCGGCACCGGTGAACAGCGGCTTCATGGAGGCAGTTTGAGTGACGTTGACCAGCACGAGGTGGCGGCGGGCCAGCAGCGGAACGTCGCGCTCGAAGGTTTCGGCCAGCAGTGCGTCGTCGAGGGAGGTGAAGAAGATCAGCAGGGAACGGCGGCGCAGATTCAACTGGAGGCTGGTGAAGACTTCGCGAAAATCCGGGCTGACGCGCTCGGCCCGCAGATTGTAGATGGTCTCGCGGCACACCCGGAAGTGGCCCAGCCCGCCGCGCGCCCGCACGAAGCGGTGAGTGCGATCGCTGAAGGTGACCAGGCCGAACTTGTCGCCCTGGCGCTCGGCCACAATGGCCAGATGCAGCGCGGCATCCACGTAGCTTTCGAGAATGCCTTCGCGCGCGGACAGCCGCGAGGAGTCGATGATGGCGTACACTTCCTGCGCATGTTCCACGCGATACAGCTTCACCACGGGGAATGCGCGCCGGGCCGTGGCTTTCCAATGGATGTCTTCGAAGTTGTCGCCGGGCAGGTAGTGGCGCAGGTTGTCGAACTCGCGGCCCTTGCCTACCTGGCGGCGCATGCGAAGGCCGGGCGCGGTTTTCAGGAACAGCGAAGCGGTGGCGCGGTCGCGGAGGTTGGGATAGACGCGAAAGGTGAATTCCACGTCGCGCGGCCCGCGCACCTGCCACAGGCCCCAGGGCGAGGGCGTTTCCACGTGCAGCCGGCGCAAGGCGTGATCGCCGCGCGCGCGGGCGGTGCAGGGCATATCCAGGATCGAAATGCCGGGCGCGGCGATCACTTCCCGCATCGGTTGCTCCGACTCGACACCGGCCGGGATGGACGCGGCGAGTCGAATTGTGAGAGAGCGCGCGGTACGGTTTTCGAGGGTGACCGGAAAGCTGCCGGGCACGTCCTTGGTGAGGCGCACGAAGCCCGGGGTGCGGATCCCGAGCGCCCGCAACCTGTCGCCGCCGAGCACGGCATCCACTGCGGCGGCCACGGCGCACGCCACCAGCACCGCCGCGCACGGCGGCAGCAGCGCAGGGAAGAGCCCGGCGATGGTGGTGGCGGGCAGCGCAATCGCCGCGGCCGCCAACAGCAGGCGCTGGGAGGGGACGATCATCGCGGCACCGGCACCTCGTGCAGGATGCGGTCCAGAACTTCGGCGGCCCGCACGCCTTCCAGCTCCGACTCGGGACGCAGGAGCACGCGGTGCTCGAGCACCGCCATGGCCACCGCGCGAACGTCATCGGGGCTCACGAAATCGCGGCCCGAAATGGCCGCCCAGGCACGCGACGCGCGCAACATCGACTGCGTGGCGCGCGGGCCCGCGCCCACCAGGATGTGGTCGTCGGCGCGCGTCCGACGCACCACCTGCACGACGTACTCCACCAGTTGATCGGTGACCCGGATCAGCGCCAGCGCGTCGCGGAGGCTGTCCAGGCCGCTCTCCGAAAGGCACGGCGTCACTTCGCCGCGCGCCAGCACGGCTTCGGGCGCCTGCTCGTTCAAGCTGCGCCGGCCGAGCGAAAACTCTTCGGCGTGCTCCGGCCAGCCCATCGCGATCTTCACCATGAAGCGGTCCTTCTGCGCTTCGGGCAGCGGGTAGGTGCCCTCGGATTCGATGGGGTTCTGGGTGGCGAAGACCGTGAAGTTCCTGGACAGGCGGTGCGTCTCGCGATCGATCGTCACGGTGCGCTCCTGCATGGCCTCGAGCAGCGCCGATTGCGTTTTGGCGGGCGCGCGGTTGATCTCGTCGGCCAGCAGAAAGGTGGTGAACAGCGGCCCTTTCACCAGCGAGAATTCGTTCCGCTGGAGGTTAAAAACGTTGTTGCCGGTGATGTCGGCGGGCATCAGGTCGGGCGTGAACTGGATGCGTTTGAACTCGGAGCCGAGCACCGCGGCCAGCGTGCGGGCCAGCAGCGTCTTGCCCAGCCCGGGCACGCCTTCGATGAGCGCGTGCTGGTTCGAGAGCACCACGACGAGCGAAAAACGGATGGCATCTTCCTGCCCGATGATCACCTTGCGAATGCCGGCGGACATGCTCTCCACCGCGGCTTGAAATTGATCGAGGTTCAAAGCGCTCCTTTCTTTTCGAGCACCGCCTGCACTTCCCGCATGGCCTCCACGGGATGCTCCGACGCGCCGCGCACGATGGCTTCGGCCTTTTGCAAGCGCTCGGCCGGAACCGAGCGGCGATTGGTATTGAGCCATTGTTGCCAGCAGGCGGCGGCCAGCTCGCCGGGCGGGATGTGGCGGCGCAGCAGCGTCAGGAGCCCGGCGTGCGACGTTCGTCCGGCGAAGCGATCCGCTTCAGCCTGGTCCTCGGGCGGAGGAAATCCCGAGGCGCTTCGCCAGATGAAAAGCGCCGCGCAGAGCGCCAGGCCGAGCGTCAGGCCGGTGAGCCGGAACCGCCGCGCCAGCCCGACGAAGCTGCCGGATTCCGCGATGCCCAGGTGCGACTCGTCGAACACGAAGCGCGACGGTGCGCCGAGGACCGTGGAGACCATCTCCAGCCGGTCGGCCGAAACCGCCGCCGCGTTGCTGAAATCGTCGCTTTCGGCGAGCAGCACCACGCTGCCTTTGCCGAACGCGCGCTCGATGGCCAGCATCCTGCCGCCGGCCGAATCGAGCACCCGCCAGTCCTTCGCCGTGGCGAAGTAGAGCCGGTGGACGCGCCCCTTTTCGGCATCGACGCCGAATTTCACGTCCCAGTTGCGATAGAGCGAACCGATCTCGGGGGCCTTGGCGCCCGGCGGGAATGCCATGGCGGCGACCACGCGGTTGCCCGCGCCGGCCACCCGCTCGATGCGCTGCCGCATGTCCGAATCGTCGACGAAGGATGCCGGAGCGAGCCCCAGCAGGATTACAGCGGCGCCGGTTTCGTTCAACACTTCGAGGGGCATGTAATTGCGGGTGGCTGTGATGCCGGGCGTGCGCGCCAGAGCGTCGAACAGCAGCTTGGCGCCGGCCGGATCGCTGCGCAGGCTGGAATACTCGGGGTACACGTCGCCGGCGGCGAACTGGACTCCGAACAGGTAGAGGACGCCGGCGACGAATCCCGCGGCGAGAACGATGCCCGCGGCGACGCCCGATGATTTCATGCCGCCACCCCTTCCGGCGCCGCCAGAATCGACTTCATCTCCTCGATGCGGCGGCGGAACTCATCCACATCTTCGGGGGCCACTTCGTGCATGCCGTACCACGCGCGCTCGAATGCCGCGACGCTCGCGCCGAAGAGACCGCGCGCTTCGGGAAAGGCGCGCGCGCGCCGCCGCAGTTCCAGCTCGTATTCGCGATTGGTCTTACCCGCGTCGATGGCCAGCAACTCGCGTCGGCCGAGCCAGGCGAGGCTGCCCAGATAAAACGCCCGCAGCGCGAATCGCGGATTGCCCTCGCGGAGCGATTGTTCGCCCAACTCGTTCCAGCGCTCTTCGGGGAGGCGATCGGCACTCAGGTCTTCGGCATCCAGCCGGATCGTGGCCGCCGCGCCGGAGGCGGCTTCACTCTTCACGCGCAGCGAACGGAGCTTGCGCCAGGCGATCCAGGCCACCAGCGCTACCACCACGCCGATCAGCACGTAGAGACTCCAATGCAGGCCCACTGCAGGCGGCGCGCCAGCCGGCGTGATCGAAATGTCGCGGGGGAAGAGCCATTTGAAGAGGCGGTCAAGGCCGTCGCCGATGATGCGCGAGATCGACCTGACGCCGCCGAGGATCCGATCGGCGAAACTGACCAGCCACGATGGCCTGGCGGCGGAACCGGTCGGAGGCGGGATGCGCCAATCGTATTCGGGCGATTGCATGGCCTGGCGGACGGAGCGCTCCAGCTCCGCCGGGGGAACGGCGAACCACAAACACAGGCTGGAATATTTCTGCCGCAACGCCACGCGGAGGTCTTCGCCGGTTTCCATGGATTCGCCGCGGAAGCAGCGCACCGCGTACGCCGCCTGCACCACCGGGTCGAAGGCGATCCACGTCACCGTGAACACCAGCATGGCGAACAGGGGATTCGCCACGTAATATAAGCCGCTGCGGCTGAACGTGGATTCATAGCCCGTGAGCATGCGGACCAGTTGCGGCAGCACCGCCAGAACCATCGCCACGTTGACCGCGGCCAGCAGGTACAGCAGAGTGAGGATCGCCAGCATGCTCCAGCTCTGGCCGGCTTCGAGACCGCCAGGCGCCGCGCTTTGGCGATCAGGCCGTCGAGGGCGAGGTCTTCGTAGCCGCTCAGCACCGCGGCGTTGCGATAGAATGCCGCGGTCGCGGCGAGGGGGAACATCACCAGGCCGGCCACCAGGGTCGCGGCCAGCCGGGTCGGCCCGAGGAAGCTCTGCGCGGCGGCCAGGCTCCCGATCCGCCGCGCGCTCCACGCCGGATTCGCCGTGCCGCTCAGTTGCGCGCGCAGGCGTCCCGCGAACACCGCGCGCCAGCAGTTCATCCAGAGCAGCAGCAGGGCCAGCACGAGAGACTCGAGGGCGCAGCGGGCGTCGGACGTGCGGGGATTCAGCACGGCGTTCCAGAATACGAGCAGGGCCATCGCGAAGGGCACTGCGCCGGCCGAATGGCACAGCCAGGTTTCGAGCGGGGCGCGGCGCAAGAGGTGGACCGCGTCTTCGAGGATCCGGATGGCGCTCGCGCGCTCTACCGCGTCTGCCACGAGGCTTGCTCCATCCGGCTGGTGATGAGGATCATGGCTTCGCCGGCGCCGTAGAACAACAGCCACGCGAACAGGATGCCCGCCAGCGCCAGAACTGCCGCCGCCACGCGCCGGCCCGGGCGGCGTGCCCGCGGAGCCCGTTCGATTTTCTGCAGGCACGCGGCGCAGAGCAGCCGCGCTTCGTGCTCGGTGACGCACTCGCGGCAATAGCTCCGTCCGCATTCCGGGCAGCGGCACACCGCTTCCCGCGCTTCGTGGTTCCAGCAGCGTTGGTGAAGGGCCAGGCCGGTCATGGTCCGCTCGATTCTCTTCCGTCCGGCAGGAACGACAGTATCAGGCCCGCCAGTCCCAGGATGACCGCGATCCCCGCATCGGCCTCGCGCAAAAAAATGTACGCGGGCTGCGCGGCCAGCGCCTGGGGGTCCGGCAGGATCTGCGTGGAGGCCGGGCTCGACGTCGCCAATCCCGCGATGATCTGCTTGGCGTAATAGAACACGCCCATGACGATGAGGGTCGCGATCGCCAGCTTCTGCAAGCCCGCCCGCAGAATTCCGCGGTGGTACTGAAAAAAGATGGCGATCGCTCCGGCGACCTCGACCCCCGCCAGTCCGTACGCGGCCCACTCCGGCCCGCGCGCCACCGAGTGCAGCGTCAGGACGTTCAGCAGCGCGTCGGCGAACAGGCTCGCCAGGAAAACGTCCGAAGCCAGGGTGCGCCTGCGCGCGGGAGCGGCCGTTGCGGCAGGAGATGCCGCTCCGGGTGCGGGCCCGGTGGCAAGCGGCGGCCCGATGGCGCGGCCCGCCACCGCCTCCGCCCAATTACTTTCCACCACGCCTTGCTCCTGCGCGATGCGCGGTTCCACTTCCGCCAGGAATTTGCGCGCGGTCCACGTGCGGTAGAGCGAAGGCAGGTCGTCGCGGCTCACCGCGGTATAGATGCGGCACGCGCAACTGCGCGCCGCGCAGACGTAGATCCACGCGCCCACCAGGCCGGCCGCCCCGCTCCAGAGTACCGCCGGCGCCCACGGCAGAGTGTTCCGCAAAGCCATATAAGCGACCAGCCACAATACGCCGATGGTGAACGCGCGGGTGGAGATGGCGAAGCGCGGCGTGCGGGCCACCACGATGGCCTGGATATCGCGCAGTTGGAAGCGCTTGTATTCCTCGCGGAAGCGCGAGGATCTCACCAGCAGAAGGTGGCCGGCGCCCAGCCACACGCTGGAGCCCTTGATGAAGCCGCGCCGGCGGCCCGGCAGCTTGCGGTATCGCTCGCGCGCTGCGGTCATGGCCGCCTCGTGGTGGCAAACGGGGTTCTCACCAGAAAGTACACGAACGCGCAGCACAGCGCCAGCTCCGCCATCGAAACCAGGATGGCAACCACGAAGCGCCACCGGTTGCGGCGCACCAGGCTCAGCGGCTGCCTCCACTTCATCGCCGTGAGCACCAGGCTGGCCGGAGCGGCCACGATCATGAAGGGATACATCACCACGGCGGCGAGCGGCAGGATGAGCGCTGTGGAGTCGAAGAGGTTGCGGTACGTTTCGGCTTTGGCCGGGCGCGCTTTGCCCGCGCCGGCCGCGACGCACGAGGGGCACCACACCTCGTTGCCGAATTCCACCGAGCAGAGCTGGCACACGAACCGGCCGCACTGGTTGCACGCCGCAACGGCGCGCTTCGACGGGTGATCGAAGCAGGCCGCCTCCCCGTCCAGCGCCGCTTCCGTCTTCACCGGCGCATCGCCCGCGGCCAGCGCGGCGGGGAAGATGCGCACCTGGTTGGCCGACCCGCACAGCGGGCACACCGCCGTGCCGCTGTTGGCCAGTTCCCACTGGGGCAGCGGCATGTCGCAGCGGGCGCAGGGTACGGGCATGATGGCCGGTCAGCTTCGCGTCTGGATGACGCGCGTATCGCAGATCATGTCGTGCAGCGCGCGTTTCTGCCCGTCGAGACCAGCCATGATGTAGCCGATCAGCAGGATCATGGCGCTCAAGATCTTCGCGAAGTACCGCCCGGCGGCGCGTCCGGCGCTCACGCGCGAGCCGTCGGCCCGCACCACCTTCAGCCCCAGCGCCATCTTTCCCGGGGTCGCGCTCATCTTCGCGACGAAGAAAGTTTCGTAGGTGCAGCCGATGGCGGTATTGAGCACCCAGAGCACGCCCATGAGGCCCATCATGGCTCCGAAATAGGCCATCGGGTCGGCGCCCGGCTGCGCCCGCGAAATCCGTGTCGTCGAGCCGAGCACCGCGTACTGGACAATGCTGCCGACCACCAGCAGGATGATGCCGTCGATGATGGCGGCGAGGAAGCGGATCCAGAAGCCGCCGTATCGCACCGCGGCGGCCGGGGCCACGCCTTCGCGCAGCTTCTGCGCGTAGTTGTTCTTGCACGCCGGGCAGATCAGAAGGTCGCCGAAGCGCGCCAGTTCATCGGGAGTGCACGGACGCCCGCATTCCGCACAGAAGAGCGCACCCGGCTCGTACGACGTGGGTGACATGAATCAGATTGTACCGCCCCGCTTCGCGCCGTTATCTCCCGCCCTCACTTCACCGTGAACGTCACCGAGGCCACAACATTCTCCCAGGCCAGTTCGAGCCTGCCCTTGTTCTGACCGGTGGAGGAGAGCGTCATCCTGTACGTCTCGATGGGCGCCGGAGGTTTGCTCATCGCCACGGGCACGCGGCCCAGGTCTTGAGCCTGGTTGTATACCAAGCCCCACTGGCCTGTCTGCTTGTTCACGATGAGCTGCCATTCGCCCTCATTGAGGGCCACAAACAAGGTGTAATCGCCCTTTGGGACGGCCAGCCCCTGGATGTCCAGGTCGGCATCGGTATGGATTGCGGTGGCGGCGTTGGCGCCTGCCCGCCAGACGGGATACGTGGGGTCTTTGCTGACCACCCCGCCCACCCCGAAAACCTGGCGGCCGTGCGCCGAGGGCGCGTGATACTGGATCGAAACATTCTTGCCCTGGATGGTGACCGCGGTATCCGCCGGTGGACTGGTGAACTGTGCCGCTGCCACGGCGGCAAGAATCAGAAGAGATAAGATCAGGCGCTTTCATGACTGTGAAAATCCTCACACTGAAAATGACACAGGCTTCCCGTGCTCCGGCTGCAGATATAGCGCACCCCCGGCGCGCGCAGCTTCAGGGCGGAGCGTAGAGGGGGATCAAAAACGCACTGGAATTCGCCGTTTCAGATAAGTTCCAGCCGGAGTTGGCGGCCGATCGCTACAGCTGCGCGTTGAAGAGTGTGCAATGTAACACTCGTGTTGGTGGGATCGAGCAAACGGTCGAGCGCTCTACGGCTGGTCTGCATGCGGATGGCCATTGCCGCCTTGGTGAGGCGATCCTTCTCCATGGCTGCTCTGATCTGATCGGCGAGGATCTGTTTGACGGCTTGTTCCTCGCACTCTTCCAAAATGCCCTGTTCGGCCAGAAAACCATCAAAAGACGAACCAATCCTGCCCTTCTTCTTACGTGTCCTACGTGTCATTTCAGAGCACCTCCTTCATTCGCTTGAGCGCGAGTCTCAAATCCCGGCCTGGGGTCTTCTGCGTTTTCTTGACGAAGCCGTGCAGCAGCACCATGCGTTCCCGCGCCACGCAGAAAATCACCCGTCCGATCTTTCCATCAGTCAGGTCGCTCCGTACCTCCCACAGACCGTTGCCGAGACTGCGACAATAGGGCCTGCCGAGCGGTCAACCGAATTCAACCTTCTGAATGTCCCGGCCGACCAATTTGCGATCCTCCAAGGATAGCCCCAGGACCCACTCCCGCACAGGCCGGTTGCCGAGGGCGGATTCATAGAAGAACGCCGGGAGCTTCTTGAAACGGTCGATCAATTTTGATTGTGCCAAAAATGGCACATCTTGGCAAGGGCCTCCTGCTTGCTGGCGACGAGAGCGGCGTGTCAGGGGAGCAATCCGCGTTGTCTGGCTTGGGATTTCGTACGGTCATTGAGTATCTTGGGCATATGCTTCGCTACCATGTTGCCTTCCACCTTCCGCGTGCGGCGGGCGAGATGGTGGTTGCGGAGGCCCTCGATTTTCCCGGAGCCGTCACGCAGGGTTTCGATCTGCCCGACGCCCGGCTGATGATCGCCAGCGCGATGGAGAATCTGGCCCAATGTCTCCTGCAGGAAGGCAAGCCCTTGCCGACGCCGAACCCTGACGCTGAGGCGAATGCCGACCTGATCGAACTGGTGCCACTCACCGTCCATGTTGGGGCGCTCCGAGTTTGAAAAAGGCACGAACTTGATCGATTACCTGCATCGCCAGGGGTACCGCTTGGAGCGCGAAGGCACTCCCCCACACGATTTACACGAACCCAGCCGACGGCGCGAAGGCCCCGGTGCCCCGCCATGCAGAGATCGATAACGGCTTGGCACGCAGAATCTGCCAACAGCTTGAAATCGTCCCGATCCGCTGACCGGCGGGGCGTGTCACAGGAGGAATCGCGTCGGTTTCATGAGGCACGATTTCAGAGGTCCTTCAAAATCGAGTGGAGGTGCTTTTGCAGGCTCTTTTCAACCAACGGCTTCCCACCGATTGAGTCCTCGTAAAAGATCACTCGATAACTTCATATGTCAAGGGGAAGCTCTTTGCCGCGCTGAGCAAGGAGAATAGTGGGCTTGTTTAAGGCGTGTGCATACCCGAGTTCGTAAAAGACATTCTGATTGGGTGCCGTGATCTCGGCAATGAACACCTTCGCCTCAGCAATCTCGCGCTTGATATCCTCGAAGATGATGCCTGGCTTGGAAACTTCATTTATCCGAATGACGTCAAATCCTAGGCGTTTCGCTTCTGGCCCAATCACCCCACGATAGATCGTGTCGTAGGGTTCCCCGAACTGCATCGCCACAAAGGCGCGAGGCCGTTTCTGCTGAATCGAGAAGTCTTTAAAGCTCACCTCTGACTTCGCATATGCGGCACCCCCAACTTGATTTCCGGGGAGGGGGTGGGAAAGGATGTGCTCAAAGATCTGCACTTCATCGACAGCCATCTTGATCCTTTGGCCTACCTGGTCAACCCGCAATTCGTAGCTGCGCCTAGGTTCCAGATTCCGTACGGAGCCGGCCATCCTCAGCGAAACCCAACCAAATCCGGGAACCCATTCAGCAATCGCGTAACCAGATCTCCACCCGCCAAGCTGGGGAAGCAAATAGCTGGAATTGTCAGACTCGTATCCGAGAACCACACTAGCCGAACACTCCGTCACCTCTGTGAACTCGATCTTCACCCGCAAAACACCATCCCGCATTCGTTAGGTTGCAGAGTGCGAGACCAAACGGAACCGCGACGGGCTCTATTGGGCCGTTGTACCGGCTGACACCTCCTTCAAACGACCAAGAGCCGCTCATCGCTGCCCAACTGGTGGGAGAAAGCGGAGCCGGGTCGGCGTTGATCTGTGTGTCAGCATCAGTACACGTTTCTGGCATGATTCTCCATGCTAGCAGAAGCTTGCTTACAGCACCGCTCCCGCCGTTCAGACCGCTCAGAACCGGGGGGAAGGTCACCACCGAATTCGGCGTCTCAGATCACTCCCGATAAGTCCCGGTCACGTCAACTGGGCGGAGACGCCCTAACCGTACAAGTGGCGCCCGGTCCGCAGAGGATCTCCAGGTTGGACCGGACTGCCGTCACCCTTTGCATCGGCATCAAGGCTGCATGCTGAGGCAGAAATTGCCGGTTCAGTCGCTCGTCTTTACGAAAATCCTCAAACCGAAAATACCACCGGTTTTCCGTGCTCCGGCTGCAGATATCGCACCCCCGGCGCGCGCAGCTTCAGGGCCGCCCGGAACTGGAGCGGGTCCGCCGAGTTGTCCGCGAACATGTCGTAGTGGCACGGAATCGCAGCGGCCGGCTGGATCCGGGCGGCCAGTTGCGCGGCTTCGTCATGCGAGAGATTGTTGAAGCCGCCATTGATGCAGGTGATCATCAGGTGCGGCGAGTGGCGGCGCGCGGAGGCCAGCAGGTCGCACTGGTCCGTATCGCCGGTCATGTAGATCCGCGGCCCTTTGCCGAATTCGAAGATGTATCCGAGGTGGTTGAGATCGCTGTCGTCGGTGGGCAGCGCGAAGGTTCCGCGGATGGTGATGTCGCGCAGTTCCATCTCGCAGTCCGGCCAGGTGGCCAGGATGCGGCCGGATTCCACACCCTTCTGCCGGAACACGCCGCAGCTCGGATGGGGGCCGATGAAGTGCGCCGTGTCTTTGTGGCGGAGGCGCTCGATCGTCTCGGGGTCGGTGTGGTCCTGGTGGTTGTGGGTGACGGCGAAAATGTCGACGTCGACCTCGCCGGGCGGGATGAGCACGGGCACCCGTCGGCTGAAGTCCATGCCCGGCGGCGCGATGGCGGCGCAACTGTCCGTGAGGTAGAGGTCGGTGGAGAGCAGGGTGCCTTCGGGCGACTTGAAGATGAAGCCGTTTTGCCCGAGCCACCACAGGGCCACGGACCCGCGCGGCACCGGAAATTCGCGAATTTCGCGCATCATGCTCATGCCGACATTGTGGCAAACTCAAGGTATGCCAGGTGTACCCGTTGAATTTCTGCGCGGCCTGGTGGGGTTCATCGGTATCGGATGCGCCCACATGATGGCGCGGTCCGCCGTGGCCGTGCGCAAAGGCGAAGTGAAGGTGTCGCGCCTGTACGGGTGGATGCTCCGCACCGTGCTCTGTGGGCTCGCGGTGTGGTACCCGTTCCGGCCGTCGGTGGATACCGCGGATCTGGTGGTGTGGTCGCTGGCAGCCGTGGCCTTCGCGGCCGGCTGGTGGGACGCCTCGCGCGTGAAAAAACAGGAGGATCTCTCGCACCAGATCTTCCCGGATTCCAACTAGACTCCTCCGCAGCGGGCCTGGGCGAAGTCCCGGTTGGTACAATCTTCTCTTACATGTCCCTGATCGTAGTAGGTTCCGTTGCGTACGACGGTGTCGAGACGCCGCATGCCAGGTCGCCGCGTATGTTGGGTGGCGCGGCCACGTATATCTCGCTGGCCGCCAGCTATTTCGCGCCGGTTAAGATCGTCGCCGTGGTGGGCGACGATTTCGCGCAGGAAGACGTCGATCTTCTCGCGTCGCGCCATATCGATCTCGCCGGGATGGAGCGCGTCGCGGGCGGCAAGACGTTCTTCTGGGAGGGCGTCTACTCGGCAGACATGAACGACCGCACCACGCTGCGCACCGACCTCAACGTCTTCGCCGATTTCAATCCCAAGCTGCCGGAATCGTACCGCTCGGCGCCGTACCTGCTGCTGGGCAACATCCAGCCGTCGCTGCAACAGAGCGTCCTCGCGCAGATGAGCGGTGTCCAACTCGCCGGCGGCGACACCATGAATTACTGGATCAAAGATTATCGCGCCGAACTGCTGGAGACCCTGCGCGGGTGGGACTTCCTGCTGATCAACGACAGCGAAGCGCGCCTGCTCTCGGGCGAGCACAACCTGCGGCGCGCGGCGGCCAGGATCGTGGAGATGGGGCCGGGCACGCTGGTCGTCAAGCGCGGCGAATACGGCGCGGTGCTGTTCCGCCACGATTGTCATTTCATGGCCCCGGGTTACCTGCTCGAGGATGTTTTCGATCCGACCGGCGCGGGCGATTCGTTTGCCGGCGGCTTCATCGGGTATCTGGCGGGCCGCGGGGCCGGGCGCGACGCCGACTTCGCGGAATTGCGCCGGGCGGTGATCTACGGATCGGTGATGGGCAGCTACTGTTGCGAGAAGCTCGGAGTCGACCGCTTCCGCACGCTGACGCGGGATGAAATCGAGGCGCGCTATCAGGAGTTCAAAAGCTGCACGGCGTTCTAACCTGACAGGGCTCGCGCCCGTTCCGGTCCTTGCGCTGGTCAGCGCCGCCGCTGCCTGGTTCTTCTATTCGCACGGGTGGCTGCTGTGGTACGGCGACGCCGAGGCGCACCTCAACACGGCGCGGCGCATCATCGACAACCAGACGCCGGGGTACGACCAGATCGGCTCGGTGTGGCTGCCCCTGCCGCATGTGCTGCTGCTGCCGTTTGTGCGCGTGGATGCCTGGTGGCACAGCGGAATCGCCGCGGCGTTCCCTTCGGGCATCTGCTTCGTGATCGGAGGGACCTTCCTCTTCGCGGCGGCGCGGAGGATTTTCGATTCCAGGGCGGCGGCGGTGGCGGCCTGCGGCCTGGCGGTGCTGAATCCCAACCTTCTATATCTGCAATCCACCGCCATGACCGAGGCGGTGTTCTTCGCGGCTCTGATGGCGCTGTTGTATTTCAGCGTGCGATTCCGCGAGACACAGGGCTGGGGCTCGGTCGTGGGCGCGGGGATCGCGGCCTGCGCGGGCGCGCTCACGCGCTACGAGGGCTGGTTTCTCATTCCGTTTGCGGCGGCCTACTTCTGGTTCGCGGCCAAGCGGCGGCGCTGGGCGGTGGCGCTGGTGTTCAGTTGCCTGGCGGCGGCCGGGCCGCTCTACTGGATGGCCAACGACTGGTACCTCACCGGCGATCCGCTCGACTTCTATCGCGGGCCCTGGTCGGCGCGCGCCATTCAGGGCAGCGCGGACTTTCCGGGCAAGGGCCATTGGCACATGGCGTGGTACTACTACCGCAAGGCTGCGCAACTCTGCGCTGGAACGGAACTGGCGCTCCTCGCGCTGGCGGGCGCGGCGGTCCTGCTGGTGCGGCGCGCGTTCTGGCCGCTGGTGCTGCTCGCGCTCCCCGGCGTGCAGGTCATCTGGAGCATGCATTCCGGGGTCGTGCCGATCTTCATGCCCATCCTCTGGCCGTTTTCCTGGTACAACACGCGCTACGGGCTGGGCGTCCTGCCGCTGCTGGCGCTATCGGGCGCGTCGCTGGCGACCATCGCCCCGCCGCGGTTTCGCGCCGGCGCGGCGGCGCTGGTGGTCCTGGCCGGAACCGCGCCCTGGCTCATCCATCCGCATCCGGAGAGCTGGATCACCTGGGCCGAATCGCGCGCCAATTCCGAAGGGCGCCGCGCCTGGATGCACGAGGCGGCAGGGTACCTGGCTTCCCGTTACGTGCCCGGTTCCGGTATCATCGCATCTTCGGGCGATGATTTTTCCGGGATCTTCCGCGAAATGGGCATTCCCTTGCGCGAGACGTTCAGCGTGGTGAACGGCCTGCCGTACCAGGCGACGATCGCGCGGCCCGACCTCTTCTTGTGGCAGGAATGGGCCGTCGTGAAGGGCGGCGACGATGCGCAGACCGCCGTCAATCGCGCGGGCCGGTACGGCATCCGCTACCGTCTGGAGAAAAGGATCGTTGAAAAGTACGAGCCGGTGATCGAAATCTACCGGCGCGTAGGAGGCATTCATGGTACCCAATGAAAACGTTACGACCGCATTCGATCTGCCGGGCTGCCGCATCGTGCGCAACCTCGGCGTGGTGCGGGGCATCGTCGTGCGCTCGCGCTCGATTTTCGGCACCATCGGAGCGGGGCTGCAGACCATCGTGGGCGGCAACATATCGCTTTTCAGCAACCTCTGCGAGCGGACCCGCAGCGATGCGTTCTACCTGATGATCCAGCACGCCAACGAACTGGGCGCCAACGCCGTCATCGGCGCGCGCTACGACGCCACCGAGATCATGAACGGCGTCACCGAAGTGCTGGCCTACGGCACGGCCGTGGTGGTCGAGCCGGACGGCAAATGAAAATCCCGTTCACCAAGGCGCACGGCGCGAAGAACGATTTTCTGCTGACGTGGCAGAGCGACGCGCCGGACGGCGACCTGGCCGAAACGGCGCGCGCCATCTGCGACCGGCACACTGGCGCGGGCGCCGACGGCTGGATGCTGGTAGCGCCGCCCGCGGATGCCGAAGCGGAAGGCACGATCCAGCTTTACAACTCCGACGGCAGCGCCGCCGAGATCTCGGGCAACGGCACGCGCTGTGCCGCGGCGTTCCTGATCCGCCACGGCTACGCCGCCGGCGTGGTGCGCGTGCGGACTGGGGCGGGCATCAAGACACTGCGACTGCTCAAGCGCGGCGGCCTGTCGTTTGAATTCGAAATGAACATGGGGCGGCCCGAGATCACCGCCGAGCGGTTCCCGTTACCGCTCGCTGCCGGCGTCCGCGACGTCACGCTGGTGTGGGTGGGAAACCCGCAGTGCGCCGTGCCCGTCGAGAATTTCGATTTCGACTGGCGGGCCATGGGCGCGGAGATCGAATCGCACCCGCATTTTCCGAAACGCACGAACGTCTCCTTTATTAAGGCGGTGGACGAGCACACCATCGAGGCGCGCTTCTACGAGCGCGGAGCCGGCGAGACGATGAGTTCCGGAACGGGCTCGACGGGCGCGGCCGCTGCAGCGGTGGCGCGGGGGATGGCGCGCTCGCCCGTGCGCGTGATGACTCCCGCCGGACCGATCGATCTGCGGCTCGACGTAGAGGCCTACCTCACCGGGCCCGCGGAAATCGTCGCCGAGGGCACGTTCTTTCTGTAGCCCCTACTGCCCGCCTCCCCCGCGCCGCCCGCCCCGACCCGTGGCGGGGGCGGCCTGCACGCCCGCGCTCAGGTGATCGTAATTCAGCATGGCGTTGAACAGCAGGAAGTAGCTGCCCTGCGTCTCGTTGCGCCACATGGGGTTGTTGGCGAACATCAGCACGTGGCCTTTACCGTGCGGCACGTCGACCACGGCCGGCGTATTCGCCAGGGCGCGGCCGCCGGCCAGCATGCCGGAAACGAACAATTCGTTTTCCGCAGCGAAGCGCACCACCACGCGCGGGCGCATCTCCGGCGGAACCGGCGCGGCGCCCCGGCCGCCGCCGGTCACGTCGCCCGTGGCGGAATCCTCGCCCGCCTGCGCCTGTCCGCGCGGGGGAGAAGCCATCTGCAACGGGCGACCTTGCGGAGTGTCCTGCTCGTCGGGCCTGCCGCGTCCGCTGGGCCGGTTGGCGCCTTCCGTGCTCGCGGCTGCCCCGCCGCCACGTCCACCGCGCCCGCCGCCGCCTCCGCCGCCCCCCGCGCCACGGCCGCCGAATCCGCCTCCGGCAGCTACCTGGAACACCGGCGCCTGGTTGAAGTACACGGCCAACTGGTCGCCGTACCCGTAGGCGATGGGGCTGCGCTTGTCGGCGATGGTGGATTGAAGGATGGAGCCGCGAGCGTGCAGATCCGGCGTGGCCTGGATAGTGACGCCCTCCGCCAGCCCGTAATCGATGGGGATCGAGGCGTTGCCGGTGATGGTGATGAACAGGCCGCCCGCCTCGATGAACTTCGCCACGTTGAACAGGCCTTCGAGTCCCATGCCGCCGCGCATGTCGTCGGTCTGGTCGGGCGAGTCTCCCAGGTTCGGCGTGAGGGCCGATTTCTTCCACGGAATCGGGTCGCCGTTCAGCGGCGATCCGTTGACGATGCGCTGCGCGGTTCCGCCTACCGGCCCGAGCAGGATCACGTCGTATTTCGCGCGCAGGTCGAGGACTTCTCGAAGCTTCTGGTCGGAGACGTAATCGTAGGGAATCTGCAACTGGTCGAACGCGATGCGGTACCAGCCCTCGTTCTGGGTGTTGGTCCAGGTGTGCACGAAGGCGATGCGCGGCGACGCCAGCTCGTGCATGGGCACGCCGGGAACCGCGGACGCCGCCACCGCGCTCACACCGGTGGCCGATAGGGCGGCGTCCAGGCGGCTGCGCAGGTCGCCGGGGTTGCCTTCGGTCTTGATGATGAAGGAGCCGGCGTTGAAACTCCGGTCGCCGTCCTGGAAGGCCTCTTCGGCCGCGAACATTTTGATGTCCTTCAGGCGGAAACGGAACGTGGCGAGAATGTTGTCGGCGTTGTGATTGACCAGGTACGCCGCGGCGCCGGAAGGCCCGGCGACTTTACCTTGGGGCTTGGCCGGATCGGCCAGCAGGGTCATCGAGGCTGCCAGGATGTCCGGCTTGGTGATGCGCACGGTGCCCACGTTGTGCATGGGGCCCATGGTCCAGCCGGTGTCGTCGTAGGGCGGCGGATCGTTGATGTTGTAGAACTGCGTGTCGAGCAGCATGTCGGCCATGCGGCTGTAGGGCTGGTCCATGCGGACCACGTAGCTGCCGGCGGGGAACTTCTGCTTCTTGTCCTGGTTGACCGCGACCTCTGTGTCGCTCGCGAGGCGATGGACTTCGACGCCCTGGAGCCGGAGGAGGTTGACCAGCTCGGCGGCCTGGCCGGGACGCAGATCGTCGCCCGGGACCACCCACGCCACGGGGCCCTCGTTTTTGGCCTTGTCGACGCTGCGCCTGCTCTTCACGTAGAAGTTGTCCAGGAACTGCTTGCCGTTCCTGGCGACGTTGTCCATGGCGAGGAGGAGGCCGCTTTCCTGGAGGTTGACGTTGTTGCGGATCGACCAGTTGACGCGCGGCAGCGGCGGATTGGGACGGTACCAGGTGCGGCTGGTGCTGGCGGCGGGAACGGTGCGCTCGCCGGTATCCGCACCGCCTCCGCCGAAGGTCTCGTAGAAGCGGCCGATGGAGTTGTGGCCGTTGGCGATGTAGAACATGTAGTTCGGCGCCCACCCGTCGTAGTAGCCGTGGGTCCACACGCCTGGCACGCCGCGCCGCGTCAGCTCCTCGATTTCGACGTAGGCCATCTTCTGCCACTCGTCGATGGTCAGCGGGTCGAGCCACGCGTTGTATGGGCCCATGCCGGTGGAGACGTAGAGGAACGGCTGGGATTCGTGCAGGTCGTGCAGGACCGTGGGATGGTACTGGAGGAAGGCGCCCATCATGTTTCGGGTGAGCGCCAGCGCCATGCCGATGCCGTCGCGGTTGTTGTCGTGCGCCACGTACTTGCCCCAGTAGATGAGGTTGGGGGCGGGCTTGCCGGGGTTCGCCTTGCGGTAGTTGTAGACGTCCACCTCGCGGTCGCGGCCATCCACCTCGCTCACCGGGGTGATGAGCACGATCTCGTTCTTGCGGATATTCTGGACGAGCGGCGAGTCCTCCACCGCGAGCCGGTAGGCCAGCTCCATGAGCATTTCGGGCGAACCCGTCTCGGTGGAGTGAATGCTGCCTGAGGCCCAATAGAGCGGCAGTCCCTCGGCGATGAGCTTGTCGGCGTCGGCGCGAGTGGTGCGGCGCGGGTCGGCGAGGCGGGCGGTAATTTCCTTGTAGCGATCCAGCTTCGCGATGTTGGCTTCGTCGGAGACGGCCACCAGGAGCATTTCGCGGCCCTCTTCGGAGCGGCCGATGGTAAACACCTTCACGCGTTTGGTGGCCTTCTCCAGTTCGCGCATGTAGCGGCCGATGTCCTTGGTGTAGGTGAGCTTGTCGGGAGTGCCGATGATGTAGCCGAGCACCTTGTCGGGGGAGGGCACCGTGTCGGATGCCGGGAGGTGGTCGACCAGCTCGGTGAGGAAGAACGGCTCGGTGGTGTACTCCTTGATTTTGGCCGTGTAGGCGTCGTCGTTCTTTTGCGCCGCGATGGCCCAGGACAGGGCGAAAAGGAGGCAAGCCGCGATTCTTCGCATGATGCCGTACATGATAGCGCGGCGCGCGTGGCGGGCCGCGTGCGGGCCGGCGCCCAAGAAACGCAGCGGCGCTTAGTTCGAGGCGCCGACGGTTTCGGGTGGGGCGTGCGGGCGGGTGGTGCGCAAGGCCAACGACTCGCGTTCTTCGAACAGGAACTCGTCGGCAAGCAGCTCCTGGGCCGTGTAGGCCGATTTTCCGATGCCGCACGATCCGTGTTTCGACGTGTTGGCGAAGATGTGGTAAAGCTCGTGAGCCAGAACGCGCGCTACGGCGTGTCCGAAAGCTTCATCGCGTTCGCTGGCGGGCAGCATCAGGAGGTCCCGCTGAAGGAAACCGCGGAGCTGATCGCAGTCCACGTCGCTGAAGGGCAGGATGATTCCATCGCTGACATGGGTCCAGCCCAAGGCGCCGCCGGTAACGGCGCGGATTGGCGCCAGGTTCACCGTGTCGCAGTGCCCTTTGAACGTCACGACCGCCAGCTCGACGGAGACTTGATTGGGGTTGGTTTGGGGCAAGGAGCGCCATTCGAAGCTCATGCCGATGGGGGCCATGATGGAATCGAGCTCGTCGTGCACAGCGGCTTCGACCGCTATGGAGTGAGGTTGCTGGAATTGAGTATAGAGTGCGATGGGGGCAACCGAGCCCTGGGGAGGCTGGCCGAAACCGGGGAGAGCCGCCAACACGAAACACCACGATAGCTGTTTCACGTGAAACAGGCCTCTTTATCCTAATATTAGCTCAAATCTGGCCGGGCGGATCGATCGACCGCCAGGTCGGGGTGTTCTCGAACGAGCGTATTGGCCATGTGACAGGCGAAACAGAGCGGCTGGGAGGCCGCCAGCACCTCGAATAATTTATCGGCGGAGACCTGGTTCCATTCCAGCGAGACCTTACCGGCGGTCAGCAGCGCCGGTTTGTGCGACCATTCGATGTCGGCGAAGGGGTGGCCGCACGAGGCACAAACCTTGCCTCGATACCAGTTGAGGAGGATATTGCGGACCAGGCAGTCCTCCGGCGATGCCTGGATCTGGGAGAGGCATTCCTGCCCGCAGCCCTGGCGCCCGGGCCAGCGGGAGCAGGTGGAAAGCCTCAGTTCGGGAGCTTTGCCGAGAGCCGTGGCGGCGGCGTGCGCCGCATTCACCATGACACCGGCGGGACGTTGGTTCTCGGGGCACGTGATGACGCGGCGCCCCCGGTACTTGTTCCATGCCCAAGCCAGGCGGCCGAGGCTGGCCACGACTACTACGGTGAGCAAGCCGAGTGACACCTGTACCAGCATAAAAAGCTCCGAAATGTGAGTTGCAATACACTCGCCAACCGCCAACCTTCTGAGTTTAAACGGACGGAGTGGATCGACCACGGCTCGGAACTGGGCGTATATCCTCAACCTGCGTGTTATCACCCTCACCGGGCAACCGGTTGCGCCGTGGTAACGTCTTCTTATCGTGCGTAAGCGCGTCATTTGGACCATTCCGGTACTGTTTGCAGCGGCGGTGGCCGCCGCCTCAAGCGACTATCTCTCCGCCAAGCGCAAGATCGACCAGATCGAAAGCGACAGGCTGAAGGCCGGCACGCGGCTGGAGTTGAGTCAGCGCGAGTTGAACGCGTACGCGCAGCAGGAGGCGCCGGATGGGGTCCGCGATGCCAAGGTCCAGGTGCTGTCGCCGGGGGTGGTGGCGGGCAGCGCGCTGGTGGATTTCAACAAGCTCCGCCGGGCGCAGGGATACCAGCCGGGCTGGCTGATGTCGAAACTGCTGCAGGGGGAGCATCCGGTGAGCGTCACCGCGCGGATCCGCTCGGGGAACGGCCGCGCCACGGTGGATGTTCAGCGGGCCGAGATCTCGGGGATCGCGGTCGACGGGCGAACGGTGGAGTTTCTTGTCCAGAACTTCATCGTTCCGTCATATCCCGAGGCTATCGTCGGGCAACCTTTCGACATGGGCCACCACATCGAGCGCCTGGACGTGCAACCGGCGGCGGTGACGGTTCTGATCGGGCGGTAGGCGCGGCCCGTATTCCAGCCGGGGGCGCATCCCGCCCACGTTCAGCGATCGGTTTCAGGTTGACAGGTGGCAGCCGGAGGGGTGCCGCGAGAACATGTTCACTTTGGGACAGACAACTGGACCAATGGGGTCCAGACTATCATCAGGGGTTCCGTAGTCCTTGGTGGGGCGCGTCCCGTTACCTGTTTTGCCGGTTTCGGGAAGGGTGAGGCTGTTTGTGTCCAGTACGAAGAATGAGCACCTGGAGCTTACCAGAGCGGGGTGGAGCTACCGAATGAACGACCGTGGTTGGGTGATCTACCGTCATCCGCAGACGGGCCGCTGGCATACCCGCGCGGAGGCGATGGCGATCGTCGAGACCGGAGCGAACTCCGGTCACGCCACCGCCAATGGTTCAGAAGCATCTTCGTAATCGAAGAAGAGGTTTGTCATGCCGGTGCACGGCAACTGTATGCGCTTCTTTCTCCGGTGGAAAACCGCGCCGGGGAGACCCTCGCGTGGCGCCCCGGAGCTGGAAAAGACGAAGGCGGAGCGAGCCGAGTGCGAGGGCGCGGACTTCGGCGGCAAGCTTCTGGATCTGTTCGAAAACATGATCTGCACATTTGCCCGCAGGTGCGACCCGGCGGGCGATCAGGCGCGCCGGGCCCTGCGGCTGTTGGGCCCGGGCGGCAACCAAAAGCAGGCGGCGCAGATGCTGCAACCGTTTGCCGCCAGCTTCTCCGAATGGCTGACATCGGAGGGCGACCTGTTGACGGTCGAAGTGCCCGAACGGCCGAAGCCCCGGAGGTCCCGGCCCGGAAGCCGAAGCGATTCCGGTCGTAGCGCTGCCGGAACCTGAGCAGACTCCACCCCCAATCCCACACTCGTTTGCCAAAGCACTCGGCTTTTGCGGCCAGCCGATCATCGGGGCGTGTGCGCCCGCCCGCTGGATTTAACAATTCTTACCAATTCGGTGGACTCGACCGTACGGTGTGGCGGCGTTGCCATGGGATACGCTCGATAAGGACAGGAATCGAGATGAACTTGCCGCGTTTTTTTGCGCTCGCTGTCTTTTCGAGCGGTGTCGTTTGCGGCCAGGCTCCCAGCATCAACGGCTGCCCGTCCTTCCCCGCCAACAACATCTGGAATGCGCCCGTGGACACCCTCCCGGTGGCAGCCCATTCCGCCGATTACATCGGCAGCATCTCCTCCACCGGCGGGCTGCGGTACGATATCACGATTCCCATCAATATCGTTCCGGGTTCGCAGCCCAAAGTCCCGCTGAACATCACTTACCCCGACGAAGCCGATCCGGGCCCGTATCCGATTCCGCTGACGGCACAGGTGGAAGCCAGCTCCGACCGGCACGTCCTGGTTGTGGACAAGGATAACTGCATACTGTACGAGACCTTCTACTCCTTCCTGCAGGCGGATGGCAGCTGGAACGTCGACAGCTCCGCAAAATGGAGCCTGCTTTCCAACGCCCTGCGGCCGGCCGACTGGACGTCGGCGGATGCCGCCGGCTTGCCCATCATGCCGGGGCTGGTGCGCTACGACGAGATCCTCGCCGGGCAGATCAACCACGCCTTGCGCTTCACCGCGCCGAGTACCCAGCGTCTGTATGTGTGGCCGGGCAGGCACTACGCGTCCTCCAGTTCGTCGCCGTTGTTGCCGCCCATGGGACAGCGGTTCCGGCTGAAGGCCAGCGTCGATATCTCGGGTTATTCGGCCAACATGCAGATCATTCTGCGGGCCATCAAGAAGTATGGCCTGATGCTGGCCGATA
>DASQZT010000276.1:0-7646 GCA_035638575.1 Bryobacteraceae bacterium
CCGTCGTTCGCCACCAGGTACAGCACGCCGGCGCTGCGGCTGTAGGCGAGGTAACAAGCGTTGCGGCCGTCGAGGAAGTTGTTGATCAGGACATTGACGACGTCGAAGTCCTGAGTGCCGCGCGGATCGGTAAACGTGAACGCCATGGACTGGCTGGAGGCGCTGCCGGATGCCGGACTGACTCCCACCGGGGCTGCTCCCGAACTCGCACCCGGAACGAATACCCAGGTTGCTCCGACGTTGTTGTTATCCTCGGGACCGCCGACGAGGATCGTGTTGCCATCGCCGGAGAGCGCTACCGACCAACCTTGCAGCGCCGCGCCAGTGGCGCTCGAGCCGACCAGCTTGCTGCCCAGTTGGCTCCAGGCTCCGTTGCTGCGTTTGAATACCCAGGCCGCTCCGGCGCCTACGTTGTCATAAGGTCCGCCGACGAGCGCCATATTCCCGTCGGCGGAGAGCGACACGGAGTAACCTTGCCACGGGGTGCCCACGTACCCCGAGCCGACCAGCTTGGCCTGCATCGTCCAGGTCCCGCCCGAGCGGACGAATACGAATGCGGCGCCGGTGTCCCCGTTATCCTGGTACGCGCCCATCAGGGCCGTATTCCCATCGGCGGAGAGCGACACGGACCATCCGAAGGTCGAAGTGGAGGCAACGCCGAGCTTGATGCCCTGCTGACTCCATTGCCCATTGGTGCGCGTGAATACGCCGACAGCTCCCGGACAGGATGTCATGCTGAGACAATCGCCCCAACCGGCCTCGATGGCCGTATTCCCATCGCCGGAAAGCGCCACAGCCCAACCCTGATTGAGCAGCTCCTGTGGATTCACCAGACCGGAAGCGACCAGTTTGTCGCCCTGCTGGCTCCAGGTACCGAGGCTGCGCGTGAATGGCCAGATGGCTCCCGAATGGACGGTCTCATCGGCGTTGTAGTCGCCGAAACCGCCCAGGAGCGCGGTGTTGCCGTCGGCGGAGAGCGCGACCGAACTGCCCAGATCCACTTCCGGAATGGGAGCATCGAGAACCCCCAGCCTGGGCCCCTGCTGGCTCCAGGCGCCGCCGCTGTGCGTGAATACCCAGGCGGCGCCAGCGCTGCCGTTGTCCTGGGATCCGCCGGAGATCACCGTGTTTCCGTCGTTGGAGATGGCCACCGAACCGCCCTGACAGACGCCAAAGGAACCGGAAAAGCCCTCAAAGTTCTGGAGGTTGGTCGCTCCGCTTCCCACCAGTTTGCCGCCCTGCTGGCTCCAGGCCGCACCGGTGCGTGTGAAGATCCAGACTGCGCCGTTGCCGCTGTCGTCGCCATCCCCGCCAACGACAGCCGTGTTTCCGTCCGAAGAGAGCGCGGCCGAGGCTCCCTGATAACTGCCCAGATCGCACGATGCGGACGATCCGTTGCTCACCGCGCCGCTGCCGATCAGTTTGCCGCCCTGCTGGACGTACTGCGCTCGCGCGCTCGGGACTGCGACGGAAGCGGCCGCCAGAAGAATGACTGCCGGAACCCAACGTTTTTGCGAAAGCATACCCCCCTGCCTCTCCAAACTCAAATATCATAGGATACTGCATTGGGACACAGCATCAGGGCGGCGGCAGTTGGGCGGGGGGCTGCCGAGGCGCTGGTGGAAGAGCGGCAGCAGGGGCGGCGCCGGGCGCACGGAAGGCGCAACCCAACCTTCCGCGGATTCTGGGCAAGATTGCCCAAAGTGGCCCAAAGCGATCGACGGCCGGACAGATGAGGGAAATCGCTAATAGAAAACTCCGATCCTCTCCATAGAAAGTTCCTTTTTTGGCGGATACAGGCTCACAGAGGACAATAGGCTGATACCGCATACCGCACAGGCAAACCATGAATCGTTTCCTGAAAATTTGTGTTTTCTCGTCTCTCTCGATTGCTGCCCTCATGGGGCAGACGAACCTGGACGTTCCATCGAGACTGGCGGCCGTCGAAGCCGCAGCTAAGTCGGCCCAGAGCGCCGGCGATAACGCGTGGATGCTAGTCAGCGCCGCGCTTGTACTGATGATGACCGGACCGGGCCTCGCCCTGTTTTACGGCGGGCTTGTTCGCCGGAAGAACGTGCTGAGCACCATGATGCACAGCTTTATCCTGATGGCCGTCGTCACCGTGGTCTGGGCCGTGGTCGGCTACAGCCTGGCCTTCGGCGGATCTTCGTCCTGGCTGGGCGATCTGCGCTTCGCGTTCCTCCACAACGTGGGCAGCGCGCCCAATCCGGATTACGCGGCGACCATTCCGCAAGAGACCTTTATGGTCTACCAGTTGATGTTCGCCATCATCACCCCGGCGCTGATCTCCGGGGCGTTCGCCGAGCGTATGAAGTTCAGCGCCATGCTGCTGTTCACCGTGTTGTGGAGCCTGCTGGTGTATTTCCCGATGGCCCACATGGTGTGGGGCAAGGGCGGACTGCTGAACGCGTTCCTCGGCGGCAAAATCCCGTGCTTCGATTTCGCTGGCGGGACGGTGGTGCACATCACGTCGGGCGTCTCGGCCCTGGTGTGCGCCCTCTACCTGGGGAAGCGCATCGGCTATCCGGACACGCCGAGCAAACCGCACAACCTGGTCATCAGCGTGGTCGGCGCGTGCCTGCTGTGGGTGGGCTGGTTCGGTTTCAACGCGGGCAGCGCGCTGGCGGCATCGGGCCTGGCCACCAGCGCATTCGTCGCCACGCATTTCGGCGCGGCGGCGGCCACGCTCGGTTGGGCCGGCGCCGAATGGATGCACAACGGCAAGCCCAGCATGCTCGGCGCCATCTCCGGCTGCGTGGCGGGGCTGGTGGCGATCACGCCGGCCTCCGGCTTCGTCAAGCCCTTTCCGGCGTTGCTGATCGGCCTGTGCGCGGGCGTGGTCTGCTTCCTGATGGTCACCAAGATCAAAGGCAAATTCGGTTACGACGACGCGCTGGACGCCTTCGGCGTGCACGGCGCGGGTGGCACCCTGGGCGCCATCCTGACCGGCGTGTTCGCCACCAACGCGATCAACGACGGCCTGAAGGACTCCGCGGGCCGCGTTCTGCCCATGGGCCTGGTGGATGGCAACCCGGGGCAGGTGTGGAATCAGGTCATCGGCTGCGGCATAGCCTGGCTGCTGGCGATCGTGGGCACTCTGATCATCCTCAAGATCTGCGACGTTACACTTGGCCTGCGGGTGGCCGCCGACCAGGAAGTCGAAGGACTGGACATCAGCATGCACGGCGAAGAAGGTTATATATTCGAGTCGTAGCCTTATGAAAAAGATCGAAGCAGTGATACAGCCGTTCAAGCTGGACGAAGTGAAAGAAGCGCTGAAGGCTATCGGAATCGATGGCATGACCATCAGCGACGTCCGTGGTCACGGGCGCCAGAAGGGCCATCGCGAGGTTTACCGCGGCCAGGAATACACCGTGGACCTCCTGCCCAAAGTGAAACTCGAGCTGGTGGTGTCTTCCAGCCGCTACGACGAGGTAGTCCGGACTCTCAGCGCCGCCGCCCGCACCGGCAAGATCGGCGACGGCAAAATCTTCGTCTACGACGTAGCCGAAGCCATACGCATCCGAAACGACGACCGTGGGGAATCCGCCCTCTAGCGCGCGCGCCGCGCCCGATCTCGACTCCCTGGTTGCCACCGGCGACGCGGCGGCCGCCCTGGCCGAGCGCACCGCTCACGTGGACCGCCTGGTGCTCGCCGCCGCCCAAGAACTGCTGCTGCCCGCGATTCCATCCGGCCTGGCCATCCTGGCGGTGGGCGGATACGGCCGGCGCCACCTGTTTCCATACTCCGATATCGACCTGCTGCTGCTGTTCGAGTCCGAGCGACTGGCGCTGGACAGCAAGAGCGCCATCTCCGCGTTTCTCCAGCGCCTGTGGGACTCCAGCCTGCGCCTCAGCCATTCGGTGCGCACTCCCGCCGAATGCGCCGAGGTGCACGACTCCAACATCGAGCTGAACGTCAGCCTGCTGGACCAGCGGTTTCTCACCGGCGACCGGTTGCTCTATGCCGGCTTGGCCCGCGGGCTGCCCAAATTCATCCACGCCAACCGCGGGCCGCTCATCCGCAACCTGGCGCAATTGACCCGCGAACGGCACGGCAAATACGCCGGCACCATTTACCATTTGGAACCCAACGTCAAGGAGACGCCCGGCGGGCTCCGCGATTTTCAGCTCCTGTGCTGGCTTCAGCAATTGAGGGAAACCGACGCCGCCCGCCTCGCCGGCGCCCAGCCCGCGCCGGAGCTGGACGAGGCCTTCCGTTTCCTGGCCCGAGTGCGATTGCTGTTGCACCACCAGTCCGGGCGCGACAACAACCTGCTCTCGTTCGATGCGCAGGACACCATCGCCGAGCGGATCAACGGCGGTGATGCGGCCGCCTGGATGCGCGGCTACTATCGCCATTCCCGCACGATTTACCGCTCCGCCATCCGCGCCCTGGAGGCCGAAGAGGCCCAGTCCAGCGGTTTGTTCGCGCAGTTCCGCGACTGGCGCTCGCGCCTGGGCAACACGGATTTCAGCGTGCATCGCGAGCGCGCCCATTTCCGCGCGCCGCAAGCGCTCGACCAGGACCCTGAGATGGCTCTGCGCCTGTTCGAATTCGTGGCGCGCCACGGCATCCCCATTTCCACCGAGGCCGGGGAGCGCCTGGAAGCGCGCCTCCCCCGACTGCGCGCCTCCTTTGCCGAGCCGGGCAACCTGTGGCCGGCCTTGGCCCGCATCCTCTCCCTGCCGCACGCCCCCCTGGCCGCGCGCCTGATGCACGAAACCGGCGTGCTGACCGCCATCTTTCCCGAGCTGGAGCTGATGGAGTGCCTGGTAGTCCGCGATTTCTTTCACCGCTACACGGTGGACGAGCACACGCTGGTCGCCATGAAAAATCTCTCCGGCGTCCACAACGCCTATGCCGGCCTGCTGGGCGAGATCAAAGATACCGCGCTGTTGCTGTTCGCCCTCCTGTTCCACGACGTCGGCAAGGGATCGCACCACGAAGGCCCCATCGACGCCTCGCTGAAGCTGGCCCGCGCCGCCATGGCGCGCATTCAGATGCCGGCGCAGGACCAGGACACGGTGCTGTTTCTGATTCGAAGGCACCTGGCGCTGTCCGCGGTCATGCAGTCGCGCGACGTCTTCGACCCGCAGACCATCCGCGAGGTCGCCGGCCTGACCGAAACCGTGGAGCGCCTCAAGGCGCTGACCCTGGTGACCTATGCCGATATCAGCGCGGTGAATCCCGAAGTGATGACGCCCTGGCGCGCCCAGCAGTTGTGGCAGCTCTACCTGGCGGTGTACAACGAGCTGACCCGCGAGCTGGAAACCGACCGCATCGAGGCCCTCCCTTCCGGCCCTCCCGAGCGTGCGGCGTTTCTCCAGGGCTTTCCCACGCGCTATCTCCTCACCCACACCGAACAGGAAATCGAAGAGCACATGGCGCTCGAGGAGATCAGCCGCCAGCGCGGGGTGGCGGTGGAAATCCGCAGGCTGGACTCGGCCTGGCACATGATCCTGGCCGCGGTCGACCGTCCCGGCCTGTTCGCCGGCGCCGCAGGAACGCTGGCCGCCTTCGGCATGAACATTCTGAGAGCCGAAGCCTTTTCCAACCGCCGCGGCATGGTGCTCGACACGTTTACCTTTGCCGACCCCATGCGGACCCTGGAGCTGAACCCCAGCGAAGTCGACCGCCTGCGCAGCGTCGCCGAGCGCGTCGTCACCGGCAAGACCGACGTCAAGGAACTCCTGCGCAACCGGCCGAAGCCCGTGCTGCCCAGCCGCAAGGCGCGCATCCCGGCCCGCGTTTCGTTCAACTCCGACGCGGGCCAGACCGCGACCCTGATCGAGATTGTCGCTGAGGACCGCCCCGGGCTGCTCTACGACCTGGCTTCGGCCACCTCGTCGAGCGGCGGCAACATCGAGGTAGTGCTGATCGACACGCAGGCGCACAAGGCCATCGACGTGTTCTACGTGACCGTCGACGGCAAAAAGCTGGGGCCCGAGAAACAGCAGTCACTGGGCGACACGTTGCGCCAGGCCTGCGGAAGCCAGTAATCGCCGCGTTGCCCATGTGAGCAAACTCACATACCTTTCTTTGTGAGGCGCGTCACACGTGTAATACTCAAGATCCCCCCAAAACGCCATTATGAACAAGAAGACGATTCACACACACACTGTACGGGTATGCGCGTTTGCCGTCATGGCTGCGCTGAGTATTCCCCTGGGAGCCGCGACCGTCTGCGTCAACCCCAGCGGACAGGGGGGCTGCCAGAAGACCATCGCCGCCGCGGTGGCCGCGGCTGCCGCGGGCGACACCGTCAACATCGCGGCGGGAACCTACAAAGAGAGCGTCACGATCGGCAAGGCTCTGGCGCTCATCGGAACCGACGCGAGCAAGACCATCGTCGATGCCACCGGGCTGAACACCGGAATCACCGTCGATGGATCAACAACCAGGGCTTGAGCGGCGTGGTGATATCGGGGCTGACGGTGGAGAACGCCAACTACGAAGGCATTCTGGTCACCAACTCCTCTGCCATCACCATCACCGGCAACACTCTGACCGGCAACAACAAGGGGCTTGGCTTCGCCAATGGGATGCCCACGTGCAACGGCCTCCCGTCGTTCGAGACCAACGAGGCGTTCGATTGCGGCGAAGCCATCCATCTCCAGGGCGTCCACCACTCGACCGTGTCGAACAACAACGTTCAGAACAATGCCGGCGGCATCCTGCTGAGTGACGACACCGCGGCCACGCACGACAATCTGATCGCCGGCAACTTGTGAGCAACAACCAATCCGACTGCGGCATCACCCTGGCGTCGCACCCTCCGGCGGACATCGCCGGTTCCACGGTCCCGCTGGGCGTCTACGCGAATACGGTCGTGGGCAATACCGCTTCGATGAACGGCCTCAAGGGCGAAGGCGCTGGCGTGGGCCTCTTTGCCTCCGCTCCGGGGACCAAGGTCTACGGCAACATCGTGGTGAACAACACCCTCATCGGCAACGACCTTCCCGGCATCGCGGTCCACGGCCACACGCCGCAGCAGAACCTGGACAACAACGTGTTCATCGGCAACCACATCAGCGGCAACGGCCCGGACACGGACGACGCATATACGCCCGCGCCCGCCGGTATCATGTTCCTGAGTGTCTCGCCGGTGGCCGGCACCGTGATCGCGCAGAACGTGATCGACACGGAAGGCATCGGGGTGGCCTGGAACGCGCCGGGCGAGGCCAGGATCCAGCGCAACTCCTTCTCGGGCGGCATCGGCATCTACAATTTCGGCGCCGGCACCGTCAATGCCGAAGGCAACTGGTGGGGATGCCTGGGCGGGCCCATCGGCCTGTCGGCGGCCTTCGCCGGATGCGCGACCACCTACGGACCGGTCACCATCAATACCTGGGCCTCGCAGGCACTGAAGTAACTCGCGGCCGCGGCTCGGGCTGTGACTCCGGGCCGCGGCCGGGTTACCCTCAAGGCCGGTCAGTCTCCGGCCAAGCTGGAGTGAACTGTTTCCGAGTGGCGCGTTTATCTGGCCAATCATGATGCCCGCGCGGCGTTAACTTCTCTGGAATGTGGCGCGTGCACAGATTGGACCAGATAAACGCTTTGAAACCGGCCAATCCGCTTGATTTTAGGTCGCTTACGCTCAGATCTAAGGGCAAGCAGATTG
>DASQZT010000277.1:0-13388 GCA_035638575.1 Bryobacteraceae bacterium
CCGATCTCCACGCTGTCTTCCAGCAGGAACAGTTGCCTGCGGGCCTTGGTGCTGTCGACAATCAGTTTCTTCTTGCCGGGGAGCACCTGTTCGATGGTCTCCAGATAGAGGCGCGTCTCGGTGGGGCCAGGCGCGGTGCGAAAGGCGGCCTCGCGCTGGTTGAAGCGGCCGGCGTCGCCTTCGGCGCGGTTGATGCGCTCTACGGAATACCCGCTGGCCTCCGCGAGGCTGGCTTTGGCGTTGCCGCGGGCGAGCGCCACCTGCTCATTGCGGTATCCTTCGGCCTCGTTGATCTTGCGGTTCTTTTCCTCGAACGCGCCCGAGACATCGCGGAAGGCATCCACGACTTCGAGCGAGGGATGAACGTCCTCGAGGCGCACGGAGAGGACGCGAATGCCGGAGCGGTAGCGGTCGAAGCGGGCCTGCAATTCGCTCTTGACGCGCTGTTCGATGGCGGCGCGGCCGGTGGTGAGGACCTCGTCGAGCGATGTTCCGGTGACCACCGACTGCACCGAAGATTCGGCGGCGGCGCGCACGGTGGCTTCTCCATCGAGCTGGCCGAAGACGAATTCGTCGGGCCGGGCGAGGTCGTAGTGGATGGTGGCGTTCAGCTCGATCATGTTCTGATCGCCGGTCAGCATGAGGGCCTCTTCGGGTCTTCGCTGGAATCGGCCGGAGCGATGCTGCACGTTCCACTCGTAGGCGGCGGGTTCGGCATCGGGCGTGGTGGTGTTGGTGCGGAATCCGATTTCGACCACGCGCACGCGGCGGGCCTGCACGCGGGTGAGCTGGTCGATGGGCCATGGCAGTTTGTAGTGGATGCCCGGGCCATCGTAGGGCACGAGTTTTTGTCCGAAGCGCTGGATGATGCCGACTTCTTCGGGCGGGATGACGTAGATGCCGTTGAGCGCCACTAGCAGAAACACGGTGGTCAGGGCCGGCTTGACGAGCTGGCGGCGGCGCTGGGCGATCCAGGCCGCGCTCGCGCCGAGGTCGATGCGGGGCGTCATGGCGCGCAGGCGATTCCACGTGCGGCCGGTGCCCCCCACGCGCAGCAACCGCAGCGAGTTCATCATGACGAAGAACGAGGAGAGCTGGTGGGTGAGCGCGGCGCCGATGGGCCCCACGGTGCCGTTGGCGGCCAGCAGCACGGCGGTGAGATTGAGAAGGCCGGCGAACATGATGATGTTCTGCCAGGCGGTGGCGACGGCGCGGCGGCTGGTGGAGAAGAGCTGCGGGAGCGATTCGAGCGAATGGGGGAGATAGACGACGTCGGCGGCCTCGGCGGTGATGGCGCTGGCGCCCGCCACGGCGATACCGACTGAAGCCGCGGCGAGCGCGGGAGCGTCGTTGATGCCGTCGCCGACCATGCCGACCGATCGGCCTTCGGAGGCCAGTTGGCGGACGTGCGCGAGCTTCTGTTCGGGGAGCAGGCCGGCTTCCACCTCGCCGATGCCGGCTTCGCGCGCGATGGCCTCGGCGGCGCGGCGGCGGTCACCCGTCAGCATGACGAGACGGCCGATTTCGAGGGCGCGCAGGCCGCTGGTGCAGGCGGCCACGCCCTCGCGAATGCGATCGCGCAGGAGGATGGCTCCCACGATGCGGTTGCTCTCGGCGATCCATACGGTGGTTGCGCCGAGGGCATCGGCTTGGGCGTCAATTTGATCGGGCAAGTGGCGGGGCGGCTCGGCTGCATCCTCTGTCACGAAAGCGGCATTGCCGACGCGCCAACTTCGCCCGCCGATTTGGGCTTCGATACCGCGGCCGGGCAGCACGTGGGCGCTTTCGGCGGACGGGATGGTGAGACCGCGGTGCACGGCCTCATCGACGATGACGCGCGCCAGAGGATGATCGGAAGCTCGTTCGACGGCGCCGGCTATGGCGAGTAGATCGTTCTCGGCTCGGGCGTTTTCTGCGCGGGCGTTTTCTGCACGGGCGTTTTCTGCACGGGCGTTTTCTGCACCATCTAGCGCGATGATCCGCACGATTTCGAAACGGCCCTCGGTGATGGTGCCGGTCTTGTCGAAGACTACGGTATCGACCTTGGCGGCCAGTTGCATCACGGACGCTCCGCGCACGAGGATGCCGCGGCGCGCGAGGCCTCCGATGGCCGCAACCATCGCTGTGGGGGTGGCCAGGATCAGGGCGCAGGGACAGGCGACGATGAGGACGGCGACGGTGCGCATCCAGTCGCGGGTGAAGTAGAAGGTAAGCGCCGCGGCGAGGAGTAGAGCCGGCAGGAAGTAGCGGGCGGCGCGGTCGGCGAGGCGCTCGACGGGGGCGCGTTTTTCCTGCGCCTCGCGGACGAGTTGCACGACGCGCGCCAGGGTTGTATCCTCGCCCGCGCGGCTGACCCGCACCTCGAGCATGCCGCCGCCGTTCAAGGCGCCGGAAAAAACTTCGTCGCCCGCCGCCTTCTCGCGGGGCAGGGGCTCGCCGGTGATGGAGCTTTCGTCGATTGCGGAGAAACCGGTGACGATTTCGCCATCCGCGGGGATGCGCTCGCCGGCGCGGACCAGGATGAGATCTCCGGGGACGAGGGAGGCGGCATCGACCTCCTGTTCCTGCCCATTGCGAATGAGGCGGGCGCGGTGGGGCATCTGCTCGACGAATCGGTGAATGGCCGCCGCGGTGCGGCCGGCGGCGTAGGACTCCAGGCCCTCGCCCACCAGCACGATGAACATGGCTTCGGCGGCCGCGAGGTATTGGCCCACGGCAAAGGCCGCGATCACGGCGATGCAGAGGGCGATATCGGCCGAGATGCGCCGCTCCATCAGGGCGGAGATGGAGTTGTGGAAGGTCTTGTACCCGGCCAGCAGGGTGATGGGGATGGCGGTATCCACGCCGAAAACAGTCTTGACGATGCCCAGCCAGTTGAGGAGCAGCAGCACGCCGACGAAAGCGGCAAAGGTGTAGTAGCGGATTCGTTCCCGGCGGTCCTCGTCCATGGGGAGATTACCAGAGACCTTGCGGAAGAATAACACAACGGGCAGGGGGCCAGGTGCCGGGCTCGCCAAAGCCGGGCTCGCCAAAGCGCGAGGGGCACGGGGGCCGGGGAGGCGCATCTTTGGCGGGTGAGTCGGTTCATTTTTCACGGCGTTGTAACCCCCTCTGTTTCTGTGGGTTGCGGAGGGGCATTGAAATCGGGAGGCGCATCTGGGGGGTCATTTTTACAATTTGCGCCTCCCGAGACGCGGGTGGGGGTGACACACGTGCCTGGGTGTCGAAATATTATTTGCGGCGGTTTATGTTGCTCTTTTTCTGTAGTTTGGGAAGAGAGGTCGAGATTTTGTGACGCATCCGAGGCGTTTTGTGGAAAAGATGCGTCACTTAACCGGCGGTGGTGCTAATTGGTTCCATAAGATAATGAGGTATCCAGAAATTGAAAAGCCGCTCATCGACCACGAGCGGCAATAGATCTCTTCCTGATTTAAATCTAGCAGACAGATGTGCGGCAGCAGGGTGCGCGCGCGGGTGTCGTGGCAGTAAGTACATTTGGAATCAGTGAAAAGGTGTTTGAAAATACAGTTCGTTCCGCGGTGACCGTGATTTTGGGGCGGACGAATCGCCCTTGCACCGGGTGGATTTCTGCGTCATACTTCCCCTAAAGGATTTATGGGAGACAAATACGGACTGCGCGGCGACCTGGTGCAGGGCACGCTCGACATGCTGGTGCTCAAGACGCTCTCGCGGGGCGCCATGCACGGGTACGGCATCGTCGAATCCATCCAACAGTCGTCGGACGACATACTGCGGGTGGAGGAAGGGGCGCTCTACCCGGCGCTGCACCGGCTGGAATTGCGCGGGCTGCTGGCCGCCGATTGGGGAATGTCGGAGAACAACCGGCGGGCGAAGTATTACCGGCTGACCGCCGTGGGACGGAAGTACCTGGCGGAGGAGGCGTCCAATTGGGCGCGTCTCTCGGGCGCCGTTTCACGCGTGATGCAGACGGCTTGAGCGGGTCATGAAGCTAGAGTGGCTGAGTGTCGTTCGACTCCGCTTGCGGGCGCTGTGGCACAGGCGGCGCCTGGAACGCGACTTGGAGGAGGAACTGCGGTTCCACCTGGCGATGCGGGCGGAACGCTATCAGCAAGCCGGCATGGACACCGGCGCAGCTTCGCAGGACGCTCGCCGCGACTTTGGGAATTTCACCGCCTGGAAGGAGAGGTGCCGCGAGATGTGGACCTTTTATTGGCTCGAGACGTTGCGGCAGGATCTGCGATACGCGGCCCGGTCGCTGCGGAAGAGTCCCGGATTTACGGTGGTCGCGGCACTTACGCTGGCCCTGGGGATCGGCTCGACGACCGGCATTTTCAGCGTGGTGAACGCGGTGATCCTGCGGCCGCTCCCGTATCCGGAGCCTGGGCGCCTGGTGGAATTGTGGGGCAATGTGAAGCGCGCCAGCGTGGAGCGGCGCGGCACGTCGCTCCCGGATTACGCCGACTGGCGCGACCAGAGCCATTCGTTCGAAGCGATGTCATGGCTCGAGGATGCGCAATTCACGCTGGCAGGTGGGGACGAGCCGGAGCGCGTGGCCGGCGAGTACGTGGCGCATCCCTACTTCGGAATGCTGGGCGTTCGCGCGGCGTTGGGGCGCACGTTCCGTCCGGAGGAGGACGAGGCGCCGCAACGCGACCGCGTGGTGGTACTGAGCGACGGCTTATGGAAGCGGCGGTTTGGCGGCGATCCCGGCATCCTGGGGCGCGCGGTCCAGATCGACGGACAGAGTTTCACGGTGCTGGGGGTGATGCCGCCGTGGTTCCGCGGGATCACGGATGCGGCTCAGCTTTGGGAACCGGTGCACATGGAGGGCACGGCGGAGGACTTCGCCAACCGCGGCTCTGTCGGCCCCGCCGTCCTGGGCCGCCTCAAGGCGGGTGTCTCGCTGGCACAGGCCCAGTCGGAAATGGATGGGATTTGCAGGCGTATCGAAGAGGCATGGCCGGCGACCAACAAGGGCCGCGGTGTAGAACTGAGCCCGCTGGATCGGGAACTGGTCGGACCGGATGTGCGGTTGTCACTGGCGGTGCTGCTGGTGGCAGTGGGATTCGTGCTGCTGATCGCGTGCACCAACGTGGCGAACCTGCTGCTGGCGCGGTCGGAAGCCCGGCAGCGAGAGATTGCCGTGCGCATGGCGCTGGGCGCCGGGCGGGGTCGTATGCTGCAACAGCTCACGACGGAGAGCCTGCTGCTGGCATTTGTGGGCGCGGGCACGGGAATCCTGATGGCGCGAGGGGGCGCGGGCGCTCTGATGGCCGCCAGCCCGATCACGTTTCCCAGCTTCGTTCGACCCGGAGTTGACCCGGCGGTGTTGCTGTTCGCGGTCCTGATAACGTGCCTGGTGGGATTGGCGCTGGGAATCGCGCCCGCGGTACACGTGCGCTCGGGGAACTTGGGCGAGCGGTTCAAGCAAGCGGCGAGCCATGCGGCCGACAGCCGCGGCGGCAGCCGTTTCCGCAGCCTGCTGGTGGTGGCGGAGGTGGCGTTGGCCATGCTGCTGTTGGTGGGGGCGGGGCTGCTGATGCGGAGTTTGCAGCAACTCACCGGGATCCATCCTGGATATGATCCGGACCATGTGCTGGTGCTGAGCGTCAGCCTGCCGCGAGCGACGGACGATGCGCGGACGGTGGTGTCGGCGCGGGACATTCTGCGCCGCGTGGCGGCGGCGCCATCGGTGGAGGGTGCGAGCATCGGTTCCGACGTACCGCTGACGGGCGAAAGCGCCATTTTCTACACGGCCGAGGGGCAACCGCCGGTCACCGCGCAGAACATTCCGCGCGCGTACATTCACGCTGTGAGCCCAGGATTTTTCCGAACGCTGCGCATCCGCTTCGTGGCCGGCCGCACGTTTGCGGAAAACGAAACGCAGGACAGCAACGTGGCCGTTGTCAGCGAGAACGTGGTGAAGCGGTTCTGGCCCGGGCAGGATCCTGTCGGGAAGCGGATCAGAAGGGGCAGGCCGGATTCGAAGTCGCCCTGGATGACGATCATGGGGGTGGTGAACGAGATGAAATACCGGGGGCTGCCGAACAATCCGACCGCGGATCCGGATATCTTCGTGCCGATCTCGGAGCGCTCGCGAGCCTTTGCCCTGCTGGTGAGGACGCCGCTCGACCCGGCGTCTCTTACGCCCTCGGTGCGCAAGATTTTGCACGACGCGGACCGCACTACCGTGGTGTCCAACGTCGCCACGATGCAGGAACTGATGGCCCGGGAGACGGCGCGCTCGCGCTTCACGGGATGGCTGATGGCGATCTTCGCGGGCGCGGCCTTGCTGCTGGCGGCGATCGGGATTTACGGCGTGATGGCTTACTCGGTCTCGCGGCGCACGCAGGAGATCGGCATTCGCGTGGCGCTGGGCGCGGACCGGCGGGACGTGCTGAAGCTGGTGGTGGGGCGCGGGATGGGACTGATGGGGATCGGCCTGGGGATCGCTGTGGCCGCGGCGGCGGGGTTGACAAGGTTGATCGGCAGCCTGCTGTATGGGGTGGGGCCGACGGATGTTTGGTCGTTTGCGGCGGCGGGGGTGGGGTTGGCGTTGGTGGCGCTGGTGGCGTGTTTGATGCCGGCGGCGCGGGCGTGCGGGATCGCGCCGTCGGTGGCGCTGCGGAATGAGTGAGGTGTGTTTTGACGCGGAGACGCGGAGGCGCGGAGATAAGCGCGGAGAGAGGAGAGAAAGAGGGAGCGGAGAAGAGTGCAGCCGAGGGGTGGCTTCGGTCGGGGCCGTTTGATTAGGGCGAAAGGGGTAAGACAGGCCGGGAGGCCTGTCCCACTCAGTACAGCGTGAAGGCGTAGAGGGTGTCGCCGGCGGCGGTCAGGAGGTATTGGTGGCCGTCGAGCATGTAGGTCTCGGGGGCGTTCGAAATCCCGCCGATGTGCGAGTGCCAGAGAGGCTTGCCGTTAGTCGCGTCGTAGGCCACGATGTTGCCTCCGGCATCGCCGCCGAAGAGGAGTTTGCCGGCGGTGGTCAGCAATCCACTGCCGCCTCCTCCACCGCCTTGTCCGGGATACTCGTGGCGCCAGGCGATCTTACCGGTCTTATAGTCAATGGCTGTCAGGAAGCTGCCCAGGGAGCCGACGCCGAGTTCTTCCTTGCCGCCGAGTCCCATAGCTCCGCGCGGGTCGGTCTCCGTGAGATAGTACATGGCGTAGCCGTCGTGCTCGGGGACGTAGAAGAGGCCGGTGTCGGGCGAGTAAGTGGGGGGCGGCCAGTTAGTCGAGCCGCCGTTGGTCGGCGACACCAGCGAGCCGGCGACGGTGGAATCCTTCCCGGGGTCGCGGACAGGCGCGCCCTTGGCGTTGAGGCCTTTCGCCCAGTTGGCGGCGAAAGCGAACTTAGTAGTCAGCAGGTGCTCACCGGTCAGACGGTCGAGGACGAAGAAGTATCCGTCGCGTTCGGCGGTCGCGACCAGTTTGCGCGGCCGTCCGTTGAAATCGCCATCGATCAGCACGGGAGTTTGCGTGGCATCCCAGTCGTGCGTGTCATGCGGCGCCGTCTGGTAATACCAAGCCATTTTGCCGGTATCGACATTCACGGCGACGAGCGTGCAGGTGAAGAGATTGTCGCCCTCGCGGTTGCCGGCGGTATAGGCCGGGGTCGGATTACCGGTGCCGAAGATGTAGAGATGAGTTTCGGGGTCGTAGGCGCCGGGAATCCAGACCTGTCCGCCGCCGTGGCGGGCGGCGTCGAGGCTGGGCCATGTCTCCAGCCCGGGATCGCCCTTCTTCATGGGGACGGAGTACCAGATCCACTGGCGGTCGCCGGTCTCGGGATCGAAGGACTGGAGGAATCCGGGGGCGTCGAGATCGTCGCCGGTGCCCACCAGGATGCGATTGCCGATCACGACGGGGGCCATGGTGGAGAAGTACTGCTCGCCGAAATCGGAGATGACTTTGTGCCAACGCTCCTTGCCGGTCCTGGCGTCGAGACAGACCAGGTAGTCGTCGGGGGTCTCCATGTAGAGCCAGTTACCCCACATGCCGAGGCCGCGGTTGCCGATGTGAGTGCCGCCCTTGGTCTTCCAGAAGTAGTGCCAGAGCACGCGGCCGTCGCGGGCGTCCACGGCCCAGGCATTGTCCGGGGCGGAGACATAGAGGATGCCGTTGACCTGGAGGATGGAGCCTTTGATGTTGGCGCCGCCGCCGCCCATTCCGCCCGTAGCTTCGCCGGTGCCTTCGCCGCCGACGATGGTCTCGCCGCCGCCGAAGCCACCGCGGCCGCCGCGTCCCCCGCCGCCTGCGGGCCCAGAGGGCACCCCGTTGCCCGCTCCGGCAGTCACTCTGGTAGTCCAGGCCAGAGTCAGGCTCTTGACGTTGGATTGACTGAGTTGAGTTAGTTTACTATAGCGCTTACCGGAGTAATCGCCGGAGTAAGTCGGCCACGATTCCGAAAGCGGCTTGGTCAGGAGGGACGGATCCAGGCTCTGTGCGGCGGCGACGGCGGCCAGTAGAAGGAGGCCGATTACAAATCGGCCTGCAGGTTGAAAACCTGCCCCACACGCGGCTGCAACAGTATTGGAGCTAGCGGCGATCAGTTGGTTGGTCTTAGTCATTTCACGGTCACCAGATAGGCAGTCAGGTCGTGGATGTCTTTGTCGGTGTAAACGGGCAAGAGCCGGCGGTGCGGGGCTAGGGGATCGTGTATCTCGACCTTGGGGGTATCGCCGTCGCGGCGGATGGTGTGGGGCGTTCCGTCGGCCTCGGTCAGGGCGACGAGGAAATCGTCGATGCGGCCCAGGCGGCCTTCCACCTTTTGGCCCGAGGCCAGCGTCACGGTGACGGTGGTGGGAGGCACATTGACCACCGGGCCCCCACCTCCGCGGCCGAATCCGCCGCGCCCGCCGCCGGGCATCAGCCAGGTCTGCTGAAGCTGTTTGGGATCGTCGAATTTCGCGCCGAGGCCCTTCAGGTCACCGGTTACCGAGTGACACGAAGCGCACTTCGACTTGAAATAGGACTCGCCGGCCTTGGCGTCGCCGACCAAAATGCTCGGCGGCCGGTCGCGGGAAGCGTCGTAGCCGCCGACGCGGAAGCTGTGCAGGAACGCGGCGATATCGGCGATTTGCGCGGCCGTGAGGTCGAACTTGGGCATGCCCTGATCGGGGCGGCCGTTCTGGATCACGGGCGCGATGGCTTCGCCCTTCCGATCGCTCAGCACGATCTGCGAACGGAGGAGGTTGGGACCGCCTTCGCCGCCGCGCGCGTCGGAGCCGTGGCAGAAGTTGCATTGGACGCCGTAGAGCGCTTTGCCGCGGGCCACCACCTCGGGATTCTCGGGCGGGTGCTGCGGATAGGCGCCGCCTCCGCCGCCTCCTCCTCCGCGCCCTCCGCGTCCGCGACCCGCCTGATCGGGAGCGGCGGGCGGCGGTGTCTGCACAGGAGTCTGGGCGAGCGCTTGCGAGCCGGCGGCGATCAGGATGGCAAACAGATACACTGCAGTGGTGGATTTTCTCATTGATTCTATCGTTCCCCTCGGTCGGACATGATTTTAGTCTGTTGGAGAGTAGGCGACTGAATGGGTGTCAATGGTTACTGGAAAAGGCCGGGCTAAAGCCCGGAGGCAGGCCACAAGGCGATCCGGCTTCGCACGGACAAGTTGGCCTGCCCCACCTCCCCAACCGCTACTCCGCGGGGGCGTAGTATCCCAGGCGCCAGAAAGCCTTGAGCGGAGGGAGCCCGCGCGGCGGGATTACCTTGACTTGCAGGCGGTGATAGCGGCCATCGCGCTGGCCGGAAGTGGGCGAATAGCCCAGGACGTAGCGGTTACGCAACTCGATACCGATCTTGGCCGCGATGTCGGGAAGCTCGCCGGTATCGGAGGGGAAATGGCGGCCTCCGGTCTGCTCGGCAATTTCGCTCAGCAGCCCCGGCCCGGCCGACTCCTCGGGCGTGCGGCCGCGGGAGCCGAACGGCTCGAAGACGCCGATGGCATAAATCAGCACGTCGCTTTCGCGCACCGCGTTGCGGACTTCGCTCTCGGTGTACCGGCTGCTGTTGTCGCCGCCATCGGAAATCACCAGCAGCGCCTTGCGGTTCTTGGGCGACTTCTTGATCTCGTGCAGCGAGAGCATGATGGCATCGAGCAGCGCGGTGCGGCCTTTCGACTGGGTGAAGGTGAGCTGGTTCTGGATCTCCTCGACGTTGCGCGTCAGGGGCACCACCAGCTTCGGCTGGTCGTTGAATTCGACCAGGAAAAACTCGTCGTCCGTGTTGGCCGTCTGGAAGAATGCCGCCGCGGCCTGGCGCGAACGGCGCAACTTGGGCCCCATGCTGCCGCTGATATCGAGGACCAGGCCCACGGCCACGGATTCGTCGTCCATGGCGAAGTGGGTGACGGTTTGTTCCACCTTGTCTTCGAAGACTTTGAAATGCTCTTTCTCGAGACCGGTCACAGGGTGGTTCGACGGGTCGCATACGGATACCGGAACCAGCACGAGGTTGGTGTCGACGCGCAGATTGGCCTGCGGCTTTTTCTCGTCGAAGGGGGCAGACTTGGGGCGCGGTGCGACTGCCACCTGGCCGCGCAGGACGGCGCTATAAAGCTCGACCAGGGCCAGCAGACCCAGACCCGCCAGAAACCCGTAGCTGCGCCGGGAACTCATGGTCTACGGAGGATATTGTACAGCTACTCGCAAGGGTGGGGAAGCCGTCAAACGGGGACGCGGACCAGCACCCGTACCTGCCCTCCGGTCCGAGGGGTCCCACTGGGAACGCAGTTAGCCGCCGTGATTTCGCTTCTTTGTGGAATTCAGCTACAATAGCAATGAGCGGAGGTGGGTCTTCTCAAGTAGCAGACGAGCCGCAGTCGCAAACCTCGGTCCTTCAGCAGTACGAACAGCCTCTCACGCCCTTTTTTCCCTGTTCTTTCCGGCGGAATGCCGCGTTTGCAGCCGTCCTCTAGAGGAGATCACACGCATCCCGGTGTGCCGGGACTGTTTGACGTCCCCGCAGCCTCTCGACGCGGAGTTTTTCTGCATTAGTTGCCGCACGCCCTACCAAAACAGCTTTCCGTTGGACAGCGAGGGACGGTGCGCCCTGTGCCGTAACGGATTGCGGGGGTTTGACGCGGCCTACTCCTACGGGGCTTATGAGGGTGTGCTGCGCGAGTTGATTCATCTCTACAAATACAGCCGGATTCAGACGATGGCGCGGCCGCTGGCCGATCTGCTGGTGGCGGCACTCCCGCGTGACGAGAAGTTCGACGCGGTGACTCCGGTTCCGCTCCACTGGCGCCGGCAGTGGCAACGCGGCTTCAACCAGTCTGAGCTGCTGGCGCGGGAGATCGGCCGGCGCTGCGGCATTCCGATGGTGAAGGCGCTACGGCGGGCGCGGCCGACACCGGCGCAGGCGGGTCTGAGCAATGCGGACCGCCGCCGCAACGTGGTCGCGGCTTTTAGCTGCCGCCGGGACGCCCTGCGAGGCGGGCAGGCGGAGAGCAAGCGCATCCTGCTGATTGACGACGTCATGACCACCGGTTCCACCGCGGCTTCGTGCGCCTTGGCCCTGAAGCGAGCCGGTGCCGCGAGAGTAGCGCTTCTAACCGTCGCCCGCGTCGACCGGCGTTTGGATGGCTGGCGCAATCGGGCGGCGCCATCCACCGTAGGGGGGGCCTCCTGAATGGCCAGTGACCGACTGCAGAAACCCGTACTGGTGCTCAACGCCAGTTACGAGCCGATCAATATCTGCGCCGCGCGGCGCGCACTGGTGCTGGTGCTGAAGGGCGTGGCATCGGCCGAGGAGGAGTCCCTGAGCGCGGTTCATTCGGCGCGGGCTGCCGTGCGGCTGCCATCGGTGATCCGATTGCTGGAATACCGGCGGATTCCTCACCAGACACGAGCGCTATCGCGCAAGAACATTCTGATGCGCGACCGCTATACCTGCCAGTATTGCCATCGGGCACTGCCCTCCGGGGAGCTGACCCTGGACCACGTGATTCCGCGATCGCGGGCCGGAGAATCGGCGTGGGAGAACCTGGTGGCCTGCTGCCATCATTGCAACAACCGGAAGGGGAACCGGACCCCCGAGGAGGCCGGCATGAGACTGGCCCGCCAGCCGCGGCCATTCAGCCTGCACACCAGCCGTCACCTCATGCGGATGTTGGGCAAGGGCGATGCCCAGTGGCGCAAATACCTGTTCTATTGAGGGTGCGGCGCTATTCAATTTACACGTGTAAATTGTGCGGGCCTTCGCAGAGTTGCGGCGTCTCGGCTTATAGAGTATAGTCGTTGCTAGGCCAAAGGAATATTTCAACTAAGAGAGCGAGGTATCTACGTGAAGAAACTGCTTGTGGTATTTGGGATTGCTGCGATGTCGGCGATGGCTGCGGATTGGACCGGCTACGTCATCGACAAAAACTGCGCGAGCAAGAAGGCGATGTGGGGCAACGAAGCTTGCGCGCAGAGCTGCATCAAGAAGGGTGCGCCGGCCGTGTTCGTGACCGAGGACGGGAAGATTTTCCAAGTCTCGAACCAGGACAAGGTCCTGGACGTGGCTGGGAAGAAGGTATCGATTTCCGGCACCATGAAGGGCGATACCATCACGGTCGACAGCGTCAAGGCATCGACGTAGGCTGCAAAGGACTTTTGGGGGCGGGTGGGGAACCTGCCCCCGCGTATTCAACCGGCCCCTACCATTTCCCTCATTTCCTGCACCAACGCCCGCAGGTTGTCGGCGTTTCCGTTGAGTTCTGTGCCTGCGGAGGCGCTCTGTTGTGCTCCGGCGGCGGTCTTTTGGGTCACCTGTTCCATCTGCAGAATAGCCCGCGAGATCTGCTCCATTCCGCGTGCCTGCTCCTGGCTTCCCACGTTAACTTCATCCACCAGGGACTTCACTCGTGTCGAATTTTCGGTCATGGTCCGCACCGCTCCGGCCATGCGGTCTAACCGCTGGTTGCCGTCATGCGAGGTGGCAATGGATTCCTCGATGAGCGCCGCAGTGTCCTTGGCGGCTTGCGCACAGCGTTGAGCGAGGTTGCGCACCTCGTCGGCGACCACCGCAAACCCGAGGCCGGCTTCACCCGCGCGGGCCGCCTCCACGGCAGCATTCAAGGCCAGAATATTGGTCTGGAATGCGATTTCATCGATCACCTTGATGATGCGCGCGATCTTGTTGCTGGAGGCGTCGATTTCCTTCATCTTTTCGACCATGCGATCCAGGGTCTGGTGGACCTCGCCGGCGTTCCGTTCGGATTCCTGCATGAGGCCGGCCACCTGCAAGGCACGGTCGGCGTTCTTCCGGGTGATGGACGCAATTTCTTCCGTGGAGGCCGAGGTTTCCTGAAGAGAAGCGGCCTGTTGGGAGGCCCCTTGGGCGAGCGATTGGCTGGCCCCGGAAACCTGCGAAGCGGCACTGGAAACGTGTTCGGCGCTATCGGACATGCGGCCGGCCAT
>DASQZT010000278.1:0-5191 GCA_035638575.1 Bryobacteraceae bacterium
TACCAGACCAACAACCAAGTGCCCATGGCGCGCTTCAAATCCGCGATGACGCCCGCCGCTCCGCAGGTGCTGGCGGACCACAGCTCCGCCGAAGTCCGCCTGCACAAGGTGAAATACCGCACGCGAGCCGGATTCCACATCCGCGTTTTTCTCAATTCGCCCGACGCCGGCGTCTCCACACCCACGCGCGGCAACCCCCGCTACGTGGGCATGCTGAACACCTTCACCGGCTTCTGCGTGGGCGGCCCGGGCCATTGCGATCCGCCTCCCGAGACGCGCCGCAAATTCGACCGGCGCCATCGCCCCCACAAGACGCCCGGCAACTACCGTCTGGACGCCACCGCTGCGGTGGCCGCCCTCATGCAGCAGGGCGAGACGGCCTTCCAGGTGAACCTGGTGGCGCTCAACACGGACGGAAGCCCCGCAACCGACGCTTTGTTGCTGGACGCCGTTTCTCTGGTCTTCAAGGAGTAGGGGATTGGCGAGAAAGAACACGACGCGGAGACGCGGAGGCACAAGGGACTGCGGAGATTCTATGAAAACCACGTACAAAATCCATCCGGCCATCGGCATCGCCCGCCTCGGCAACAGCGAGGAGTTTTATCTCGCCCCGGAGACCACCGGCGGTCTGCCCATCCAGTGCAACCCCGATGGCACGGTCACGGGTGAAGAACAGCCGGTCACCAAATTCAAAGACGACGCCCTGCGCATCAAGCGCCAGGCGGCGCGCTTCCGCGTCTACGTCTACGACGACCAGAGCCCCGGCGGCCGCGAATTGCAGATCAACGACACGGTCCAGGTGCTGAACCAAAACTCCGGCCAGATCTTCACCGGCACCCTCACCGATATCGCCTGGACCGTCTACCTGGCCAACAAGAAGGCCAGTTGGTACCAGTTTCAGGAGACCGCCGGCGAGCACGGCTACGCTCCCGGCCAGCCCCTGCGCAATCCCACGATCACCGACCCCGACTCCCGCCAGAAGCTGATCATCGATCCCGGACCGCAGACGGTTTCCGTCATGGGAACCGCCGGTCCCACCTCGGCGGAATTCGCCTTGGGGAAGAATCCCGGATTTCCGCAGTCCTTCCCGCCACCCTCGCTCGACCCGCATTCGGTCACCACGCTCGGGCAGGTGATGGCCCACCCGCAGGGCAATTACGGACGCTTGGTGGTCCTCGGCGGGTACGGCCATTCGGGCTCGGTCCACAACGGAATCGGCGAGCCGTACATCCACGCGTTCGCCAACAACGACGGCTGGTTCGACGATATCGCGGATGGACCGGTCACCGCCGCGCTCTCGGTGAATGTCACTCACGTGGATGGCCGGAAGGTGCCTGCCGACTCCACGATTGGCGTCCCACCGATCGCCGTGGATTCGCCCGCGTGGGTGATCACCGGCTATCCCCGCTACGCGCCGGAGATCGTCGACGTCGTCACCATGGACGATCTGGTGTACGACCTCTCGGTCCGCCAGTTCGCCTTCAACACCTACATGTACGGCATCCCGCCGTACCGCTGCCATGAGGCGCTGCCCTCCAATCTGCCGCTGTGGCGCAAGCAGGCGCAGTGGAATCCCGATTACTATCCGTACTTCTGGCGCGACATCTGGCCCATCATCACGCGCCCCTTCTACTACCAGTACGTGATGGATTTCGACCCCCTTACCGGCGGCGATCCGCACGAGACCGCTCGCGGCTCGGGCGGCAACATGGATCCCGAGCAGATCTCGATTCCTCCCTACCACGGCGAGAACCCGCAGGAGCGGCTGACCCGGACCCAGCGCCGCAAGTTCGTCTACCAGATGCTGCGCAAGCCGGGCGGCGAAAACCGGCTCGGCCCCACCGCCCACAACCTGGAGCCGCAATCGCACCCCTACGGCATGCCGTATCTCTGCGGCGATAACCCGCTCAGCAACACCGCCGCCTCCAAGTTCCTGCGCCTCACCGAGACCATGCTCTTCATCCTGAGGCAATGGGCCGAGGGCAAATTCATCAACGAGAAGCGCGAGGACATTCCTCCCGAGGTGCCCCAGCCTGGTTTGGCGCTCGATCGCGGGGCTCTGGGCAGTGCTTTGGGCGGCGCGTTCTGCCCCGGCGGCGAGGCCTGTTGGATCATGCGCAATCCGGCTATCTATGCCGAGGCCTACCGCATCAACCAGGCCGCGTACACGCCCGGCGGGCTGAGCCAGCCGAAGGTGGTGGCCGACCGCTCCGCAGGCAACGTCGTGCCATCCGAACTGGCCGCCGGAATGGAACCCGGCGATATCACCAAGTACGACGCCCTTCCATGGCAGGCCGATTTCAACGAATGCTCCACCCAGCCCATCGATATCACTTACGAGGACTGGAGCGTCATTTACCCCGACAGCACGGGAGATCCCGTCGTGCCGGTGGTGCAGAACACGTACTGGTGGCCGGCTCACCGGCCCATGGAAGTCAACCAGTTTCTCGGCCCGCCCGGACAGCACAACTACGGATTCGGCCCCTGGTCGCCGACGCCCCAAAATCACGGCGGCGACCTGCAGATGGTGACGGAGTGGGCGCAACTCGGCTTCGTGTTGCGCAACCCCGCCGCGGCGGAGCCCGGAAGCTCGGATCCTCTGTTCGTCAACGTGCCCAGCGGGAATTCGGGCGATCTGCCCAAGAGCGCCACTTAGGCCGCAGCCGCCGTGCGCTACGACGTCGCAATCCTGGGTGGCGGGCCGGCCGGAGCTGCCGCCGGGCTGTCTTTCAAACGCCTCCGGCCGGCGCTGCGCATCGCCATCATCGAAGCCTCCCGCGATAACCTCTGGCGCGCAGGCGAGACGCTGCCGCCGGGGAGCCGCGAGATTCTCCAGAGCTTGGGCTGCTGGGAGGCGTTCTGCGGCGAGGGTTTTCTCGAGTCCTTCGGGACGCGGGCGGTGTGGGGCGGTCTTCAGCCGTACGAAAACGAATTTCTGTTCTCGGCGCGGGGACATGGCTGGCGTCTCGATCGCCGCCGCTTCGACGCCATGCTGGCGAGGTGTGCACAAGCCGCGGGAGTCGACTTATTTGCCGGCACGCGCCTGGTTGCCTCGCGGAGAACTGACGCCGGCTGGCATCTTCGCCTGGACGGCGGCCCTGGCGAAGAGCTGGACACTGCCTTCGTGGTGGACGCGACCGGACGGGCGGCCTCTTTTGCGGTGGAGCAGGGCGCGCGGCGCCTCGCGGGCGACGGACTGATGGCCGCCTGGGCGGTCTTCCCGCGTCCGCGAACCGCGGACCTCTGTACGATGGTCGAAGCCCGGCCGGAGGGTTGGTGGTACTCGTCCGAGATTCCGGGCGGGCAGGTAGTGGTGGCCTGGATGAGCGATGCCGACCTGATCCGCAGCCATGGCCTCCACCGTCTCGGGCGCTGGTTCGCGCACCTGGGGCAAAGCAGCCTGACGGCCGCGCGCGTGGTCTCCGCGGATCCTCCCGGCACCCTGCGCGTGTGCGCGACGCAATCGCAGAAACTCAGCCAGGCCACAGGCGCGGGATGGATTGCCGCCGGAGACGCCGCCTCGACCTTCGACCCGCTCTCTTCGCAGGGCATTCTCAAGGCGCTTCGATCGGGCAAGCTGGCGTCATTTGCCGCCCTGGATTGCCTGGATGGCCGAACTCAATCGCTGGATCGCTACCAACGCCTGGTGGATGGCGAATACCAGAGTTACTGCGAGACCAAGGCGTCGTTCTATCGCCAGGAGCAGCGCTGGCCGCAGTCACCTTTTTGGAGACGGCGCCAGGAGCCTTAGGTGGGGCAGGCGCTTCCGCCGGCGCTTCCGCCTGCCAACCGCTGGAGATCATAGCTCGCGGTGGCTCCCGAGTGCCCGCTGCCGCCCGCCTAGCTCTGGTCCCCGCGTGGCTCGCTGCGCCCGGTGCGGCGGCGATCGCCGCGCGATGGTGCCGAAACCGCAGGGAAATCTGCGGTCGAAGAGAGGTTAAGTCCTTTGGATTCGATCTCAGTTCTAGAAAACCGCAGGGAAATCTGCGGTTTTGCCGCTGCCCTACACAAACCCGAGATTGGTAGTCGGAGTGTAATTCGCCAGGTCCGGGAACACCGTATTCAAATCCGTCATCCCCAACCCGAACCAGGCCGCCAGCGTGGCCCCAAACTGATCCAGCGCCGTGGTCGGGATCCACACGCCGCGATTGTCGGCGTCGTTGGGACTCCCCAGCGCAAATTCGGGGAACGAGCCGTACACGTCGCCGCCCTTCACCGCGCTCCCCATCACCAGGTGATGGCTGCCCCACGCGTGGTCCGAGCCTCCGCCCGAGCTGGGCTGGAACGTGCGGCCGAAATCCGACTCCGTGAAGGTGGTCACCTGCTGGTCTACCCCCAGCTCCACGGTGGCGTTGTAGAAGGCCAGAAGCGACGCGCTCAGGTCGGTGAACAGCGCGCCTTGGTCGGCGATCTGGTTGGTGTGCGTGTCGAAGCCGCCCAGCGAGACGAAAAACACCTGGCGGTTCATGTTGAGCGCCGCGCGCACCTTGATGATGGAGGCCACCTGCTGCAATTCCTGCCCCAGCGTGGAGTTGGGAAAGACCGTCGTCAACGTGTTGTTACCGGAGAGCACCGACTTCAGCACGTTGGCCACATTCAGACCCTCGGTGGTGACCGCGTTGGCCGACTGTACCAGAGTCAATCCGCTGTTGAAGGTGAGGAGTTGCTGAAACGAGGCGTCCCGCGCGTTGGCCGCGGTCGATCCGGTGCTTCCCGCGAGCCCCGGATTGGAACCCGGGATGAGGGCCGTAGGCACGGTGGTCACGCCGTTCAGGAACGAGCTGTTGCCCGCCACCGAGAGCCCCGTGGGGAAGGTGGCCGGCAGGTTCATGAAGGAGATGGCGTCGGCCACGCGGCCTCCCCATCCCGACCGCGCGCCCGAGGCTGGAATGCCGGTCTGCCATTCGGTCTGCTGGTCGGCGTGCGAGAAGAGGTTGAAGGGAACGGGAACGCTGCCCTGCTGATACTGGTCGCGCGAAAGGAACTTCACCAGCGTCCCCACGTTGGCCACGATGGCGAGCTTCTTCGAGGTGAAGAGCTGCTGCAGCCCCGGCAGGTTGGGATGGAATCCGTAGGTGGCGCCGCCGGTTACCGCCGCGGCCTGCAGCAGGGTATTCTGCGCCAGTGCCAGCGGCCCGCGGATGCCGGCATAGCTCGAGTATGAGCTCATGGGCACGATGAGGTTGTTGCC
>DASQZT010000279.1:0-2799 GCA_035638575.1 Bryobacteraceae bacterium
GGGGCACTATGCTGCAGGCCCTCCTCGGCCTACTGATCGGCGCACCGGTCGCCATGTTTTGCGTGCGCTACGTAAAATCGCAGATCTATGAGATCAGCAGCGTAAATCTCACCGTAATAGTCGCGGCCGCCGCGACGCTCGCTGTAGCGTCCGCCATCGCTGGAATCATTCCGGCTAGGCGCGCAGCGTCCATCAACCCTGTGGAGGCGTTGAGGGTTGGATGAACCACGTTGGTAAGGGGCTGAGGGAGGACAAAATTCCATTGCGCGCTGAAAAGCATCAACGTGGTGCCGATGCCCCTTATGGCGCGGAACCCGGGCTTCGGGCCTACTCGGGGCGTCCCCAGTGATTCCGTAAGCCGGGGTGGGTCAGGGGCCTGAAGTTGTTGAATCGCTGCACCCTCCGGTGAAGTACGGCCGCGTGGTCATTTTTGCAAATCTCGAATAGCACTTGACTTTGTTTCATTCTGACCCTATCATTAGGTTCAGATTAAAAATGCCTAGCGACCCCGAACTCGAAACCCGCGGTAGGCTCATCCGCGGCCTCGGCGCTCTCCGCGAGATGCTGCCGGGCTCGTTCGTCGAACGCAAGCGCGCCTGCGGCCGGCCGAACTGCCATTGCTCCGATGGCAAAAGCCTCCATACGCAGTACGTCATTTCCCTGCTCGTGGAAGGAAAGCCGAAAACCTTCAATATCCCCGCCCGATTGGTCGAGCAGGTCCGCCAGAAGGTTGCTATGCGCCACCGCTTTGATGCCGCCGCTGCCTCCATCTGCGGCATCAATCTGAGGAGATTCCTCAAAGAGAAGGAACAGCCGTAGGCTTGTCCCGGCACCGCTTCGAGACGTACCTGGACAAGGTTTTAGACTTTTCCCGGCGCGTGGCCGCGCTGCCGGAAGGCCGCCAGTCTCCCCGCCATCCCTGGCACAAGGTGTTTGACGCCATCTTTCTGGGGGCGGCCATGCAGATCCCCAGCCTGCTGCAGATCCAAGCCGAGTGCCGCGGCGGGTCCCTGGCCAAACGGATCGGGCCCATCAGCGACGACACCCTCGGCTATGCGCTGCAGCGTCAGTCGCCCGAGCCGGTCTTTGCACTCGGCTGCGACATCGCCCGCCGCCTCAAACGCAACGGCGTGCTGCGCTCGGAGTGGTCCCGAGGTTTGGTGGTGGCCGCCGTGGATGGCATCGAAATCTGCAGTTCCTTCGCGCGCTGTTGCGACGCCTGTATGCAGCGCGAGGTGCAGCATAAAGTCCGTGGCGAGTTGCGCACCGACATCCAGTACTACCACCGCCTGGTCGCTGCGGTGATCGTCAGCACGCCGTTGCCCGTGCCCCTGGGCATTCGCTTCCAGAAGGACGGCGAGGCGGAAGTGCCCTGTGCGCTGGCTTTGTTGCGGGGCCTGGTGGACCAGTTGGGGCGCCGCTTTCTGGACCTGGTGGTGGGCGACGCCATCTACCTCCAAGCCCCCTTCGTCAAAGAAGTGGAGGCTTTGGGCTTGGACTGGGCGTTCACGTTGAAAGAGAACCAGCCCGAACTTCTGCATGAAGCCGAGCGTCTCACCGCCGGCGAGTTGGTGGCGGAGCATCCGGATCGCGAGTTGCGCTGTTGGCACTTGCCCGCGGTTGACTGGCCCGTGGCGGACCGTGTGGTGCGCGTGGTGAAAACCGTGCGCACGGAGCACAAACGAGAGGTCACCATCAGCCAGGACGGCGACCAGGTAAAGAAAGCTAAGAGCGCGGTGGCGATCGAAAGCACGAACTTCTACGCCACGAATTTCGAACTCGGCTCGATCCCGCCGCTGTTCATCTATCGACTGAGCCGCAGCCGGTGGCGCATTGACGCCGAGGTGTTTCAGACCATCACCACCGACTGTCACCTCAAGCACCCAGCCGTGCATCAAAGTACGGCCTTGGTGGTGCTGACCATGATCCGGGTGTTGGCCTACGCGCTGTCGTCGCTGTTTTATCACCGCCAGGTCCGCAGTCACGCTCGCGGTCGTTGCGAAGGTTTCCACGAGTTCGCCAAGCGTTTGGCCTACGGGTTCCTCGCTGTGTCGCTCGATACCAGTTGACCCGGCGGCGTGCGTTCCCCGCGAGGTGTCGAGCCGGCCCGCCTGGCGTCCGTCAGGACGCGGTTGCCGTAGGATTCCCTCCCGACCCGAAAACCATCGTCAGGGCCTGGTTTGTCAAGACCCTGACGCCCTCCGACGGCCATTACAACTTCGCGCCAACCACCCTCGGTCGCCAAACTACGACAAATCAGGCCGTTGCCTGCCGAACAATAGCCGGTTTAAGGAATCACTGCCGCCCCTCGCGAGCGCCTTACCATTCCCTCGCCGGGTGGGGTATTCTGGGCTGCGGGGGACGGCACGATGACGACGGATGCGAGTATCAGCACGGTTGGCTTCTTGATCAATGGAACCTGGGAGCGGCCGCAAGGGCGAGACATCGGCACGGTGACCAATCCGGCGACCGGCGCGGTGCTGGCCGAAGCGCCGTACGCCGATGAGAGCGACGTGGACCGCGCGGTGCGGGCGGCGCACGCGGCTTTTCTCAAATGGCGCGAGGTTCCAGTGGTGGACCGCGTGCAGGTGCTCTACCGCTACAAAACGCTACTCGAAAAGGAGGCCGGGGAACTGGCCGCCACGCTGACGCGCGAAAACGGCAAGACCGTCGACGACTCCAGGGCCGAGGTGCGCCGAGGTATCCAGATGGTGGAAGTGGCCTGCGGGATGCCCAGCCTGATGATGGGCGATTCGTTGAACGATGTTTCCAGCGGCATCGACAGCCACACGATTCGTC
>DASQZT010000280.1:0-2069 GCA_035638575.1 Bryobacteraceae bacterium
CGGCGGCGTCAACGCGACGGTGGCCTACGCGGGGGCTCAATCGCAATATCCGGGCCTGGATCAGGTAAACGTGTACGTCCCAAGAGCGCTTGCCGGCGCTGGAGAGGTTCCAGTGGTGCTCACGGTCGACGGCGTGACGGCCAACGTAGTGACGATCAACGTCCAGTAGTCTGTGCCGGCTCGACTGCAGGTCCCGGTAGCCAGGCCGGCGCCCTGATGCCCATCTGGCGGCAACACGAGCCCCAAGTCCGGTTCTGGGAAGTCACAGGCTTTGGCCGGATCACGGGGCACTCGGAAACAGCCTCCACGGACGGCCCAGGCCAACTCGATGAACCCGGCCGAGAGGGTTGATTGAAAGCCGTTTTGCATTCAAAGCCCTGCCAGGCAGTCTACGGCAACTCCCGTCGCATCGGCCGCTGGCGGCGTCGGACGGGATTGTTGATGCCCAGAAGCTCCACGCCTGCGGAGCACACGGCGCCAGCGGCCCCTACGGCACGAGCGATTTGAGCAGGGGCTCGGTCCAGGTCTCGGTCTTGGCGTCGAAGATGTCGAAGCCGCAGCGCCAGAAGCCCCAGTAGGCGAAGCTCATGCCGTACCTTTCAGCCGTGCGGGCGACGTAGGTGGTCCATTGGACGCGGGAGGGCATGTCGGCCGCCTGATACGCTCCGAACTCGCCGAGGTAGAGCGGACGGTTGTTTTTCTTCGCCCACGCCGCTACCTTGGCGAACGCCTCGTCTACTGCCGCCGTCTCCTCGGGCGTTCCGGTCCAATGGACGTCTTTGTAGATGCGGTTGGACGACCACGATGCCTGTTGGTGGGTGAAGCGGCCGGGTTCGTAGTTGTGTACTTCGACAATCATGTTGTGCTCGCCCTCCGGAATGAGGAGCCGTTCGAGCGCTCCGAACCCGCCGCCATTGGCGGTCTGGACGAGCAGCGTGCGGTCGGGGTTGCTGCTCCGGAGCAGCGCGATCGTATCCGCCAACAGGGCATTCCAGCCGTCGATCCCCAGGTTCGGCCGGCTGGGCTCGTTGAGCACGCCGAACATCACCTCGGGCGGCGCCTGCCGGTAGTGCTCGGCCACCTGGCGCCATAGGGCCAGAAAGCGGGTGCGGTTCTCTTGCGGGTCTGCCTGGCTGGTCTCCGTGCCGGTAAAGCTGATGAGCGGATAGTAGTGGAAATCGAGTACCACGGCGAGCTTGTTGGCAAGGGACTGCTGCACCGCCCAGTCCACCTTTTTCAAGAATCCGGGGTCGATGGTGTACGGGGCATCCTGCTGCGCGTATGACGACCAGCGGATCACCAGCCGCACATTCGTGAAGCCGGCATCTCCGATCTTCTTGAAGTACTCCGGCTTCATGGGCGGATCGGGAACGGTCCCCCCGTTGCGATCGAACACGCCGGGGATGTTGATGCAGCGGCCGAGCCGGCGGTTCTGTTCGAAGGGATCGGTGCCGGGCGCGGCCCTGGTGTACAGCGGCAACAGGGCCATCAGGGTGAGGACGATAGGCAAGCCTCTCATACAAATACTTGGTAAGTGGTTTCGCGGGCGATGTCAAGGTATTCCCGTCCCCTCCCGGCTGGCCTCGTTCGTCGCCTTTCTTTTGCAGCATCACGGGTGGACCAACGGGATTGTACTTTAGAGTGGATATTGATGCGGACGCAACGGACCAAGTCTCGCCTAAACTGGCGCAAGCCGAGCGCCGCGCGCCGCGCCTTGCGATCCCTTGGTTTAAAGGTGACCGAAGCTCCCGACCCTCTGCAAACGGTCGTGGACGATTTCGGTGGGTTCCGACGAGCTATGGAAGAGTAGCCGACCACACGTCACAGTGAAGGTGTGTGTGGTGCATAGCTGTGTAGCTGTGTATGCTTATCCTCACTGATCCATGAGAAGATTGCTAAATGGGCTCGCAGCCTGAGTTGTCGCACGTCACGCGGACGACAAGCCCGACCACGAAGAACACTTTCCTGCTTGTGGCCGTCGCTGTGGTCGTAACTTCCGCCGCGCTCTATTGGGGCACGGGACTGCACCCCCAGTGGTGGCTGACCTGGTTGGCGCCGCTGCCAGTCCT
>DASQZT010000281.1:0-8285 GCA_035638575.1 Bryobacteraceae bacterium
GGGCGGCGGGGTTCCGCCGCTGAACGCGATCCGCATCGCCACGCTGAACGCGGCGCGATTTCTGGGGCGCGAGCGCGACTTGGGCTCGGTGGAAGAGGGCAAGGTCGCCGACCTGGTGCTGCTGGACGCCGATCCGCTCGCGGATATCGACAACGCCAAGCGCGTCAACCTGGTGATCAAGAACGGCGAGATTATCGATCGCGGGAAGCTGGACCTGCCGGTGAACCGGAAAGTCGCGCCGTCGGCTCACTGACGGGACTGGGTCACGGAAACCCGCTCCCTGACGGTCGCGGCTCCGTTGCGGATGTGCCGATTTCAGCGTGAGTTACAGAGCCGGGCCCGGAGGGCACCCCGTGAGGGAGCGGTCGGTCGGGCCGATTCCCTCCGGACTGTTATACAATGATTGACCAGCACTGGAGGGGCAACACCGATGCAAACTACGCGAAGAGCTTTTATGGGCGCCGCCACTGTAGCCGGCGCCGCGGCCGCCGCCGTGGCTGCGACGCCGCCGGCCAAGGTCTCCGGACCGGCCAGCGACAAAGGCAAATTCTACGTGGCCGCCTGCACACCCTGCGACAAGAACCTCAAGTTCGACGAGGGCGTGTACAAGGACATGATGGCCTGGTTCAAGGACCAGGGCGCCGACGGAGTGGTGGTGCTGGGCACTACGGGCGAGTATCCGTCCTTCTCGGTCGCCGAGCGGAAACGGGTCGCCGAGACCGCGCTCAAGCACCGCAACGGGCTGCTGATCATCGTTTCGTCCGGCACTCCCAACTTCCCCGAGACCATCGAGCTGGCCACTCACGCGGCCGCCAACGGCGCTAACGGGCTGCTGATCATTCCTCCCTTCTACTACAAGAATCCGCCGCTCGCGGGACTGACGAAGTATTACTCGCTGATCTTCGAACAGGTCAAAATCCCGATCAATCTCTATCACATTCCGGGAACCAGCGCCGTCCCCATCAGCCACGAACTGCTGCACAGCCTCGAACACTATCCCAACCTGGCCGGCATCAAGGACTCCACCGGCAGCGCCGAGGGATACGCCGCCTTCGTCAAGGAGTTTCCCAATCTCAACATGCGCACCGGCACGGGCAACAATCTCAAGCCTGCTCTCGAAGCCGGCATGGGCGCCATCCTGGCCGAGGGCAACATCTTTACTAAGCAAGCGGCGGCGGTGTTTGCGGCGCACCGCGCGGGCAAGAGCATCGACGAGCCGCTGGCCAAACTGCGCGCGGCGCAACAGTTGCTGCGGCCGGGCGGAGTCGGTTCCTACGGCCCCATGAAGTACGCCCTGAGCCAGTTGATGGGCACTCGCCAGACGTACCAGCGGCCGCCCCACCCGGACGTCACCGACGAGCAGAAGACCACCATCAAGGCCAAGATTGAGGAATTGAAACAGATGGCGTGAGTGGCACAGGCATTCGTGCCTGTGTTTCCTGTGCCACGGAGAGAGAAATATGCAAAGACTGTTACTACCTGCCTTACTTGTGTCAGCCATGTTCACGTGGGCCCAGACGCCCAAAGACATGGACTGGCCCACCTACGGCGCGGACCTGGCGAATTCCAAGTACCGCCCACTCGACCAGATCAACGCCTCCAACTTCAGCAAGCTGGAGGTTGCCTGGCATTTCAAGACCGATAACATCGGCAATCGTCAGGAGTTCAAGCTGGAAGGGACTCCGCTCGAAGTCAATGGAGTGATCTACGCCACCGCGGGATCGCGCCGCGCGGCCATCGCGCTGGATGCGGCGCACGGCGAGCTGCTGTGGGTGCACGGCGAGCACGAGGGCGAACGCGGCGCCAACGCTCCGCGCCAGTTATCGGGCCGCGGCCTGGCCTACTGGACCGATGGCAAGGTGGAGCGCATCCTCTACGTGACGCCGGGCTACCGGCTGATCGAGCTGGATGCCAAGACCGGCGCGCTGGTTCCGTCGTTCGGAAAAGGCGGCGCGGTGGATCTGAAGCTGGACGACGACCAGACGATTCTCCCCGATCTGACCACCGGGGAGATCGGGCTGCAATCGGCGCCCGTGGTGGCCAAGGACACGATCATCATCGGCGCGGCGTTCCGCGAAGGCATGACGCCCAAGAGCATGCGCAACAACAAGGGCTACGTCCGCGGCTTCGACGTGCGCACCGGCAAGCGCCTGTGGATCTTCCACACCATCCCGGTGAAGGGCGAGGCCGGCTACGACACGTGGCAGGACGGCTCGGCCGAATACACCGGCAACACCGGCGTTTGGACGCAAATCTCGGTGGATGAGCAACTCGGGCTGGTGTACCTTCCCGTGGAGTCGCCCACCGGAGACTACTACGGCGGGCATCGGCCGGGGAACAATCTCTTCGGCGAGAGCCTGGTGTGCGTCGACCTGAAGACCGGCCAGCGCAAGTGGCACTTCCAGTTGGTGCACCATCCGCTGTGGGACATGGACATCTCGTCGGGGCCGCTGCTGGCCGATATCACGGTGAATGGGAAGGCCGTCAAGGCGGTGGCGCAGCCCACCAAGCAGGGCTTCCTGTACGTGTTCGATCGCGTGACCGGGCAGCCGGTCTGGCCCATCGAGGAGCGCCCCGTGGAAAAGGGCAGCGTGCCCGGCGAATGGTACTCGCCCACGCAGCCGTTTCCCACCAAGCCGCCGGCCTATGCGCGCAACGGCGTCTCGGCCAACGACCTCATCGATTTCACTCCCGCGCTGCACGACCAGGCCGTGACCAACATCGCGCGGTATCACATTGGTCCGGTCTTCACGCCGCCCGTGGAGAGCAAGCTGGGCGGCCCTCTGGCCACCCTGACCCTGGGCACGGCGAGCGGCGGAACGAACTGGCCGGGCGGATCGTACGATCCCGACACGCACAACGTGATCGCGTATGCGTGCAACGCCTGCCTGACGCCCATCGGGCTGGCAGTGGCGCCGAAGGAACTCTCGGACATGCGGTACGTGGCCGGTACGGCCGGGCAGGAAGTGCGCAATCGGACCGGCCCCGGTGAGAACGCCGGCGCCGATTCGCCGCTGCCCACTCGTGGCGGCGGCGGACGCGGCGGACGCGGGGGAAGAGGCGCCGCTGCTGCCGCTGCCGCCGATCCTCCCGCCGGGCGGGGCGCTCCCGCTGCTCCTCCTGCCGCCGCTGGCGGCGGTGGTTTTGGCGGTCTCACGGTCCAGGGCCTGCCCATGATCAAGCCGCCGTACTCCACCATCTCGGCGATCAATCTGGATCGCGGCGAGATCGTGTGGCAGACTCCACACGGCGATACCCCGGATGCCATCCGCAACAATCCGGCGCTCAAGGGGATGAACATTCCGCGCACCGGGCAGTCGGGTTATAACATCGGCACCCTGATCACCAAGAGCCTGGTGATTGCGGGCGACGGCCAAGTGACTACCACGGAGTCGCATCCGCGGGGCGCGATGCTGCGCGCTTACGACAAGACCAACGGCAAGGAAGTGGGCGCGGTGTGGATGGCCGCGCCGCAAAGCGGATCGCCCATGACCTACATGCTGAACGGCAAGCAGTATATCGTGGTGGCCATCAGCGGCGGCGCTTACAGCGGCGAGTACGTGGCCTTCACGCTGCCTGCCGAGTAACTCGAGTAACAAGTGTTGGCAGGCGGAAGCGCCTGCCCCACAAGACGGTTTTACACATCGCACCGGGACGTTTTACAACTTAGACACTTCATCTGCGTGTACTATCGAATTGAGGCGAACCTTCCCCCCACTTAGGAAATAAAAAGACATAAAGGAGACGATAGGATGAGTGTGTCTAATCAGCAGGAACTGACTTCCCGATGGCGCAAGGTAATCAAGCGGCGTGCGTTTCTTCACGGAATCGGCGGAGTAGCCGCCGCCGGGGCGGCGATGCCCGTGAAAACCATGTTTGCGGACTCGCCGAAACTCAGCAAGGGCGACGCCGCAATCCTCCAGTTTGCGGCGGCGGCTGAGTCTATCGAGGCCGATCTCTGGCAGCAATACAACGAGCTGGGAGGCGCGGTAACGAGTACTGACAGCGCCAATCCGGGGAATCCCGCCTACGTAAATGCGCTCGAGCAACTCGACGGCGACATGCCGCAGTATATCTCCGACAACACCGACGACGAAATCAGCCACCGCGACTTTCTAAATGCGTACTTAAAGTTACACGGCGCGAGCCCGGTCGACTTTACGCAGTTCGAGACTCTGCAAGGCACCACCGCGATGGGCGCCACGCCGCACAAAGGGCGGCTGACCAACCTGATGTCACTGAACGTCGACTCGAGCTGGTATTTCCGCTACCGCAGCACGACCAATCCGGATTTCGGCGCTCAATTTCCGCAATTGATCGACATCGATAACCAGCCGGCCATTCCCCTGCACGACGGTTACTCCACTAATACCATCCAGGCGATCGCCAACATTGCTTCGATTCACTTCGCATTTATCGAACAGGGCGGCTCCAGCCTCTATCCCATACTGGCTCTCAAGGCGACCGATTCGGAAGTGTTGCGCATCCTGTTGAGCATCGGCGGCGTGGAGATCGACCACTTCTCGCTGTGGCACGACAAGATGGGGAATGCCTTCCAACCGCCCGTGGCGCCGCTGGATGACAACGGCACCGGGGGCACCGGGCTGAATTTTCTGGATCTGACGGTGGCGGCGAACCAGCACAATGCCGGCCTTTCCGCTACCGACAAGGCCGCCGGCAGCCAGATGTTCCAGCCCAACCTGATCCTGCCGGAGCCGTGCGATTTCATCATGCCGTTTCCGGCTCTGCCCCGCTGTTCGGTGATCCGTCCCACGCTGTCGCAGAACGGCGGGCCGATAGCCACCGTCAAGGCCTTTATGGCCGACAACCTGTTCCTCCATCAAAGTCAGATGTTCATCGAGATGTTGATGGACCTGGCATCGGATGCCGAGGCGGCTCAACGGCAGGGCCCGAACTAGGTTGTGAAGAAACCACTCCCTTACGGTTGTGGCTCTGATCGCCCGTCGACGCCGGGAGACTTGACATCGGAGCCGCGACCGTCAGGGAGTGGTCTAACTCCCGGAGCAGAATTCAGGGCATGGCGAACTGACGTGAGTCAGTTCTCGTCGTCCGCGTTCCGCTGCTTTAGCGCGGCGGCGAGATCGCGATAACGCTTGCGCAGCAACGCCCGGTATTCGCCAGCCGCCATCCGGCGTTGGTCCGCCGCGCCTTCTACCAGCTTCTCGGAGGCCGCCAGGCTCCGCCAGATGGCGGGTCCGGTGACGGAGCGGTAGACGGGGTCGTACACGAACCCGAAGAGGTACAGGCTGGGCAGGGGCTGCTCGTAATTCTCGGGCAGCCCGATCTCGCGGAACGGGAAGTCTTTCCCCCAATCGGCGTGCCAGCCGATGTGCATGTTTTCCGGATTGACCGACACCTGCGCGTGCGTCACGCAGTTCTCCGCCGCCAGGTTGTACTTACTGCGCAGCATTTCGGTCAGCACCCGCGCGGCATGGATCTGCGCCTGGGTGAGTGGCGGCTGACCGGTCTGCATGCTGGCTTCGAAGGCCACGCCGAGGAAGCTCGCATTCAGGTCGAGATACAGCCAGCGCGAGTCGGCCCACACGGAATTGCCGGCGTGGTTGGCGGCATCGGATTCGGCCACGATGCGGTGAACGCGGCCGAAACGATCGATGACGTAGTGGTAGGCGCGCTTGCCGCGCACGAACAGAAGCAGCTCTTTGCCGATGCGCTGCAGATGGTGTTTCTCGCCGGCTTCAAAGGGCGCCTGTTGGCTCTCGGTGGTGTGGAATACGATGCCCGCCGGCTGGGAGCGCAGCGGCCCATCGACGCCGACGCTATCGCGCCCGAGGAGCGGCCAGGAGCGCGGCTGGTTGGAGACCGCCAGTTCGGTCTCGATGCGCAGGCCGTTGCTGTAGGTTTCGTAATCCTTGGTCTCTTCCACGATCCAGACGTTGGGGACGTCAAAGCTGCCGAGGTGAAGGGAAGCCGCCGGCCGGATGCCGGGCTGCCGGTGGACGTTCGCGTCGGAGCGCAAGGAGACCGCGGCCAACAGAAGGAAGGCGGCGGCCGGTCTCCAGCGCGGCCGGGCAGGGACATACCCCGCCGCGGCGGTTGCCTGGCGGAGATACTGCAAGCGCTCGATCGGGTCGGCCAGCTTTTGCGCCTGGCGGTCGATGCGGCCAGCGTCCCGGGAGGTCGCCAGCTTTCGCAGGGCGGCAAATTCCTGTGGCTCGGTGGGCATCAGCCCACCATCTCACCGCGGCCGGACCGGTACCGTCTAGATTGTCGTTGGTGATAGACCGTAATGCACCACAACGGGAACCTTGTGGGCATCCACGGCCTTCATGCCGGTAGACGTTTCGAGCGCCTTCAGAAAATCGCGGTACTCGCGGCCGCTCGCCTTGAAGAGCGCTTCCACTTCGCGATTGTCGCTGGTCCATGTGACACCGATGTAGTCCTTTTCGGTCCTGGCCACCTTCATGCGGCGATGGACGTCGCTGCCGCAGGAAATCGCCGTGATGCTTTGGACGGGGACCGTGAGGCGCTGCCCGTGCTGCACGAAGACCACCGCGCCGTTATCGAAGCGGGCCGTGACCTTGCGCTGGCTCAGGGGCAGGCCGCCGCCGGCATAAGTCACCGGGTAGGCGCCGCTGGCTGCCAGCAAAGTCGTTGAGAAACAAAGAATTAATAGCGATAACCTCATGACACCACTTTCCGGGTCTGCTTATCTAGATAGATGCAAGTGTAACACGGGCGGTTTCAAAAAGGAATGCTATGCTGAAACCAGAAATACCATGAAGAAGCTTATCGCCTGCAGTCTGCTGATCTCCGGCGCGTTTCTCGCGAGCGGGGCGGGGGTCACCATCCCCGTGGAAACATATCAACTGAAAAATGGTTTACGGGTCATTCTCTCGCCGGACAATGCCGTCCCGGTGGTAGCCGTGTACCTGATTTATAACGTCGGCGCCCGCTCGGAAGAGAAGGGCCGCACGGGATTCGCCCACCTCTTCGAGCACATGATGTTCGAAGGCTCGGCCAACGCGCCCAAAGGCACGCATTTCTCCGCCGTGGAATCCAACGGCGGGACGCTCAACGGCTCCACGCACCCGGACTTCACGGATTTCTACGAAGTGCTGCCGTCGAACAAACTGGCCACCGCGCTGTGGCTGGAATCGGACCGCATGCGCAGCCTCTCGATCAACGAGGAGAACCTGAACAACCAGAAGGAGGCGGTGAAGCAGGAGCGCCGGCTCAGCTTCGACAACCAGCCCTACCAGACCGCCATCGTGGACGTGTGGCCGACCCTGATGTTCCGCAACTGGCAAAGCTCGCATTCGCTGATCGGCTCGTTCGAAGACCTGAATTCCTCGAGCGTGGCCGACGTGGCGAAGTTCTTCAAGACCTACTACGCGCCCAACAATGCGGCGCTGACGATCGTGGGGGACATCCAGGCGGCGGAAGCCAAGAAGCTGATCGAGGCTTACTTCGGCGACATTCCGTCCGAGGCCGCGCCCAAGCGGCCCGACCTTACCGAGCCGCCGGGATTCCAGGCCGGCACCAAGGTCTACAAAGACGCGATGGCGCGCGTGCCGGGCGTGGTGATGGGATATCTCGGACCCAAGCGGCGCTCGCCCGACTACTACGCGCTCAACATGATCGACGCGATTCTCACGGCGGGAGACAGCGCGCGCATCCGCCTGGACCTGGTGAAGGGCAAGCAGTCGGTGATTCAATACGAGGCGAATCTGAATTGGCCGTTCGGCAGCGTGCTGGATTATCGCGACCCGGAGCCCTACGCGCTGTTCCTGTTGTACAACCCCAATTTCACGGCCAAACAGATTGTGGACCAGGTGCAGGAGGAGATCGCGCGCCTCGCCAACGAGCCCATCGATGCGAAAGACCTGGAGCGCGTGAAGACGCAGATCCGGGCCAACGCCATCACGGGATTGCAGGGGTCGCTGAGCCGCGCGCGGCAACTGGCACAGTATGCCATTACCGATGGCGACCCGGCGCTGATCAACAGCGAGCTGGACAGGATGCTGGCGGTGACGCCCGCGCAGATCCAGGCGGCGGCGAAGAAATACCTCACGCCCGATAAGCGGGCGGTGCTCGAAATCCAACCTGCGCCCAGCGCGCAGCCCGGCGCGCCCGGCCAGAAGGGGGATCGGTAAATGCTCAAGACATCCTTTGCAATTGCGGTGAGCGTGCTCGGCCTGGCCGCGCAGACCCCCGCGCAAACCATGGACCGCACCAAGCCGCCGCAGACTCCGCCGATTCCCGCGTACAAGCTGCCCCCGGTCTTCGAGACCAAGCTGCCGAAC
>DASQZT010000282.1:0-120107 GCA_035638575.1 Bryobacteraceae bacterium
GCGCCATCTGCGCCAGGCGCGTGACGCTTTCCTCCACGTTGCGGCCTTCCAGCATCATCAGGTCGGCCAGCTCGTCGATCAGCACCAGGATGTAGGGCAGGGGACGCAGATCGTCGGCGGTCTCGTCCTGGTCGGCGAAGAGGCTGCGCGGCTCCTCCTGGAGCTTGCGGATTTTCTTGTTGAACTGATCGATGTTGCGCACGCCATATTCGGCCAGCAGGCGCAGGCGGCGCTCCATTTCGAGGACGGCGTTGCGCAGGGCGTTGGTGGCTTTGCGCGGATCGGTGATCACCGGCGTGAGCAGGTGCGGGATGCCTTCGTACATGCCCAGCTCGACGCGTTTGGGATCGACCATGATCATGCGCACCTCGTCGGGCGTGGACTTATAGAGGATGCCCATGATCATGGAGTTGATCATGACGCTCTTGCCGGAGCCGGTGGAGCCGGCGATCAGCAGGTGGGGCATGGCGTCGAGCGACGTGACCTTGATGCGGCCGTTGATGTCCTTGCCCAGCGGGATGGTGAGGCGGGAATGCGACTGGGCGAACTCCTCGGACTCGAGCATCTGGCGGAGCGCGATGATTTCGCGGCGGCTGTTGGGGACTTCGAGCCCCACGGTGGGGCGGCCGGGAATGCGCTCGATGAGGATGGATTCGGCCTGCAGGCCGAGACAAAGGTCCTCGGTGAGATTGATGATGCGGCTGTACTTGATGCCGGCTTCGGGCTTGAATTCGAAAGTGGTGACCACCGGGCCGGGGTTGATCTGCACGACGGTGCCGAGGACGTTGAACTCCGCGAATTTCGCCTTGATGCGCAGGGCGGTGTCCTTGAGCTCCTGCTCGTCGTAGGGATTGCGGCCGGGCACTTCGTTGAGCAGTGCGGTGGGCGGCAGGCGATACGACACGGGGCGCATGGGCGGCGGCGGGGGCTCGGTCACCTGAATGGGAGCGGGCGCGGGCGGCAGCTCCTCCACGGGACAGATGGGGATCTCGTCGACAGCCGCGGCTTCCTCTTCGACTTCGGTTTCGGCCGGCTCGGATTCGTCCCACGGCGGAGCTTGGCCGTCGGGCGGGGCCCCGGGTTCGGCGGCGGGCTCCGCCGAGAGACCGGCCGCAGGCTCGGCCACGGGCGCGGCGGCGGCCCTTTTTTCCGCGCGGCGCAAGCGGCGCATGCGGGTCTTTTCACGCGCGCGCTGCCGCCGGCGCTCGCGCCATGCCTGCCACCGCTCGCGGGGCACGCGGAACCAGGCGGCCCAAACGTTGAGCCGGGAAATCGTGAAGGACGACACCAGGTACACCGAAACGACGACCGCCGTGCCGGTGGCCACCAGGGCGCCCGCGAGGTTCAGCGAATCGAGCAGCCACCGGCCGACCACGAAACCGACGGTGCCGCCGATCCGGACCGTCCCGCGGAACAGGTGCGAAGAGGTGAACGACAGCGAGGTGCACAGGCCGAGGCAGAGCAGCACGGTCCCCGCCACCTTCACCGCGCCGGCTTCGACTTCTTCGGAACGAATCCATTTCCAGGACAACAGAAAAATCAGCAGCGGAAACAGGAACGCGGCGATGCCGAACGCCTGGTACAGGAGGTCGGCGATATAGGAGCCCGGGTAGCCTACCAGGTTGTGAGGACGCGCCGAGGCGGCCGTGTCCCAGGAGGGATCCTGGGCATGGTACGAGACCAGGCTCAACAAAACCACCAGACCCAGGGACAAGAGCAGAAAACCGGTGACTTCGTTCAGCCGTGGATGCTGTGACGGCGAAAGTACTTTCATCACGCTGGCCGGCGGATGAAAGCCAGAGCAAGCACTATTATGCCAAAAATAATGCGATAGTACACAAACACACGCAAGCTGCTGTGGCGCAAGTATTGCAGAAACCAGGCGATCACCAGGCAGCCGGTGAGACCGCTGACGGCCACGCCGACCGCGAATGGCGCCGTCAAAAGGCTCGCCAGGCCGCCGCCGTGCTTGTGCACGTCCCACAGCGCCTTGGCCGCGGCGCCCGCGATGGCCGGTGTGGAAAGAAGGAAGGAGAACCGCGCCGCCGATTCGCGCGTGAGATCGCGGAAAAGGCCGGAGGCGATGGTGATGCCGCTGCGCGAGCATCCGGGGACCACGGCCAGCGCCTGGGCTACTCCGATGGTGACCGTATCCGGAAAGTTGAGGGACGCCAGGTCGCGCAGCCTGCGCCCGGCGTTTTCCGCCAGCCAGATGACGATGCCCACCGCGATCAGCATGACGCCCATCACCACGGGGGTGCGCCACACCGTCTCGGCCCGCTTGTTGAACAGGGCGCCGGCCACGCCCACGGGGATGGAGCCGACCACCAGGAGCCACAACAGCCCGGGGTTGTGCTTGAGCTCGCGGTCGTGATCGAAATGCAGGCCGAACGCCTGGGCAACGATCTGGATCCAATCCCGGAAGAAGTAGAGGAGGACTGCGATGAGGGTCCCGAGGTGCAGCATGATATCGAAATCCAGCGATTCGGCCTGCCACCCCAGCAGCCACGAGGTGAGATACAGGTGCGCGGTGCTGGAGACAGGCAGGAATTCCGTGAAGCCCTGGACGACCCCAAGGACGATCACCTGCAAAAGTGACATAGACGTTCAGGGTGCAGGATGGGGACGGGCAATGTCAAGCCGGGCGGAGGGGAGTGGGAGGGCCGAGGGACTTGTCTTCGCCGGTCAACATCACTTCTCCTGATCGCCCTCAAGGGTGGACAAACGCCGCTCGTGAATTTCCGCGATGCGCGCCAGCGCGCGAATGTTCTCGCCGTCCTGGCGCGCGAGAACTTCCAGTGCGGCAATGCGCTGGCTTTGTTCCGCGCCGGCGGCGCGCAAGGCTTCAATGCCGCGCGCGGCCGGCTCCAGATTCATGGTGAGAGCTTCGAGGCGTTCGTCCAGGTTCACCCGGCATCTCCTTTAGACCGGCAGCGCGGCCGAGCCGCCACCGAGCCGCGAGCGGTTACTTATCTTCCCCCATCTGTCGGCCCAGGTATCGTTCGTAGCCGATTTCGCCAATCAGGTGGAGCTGCGATTCCAGCCAATCGACGTGCTGTTCCTCGTCCTTCAAGAGCCGCGTGAACAGTTCGCTGGAGGCGTTGTCGCTTTCGGCGCGGGCGACGTGGATGGCCCGGTTGTACATGGCCACCGCGTTGATCTCCAGCTTCAGATCGCTCTCGATCTGCTCCTTGACGTTTTGACCCACGCTCAGCTTCATCAGCTCGGTGAGGGCCGGCGAACCGTCCAGAAACAGGATGCGTTCGATGAGCGCTTCGGCGTGCTTCATTTCATCGATGGACTGCTTCTTGATGTAGTCGCCGAGCTTCTCGTAGTGCCAGTTCTCGCACATTTCGGCATGGAGGAAGTATTGGTTGATCGCCGTCAACTCCTCTTTCAGGGCTTCGTTCAACAGGGCGATGACTTTGGGGTTTCCTTGCATGCTCCCAGTGTTTCACAGTTCTGGCGAGAGTGGTCCGGCCGGCCGGCCGCCTCACTTGTTGAGGGTAAACATGATGAGCAGGATGGAGGCAACCGAGATGACGAAGAAACCGGCCACGAACGCGATTTGGGCGCCGGTGAGACCCGCCTTGGGCTTGGGCCCGACGACAGCCCGGGGGGCGGGCGCCGGAGGGGCGGTATACCCGGTCCCCAGTTCGTGCGCCTGCACGTAGACATTCGCGGCCCCCGCATCCGGCGCGGGCGCCTGCGCGGATTGCGCCGGCTGCGTGGCGGTCTCGAAAACTTCGGCCGGCAGCATGTCGAGGCGCTTGAGCTTCACGGTGGCGGGGATGTAGCCGAATGTCTGATTCGCGGTGAGCACCTGGCGGAACTTGCCCGGGTCGTCGAAGACCACCAGCAGCGCGCCCGCTGGAACTTTCGCAAGCACGGCGGAGCGGCTGTTGTTCTGGTCGTACAACGGCGTAGCCGAAAGCGCGCGGTAGACCCGCCCCATGGGGCTGCCCAAGGTCAGGACGGAGAGTTCGTCCTGGGAGACCGTGTCGGTCAGCCCGATGGAGGCTAGCGGCGGATGGTCGCGGCCGAAGTCCTGGCCAGTGCGCATCGCGGTTTCGATGACCGAAGCCGGGACGTGGCCGCCGTTGAACTCGCTGAGGCGCTCGATGCGCTGCTGGATGGGCGGGTGAGTGGCCAGGAGATTTCCAGTGAACAGTTTCAGGCCGGTGGCGGCGGGCGAGGGGTCGGCGAAGTAGAGGTGCGAAATCACCGGGTTGGATCCGGCGACGATGGAGCCGGCGCCGCGGATCTTGGCCAGGGCGCGCAGCAGCCCTTCGGGAAATCGCGTGAGGAGCGCGGCGTCGGCGTCGGCCAGGAATTCGCGGCTGCGGGAAATCGAGGCGCGGATGACCGCCGCCAGGAACGGCGCAATGAAAAACACGTATACGTAGACGGGAATCAACGCCAAGGTATAGCGGAGCCGGAAACGGGGCCGCTGCGCGCCCCACTGGTAGCCGGCTTTCTTTCCCCGCTCCTTGGTGCGGCGGCGAAGCAGATGCGGCAGACGCAGGAAGAGGGCGATGGAGGCCACGACGGTGTTGAGGCGCGTGTCGCGGTTGCCGATATGGGAAATCTCGTGCGCCAGGACGCCCTCCAGCTCGCGGTGATCGAGCAACGCGATCAGGCCGGTGGTGACGGCGACCACGGAGCGGGCCGGGTTCATGCCGGCGGCAAAAGCGTTGGGCGTGGGCGAATCGATCACGTAGAGCCTGGGGGGCCGCAGCCCGGCGCCGATGGCGAGATTTTCGAGCAGACGCTTGGCTTCGGCCTCGTCCCGCGCGGGGAGACGGGCGCCGGAGAGGGCCAGCACTTGAGACGCGGTGGAGGAGGCAAGGCCCCAGAACAGGAGGCCGAGCACTGCGCTGAGGGACAACGCCACGCCCGCCATGATGCGGAGCTTGAGCTGTTCATTCTCGACTTGTTCCTGCCGGCGGGTTCGATTCAGGTCGTCCGACTGGCCCTGCCACTCCCGGTCGACTTCGTAGGTCATCTCCCCCGGCTGCGGCATGAGCGACCGGTGAGGGGCCGGCTCCCGGCTTGCGCTGCGGTGGGTGTGCGAGACGAAATTCGCGACCACAAAATCGGCGGCGCCATAGCTCAGCAAGGCCACAAAGGGAACGATCGAGCCGACCGCCACCAGCACCAGCAGCACCGTTTTGACGCGGTTTTGCGCGATGCGATCGTACACCAGGACCGACTGGGAAACCGTGGGTGCCATATCATGCCACCGTGAAATCGACTTTGACGTCTTCGTTCACCGCGGCTTCGGCGGCGAAGAAATCCACTGGAAGGAACTGGAACCAGCGGGCGAAGACAACGGCCGGAAAGCTTTGGACGGTGGCGTTGTAGGCCATCGCGTTCTGATTGTAGAACTGGCGGGCGTAGGCGATCTTCTCTTCGGTATCCGACAAGTCGGCCTGAAGCTGGGTGAAGTTGCCGGCCGCCTGAAGCTGGGGGTAGTTTTCGGCTACGGCCATGAGGCGGCCGAGGGCCAGCGTCAGTGTCTGGTCGGCGGCGGCGGAGGCGGCGGGACCGACGGCCCCGGCCATCGCGCCACGGGCCTGGGCGACTTCCGTAAAAACCGCATGCTCGTGTTTGGTGTATCCGCGTACGGCCTCGACCAGGTTGGGAATGAGGCTGGAACGGCGCTTGAGCTGCACATCGATACCGGACCACGCCTCGCGCGTGCGCATTCGCGCCCGGACCAGGCGGTTGTAAAGGGAGATTCCGGAGAATGCCAAAAGGACCACCACCGCGAACGGAAGAACGGCGGCGAAGAACGCCTGGCCTTTGGCCCCCGGACTGGTTTGGAAGATCAGGAGGGCGGAGAACATAGATTGAGGGCGAGCGCGCCCGTTCAGATCTTCCCGAAGTTCCGGGCCCTTTTCTTGATTGTCTTTGGTTATGAAAAAGGAGTGCACCGGCAGCCAACCGGGACCACCCAGGTGCGCCGGGGCCGTGGGGTTCGGCCGGCCTCCCGCCGGTTGGATCGAGAGGGAGTTACGCTACTTCGGCGTACTCCGGCTCGGGCCGCGGGATGCCGGTGTCCGCCGCCACGTGGAGTGGCACTTCCCGCAGGTGTACCGGGTCCAAGCCCCTGGCGGGACACCGCTCCTCCCAACCGTTCTCTTTGGCCGGGAATGCCACCCAGCCGGTCCCGGGAGCGTACGCTACCCAGCGACCCGGATGCAGAGCACTGCGATACAGCTTGATCATCTCGACTTTCCTTCCGCGATGGCGCGCCGGTCCGGCCTCGGCTCAGGCTTGGAAAAGCGGCACTGCGCCAGGCATCCCTTGTTTTTGCAGGTTAAACAGACAGGTTTATGATGCATTTGAGTAGAAAATAACCGGAAACGTTGAGTAATTCAACGAAAACTATGTGGGTGGCAGGCGCGTACCCCTACTCGCGGGTACACGTGCGGACTTTCACGGCAATTGGCGGATAGAACGACACCCGCAAACGAGGCAATCTGTAGATATGCAGAACGAAGAGTCACTTTGGCAGGCGGTGGAGAGTCGCGATCGCTCCGAGGACGGCAAGTTTGTTTTCGGGGTGACGACCACCGGGGTCTACTGCCGCCCGTCGTGTCCGGCGAGGCGGCCCCTGCGGGGGAACGTGCGCTTTTACGGAACTCCCGAGGCGGCCGAGCGCGACGGCCTGAGGCCCTGCCTGCGGTGCCATCCAAAGGACGCCGCCGGCGACCCCGCGGCGGCCCGCATGGAGGAACTTTGCCGGTACATCGAGGCGCATGCCGATGAGGCCCCCGACCTGGCCGACCTGGCGGCGCGCGCGGGGCTGAGCCGGTTTCACGTGCAGCGCAGCTTCAAAGCCGCCGTCGGGCTCACTCCGAAGCAATACGCCGAAGCGGTCAGGATGCGGCGGCTCAAACAGAGCCTGCGCCACTCCAAGGACGTCGCCGCGGCGGTGTACGACGCCGGCTTCGGATCGTCCAGCCGGGTTTACGAGCGCGCCGATACGCGCCTGGGCATGACGCCGGACCAGTACCGCAAAGGGGGGCGCGGCACCTCCATTACCTACGTTTCGGTGCCCTCGGCCCTGGGGCTCATGATGATCGGAGCGACCGACCGCGGAATCTGCTCTTTGCAATTCGGGGAGACGGCGGACGAGCTTGCGGCGCAATTACGGAAGGAATACCCCGCGGCGCAACTGGAGCCGATGGCCGCGCCCCATCCGCCGGAGTTCCAGCGCTGGATCGAGGCGCTCACCAGCCACCTGGAAGGCACGCGGCCGCGGCTCGAACTGCCGCTGGACATCCACGCGACGGCGTTCCAGATGCGGGTGTGGAACTACTTGCAGTCGATTCCGTACGGCGAGGTGCAGTCATACGGCGAGGTGGCGGCGGGAATCGGCAAGCCTTCGGCCACGCGGGCGGTGGCGCGGGCGTGCGCGGCCAATCGCGTGGCGTTGGCGATCCCGTGCCACCGCGTGATCCGCGGAACGGGCGATCTGGGAGGATACCGCTGGGGGCTGGCCCGGAAGCGCACGCTGCTCGATCGGGAACGGAGTGCGAGGGTGGGGACGTGAGGCGATGTCAGAGCAGCGGTCGAATCCGGGCTCTGTGCCCGGTTGACGGCGGTAACCCGGCAGGTTAGCGTAGCAGCCGGATGGCGGTTGTGGCGATCTGCCTCGGCGCGCGTTGGAAGCGCTGGCCGCCGAGGAGTACAAGCGCGGTTGTCTCACCAAGCCCGACCTGCGGCGGCTCCCCGGATTCGAAACCGGGACCAGATCGACGAGTTCCTGAAAGAACACGAGGTATTCGAGCACTGCACGTTGGAAGACCTGGAGCGCAAGCGTGAGGGCTTCGAGCGTCTGGCTTTTGATGCGTCGCATCGTGGCCGACACCAAACTGCTTCACCCGTCCGCACCGGAGGCGGTGCGAAACTGGATGAGTTCGAGGCCCGGCTGGCTCTCTGTATCCGTAGCCGGCGTGATCGATGACCCATCGTTGGGCGCGTTGGACGAAGGCGAGAAATCGGCGATTGCCCTCGGACTGTCTCTCCCGGCCGACTTGGTCCTCATCGACGATCGCAAAGGCGCCGCGGTAGCTCGCGCAAAGGGTTTCGAGGTGACCGGTACGCTCGGTATCCTTGACCTCGCAGCGCGCCGTGGCATGGTCAACCTGTTGTAGCGTCCACGAAATGGCGGGACAATCGTCTCTGGAGAGAACGCCGCCTGAAAGGCGGCTGCAGCCAAGATTGGCTGCCCCACAGTCTGCCCAGTTATTTGAGCGCTCTGCCATCGACCCGGGCCCTCACGCCGGCCGGGGAACATCCTTGGGTGCGCGGCCAATCGCGTGGTGCCGTCAGGCCAGCGTATTGATCGAACCGATGCGGCGCGATTCATAGGCGGCAATTTCGGGCTCGTGCTGCAGGATGTAGCCGAGTTCATCAACTCCTTCGAGCAGGCAGTGTTTGGAAAAGCCATCCACCGGAAATTGCACCTGGCGGCCTGCCGGCGTGGTGAGCGTCTGGTTGGCCAGGTCGATCTTCACGACCGCATCGGGATCGGCCGCGACGGCGGCGAACAGCTCGGCCTGGACATCGGCGGGAACCACGATGGGGAGCAGCGAGTTTTTCAGCGAGTTCTGTTTGAAAATATCCGCGAACGAGGTGCTGATCACGGCGCGGAACCCGAACTGCGTGAGGGCCCACGGGGCGTGCTCGCGGGAGCTGCCGCAGCCGAAATTGTCGCCCGCCAGCAGGACCTGCGCGCCCTTGGCCCGCGGCTGGTTCAGGATGAAATCCGGTTTCGGATTTCCTTCGGCATCGTAGCGCCAGTCGTTGAAGAGCTGGCGGTCGAGGCCCACCTTCGAAACGGTTTTCAAGAAGCGCGCCGGAATGATCTGGTCGGTATCGACGTTGTTGACCGGCAGCGGCGCCACGCGGCTTTCAAAATTGGTGAACGGGATCATAGCAGTGTCCTCACATCGGTGACCACGCCGGTGATGGCGCTGGCGGCGGCGGTCAGCGGGCTGGCCAGGAAGGTGCGGCCGCCCTTGCCCTGGCGGCCTTCGAAATTCCGGTTGCTGGTGGAAACGCTGTACTGGCCGGGCGCAAGCTGGTCGCCGTTCATGGCGATGCACATGGAGCAGCCGGGCTCGCGCCACTCGCAGCCGGCGGCGCGGAACAACTCGGGGAGCCCTTCGGCAATCGCCTGGCGCTTGACCTCCTGCGAGCCCGGCACTACGAGGACGCGCACCTTGGGATTCACCTTGCGCCCTTTCAGCAGGCCCGCCGCGGTACGCAGGTCGGAGATGCGCGAGTTGGTGCAGCTCCCGATGAAGACCACGTCGATGGGATGCCCGAGCAGCGGCTTGCCGCCCTCGAGCCCCATATAGAGGAGCGCCTTGGTGATGGAATCGCGCGCCATCGGGTCGGCCACGCGCGACGGGTCCGGCAGCGAACCGGTGATCGGCAGGCCCATGCCCGGATTGGTACCGTAGGTGATCATGGGCTCGAGCGAATCGGCGTCGATGGTTACGGCATTGTCGTAGACGGCTTCATCGTCCGTGGGAAGCTGCTTCCACCGGGCGAGGGCCGCGTCCCATTCGGCGCCGCGCGGCGCATGCGGGCGGCCGCACAGGTATTCGAAGGTCGGATCGTCGGGAGCCACCAGGCCGGCGCGCGCGCCGCCTTCGATGGACATATTGCACACCGTCATGCGCTCTTCCATGGAGAGGGCGCGAATGGCGCTGCCGGTGTATTCGAAGACGCTGCCGGTGCCGCCGGCGACTCCGATTTTCGAAATCAGCGCCAGGATGATGTCCTTGGCCGAAACGCCGTTGTTCAGCGTTCCCTCCACGCGGACCTGGAAGGTTTTCGACTTGCGCTGCAACAGACACTGCGAGGCCAGCACGTGCTCCACCTCGCTGGTGCCGATGCCGAAGGCCAGCGCGCCGAACGCTCCGTGGGTGGCGGTGTGGCTGTCGCCGCAGACCACGGTCATGCCGGGCTGCGTCAACCCCAGCTCGGGACCGATCACGTGCACAATGCCCTGGCGGTCGCTGTGGATGCCCAGCAGGCGGATGCCGAACTCGGCGCAGTTGGTGTCCAACTGCGCGAGCTGCTTGGCGGCGATCTCGTCCACGATGGGCAGGGAGCGATCCGTGGTGGGGATGCTGTGATCGGCGGTGGCGATGGTCAGGTCGGGGCGGCGCACTTTCAGGCCGCGCTGCCGCAGGCCGTCGAAGGCTTGGGGCGACGTGACTTCGTGCACCAGGTGCAGATCGACGAACAGCAGCGTGGGTACGCCGGGCTGTTCGTGGACCACATGGGAGTCCCAGAGTTTTTCGATGATGGTACGTGGCATAGGTGTAAATAAGGAGGCTATTTCTATTATGGCTGAGCGCGGGCCGGTAAGCCCGCGCTCAACCGATCGCGGCGCACACTGCTTGCCCCACCTGTTCGGTAGTGGCAGGTGCGCGCGAAGGCCGCAAATCCGCGGTAACGTCTCCGCTTTCGAGGACGGCTTCGATGGCCGCATCCACGGCGGAGGCTTCTTCCCGTAAGCCGAAGCTGTACTCCAGCATGGCCGCCACCGAACCGATGGCGCCCAGCGGGTTGGCTTTGTTCTGTCCGGCGATATCCGGCGCGGAGCCGTGCACCGGCTCGTAGAGGCCGACCCAGGCGCCCGAAGGACGCCGGTCGCCGATGGAGGCCGAGGGCAGCATCCCGATGGACCCCGCCAGCACCGCGCCCTCATCGCTCAGGATGTCGCCGAACATGTTCTCGGTCAGGACCACGTCGAAGCGGCGCGGATTCAAAATCAGTTGCATCGCGCAGTTGTCCACCAGGAGATGATCGAGCGCGACGTCGGGGAATTCGCGGGCCACTTCGATGACCACCCTGCGCCAGAGCTCGGAGTTCTCGAGCACGTTGGACTTGTCCACCGAAGTGACTTTTTTGCGGCGCGCACGCGCCAGGTGGAAGGCCATGCGGGAAACGCGCTCGATTTCCGAGCGCGTGTAGGTCATGGTATTGACCGCCCGCGTGTCCGCGCCGTCTTCGATAATTCCGCGCGGTGTCCCGTAATAGATTCCGCCCGTCAGTTCGCGGACGATAATCATGTCGGTGCCTTCCACCAGGTGATTCTTCAGGGGCGAAGAATCCAGTTGCGACGCGTACGCTCGCACCGGGCGCAAGTTCGCGTAGACGCCCAGTGCCTTACGAAGTCCCAGCAATCCTTTTTCCGGCCGCTTCTCGGGCGGCGCATTGTCGAATTCCGGCAGCCCCACGGCGCCCATCAGGGTGGCGTCGGCTTCCGCCGCGAGCCGCGCCGTCTCGTCCGGCAGCGGGTTGCCCGTCCGATGAATCGCCACGGCGCCCAGCAGCCCTTCGGTCAGCTTCAGCTCGTGCCGCCATTTCGCCGCCACGCGCCGCAGCACCAGCACCGCTTCGCGCGTGACCTCCGTGCCGATTCCGTCCCCGGGCAGGACCAGAACGTTCAGATGCATTAATCCGCCGCCGCCTCTTGGGTTCGCTGCCCTTCATGGATGAGGGCGACGATCTCCTCGTCCATGAGGCCCTTCTTGCGATGGTCGGCCACCGCGGTGAAGCGCTGGTACAGGTCGTCCAACTCTCCCTTGCTCAGGGTGAAGCCCAGGTCGGTGGCGCGCTGGTTCAGCGCGTGACGCCCGCTGTGCTTGCCCAGCACCAGCCGGCCTTCGGGGACACCCACCGTGCGCGGGTCGATGATTTCGTACGTGGTTTTCTCTTTGAGGTAGCCGTCCTGATGAATGCCGGCTTCGTGCGCGAACGCGTTGCGGCCCACGATGGATTTGTTGGGCTGTGGGCCGAAAGTAATGAGGGAGCTGAGCAACTGGCTGGCCGAGTAGAGATGCTCGGTGTGGATGCCGGTGTGGTACGGATAGACATCCGTGCGGGTCTTCAGGATCATGACCACTTCTTCCAGCGAACAGTTGCCCGCGCGCTCGCCGATGCCATTGACGGTGCACTCGATCTGCCGCGCGCCGGCGTCCAGCGCCGCCAGCGAATTGGCCACCGCGAGGCCCAGGTCGTCGTGACAGTGCACGCTGACGACGGCGCAATCGCCCAGCGCCCGGGCGATGCGGCCGATCAGCACGCCGTATTCCTTGGGGGTCGAGTAGCCCACGGTGTCGGGGATGTTGACGGTGCGCGCGCCGGCCGCCACCACGGCCTTCGAGATCTTCTCCAGGTATTCCGCGTCGGTGCGAGCGCCGTCTTCGGCCGAGAACTCCACGTCATCCACGTGGCGGCGCGCCAGCTCGACCGCGGCCACGGCTTCGTCGAGGACCTGCTGCTGCGACTTCTTCAGCTTGTACTTCAGGTGAATGTCGCTGGTGGCGATGAAGGTGTGGATGCGCGGGCGCCGGGCGTGCTCGAGCGATTTGGCGGCGCGTTCCACGTCGAGGGTGCAGGAGCGCGCGAGGGCCGCGACCTGGGCCCAGGGGAATTCGCGGCTGACCGCCTCGACGGCCTCGAAGTCCCCCTCCGAGGCGATGGGGAAGCCCGCTTCGAGGACGTCCACTCCGAGCTCCACCAGCTTGCGCGCCATCCGCAGCTTTTCCGGCACCGTCATGCTGCAGCCGGGCGATTGCTCGCCATCGCGCAGCGTTGTATCGAAAATGTAGACCCGGTCGCTCATCAGAATCACCGATAAGGCATTATGACCCTATTATGTCTGATTTAGCAAATTTATAATGTTAGAGGTTGACATTAATAGATGTTATACTTGGCACTGGGATGGAACTGTATTCCCTTCAAGTGTTTCTGACCATCGCCGCGGAAAAGAGCTTTTCCCGCGCGGCGGAAAAACTGCTGCGCACGCAGCCCGCGGTGTCGCTGGCCTTGCAGCGCCTGGAGCAGGAGCTGGGCCAGAAGCTGATCGACCGCTCGGGCAAGGATCTGCTGCTGACCGACTCGGGGCACATCGTGCTGGACTACGCCCGCCGGTTTCAGAGCCTCCAGCAGGAGATGGAGAATTCGCTGGCCGAGCTGCGCGACAACTCGGCGGGGCGGCTGGCCATCGGGGCCAACGAATCCACGGCGCTGTACCTGTTGCGGCACATCGAGCGCTATCGCGAACTGTACCCCAAGGTGAAAGTGCAGATTCGCCGCAGCCTCTCGAGCAAGGTGCCGGACGAGCTGCTGGACGGCATCCTGGAGCTGGGCGTGATCAGCTACGATCCAGACGACGAGCGCATCAAATCCAAGGTGATCTACACGGACGCGCTGGCCTTCGTAGTTTCTCCGCGGCACCGGCTGGCGCACCGCAAGGTGGTCTCGATCGCCGAGCTGGGCCACGAGAATTTCATTGCGCACAACGTGGTCTCGCCCTACCGAGAGACGGTGGTGCGCGAGTTTCAGGCGCGCAAAATCCCGCTGCATATGGACGTGGAGATGCCGACCATCGAGACGATTCGCAAGCTGGTGCAGAGCGACCAGGGAGTGGCCTTCCTGCCGCGCATGTGCGTGGAGCAGGAGATCGAGCAGAAGACGCTTTGCGAAGTGCGGATCCGGGAGCTGCACGTGGAGCGCAAGATCCGGCTGGTGTATCCCACGCGGCGGGCGTTGAGCCACGCGGCGCAAGCGTTTCTGGAGGTGGTGGGGTAGGGTTCAGGCCGCCGCGGGTCCGATGAGGAGATCGAGACCGGCAGCGGCGGCGAAGGACCGGAAATCCCGGTCTCGCGTGAGGAGAGGAATCCTGCGATCGATACAACTCTGGGCGATCAGGGCATCGCCGAGGCGGGCCTTGCGGCGCTTCGCCAGCACCTTCGCACGCAACTCGGCCGCCCGTTGCCAATAGCCAGGGCCGATCTCGATGAGAGGCAGCTCCGAGAGGGTTTGGGCAACGTCTGAAGGAAGCCGCGGGCCGCTCAACATTTCGGTGAGCACAACAGGCACCATGAGCACCTGGCGGTCCTGGAGCGCCCGATCGAGCAGGTCCACGTCCTCGCCGCCATCTCCCTGGAGGAAGGCAATCCATGTACTGGTGTCGACCGCGATCATCGGTCGGCCTTCAGCTCGGCCAAGGTGCGTGTGAAGCGAACCTTGCCACGGAGCTGGCGCAGCCGCGCGTAGGCCTGCGACGCCGCCACGAGCTGCAAGCCGGCACGGACGGTCGGGGTGATGCCGCTACCGGTGGCTCGTTGGGCCTTTTCGAGAAGCTCCGCCGGCACCTCGACGGTGATCTTTGCGGGCTGTCTGCATGACGCCTCAGCATACCATATGCGATACCAGCATCGAATATGATCTGGCTTCTCACACGAGAGCCCGGCAGCATTGCCTTGGCCCCACGGCCAGGAGTAGACTTTGTCATACGCAGAACAGGATCGGCATCTCCGGGTGACGTCCATGACCGGCCGCACTATCTCGCACTACGAAGTCCTCGAAAAGCTCGGCGAAGGCGGGATGGGAGTGGTCTACAAGGCCCGCGACAGCCATCTGAAGCGCTTTGTCGCCCTCAAGGTGCTGCCTCCGGAGAAGGTCGCCGACGCGGAGCGCACCCAACGTTTCGTCCGGGAAGCCCGCTCGGCCTCCGCCCTGAACCATCCGAACATCGTCACGGTCTACGATATCGACCAATCCGATGGCGTCGATTTCATCGCCATGGAATATGTCGAGGGGAAGAGTCTCGGCGAACTCATCGGGCGCAAGGGGCTGAAGCTGGGCGAAGCCCTGAAGTACGCCGTCCAGATCGCAGATGCGCTGGCAAAAGCGCACGCGGCCGGCATCGTGCACCGCGACCTCAAGCCGGCCAACGTGATGGTGACCGGCGACGGGCGGGCGAAGGTGCTGGACTTCGGTCTCGCGAAGCTCACCGAGCCCGCCCCGGTTGGCCCCGAAGACCCCACTCTGACCGAGCAACCATCGACGGAATCAGGCCTGGTCGTCGGCACAGCGGGCTACATGTCGCCGGAGCAGGCCGAAGGGAAGACCGTGGACGCCCGCAGCGACATCTTCAGTTTCGGGTCGGTGCTCTACGAGATGGTGACCGGGCGGCGGGCGTTCCGGCGGGACAGCCCCGCCCTGACGGTGGCGGCGATTCTGCACCTGGAGCCGCCTCCGCTCCCGGCGGGAACCCCGAGCGAACTGGAAAGGCTCATCGCTCGCTGCCTGCGCAAAGACCCGGCTCGCCGGTTTCAACATATGGACGACGTGAAGGTCGCGCTGGAGGAACTGAAAGAGGAATCGGATTCGGGCAAGCTCACCGAAGCGCAAGCCCCGGCGCGCCCGCGCTCCCGCCGCTTCCTGCGGCCCGCCCTGGCCACGGCTGCCGTCCTGGTGCTGGCCGCGGGCAGCGTTTTCCTCTGGCGGCGCCTGCAAGCCAAGCCGCTCACCGACAAGGACGTGCTGGTGCTCGCCGATTTCACCAACACCACGGGCGACAGCGTTTTCGACGACACGCTGAAGCAGGGACTCTCGGTGCAGCTCGAGCAATCACCCTTTCTCAGCCTGGTTTCCGAGCGCAGGGTGAATGACACATTGAAGCTGATGGGTCGTCCGGCCGGTGACCGGTTGACGCCGGAGGTCACCCGCGAAGTCTGCCAGCGCACGAGCAGCAAGGCCATGCTGGCCGGGTCGATTGCGCCGCTGGGCAGCCAGTACGTGATTGGCCTGAAGGCAGTGGACTGCGCCACGGGGGACGTGCTGGCGGAAGCTCAGGAGCAGGCAGCGGGCAAGGAAGCGGTGCTCAAGGCCCTGGACGCCGCGGCAGTCAGTTTGCGGAGCAAACTGGGCGAGTCACTGAGTTCGGTGCAGAGATACGCCACGCCGGTGGAGGAAGCGACCACATCATCCCTGGAGGCGCTGAAAGCCTACAGCCTGGGACTAAAGACCCTCAATGCGAAAGGCTCCACAGCCTCGCTGCCCTTCTTCCAACGGGCGGCAGACCTCGATCCGAGCTTTGCCATGGCCTACACCTGGATGGCGGCTGTCTACAACCGGAGCTCGGGGCTGAGCGCCGAAAATGCACGCAAGGCTTACGCGCTGCGGGACAAGGTAAGCGAACGGGAGCGGTTCTGGATCGAGGGGAAGTACTACATGGTTGCGACAGGAGAGCTGGAGAAGGCGGCGCAGACCTTCGATCTATGGCGGCAGACCTACCCAAGAGACTACCCTGCTTACATAGAACGGGGAGTTGTTTCGGTCGACCTGGGAAACTGGGAAAAGGGATTGGAGGTACATCGAGAGGCGCTGCGCCTGGAACCAAACAGTGAGGCCATCTATGTCAACGTCGGCAACGACTACATATGCCTCAACCGGCTGGATGAAGCGGAGGCGGTGTACAAGCAGGCGGAGGAGCGCAAGCTGGAGAGCGAGGACCTGCTCGCTAACCGCTACGTCCTGGCTTTTCTGAAGGGCGATGCGGAGCAGATGGCGCAGTTGGTATCAGACGCCATGGGAAAGCCGGGCGCGGAAGACGAGTTGCTGGCCACGCAAGCGGACACCGAGGGCTGGTACGGCAAGCTGAAGAACGCGCACGAACTGACCGCGCGGGCGATGGATTCAGCCCAGCAAAACAACGCCAAAGAGACGGCCGCAGGATATCAGGCAGCGGCAGCGCTGCGCGAGGTGGAATCGGGAAACCGGGAGCAGGCGCGTGCCGAGGCCAATAGGGCGTTGAAGCTGGCCTCGAACCGCGATGTGCGGGCTATGGCGGCGCTAGCCCTGGCGCGGGCAGGCGATACGGCAGGGGCGGAGAAGCTGGCCGCCGAGCTCGACAAGAGCTTCCCGCTGGACACGCTGGTCCAGAGGTATTGGTTGCCCACGATCAGGGCGGGGATCGCCCTGGAACGTAAAGACCCAAACCGGGCCATCGACCTATTGAAGGTGGCGAGCACGATCGAGCTTAGCTCCCCGATGAACCTCGACATAGCCCTGTGCCCCGTTTATGTGCGTGGGGAAGCCTGGCTCCTGCTGCGCGACGGCAACCGGGCGGCAGCGGAATTTCAGAAACTCATCGACCGGCGAGGGCTGGTGGCGAACTTTCCGTGGGGCGCCCTGGCCCGGCTGGGACTGGCGCGCGCTTACGCCTTCGAGGGCGACACGGCCAAAGCCCGTGCCGCGTATCAGGATTTCCTGACACTCTGGAAGGACGCCGATTCCGACGTACCGGTCCTAAAGGAAGCCAAGGCGGAATACGCGGAGCTGAAGTAGGACCGCGGCGAATGAGAAAGGGGCAGGCGGTCCTCCGTATCCGCCTGCCCCTCGCCCCTACTGCACCGAAACGGTGACCCCCGTCTGGGTCGGATTCGACCCCACGTTGATCACGATCGGTACGGCTCCTGACGGAGAGGTGAGCGGAATCCGCACGTTGACCTGCATGACTCCGTAAACGATGCCCGGCGCCGAACCGGCATACTCGACGTTGGCCGGGATGCCGCCAACCGTGGCGGTCACCGGCAGCACAGGTTGTTTGAGGCCGTTGCCGGCGCTGCCGGCGACTCCGCCGGTCACGTTCGGCGGCGGTGTGGTGGTCCCTTCGCCGGTCATATAAACGGCCACGACCGTATCCTTGGGGGCCGCGCTGCCCGGACCGTTGATCGAATTGTTCTGGTTCAGGATGGAGCCCGGCCCGGTGCCCTGCGAGTTCTGCGTATAGATGCCGGGGGCGGCGGCGACAACGTTATAAACGACCGGGTCGGAAGTCGTGCCTTTGTAGACCACCCGTACGGAAGTGGTGGCGCGCCCGGCGATTTCGTAGGGCACCATGACGCTGCTCTGCGTGGCGGAGACGTAGACGATGGGCGCGGCGATGCCGTCGAAGGTCACCTGCGTGCTGCCGACCTGGGTGGCCACCGTGCCGTCGGAGTTCAGCGCCAGGCCGGCGAGGGTAGCCGGCCCCATGTTGGTGCCGCCGATGACGATGTTTTCTCCGGGCGAAAGCCCGCCGGCAGAGTAACTGGCCGCGTTCTTAATGGCCACGAGCACCGGCGGAATCGGGCTGACCACGGTCAGGTTGACGGTGACGGTGGCCGGCTGAAGCGCCGCCGTGGAGTTGACGGTCACGGTGCCGGTATACGAGCCCGGCGTGAGGCTCGTGGGGGACACCGAGATCGACAGGTTGGCCGGCGTGCTGCCGCTGGCCGGGGAAACCTGGAGCCAGGTGGCGCTGGTCGAGATCGCCGTGGTAAACGGGGAAGCAGTACCCGTGGAGGAGACCGCCACGGTCTGCGCCGCCGGCGCGGCCGCCCCGGTGGTGTAGCTGAAGTTCACGGTCGCGGGCGAAACTGCCAGGGTCTGGGCCGCCACCACGCTGAGCGTCACCGGAATCGTGAAGGGACTGCCGGTTGCGGAGGTCGCCGCCGTGAGGATGACTTTGCCCGTGTAGGTGCCGACCGCCAGGGTGCCAGCGTTGACCGAGACCTGAACGCCGACCGGGGTGCTCGTGCCATTGGTCGGCACCGAGAGCCACGCGACACCGTTATCGGTGGCAGCCGAGGCGGAGAAGGGGATGGAGTTGGGGGTTCCGGTCACGTTGATGCCCTGCGGCGCCGGCGCCGGTCCGCCCGCAACCTGCGTGAAATTGAGCGACGTGGGTGTGGCGGCAATGGTCCCCGCGTTCACCTGGAAGCTGATGGGAATGGTGACCGGGCTGTCGGCCACGGCGGCGCCTCCCGGGCCGGCGGCGGTGATGGTGACGCTCCCGGTGTATGTGCCGCCCGAGAGAATTCCAGGAACCGCCAGCACCTGCACCGCGTTGGTGCCCAGGGCCGTGGTGCCGCTGAGCGGGCTTACGAACAGCCAGTTGGAGCCGTTCGCCGTGGTATAGGTCACGGTGTAGGTCAACTGGTCGGTGCCGCTAGTGCTGTTGAGGGAGATGGTCTGGGCCGGCGGTGTCGAGCCGTTCACCTGCGTGCTGAAGGTGAGCCCGCTGGGATTCACGACCAGCAGCGGCGCGGTGCTGACGTAAAGCGAAACGGGAATGGAAAGCGGACTGTTGGGCGCCGCGTTCCCGGTGGCCGGGTTGGTCGCGCTGATCGAAATTGTGCCGGCGCACGTAGCCGCGGCCAGTCCGGTGGTGGTCACCCCGATGGTGGCGAATCCGCTGGTGGAGCCGCTGGACGGGTTGACCGTAAGCCAATTGCCGCCGCACGCCGTGCTGGAGAAGGCCACCGTGTAATTCAAGGTGGCGCCCGTGGTGCTGGAGATCTGGATGCTCTGCGGCAAGGGCGGATTCTGCCCGATCTGGTCGGCGAAAGTGAGCGAGCAGGTGTTGAAAACCGCGGTCGAGCAGCCGTTGGCGCTCACCACGATCACCGGATCGTTGGTCACCTTCAAGGTCACGCTGATGGTCTGCGGGCTGTTGGCGGCGCCGAATGCGGCCACCGAGATGGTGCCCGTGTAGGTGCCCGGCGCCAGGCCCGTGGGACTCACGCTGACGGGGATGGCGGTGCCGGCCGTGCCGGCTCCCGCAACGGAAAGCCAACTGCCGCCAGTGGCCGTGGCCGAGGTGATCGAGAGGCCCGCCGCGCCGCTGGTGCTGTTCACGGTTACGTTCTGCGCCGCCGGAACCGCCGTCCCAGTCTGGTAGGTGAAGGTCAGCGCGTTGGTCGAAAGGCTGAGCAGCGGCGACGTGGAAACGGTCAGGGTCACGTTAATGGTCTGCTGGGTGGGCATGCCGCCCGGGGTCAACAGGGCTGCGGTGCCGTTCCAGGTGCCCGCGGGCAGGTTCGCGGTGGAGTCATAAGCGAAGGTGACGTTGGTGCTGCCGCCGGCCGGGATGGAGCCGCCGGTGCTGGGTGAGACCGTGAACCAGGTGCGGCCCGACGGGTTGTTATTGACGGACAGCGACATGGCAAAAGGCACCGCCTGGCTGCCGGTGGTGGACAGGTTCACGACCTGCTGCGCCGAATTGTTGCTCCCGCCGATCTGGTAATTCAGCGCGACCGAGGTAGGGCTCACGGTGACCGGCGGCGCCGGCGAAACCGTCAGCGTGACCGGAATGCTGATGGAGGCGTTGCTCGCGGGCGAGATGACGACGGTGCCGTTGTAGGTTCCGGTGGCGAGTCCCTGAACCACGCTCGAAACCAGCGAGACCGCCAGGGTGCCGGGCGCTGTGCCGCTGGTGGGTGTAACCTGCAACCAGGTGCCACCCGAAGTGGTGCTGGCCAAAGCGTTGTACGTAGTGGACGCGCCGGACAGCGTGATGACCTGCGGGGCGGGAAGCCCGGCGCCCACCTGATAAGCAAACTGGAGCGACGACGGGCTGGCGCCCACGTTGCTCACCGTGAGCGTGACCGATACGGGGACGGGAACCAGGTTCGGGCCGAACACCGCAAGCTGGCCTTGGTAGGTGCCCGCGGCCAGCCCGGCCGGATTCGCGGTGACGGTAAGGGCCGACGGCGCCGTGCCGCCCGTGGGATTCACGCTCAGCCATTGGCCGAACGGAAACAGGCTGGTGCTGAAATTTCCGGAGCCAGTGACCTGCAAAGTTTGCGTTACCACCGGCCCTCCGGCCTGCGCGAAGAAGGAGAGCGAGGTGGTGTTCACGCCGACTGTCTGCGCGGAGGCCGCCACGGCCAGGCACACAAATAGCACAACGAATAAAAGACAATGGAATCTCTTCATGAAGTCCTCTCAGAGAAGGCAGTCCGGACGGGCGGGAACGCCATCAACGATCTAGCACTGTGCACGCCTCATGCCAAATCGCGTGTGCGCGCAACACCCTGATGTTTGCGTGCTTCCAACGCTGCCAGCGTGGTCGGATGCGGAGACACTCGACACAGGGGTGTATCTCACGGCCACGCGGGGCGCACGCCGTAGAGGCCATTTTCGAATATGTACTCTAAAACACTTTCAGGAATTCCATCAGGGCGTTGCCCCGCGGCCAGCGCGCGGCGGATGTCCGAAGACGAGATGGCGAGGTCGAGCGTATCGAGGCGCCCTACTTTCGCGCTGGCCGGTATTTCATAACGATGACCGGGGCGGCTCACCACGATGAAGTGTACGGCGCGCAACACTTCTTCCCATCGGCGCCAGGTGCGGATTTCCGCAAACGCATCGGCGCCGATGATGAAAAATAGTTCATCCGCCGGTTCCATCCGCGCACGCACTTTCTCGATGGTGTCGATCGAGTAACTGCGAACGGTGTTCTCCTCCAGGCGCGAGACTTCGAACCGGGGATCGCCTTGGGCGGCCAACTCGGCCATGCGCACCCGGGCGGCATACGGCGCGGAGGTCACACCCGCTTTGTGCGGGGGATGCGCGGCCGGGACGAAAAGAATGCACAGCAAGTGAAATTCGTCCGCGGCCCTTCGGGCAATCGTCAGATGGGCGTCGTGGATGGGGTCGAAGGTGCCGCCAAAGATTGCCAGTCGCATGGGGGAAACACGGGCACGCATGCCCGTGCCCGGCCGCAGCTAACACAGTAGCTCTACACAGCAGCTCTACACAGCAGCATTACTGCCGCTCGATTTTTACGGAGTTGATCCGGACTTCCTTATGGGGCCGGTCCTGCGCGCTGCGCGGCACCTCGGAGATCTTCTTGACCACGTCGTACCCTTCGGTGACTTCGCCGAAGATGCTGTGCTTGTTGTCGAGCCAGGGAGTCGCGGCCACGGTAACGAAGAACTGGCTGCCGTTGGTATTGGGACCGGAATTGGCCATGGAAAGCAGGCCCGGCTTGGAGTGTTTCAACTGCGGGTGGAACTCGTCGTTGAACTGATAACCCGGGCCGCCGCGGCCGGTGCCTTGCGGGTCGCCTCCCTGAATCATGAAATTGGGAATCACGCGGTGAAAGACGGTGCCGTCGTAAAAAGGCTTTCCCTTCTTGGTCCCGTCCGCGAGCCCGACAAAGTTGTCGACTGTCTTGGGCGCTTGATCGGCGAACAGCTTGACCTTGAACTTGCCTTCGGTGGTGTCGAATAAAGCGTAAATCTCGTTGGGCATCATTGCGATTGTAGCAGCGAGCGGAGGGGAGCTTCGGGCCGGTCTATCCGGGGCGCTGTGCTAGACTTGCGTTTGCCCCGACTGGGTAGTCATGGCTGAATCGCCCGTCCCTCTGAGCCTGGAAGAACACCGTGAGCTGGCGCGCGAATTACGGGAGGCGGAGGCGTGCCTGCGCGAGCTGTGCGACCTGGTGGCCGGCGTCTACGGACCGGACAGCCGCGCCACCTTCATGTTCCGCAGGACGGTCGAATCGCTGAGCCGCCTGCGCCGCGAAATGCAGGTACAGGCAGCGTTAGACTTGCCCGGCGGTCCGGCCGACGAGATCTACGTGTAGAGCTACTTCGTAGAGGGCGGACGGCCCGCTACCATCCGACGGGCTTGCCACGATTCTGCTCGTCCAGCCACTTTTGGAGCGGCGCGAAATAATCGCGGATCGCCGTGGCGTCCATCTCGCGGGTGCCCGCGATCTTCTCCAGCGCTTCCTGCCAGGGACGGCTCTGCCCCATTTCCAGCATGGCATTCAGCTTCGCGCCCGCGGCTTTGTTCCCGAAAATCGAGCAGCGGTTCAGCGGCGACGCGCAGCCCGCCGCCTGGGCCAGCGCCCGGTGAAACTGGAACTGCAGGATATCGGCCAGGAAGTAGCGCATATACGGCACGTTGGCGGCGACGTGATACTTGGCGCCGGGATCGAAATCGGCTTCGCCGCGCGGGGCACCCGCGGGGCCCGGCGGCGCGATTCCCTGATATTTAAGGCGAAGCTGCCACCACGTCTCGTTGTAGCGCTCGGGCGGGATCTCCCCGGAAAATACCTTCCAGCGCCACTGGTCGATGACCAGCCCGAACGGCAGGAACGCGATTTTCTCCAGCGCCTTTTCGAGGAGCAGGCCGATATCCTTCGAGGTGTCGGGCGCGCGGTCGAGCAGGCCGACCTTCACCAGGTACTCGGGCGTGATGGAAAGCGCGATGGTATCGCCCACCGCCTCGTGAAACCCGTCGTTGGCGCTGTCGCGGAACGAAGGGGGCTGCTTGTCGTAGGCGCGCTGGTAGAAGTTGTGACCCAGCTCGTGATGGATCGTCAAAAAATCTTCGCCGGTGATCTCGATGCACATCTTGAGCCGCAGGTCGTCGACGAAGTCGACATCCCAGGCGCTGGCGTGGCAGACCACGTCGCGGTCCCGCGGCTTGAGGAAGAGGGAACGCTCCCAGAAGGTCTGGGGCAGCGGGTCGAAGCCGAGGGAGACGAAGAAGCTCTCGCCGTACTTCACCATCTGTTTCCAATCGGTGTTGCGTTTTTTGAGGAGCTCGGTGACGTCGTAGCCGGGATCGGCGCCGGCGGGCGCCACGAGCGGATAGACGTTCTGCCACTCCTGCGCCCACATGTTGCCCAGCAGGTGCGCGGGGATCGGCCCGGCGGCGGGAACGGCGTCGCCATAGCGCTCGCGCAGCCTGGAGCGCACGTAGGCGTGCAGCGAGAGGTAGAGCGGCCGCACCTGCTCCCACAGGCGGTCGAGCTCGCGGGCGAAGGCGTCGGGCTCCATGTCGTATTTCGAGCGCCACATGGCGCCGTTGTCCTTGAAGCCCAATTGCCGCGCGCCCTTGTTGGCCAGCTCGACGTAGCGCGCGAAGTCCTTGCGCATGGGCCGCGAAATGGCGTGCCAGCCGGTCCAGGAATCCAGCAGCTCCGCGGGAAGGCGGCTTTCGCGCAGGATCTTGCTCAACTCCTCGAGGTCCTTGCAGCTATCCGGCCCGGCGGGACAATACTTGCCCTTGCCGTAGGCGCCTTCCAAGCCGGAAACGATGCGGGTCAGCTCCTCGCTCTCCCGAGGATCGGAAGGAGTGGCGATGGTGAGCGAGAGCTTCAGCAGCTTGATCTTGCGAGCGGTTACGGGATCGAGCTTGAGGCCGTCGAAGCGCGTCGACTGTTTGGCGTAATCCACAGTGGCGGCGATGGCCCGTTCATCGAGCTTGGCCGAGAGTGCTTCGGTATCGTCGGTGATATAGGTGGACTTGATCCAGTCGGCGCGGGCCGAGTCGACGCCCAAGACCAGGAGCTTCTGCTCCGCGTCGTCGATGAACTTGCGGGCGTCTTCCGGCGTCGGCTTACGGTCGGCCGCGGGGGCGGTGGCGCCGAGGATCGCAATGAGACCAGCAGCGAGGCGTAGCTTCATGCTTTCACCTTAGCAAAGGCGCGGATTTTCGTTGGCGCGGGGCCGGAGCCGAGACGCGTGCGCGCGCCGGGATTTGGCGGTGATCCACGCGGCGTGCTAGCATTAAATTATTCTGCGTGACATCGCGGGGACGTAGTTCAGTTTGGTTAGAACGCCGGCCTGTCACGTCGGAGGTCGCGGGTTCGAACCCCGTCGTCCCCGCCATTTGTTTCAATCATTTAGCGTCCTTCCCGCTCCCCTTTTTTCCTGTTTTTGAGTGCGTGTGCAGCAGGTGCGCAGTCTTCCCGAAGGTGCTGGTATGGGAAGAGATATGGCCGGGACCTGCGATGGAGCTAGCCGGCCCGCTTGCTGCCCGCTCGCCGGGGCTTCGGCGTGCTCTTGACCATGAGATTGAGCGCCACTGCAGCGCGGATGAGATCCTTCAAGGCCGCCTCATCGACCTTGTCGCCTTCGTGGATGTCGATGGCGCGCCTGGCATTCCCGTCGAGGCTGGAGTTGAATAGACCTGAAGGGTCCTTCAACGCAGCTCCCTTGGCAAATGTCATCTTGACAGCGCTCTTGTACGTCTCTCCCGTGCAGACGATGCCGCCGTGCGAAAAGACGGGAGTCCCCATCCACTTCCACTCTTCGACGATCTCAGGGTCTGCCTGGTGTACGATTTCGCGGACTTTCGCGAGCGTCTTCCCGCGCCAGTCCGCAAGTTCCTTGATCCTCTGGTCGATTAATGCGGAAGCAGATTCCGCCGGAACGAGCTTTTTCATGTTCAACTCCAACTCTCGCACCTATTTTAGTTGCGCTTCGCGTCACCTGCACCCTCCAGCGTGACCTCCCGGCGGCGCCAGAAGAAGTACGACAGTCCCCAGAGCACGCTGGTGATCGCCGACGGGCCCACCGCGTCCGGGCCATCGCCCATCGAGAGATGGGCGATGAGCGCCGAGACGAGGTTGATGGCGAAGCCGGCGTAGGCCCACTCCTTGAGCCGCGCCGGCGCCGGCGCGAGCAGCACCACCACCCCGATGAGCTTGGCCCACGCCAGCTCCACCCGGAAGTAGCTGGGGAAGCCGAGGCGGATGAACGCCTGCGCCCCCTCCGGCAGGCGCAGCAGCATGTAGTAGGCGGTAAAGCCCATCTCCAGGCAGAACAGCGCGGTGACCGTCCAATAGACGATAGTCTTGGCTTTTGGCGTGGTCCGCGCAGCGGCGAGTGCCGGATTCTCCAGAGTCGATTCCATGGTGTTCTTCCTCCTTCGATTCACGACTTTTGTGCCGTCTGAGACGGCCAGTTGGGCGCTTCCATACCGAACTGTCTGGCGTACTCCGCGGTCAGCCGCTGCCAGCCGGCGAACTTCATGGCCTCGGCGCCGGCGATGCGTCCGATCGGCTCACCCGCGAGGAGCCGCTCCAGGACGTCGAAGCAGATATGCCAGCCCGCGGCGCCCCACGAGATGAAGCGGCGATCGATGCTGTGCCACAGCGTCAGGCGCGTGCCGCCGCCAAGGGCTTCGAGTTCCCACCGGATATCGTTGTACTCGAGCAACCTGGGAGCGTCGGCTCGCGTCACCGTTGTTACCTGCGGCCTGCCCGTCCCCACCCAGGTGAGATTCACCGTGGCTCCGACCGTACCCAGGCTCCCATCGGCTACGAAGGGCGCCCACTCGCGCAGGTGCGCCGGGTCGGTTAGCGCCTGCCAGACTTTTTCCGGCGCGTGGCGCAATTCTCTGACGAGAATGAGCGTCCACTTCTCTCCGTCCTTCCGTACCTGCGCCCCCCTGGCCGGACCCGGCGTGTACTGTTCGTGATCGATCATCTATCTTCTCCTTGGCTTCCTTTTCGTTGGCGTGGATTGATCCATGCGGTCGAGGTGGCGTTCGAGAGCATCGACGTGAGCGGACCAGAACCGGCGGAACTGCGCCATCGTGCGGAACGGCCGCATTAATAGCATGCCAGTTGGGTGAGCTGAATGAGGTTGCCGCAGGTGTCGTTCAGCATCGCAATGGTCGAGGCGGTCACGCCGGTGGGCGGCATGGTGAACTGGGCGCCGCGGGCCTTGATCCGCTCGTAGTCGCCCTTGACGTCGTCGGTGAAGAACATGGCTGCGGGCTGGCCCTGTTGAAAGATCGCCTGCTGATACGCTTTGGCAGCGGGGTTGTCGTTCAGCGCCAGCTGCAGCTGAGTGCCGTCCGGCTCCTCGGGCGAGCCAACGGTCAGCCAGCGAAACGGGCCCTGACTGAAATCGGCCTTCTTGGCAAAGCCCAGTACCTCCGTATAGAAGCGCAGGGCCTTGTCCTGGTCGTCCACGAATACACTGGTCAATTTGATTTTCATTTCGTTTCTCCTTTGTCGCGTTCGCGGTTTGGGCCGCGTCGTCTGCTCCTTGTCTTCCTTTTCATTGGTGTGGATTGATCCATGCGGTCGAGGTGGCGTTCGAGAGCATCTACGTGAGCGGACCAGAACCGACGGAACGGAGCCAGCCAGGCATCGATCTCCTGAAGTGGTTCAGGTTTCAGCCGGTAGAGACGGCGCTGTGCGTCCACCGTGGATTCCACGAAACCGGCCTCGCGCAGCACCCGCAGGTGCTTTGACACGGCCGGCTGCGGCATACGAAGCTGACGCTCGATCTCTCCAACCGACTGTTGCGACGAGACCAGGAGGCTCAATATCGCGCGGCGGTTCGGCTCCGCAATAACTTCGAACACAGATTCCACTCTCTTGGTATACTCCGCAGAGCATATACTTGTCAAGGTATATAAAGGCAAGGGCGAGGCAACGGCAACAGCCGGCGTGCGGTGATGCACAGTCCGATGCGTTTTTGGCGGGTGCGATTCAGAGCGCTGCGCGCTTCGGCCGCTTCAGCGTTGAAGCGGGGACAAGGGCTGCCGCCCCTTTCCGCGCACCCCTTTCTCCGCTCGTTTTCGCGGGCGCCGCAGTAGCTGTGACGAGAGGCTGCGATCACGCAACGCGAAGTCTGGCTCCCAATCTTGCTTTGGCCCTGGCCTTAACGACAATTTCGATGTCGCGTCCAAGTACCAACAGGCACCGCATCAGCCGCTCGATCGAGAAGCCGGACAGCTTGCCGTGCTCGAGCGCCGATATCTTGGGCTGATCGATTCCGAGAATCGCGGCCGCCTGGCTCTGCATGAGCCGCCGCCGCTGAATTTCCGCGATGATCCTGGCGGCCAACGCGGCTTTCGCCAGCAGATCGTCAGCCTTAGGAAAATTTAGGTCCGCAAAGACGTTGCCGGAACCCGGCGTATATTCTCGATTCCGCATCTTCCCTCTCCTCATTTCGCGGCCAACTTGCGCGCAAGCAGGAGGCGTTGTCGGATCGGATCTAGTTCTCCCTGCCATCAGCGCTTTCTGCCGGCTCACCGTCACCACATCAGCCGCACCTTGACACTGATCTGGCGCGTGCCCTGGCGCTCGGGGAAGTAGTCCGCCACCGCGGACGACGCCGTGAAGGTTCCCGCTCCAGGAAGCGAAATGTTGTTGTTCGGCACGGTGAAGTTCGCGGTGTTGAACACGTTGGAAACCTGGGCGGTAAAAGTCAGACTGAACGTTTCGCCGATCGGAAAACGCTTCGACGCGCTCCCGTGCACCACGCGGATGGGATAGCCCTCCAGGCTATCCACCCCGCACGTTCCGTAGCGGCCGGCGCTGGGGGGCGGCACGGCAAACGCCGAAGGGTTGAACCAGCGGTTGGTGGTCCTGGCGCCGCTGTCGGGATTGCCGATGCAATCGGGGAGCGCGGTCACCTGGGTCGGGCTGGCGTTGGCCGGGTCCGGCCCGGTGAATAACGGCGAATAGTATTGGCCGGACGCCCATGTCGCGATCGCCTGCAAGCTCCAGTTGCTGACCAGGCGGTTGGTCCACAGGCCCGGGTCCGTCACGAAGCGCTTCCCTTTGCCGATGGGCAGCGCCCACATGCCGGTGGCCACGAAATATTTCCGGCGAGTGGCCGCGTCATTGCTCCAGTGACTGGTCACGTTGTAGGGATCGAACGTGTTCAGGTAGTTGGCCTGGTTGTTGGCCCACGTGAAGCTGGTGTCGAACCACACGGTGGCCAATTGCTTGCGCGCCTCGACAAGGGCCGAGTTGTAGTGCCACTGGCCGTCGGTGCGCGTCTGGATGGCGCTGCCGAACTGCGGGTAGGGCAACCGGGCGGTGGAGAACGGCGTGGCGCTGGCCCGGGGCTTGTCGGTTTCCAGCGTGTAATTGATCCCGGCGCCGCGCGAGCCGATATAGGAAGCCCGCAAGCCCAAGCCGTTCCACTCCCGCTCGAGGGTCGCGCTGTACTGCCGGATCACGCCCTCATCGGTCTTCATGGGAATCGCAGTGATGGTCTGCCTGCCGGTCAAGGTAGGTGACACAGTGGCGGGAAACGGGTCGGGCATGGCGTATGCCACGACGCCCGCCGCGTTTACGCTGTTGATGTATGTCTCCTGGATGCGGAACGGCCCATTGGTGTCGTTCAACGCCCCGCTCGCGCCGTAGCCGCCGCCATCCGTGAATTGGCTGAAGCCTCCGCGCAGAACCATCGTGTTGCTGAGGCGGTACGCGGCCGAAACGTGCGGCTGGAAGTTGGTGATCTTGGGTTTGGGAACCACCCCGCCCACCACGACTTTGATAACCGCCGGGTAGAGCGTGCTGACCGAAGTGAAAGTGCCGGGCGCCACGATCACGTTCCCGGACACAGGATCCCAGTTGTACATGTAGCCGTCGTCATACACCGGCGAGCGGAAATAATCCCACCGCACTCCGTAGTCCACGGTCAGCCGCGAGGTGGCGCGGAAGCTGTCGGTGAGATACGCCCCGGCGACGACCTGGTGCAGCTTGTCGTCGAGCTTGGGATCGAGGAGCCTGCTGCTGGTCGCGGGATACCCCAGCAGAAAGTCGGCGAAACCGATGCCGCTGAGCTGCCCGGTGAAGGTGAATGCGCCGTAATTGAGCTGCGGGACGGTTCCCTCGAGCCAGTGGAAGCGCGTGTAGTCGACACCCAGCTTCAGCGCGTGCTTGTCCTTGGACCAGGCCACCTGGTCCTGATACGTCGTCAGGCCGTCGTTCTGCGCGACGTTTTTGCTGTATCCGCCGGCGTAAGTCATGGACAGTCCCGTGAAGCCGGTGATGGCCATGGTGGGAAACGCCTGGGTCGAATAGCCGTTCAAGTTGGCTCCCTGAAGGCCAATGTTGTTGATGACCGAATCGCCCGCGATGGGCGAATATTTGCCCTCCGCTTCGCCCTGGCGGACAAAATCGGTGATGTGTCCGAGGGTGAACTGATTCACCAGGGTGGGCGAAAATGTTTCCGTATCGGAAACGACCAGGCTCTTGTACTTCCGCGCCTGCGTGGATGTGAGCAATTCCCCGATGCTTCCGGCAGCGACGTTGGAAACCAGGCTGTACATGAACCGTACATACACGTTGTTCTGGTTTGCCAGCTTCTGATCGATGCGGAGGAACGGCCAGTTGCCCTTGAACAGATCGGGACCGAACGGATGGCTCCACGTATAGTTCTGGAGAAAGGCGTTGGCGGCGCCAATATTCGGAGCCGGATAATACTGGTTCAACACATTGTTCGCAACCGTGGAAAGGCGGTTCGTCGGAATCTGGTTGTTGGGGAAGGGCAGCCCGTTACGCGGATCGCGGATCACCTGAACCTTGCCGGAGGGTGAATTCTGCGGATCCAGGTACTGGCTGAAATCTCCCGTGCGCATCGCCGCCGTGGGCACGTCCGCAAAGAGCGCCTGGCCGAAAGGGTTGGTCTGGTAGATCCACCCTCCGTAGAAATACGTGTAGTTGGAGATGAGATGCCCGCCGAACTCGCCACCCTGCTCGCCGATCTTGTAGCCGGCCTTCTGGGGGGCGAAGTAGGGTCTGGCGTCGAAGGCGGAGTTCTCGCGCTTGTAGTAAACCAGCCCGTGGAAATCAGGGCTGCCGCGTTTCGAGATCAGGTCGAACCCCGCGGGCCGATACGTGTTCGGTCCCGGATTCGCGGTGGTGACCTGCATGAGCTCGAAGAAATTGGGATTGGCGTACTCGCCCGGAGTGGCGTCGTCGGCGATCCCGTCCAGCGCCCACGTCTGCCGGTTGCGGCCGGACATGCCGGAGATCACCAGGCCGAGCCCGTTGCCTTGCACGCCCGGAACGGTCGCCAGCAGGGGGAACGGCGAAGGGATCTTGTCCACCACCGGCGCGTCGTCCCATCGCACTTTGTTGTCGATCACGTTGCGGACGCTGCCGGTTTGCGTATCGATCAGGGTGGGAATCCAGCGCGCCTCGGTGGTGTCGTCGGCCGACCCCGCGACCAGTTTGGGCTCCATCAGCCGCACCTGCCCCGGCTCGAGCAGGATCTGGTCGGCGGAATAATTCTGATAGCCTCGAAACTCGATGGTGAGCTTGTAGAGCCCCGCGCGGAGGAAGGGCGCATCGAAGTCCCCGCTCCCGCCGGTGACCAGTTGCCGGATGTCCCCGTTGGTGGTCATTTCCGTGAGGACCACGGGCACATTGGGCAGAGGCTCGCCGGAGGTATTGAGCACGGTCCCTCGCAGCGTTGCGGTTTCGGGCTGCGCGAACGACAGCGCAGCGGACAGAATCAAGAGAAAGAAGAGCCGTTTCACTTCTGAAAGCCTCAAAGCGTAATCCGTTCGTCCGGGCATAGTGTCCCTGATAGCGTTCCGCATGCAATTAGTTCAGTAATAAAAGACTAGCATCCCCCGTGGCAAGAGGGCGAAATTCGCACAGGTGTGGCCTCGAAGACAATGGATGCCGGCTTTGGCCCCGGGGTCCCTTGCGGGAACGGCTTCAGCGCCGATCCGGCCCCAAAAATGCTTGCCACACCTAAACCAGCATAGCGGAGCAGGTCTCAGCTTAGTTAACATGATGGATTAGCATGAAACGAACCAACAGCCCCCGATGGACTGCGATTTTGCTGCGAACAGTGCTGCCGGCAGTGTTGTGCGCAGCGGTTCCTCTTCTCGATGGACAGGCGCTGCCGCAGACTTCGCCGCTGACTCCGGCGCAGACTCCGGCGGCACCAGTTGCCACTCCCCCTGCTACGCAAACTCCCGCCGTGCAGACAACCGCTCCCGCCGCACAGACAACCGCTCCCGCCGAAGCCAATCCGGCGCCAGGCCCACCGCCCAGACATTTGTCCGTCGGTCTTCGGGGGCGGGACTTTCCGCTCCGCTCGATGAGCGTGATGGGCAGCCAGACAACTCTCACCACCACCGCAGCAAGAAACGAACCGGTGCGCGACTGGAACTTCAACACGACGTCGCAATCACCGTTCTGGAGCGCGGGGCTGGCCGCCGAGTACCAGCCGGGTCAGAATTGGACGCTGACCGCGGAACTGATGTACTCGCAGTTGAAATATACGAAATACACGGCCGTCTCCTGGGGCACCGACGACCCCTCGACCACCGTCGACGAGCGCACCCACATGTTCTTCACCGAGGCCACCAAAGCCAACCTGTTCGATGTCCCGGTGATGCTGCATCATCGCGGCCTTCGATCGTCCGGCCCGCTTTCCAAGGTCTGGTTCGGCTTCGGTGCGGCCGGCCGAAGCATCAGCAGCATCCGTACGTCCCTCACGACGGAGAATACGGACGCGACTACGGCGGTCACCTCGGTGCCTGTCAGACCATCGCGGCGAACCCTGGTGGGCGGGGTCGTGGGCATCGGCTTCCGGGTGGTGGACGACTTCAACATCAACTGGACGCCGGAAATCCGCTTCACGCGCTGGGCCGGATCCACCTTCGGTTCCGATTCCACGGTTTCGCCCAGAAACCAACTGGAAGTGGGCCTCGGAATTACGTTCTAGCCTAGTGGGATGCCGAGGGAAAGCCGAAAGACCGTTTGCTTACGCGCGCGGCTCGGAATCAGCATTACTGCTTCGGCATGTTGTAAGCGAAATTGAACTGGAGCACGACGCGGTCGCCCTTGAAGTCCGCGGGAAGCGCCGGAAATGGATTGGACATGCTGATGGCGGCGATAGCCGCCTGGTCCAGAGCCTGGGTGCCGGACTGGGCGGCGTAGACCACCTTCGTGACCGATCCGCTGCGGGCAATGGCGAACTGGACGCCGACCTTACCGCGCATCCCGAGCCGGGCGCTCTCCGGGTAGACCGAGAACCAGTTGCGGCGAACGATGGCCAGAATCTGTGTGAGGTAAGGCCGGAAATCCACTCCCATGGGATCGCTCAGCAACTGCGGGAGGTCGCCGGAGCTGCCCTGGACGCTGGGGCCGAGGCCGTCGCGGTCGCCGGGGATCAGCGGCCTTCCTGGATTGTTCCCTCGGACGGTCTGACGGATCGCATCGGCCACCGAGGTGTCCGGTCCGCGGAGGCGGCCGGGGCCCGGTTCGCGAGGCGCATTCGGAGTCTCGAAGGGCCCCTTTTTTTCCTCGGTCTGAATCTGCGGAGGGGCGGACGGAGCGAGCAACGCCAGGTCCGTTTTGGTGGGATCCTTCGGGCTGGCCGTAACCGTGGGGGCATCCGGCAGAGGCACCGGCTGTGCCCGCTTGGGGGGCACCGGCGGCTTTAAGGCCTGGCGCGGAGCCGTCACCGCGGGGGACGGCGGTACGGGAAGCTGGAGACGCGGGCGGACCTCGGCCCGGAACTCCTTGCCGACCTTGGCGGTATTCGGCGCCTTCTGGGTGAGTTCGGTAACCGGCTCGATCAGCGGTGTGACCCGGCGCACGACCTCTTGCTCTTTGATGATGTCGGCGGGCATCACCGCCACCGTCACGATGACGACCGCGTGCGCCAGGACGGACAAGACGCCCGCTCTCCGCGTGCGGGAGCGGGAAGCCGGATCGCCCCACTCCGTGAGAAGGTGAAGCTCGTCATCGGCCGGAGGTTGAGCTACGGTTTCCATCCAACTGCCAGGGTCTGTGAGACGACCTCCGAATGCTCCTTGATTTTACCAAGAATCATCAGGGCGACCCCTAGAGTTTGACGCGCCGCGGGGCCGGAACATTTCGGGGATTCGCGCGTTTTCACGCAGTCCAGGAAGGCATCGAGCTGGGCCTTCAGCGGCTCGATTTTGGGAACTTGCGCCTGCTCGAATCCGATCCGGCGCCCGGCGCCAACGGAAAAGACCGCCAGGTCCTGGCGCCCGTAATCCAGCGAAAGGTATTGATTCGGCTGGAAAAGGCGCAGTTTCCGGACGCGCTCGGTGGAGACGCGGCTGGCCGTGAGGTTGGCGACGCATCCGTTGGGAAACTGGAGCCGCACGTTGGCGATATCGACCTTTTCGGACAGGATCGAAATGCCGGCCGCGCGCAGCTCCTGCGGCTCGGTGCGGGTGAGGGCAAGGACGATATCCACGTCGTGGATCATGAGGTCAAGGACCACGTCCACATCCAGGCTGCGGGCGCTGAACTGATTGAGCCGGTGGACTTCGAAGAACAGGGGGAGGGTGGCGCGGCGCTCCAGCTCCACCACCGCCGGATTGAAACGCTCGAGGTGGCCCACTTGCAGAATCCTGCCGTGGCGCCGGGCCGTATCGACGAGGCGCTCGGCGGAGTCGAGATCGGGAGTGATGGGCTTCTCCACCAGGACGTCGATGCCGACCGCGAGAAGGGCGCGGCCCACCTCTTCGTGCGCCGTGGTAGGAACGGCGACCACGGCCGCGTCCACCTGGCCCGCCAGATCTTGCGCTCTGGCGCAGGGTTGCGCGCCGTAGAGCGCGGCGACCTCGGCGGCTCGGGCGGGATCGAGATCCACCACGGCGCGAAGCTCCGCGCGTTCGGATTCGTGGATCACGCGGCAGTGATTGCGTCCGAACTGGCCTGCGCCGACGACGGCGAGTCGAAGTTGGGGCATGGCGTCAGGTTCCCACGATGGCGATGTCCGCAGCGTTCGCGGCATCCAGCATCTGTTCCTTATCCAACATCAGGGTGCGGCCGGCTTCCACAGCCAGCGCCGTGGTTCCGGTTTCGCGCATCACGGGGATGGTGTCGGCGCCCACCACCGGCACATCAAAAAGTAAATGCTCCCTGCGCCGCGCGGATTTCACCAGGGTCAGGCGGCGCCCGTTCACCAGGCCGGCGGCGCGCCGCAGCATGGCGTCGGTGCCCTCCATGGCTTCAAGCGCCACGCAGGCCCGCTCGCAAATGGCGACGCTCTGTCCCACGTCGAAGCCCGAGAGCGCGTCGGCCACCCGGCGGCCGTACTCCACATCGGTCATCTCGTCTTTATCCGGCTTGCGGCGCGTCATCGCGCCCTCGGTGGCCAGCAGGGGCTTCAGCAGCGCGGTCGAATCCCGCAGGTGGATGCCTTCGTCCTCAAGCACCTTGATGACGCCGCCGATGAGGCCATCGGTGTTTTTCGAGGGCAGAGAGGCCAGCAGCTTGACCAGCCGCCAGTCGGGGCGGATCGAGGAGAAGATGCTCGCGTGCTTCACCTGGCCGCACATGGCCACTTCGGTAATGCCGTCGTCTTTAAGGATCTCGATCAGTTTGGAAAGCTGCCCGAGGGAGATCCAGTGGCAGCGCGGCGCCAGCGACTCCACTTCCCGGGCGGCCTCCTCCTGGATGGCGATGACGGTGACGTCGTGCCCCAACCGCCGCGCGCTTTCGAGCGCCAGCAGGGGGAAACGGCCGTTTCCGGCGATGATCCCGTAGCGCATCACTTGACGACGCCGCGCGCCGAGGCGCGGATGAAATCCAGCAGCTCGTCCACTTCGGCGCACGGGGAGACTTCCGCGCGGATCCGCTCGAGGGCCTGGGTGGTGTTGAGCTGCGAACGGGTCAGCAGCCGGAACGCCGTCTGGAGCGATTCGATGACCGACTTGTCGAATCCACGGCGCTCCAACCCGATGCTGTTGGCACCGAAAACCGACAGCTCCGGCTTGTTGCTGGTGAGCGAGTATGGCATGACGTCCTGCTTCACGACGCTGTACGGTCCAATGAAGGCGTGGCGCCCGATGCGGCAGAACTGGTGCACGCCGCTGAACGGGCTGACATCGGCCCAGTCCTCGATGACGACGTGGCCGGCGAGCCCCACGCTGTTGCCCAGAATGACGTGGTCGCCGATGCGGACGTCGTGCGCCACGTGGGTGTAGGTCATCAGGAGGTTGTCGCTGCCGATGCTGGTGACCAGTCCGCCGCCCTGGGTGCCGCGATGGATGGTGACGAATTCGCGGATGCGGTTGCGGTGGCCGATGCGCGTTTCGGCGCGCTCGCCCTTGTACTTCAAGTCCTGCGAGGCCACCCCCACGGTGCTGTACGGAAAAAAGAGGTTGTCCTCTCCGATCCAGGTGGGCCCCTCCAGGTAGAGATTGGCCATGAGGCGCGTGCGGGCGCCGATTTCGACCTCCGCGCCAACGATGCAATAGGGGCCGATCCCGGCGGTCTCCGCAATCCGCGCCCGGGGGTCCACGATGGCGGTCGGATGAATGGGCATTACTAGGCCTGGGCGGCCGGCTTCTCTTCCTTATCCGCGAGTTTGCACATCACTTCGGCTTCCGCCACGACGCGTCCGTCGACGGTGGCGACGCCGGCCATCTTGGCCACGTTGGCCTTGCGCTTGAGGACCTTCATTTCCATGCGCAGCGTGTCGCCGGGCACCACCGGCCGGCGGAAGCGCGCGTTCTCGATGGCCACCAGCAGCACGAGCTTGCTCTCCCGGTTTTCGATGGTCTTGAGCACGAGCACGCCGGCGGTCTGCGCCATGGCCTCCACGATCAGTACTCCGGGCATGACCGGAAAATCGGGGAAATGGCCGGTAAGGAACGGTTCGTTGAAAGTGACGTTCTTGATCCCGACGATCCGCTCCGGCTCCATTTCCACGATTCGGTCCACCAGAAGAAACGGGTACCGATGGGGCAGAATCGCCCGTATTTCATTGATATCCATAATTGCCATGGAAGCCGCTATTATATCAGCCGTGGATTCGATACTCTCCTACGTTAAGCAGCGACAGCCCGAAATCATCGGGCTGATCCGGCAGTTTGTGGAATGCGAGTCGCCGAGCGACGATCCGGCGGCGGTGGGCCGCTTCGTGGAACTCGTTTCGGACACGGTGGCGCCGCTCGGGCGCGTCAAGAGCTATCCGGGCGGTAAGTTCGGCCGCCAGCTCGTATGCGAGATGACGCTGCCGGGGCGCAAGAAGAGCGGCCAGATTCTGGCGCTGGGGCATTCGGACACGGTGTGGCCGACGGGCACGCTCAGAAGCATGCCGTTCCGGGAGGCGGAGGGCCGCCTGTGGGGGCCGGGCGTGCTGGACATGAAGGCGGGCATCGCGTTCTTCATTTTCGCGGTGCGGGCGCTGAGAGACCTGGTTCTGCCGGTGGCCTCGAAAGTCCTGTTGCAGCTCAACTCCGACGAGGAGGTAGGCAGCGAAAGCTCCCGGCCGCTGACGGAACGAAACGCCGCGCGCAGCAAGGCCGTGCTGGTTCTGGAGCCGGGCACGGGCCTGGCGGGCAAGCTGAAAACGGCGCGGAAAGGTGTGGGCGGTTTTACCGTGGTGGTGCGGGGCCGCGCGTCGCACGCGGGAGTCGACTTTTCGGGCGGGGCGAGCGCCGTGGTGGAACTCGCGCGGCAGATCGGCCGGATCGCGGGGTTCACCGAACTCGAGCGCGGCATCACGGTGAATCCGGGCGTGATCGCCGGCGGCACGCGCTCCAACGTGGTGGCGGCGGAGGCGCGGGCGGAGGTGGATCTCCGGGTCCTGCGTCTCAAAGATGCGCCCGCCCTGGAGAGGAAATTCCGCGGCCTGAAACCGTTCGACAAGCGCTGCTCGATCGAAGTGAGCGGCGGTTTAAACCGGCCGCCCATGGAGCGGTCGCCGGGAATCGTGCGGCTCTTCCAGACCGCGCGCACGCTGGCGCGCGAACTCGGCGTGGAGCTCGAGGAATCGCTGACCGGCGGCGGCTCCGACGGCAACTTCACCGCCGCCCTGGGTGTGCCCACGCTGGACGGCCTGGGCGGCGTGGGAGAGGGCGCCCACGCGGCGAACGAGAGCATCCTGGTGGACCGGATCGCGGACCGCACCGCTCTCATCGCCAAGCTGATCGCCGCGCTGTAGGGGTTCTACGCCAGCGCCAGGTTGGCCTGCGCCTTGATGTCGAGCGAGGCGAACTCGCGGCGCTCCAATTTGGGAAACGCGGCGGCGGCAATCATGGCGGCGTTGTCGGTCGAAAGGCCGGGGGAAGGGAAGAAAACTGCATACGGCAACCCCGCCGCACCCTGGGCGTGCCGGGCGGCCGCCCGCAGGCCCGAGTTGCAGGCCACGCCTCCCGAGACGATCAGGCAGCGCGCGTCCATGGCCTCGGCCGCGGCGGCGGCGCGCGTCAGCAGCTCCTTGATCACGGCTTGCTGGAACGAAGCCAACAGGTTCAAGGTCTCGACCGGCGTGACGGACAGCCATTCGCCGGTTTCGGGGTCAGGATGACTGCGGCGAAACACCCTCCGCATTTCGATCTCCTCCTCCATGCCGCGCGCCTCCACCCAGCGGAGCACGGCGGTCTTCAAGCCGCTGAAGCTGAAGTCGAGCGCATTGCCCTTCATCCTGGCAAAGGTGAAACGGACGGCGGACGGGTCGCCGAAGGGGGCCAGCCGGTCAATGACGGGTCCGCCCGGGTAACCGAAGCCTAGCAGTTTGGCGACCTTATCGAAGGCTTCCCCGGCCGCATCGTCGCGGGTCTTCCCCAGAAGGCGGTAGGCGAAGCCCTCGCGCACCTCGAACAGGTGCGTGTGGCCGCCGCTCACAACCAGCGCCAGCGCGGGGAATTCCACCGGCGGCGCGGCGCGTTTCGCCTCCAGGATGACGGCGTGGATGTGGCCCTCGATGTGGTTGACGGCGATCAGCGGCACGCTCGTGACGAAGCTCAGGGACTTGGCGTACGTCAGGCCCACCAGGAGCGATCCGACCAAGCCCGGCCCCACCGTGGCCGCGATGGCATCGAGATCCGTCATCCTCGCGCCGGCGCGCTCGAGGGCTTCCCGCACCACGGGAACGATGGCCCGCAGGTGCTCTCGCGAGGCCAGCTCGGGAACCACGCCACCATACTTGCCGTGGGTGCTCATCTGCGAAGCCACTATGGAGGAGAGAACGGTCTCGCCGTCTTCCACCACCGCGGCCGCAGTCTCATCGCAGGAGGATTCGATGCCCAGAATGCGCACTACCTTTACAGTAGCGCGTCAGTTCTCGACGAGCTGGTCGAGGGCCACCGGCATGGGCCGGAGACCGGTGCGGGTACTGAAGGTCAGGAGGGTGTGAGCTGTAGAAGCGCATCGCTCAGCGGCGATTTGCAGGTCCACCAGCAGTGGACGGGCCGGATGGCCGGGTTCCAGGGACAGAATGGAGTCCTCAACGCTGCTGAGAATGACAGTCAGGTCATTGTTGAGGATGTGCGCGGCTGCTGCCGCGATGGCGCAGGCACGATCGGCTTTTGTCAGTCTTTCCACATTGCATAGTAACTTGGGGGTGCTTGCATTCCGGGCTCGCAGAAACGATAACTCCTTTGGGATGAACAAGAAAAAAAAGTGGAAAGTCTGTGACCGGCTTTTCGGCCCCCACTAACTTCGGAGTTTCGGAGCTACAATTCATATTGTCGGGGAGTTTTCATGCAGCGAACCATTTCTTTCACGCTCAACGGCAAGCCAGCGCGCGTGACGGTCGACGACGAGCGCATGCTGTTGTGGGTGCTGCGCAGCGATCTCGGCCTCACCGGCACGAAATTCGGCTGCGGCGCCGCGCTGTGCGGCGCATGCACGGTCATCGTGGACAAGCAGGCTGTGCGGTCCTGCTCCATTCCCGTCAAGGACGTTGCGGGCAAGCAGGTCTTGACAATCGAGGGTCTGAGCCAGGAGGGCCGGCTTCACCCGATCCAGGAAGCATTCCTGAAGCATCACGCATTCCAATGCGGCTATTGCACGCCGGGCATGGTGCTCAACGCCTATGCCCTGCTGCTGCGGACGCCGCGGCCCACGCACGACGAAATCATCCGGCACATGGACGACAACTTGTGCCGCTGCGGCGCGCAAATGCGCATCGTGGAGGCCATCCAGGAGGCCTCCGCGGGTATGAGAGGAGGCTCGCGATGAAAACCGGCGAACTGAGCCGCCGCGGTTTCCTCGCCAGCGGCGCGGGGCTGTTCGTGTTTGTCCGCGCCGAAGCGACGCCCTACTACCAGGAACCGGGGCGCCTTCCGGGCCGGGGGGCGTACCCTACCGACCTCAACGCCTACTTGCGGATCGGCGGAGATGGCCGCGTCACCGGCTTTGCCGGCAAAGTGGAGTTGGGACAGGGCGCCACCACCGCACTGGCGCAGTTGCTGGCCGATGAGCTGGACGTGCCCTACGACTCCGTCGACATGGTGCTGGCCGATACCGATCTCTGCCCGTACGACATGGGCACGTTCGGCTCCATGTGCATCCGCAACTTCGGACCGGCCCTGCGCGCGGCCGCCGCCGAGGCGCGAGCCGTGCTGCTCCAGATGGCCTCCGAACGGCTGCAAGCCCCAGCGGAGCGGCTCCAGGTGAAGGCCGGCGTGATCACCGATCCGTCGCAGGCGAAACACGTCTCGTACGGCGAACTGGTCCAGGGCAAGCGCATCGAGCGCCACATCGAGAAGGTCGCGGTGAAGGCTCCGGCGGCGCTCCGCCTCGTGGGCCAACCGCTCCGGCGCAAAGACGGCGCCGCCAAGGTCACGGGCAAAGCCAAGTACTCGGGCGACATGATCCTCCCGGGCATGCTGCACGCCCGGATCCTCAGGCCGCCGGCGCACGGCGCGAAGTTCATCAGCGTGGACACCAGCCCCGCCGAGAAGGCGGGCGCGCGCGTGGTGCGGGAGGGCGAAATGATCGCCATTCTCCACGAGCACCGCGACGTTGCGGATCGCGCGCTGGGGTTGCTCAAGCCGCAGTTTCAGCCCGCGCCGCCCGGACCGGACGACAAAACCATCTTCGAGCACCTGCTGAAGACCGGGCCGCAGCCGCAAGTGGTAGCCCAGGGCGGCAATCTGGCCGAAGGCGAGAAGCTGGCATCATCCGTCGTCGAGCAGACCTATTGGAACAGCTACGTCGCGCACGCTCCGATGGAAACGCACACCGCCACCGCGTCCATCGAGGGCGGAAAGGTCACGGTTTGGGCAAGCACGCAGGCGCCGTTTTCGGTCCGCCAGGCGGTGGCCCAGGCTCTGGGGCTGCAGCCCGACAACGTACGCGTCATCGCGTCGTACGTGGGCGGCGGCTTCGGCGGCAAGAGCGCGGCCGAGCAGGCCGTGGAAGCCGCACGCCTCGCCAAGGCGACGGGCAAGCCGGTACAGGTAGTGTGGGATCGCGCCGAGGAGTTCCTTTACGATACGTTTCGCCCGGCGGCCGTGGTGCAGATTCGTGCTGGTCTCACCTCCACTGGAGAGATCGGCTTCTGGGACTTCAAAGTTTACGGCGCCGGCGACCGCGAGGCCGGGACGTTCTACGACGTCCCGCACCACCGCGCGCTTTCCTCCGGCAACTGGATGGGCGGCAATCCCGCCGGGATGCACCCATTCGCCATCGGACCGTGGCGCGCGCCATCGGTGAACACCAACAGCTACGCGCGCGAATCGCACATGGACGTCTTGGCGGCAAAGGCCAGGATCGATCCGCTGGAGTTCCGCCTGAACCATCTCAAGGACCCGCGCATGCTCCGCGTGCTGGAGGCCGCCGCGAAACAGTTCGGGTGGAAGCCCGCGCCGGCGCCGAGCAAACGCGGGGTGGCGATCGTGTGCGGCATTTACTCCGGCACTTACGTGGCGACAGCGGCCGAAGTGGCGGTGGACCGGAGCACCGGTCACGTGCAGGTGAAGCGCATGGTCACCGCCATGGACCAGGGCCTCACGGTCAACCAGGATGGCGCCCGGCAGCAGATGGAAGGCTGCCTCACGATGGGGCTGGGTTACGCCCTCACCGAGGAGGTGCGCTTCAAGAACGGCGAAGTGCTGGACCGCAATTTCGACACCTACGAGCTGCCGCGGTTCTCGTGGCTGCCCAAGATCGAAACGATCCTGATCGACAACCCCGGCACGCCCGCATCGGGAGGCGGCGAGCCGCCCATTATTACGGTGGGAGCGGTGATCGCCGGAGCGATCTACGATGCCACCGGGGCGCGCCTGCTGCAACTGCCGATGACGCCGGCGCGGGTGAAAGCGGCGATGGCGTAATCACAGGGGGGTTCCGCCTTAGAATTGACCGCTCCCTAGCGGTCGCGGCTCGGAATCGGGTATTCGGCGATGGCGCGATCATAGGAACCGGGCGACGCGCTCGCGGAACCGCGTGTAGATCCACGACACGCCTACGAGGATCAGACCGAGCACGATGAAAGAGAGGATCCGCGGCATCGTTTCCAGGTGCCGCAGGTCCCACAAGAACAGCTTCAGGATACAGAAGCTCAGAAGCGCGAGCCCGGAAACGCGCAGAACGCGGTCGCGCAGCGGGAATCCGGAGGACAGCAGGGCCACGCCCTCGATTCCCCAGGCCACCGTGAGCAGGCTGCCGGAGACCTTGTAGTACAAGAGCACCGCGGTCAGCACCGTAGCAAGCAGCGAATAGTAAAGCCGCGGATGGCTGCCGCGCGTCGTCACGAGTTGCGAGGCAAAGAAGCAGGCAACCACGATGGCGCCGATCGGCACCGTCGCCTCGCCGTACGAGCAGGCCGTGAAAGCCAGGGCGGCCAGGGCGTAACTTTGCCACCGCAGATCCTCGAGGCTCAGCGCAGCCCGGCGCACAGCAGGGCCAGCGAGAAGAGCGCCCATCCGGCGGCCACGGTGAGGGGTCCCATCTGGAAGCGGATCAGTGCCGCCGCGAGAATGGCCGCGGTGTAGAGATACAAACGCTGGCGGGTGCGCCACCACAAGTAGTAGTGGGAAATCAACACGGGCGTGACGGTCCAGATCCGCTCGGGGCCGTCGAAGTTGACGAAGCACAGACGCCCGAACGCGGCGCAGGTCACCAGGGCGGCTTCCAGGCGCAGGACCGGGACGTCGAATTCGGCGAGCGCCAGCGCCACCGCCGCCCACGCGGGCCCTACCGCCAACGGCGGCAGCAATGCCCACAGGGCCACGAGCATCAGGCCGGTCCCGGTGAAAGAAGCGACTTTGAGGACGCGGCCGCTTTCCTGGTTTCGCGCGCGGGCGGCAATCGCGTAGGCGGCGAGCGCCGCGCCCAGAGGGATCAGCCGCGGCGGCAGCGGTCCTATGTTCTGGAGTTCCGCAAGGTTCCGTCCGACGATCAGGACCGCGCCGAGCACGGCCACGGTGTACGACTGCCGCCGGAGGTCCGGCGGAAGGCCGCGCATTCCGAGCTCCAGCAGGGGGACCGCCAGGGCCATCCATCCCAGACCCAGGTATTGATTCGGCACGAGACGCCCGACGAGCGCCGCCAGCATGCCGGCGAAAGCCAGGGAGCCGGCGAAGCGCAGCGCGGCGCGCTCGCCATCCAGGAAGCGGTCCTGGGCCGACCAGAGCGCGCACAGAGCAGCGGCGTACCCGGCAGCGGCGCCGGCTACCAATGCGAGCGGCGGGTGCGGCGCATACATCGCGGTGGCGACGGCGGCGAGAAGCGCGAGGGCATAGCCCTGATACCGGAAGTCCGGCAGGCGGCGCCACCATCCGGCGAAGAACGTGGCGGTAGCCAGCAGGTACCACGCGCGACCCAAATACGGCGCGTCGATTTCATAGCCCGCCACCAGCGCCAGCATCCCGGCGGCGGCGTAGCCGTAGACCGCGCCGGACGCTCCGAGGGCGCGATTGACGTAAAAGACGGCCGCTTCGAGCGCAGCAATCGGCGTCCAGGCGCGCGCCGGAAGTGGTCCGACATCCATCGCGAACAGGTTGCCCAGTTGGATGACGAAGAGCATGCCCGCGAGATATCGCAGATACCCGGCGCGCCAGCGGACTCCCGCCAGGTGGAACAACTCGGCCTCCACGAGGAGGGCCAGTGCGACCCATTGGTGATCGAGCCTGAGGAAGATCGCCGCCGACAGGAGAGCCGCCGTGAGCGTTGCCGCGGCGGGCCAGCGGCCGGAGCGCCAGCGGAGCACCGTGCCCGCCAGATACCCGATCGCGGCGCCGGCCATCAGCATCCAGATCCTGCCGGGGTCGGCGTGGTTCCACCTGGCGAGCGACAGGCCGAGAAAGCCGATGGCATTCAGCGGCAGCAGCGCGCGGTGGGGCCGCAGGATATCGAAGCCCTCAAACAGAATCCAGAAGACGGTGAAGATTGCCTGCGCCTGCCACAGCGGCGCGCCGGTGTCGCCTCGAAGCGCACAGGTTGCGTAGGTGGCCACCAGGCCGAGGACCGCAAACGTGCGCCAGGCGAAACGGTGCGCCACGTACAGCAGCGACGCCGCGAGCGGCACCAATGCCAGCACCGCGAGCGACGAGACCTGGGAGATCGCCAGCGTGACAAACGCGAGGAAGTACGCGAGGCCGGTGACCGTCTCGGACCGGTAGCGCACCGAATGCAGGATCATCCCGATGGCCACCAGGAGGAGCAGGACTGCGCCGAGCAAAGGGTCGTGGATGACCCGCGCGGCGTCCAGCGATTGCATCGCGTAAACCGTGAAATACAGGGCCGCCCAGCCGCCGCCAAGCAGGCCGCGCGCGAATGTGCGATACCGCTCGCGCGGCTCCAGCACCGCGCCCGCGACCAGCATGGCGATGCTCATCGCGATGCTGATGGCGACTCGGCCGGCGGGTCCGACACGCGTAAAGGAATAGCCGAGAGCCAGCGCGATCCCGATCACCAGCACGAACACTCCGGCTTTGTTCAGCCAATTGCCGCCAACGATGGCTTCCCAGTCGTCGGTGGAGCGGCGCGGGGCGGGGGCGGGAGGAGCGGTGGTCACGGGAGACGGTGACGGCGTCGGGATGGGGCGTGGCTCGGACCGCGGAGGCGGCGCCGCGGGCATAGGAGACGGTGACAGCGTCGGGGCGGGGCGGGCGACCTCGGGCCGCGGTTGGGGCTGCGGAGGCGGCGCAGTGGGCCTGGGAGCGAGGGGCATCGGCTCCCGCGCGACCAGCCGCGCGAGGGTATCGATGCGCTCGTCCATCCCGTTCAGCCGGTCCCGAAGATAGATCCAGCGGACCAGCAACACGGCGATTACACACACTAAGAGCAAAGCTTCCATGACGGGCTCCCTGTTGGTTCTACGCGGGCACTCCGGCGAGCTGCTGCGCGCGCGCTCTTACGCCGCGCAGGTCCAGCTTGCCGGTGCCCAGTTGAGGTAGGCTGTCTACCTGGTAGATGTTCTCCCGCTTGGGGATCCACAGGCGCGGCAGGTCCGCGCCGGACAGCCCCTGCCAAACTTCTGCGGGGCTCAGGTGCGAGTGCACGTACAGCGCCACGAGCCGCTCGCCGCGCTGCTCGTCGGCAATGCCGGTCACCACGCAGGGCGCGTCGCCGATCACCGTGCCGATGGCATCTTCGATGCGCATGTGCGGGACCATCTCGCCCGCGATCTTGCTGAAGCGCGAGAGCCGGTCGGTAATGCGGATGAAACCTTCGTCGTCGATCAGGGCGATGTCGCCGGTGATATACCAGCCGTCGTGGAACACCTCTTCGGTCCGCTGCGGCTGGCCGAGATAACCCAGCATGCGGTTAGAGCCTTTCACCAGCAGCAGCCCTTCCTGGTCAGGGGGGCGAGGCTCGAAGGTGACCGGGTCGACAATCTTCGCCGCGACGCCCGGCACGGGATGACCCACGGTGCCGAACTTGGTGCCGGTCTGGTGGTTGCTTCCGTTCCCGAAATTCGGAACATTCACGGCAACTACGGGCGACATTTCGGTGCAGCCGTAGCCTTCCAGCAGTTCGAGCCCGAACTTCTCGCGAAACGCCGCAGCCGCCGTCTCGCGGAGTCTTTCGGCGCCAACGAGCACGTAGCGCAGGCCGGCGAACTGCTCTCGCGGCACTTTGCGCGCGTATGCCGAGCAGAAGGTCGGGGTGGCCAGCAGCAGCGTGGCCCGGTATTTCGACACCAGGTCGCCCACCGCGCCGGCTTCGGTGGGATTCGGATGGTACACCACGCCGCACCCGGAGACCAGCGGAAACCAGACGGTCACGGTGTATCCGAAGGAGTGGAAGAAGGGCAGCACGCCGGCGATCCGGTCGTCAGGTCCGATGCGGAAGAGCTGACCGAAAGCCTCGATGTTCGAAAGCAGGTTGTAATGCGAGAGCATCACGCCCTTGGGGACGCCGGTGCTGCCGCTGGAGAAGATGACGGTGGCGAGCGAATCCGGGGTGCGGCCGCCGCGGCTCAGCATCGCGGCCGGGAGGAAGCGCGCCGCCAGAAGAGCCCGCAGTTTAGCCAGCGTGCCCACGCCGCCGAGGATATCTTCGATCCACACGACTCCGGGCATCACGTCGATCTTGGCCTTGGCGACGAATGCCTTCGACGTCACGATGGTGCGGATGCCGCACTGTTCCACCGCCGCCGCCATCCCTTCCCGGCCGGCGGTGAAGTTGAGGTTGACGGTGACGCGGCCGGCCAGCGTCGCGCCGACGTTCACCAGCGCGCCCGCCACGGTCGAGGGCAGCAGCACGCCGATCGTCTCTTCTCCCGGACGCTCGCGGCGGATCCAGCCGGCCACCAGAACGCTGCCGGTGAGCATGCGCCCGTTGGTCAGCTCGCGGCCCGTGGAATCGGCCATGGCGAAGTGGCGCCAGTTGCGGCGGGCGCTCGCAATGACGCGGCGGTCCAGCAGGTCGCCCGCGCTCTTGCGGTGCTCCGTGGCTTCAGCGGACAGCTCCTGGATGGCCTGACGCACCTCGCGGGAGGGCGTGGCGGAAGGCATGGGCGCGCCGAAGGAGACGGTTACCGGGTACGGAATGCGCTTGGGCCACTTCCAGAAAAACTTGCCTTGCTCGAAGCTGAAGATGCTGCCCCAGAGGCGGTCGAGGTGTACCGGAACGACGGGGATATCTAGCCCTTCGACGATCTTTTCGAGGCCACGCTTGAAGGGCAGCATGTTGCCGGTGCGGCTGATGGCACCCTCGGCGAAGATGCAGACCACGTGGCCCGCGGCCAGTTCTTCGCGCGCCTGACGGATGGCCTCCAAGGCATCGCGGCCGCCACTCACCGGAATGGCCTTGGCGCGGCGGAAGAACCAGTTCAGCGCCTTGGCCTCGTAGTACGGCTTCCACACCAGGAAGCGGACGAAGCGCTGGATGCAGGCGCCGATCAGGAACCCGTCGACGTGCGACATGTGGTTCGAGACCAGCAGCGCCGGGCCACGGAACGGCACGTTTTCCTGCCCCACGATGCGGATGCGGAACAGCGAGTGAGTGACCAGCCACATGACGAAGCGCAGGAAAAAGTCGGGCACGATGGTGAGAATGTAAACCGTGACCAGCAGGGTGGCGATGCCCGCGCCCAGCACCATCGTATCTGCGCCGACCTTCAGGCGATCGTGCAGCGCCCACAGCAGCGCCGAAGCGAACAGCATGCCGATGGTCTGGTAGAAATTGTTGGCGGCGACCACGCGCCCCTTCTCGCGCCGGTCCGCGCGCTGCTGCATGTACGCGTAAAGCGGGACGATGAACAGGCCGCTCGAGATTCCGAGCAGCACCAGCGCGAGCGCCGCGAATCCGTAGGACGCCCGGAAAGAGAAGAGCGCGAGGGCGAAGAAGCCCATCAACATCGACCCCAGCGGAACCAGCCCCAGCTCCACTTTGTCGCCTGAGAGCCTGCCCGCCAGCATGTTGCCGACGCCGATGCCGATCGACAGAAACGGCAGCAGGAGCCCGCCGCGCACCTGGCTGACTTTGAGAACCTCGTTGCCGAACAGCAGCAGGTCGGGCTTGAGCAGCGCGCCGAGCGACCAGAAGAAAGCCACCCCGAGCACGCTCAGCCACAGCGGCCGGTTGGAGAGCAGGCCGCGCGTGCTTTCCCCGATCTCAAAAAACGGATTCAGGCGGAACGGCGCGGTGGCGCCCGACGGCCACACGCGCGTGATTCGCAGGCTGGCGAACAAGCCGGCCATAGCGAACGCCATGGGAACCAGCGCCATCTTGCCCGCGTCGCCTTTCCACCACGAGTACACGAAGTCGCCCGCGGCGGTTCCGAGCACGATGCCCACCAGGGTGGTCATTTCCAGCCAGGCGTTGCCGCGCGACAGGTCGCGGTCCGAAAGGATCTCGGGCACGATGCCGTACTTGGCGGGGCTGAACACCGTGGAGTGCAGTCCCATCATGAACAGCACCACGAGCATCCACTGCAGGTGGCCGGAGATCAGCGCATAGGCGCCGAGCGACATGGCCACGACCTCGAACGCCTTGACGCCGATCAGCACACGCCGCTTGCTGACGGCATCGGCAAGGTGGCCCGCGTAGCCGGAGAACAGCAGGAAGGGGAGCAGGTAGACGAACTGCACCGCGCCGGTGCTGGAGCCACGGTCCACGGCAGCCTCGAACACGAGCATCTGGTATAGGTTGTCGTTGAACGCGCCGAGGAACTGCGTCCACAGGAAGGCGTGGAAGCCGCCGTTTTTCAGAAGGTCTTTCAAGCTGCCGTGAGCCATGCCCACCGTAGAGCACGGAATGGTCCGCGCCGAACCTCCCTCAAGATCAATAGCTTACAGGAACCGCCCGGAAGGGCCAACCGGCCTGCCGTACAATGAATGTACATATGGCGTTCATTTCCGGTACACAGCGGGAACTGCTCGAAGCCGTCTCGCAGTTGGGCTACGCCAACCCGTTTCTCCCCGAGCGCGTGCGGCTGGAGCGCGCCGTGCTGGGCAGCGAGTTCGTGGCGGGCGAACCCGTCTGGAGTTATCGCGCCGAACAGCCCGGCCCCCGCGAGAATGTGTGGCGCATTCAAACGCGCGTGGAGCCGCTTCTGGAGAAGCTGCGCGCGCGCCTCGCCGGGGGCGGCCAAGCGCGGCCACAAGACCTGATGCTTTATGAAGACGCGGTGCTGCAGCTTCTGTACACGCGCTACTACCCCCGCTTCTACGACGCAGGGCAGGACGCGCGCAGCTCCAGCTCCGCCCGCTGGAGCTTCTACACCAACTTCCTCGCGGACTGGCGCCACTTCTTCGGCATCGACGGCGTGCGTTTTCCCACGGGCCACGATGCGCGCCACACGTTCGCGTGCTTTCGGCAGATCCAGCGGGCGTTCGACCAGATTTTCCGCGACATTATCGGCAGCTCGATGCCCGCTGCCCGGCTGCGCGCGGCCATCTGGCAATCCGTGTTCACCCACGACATGCGCCGCTACCGCCGCACGCTGTATGCCCGCATGGGCGAGTTTGCCACTTTGATCACCGGCCCATCGGGCACCGGCAAGGAACTCGTGGCGCGCGCCGTCGCGGAGTCGCGCTACGTCCCCTTCGACGATCAGCGGCTGGCGTTTGCCAGCGACGATGCGGACTCGTTCTTCCCGATCAACATCTCGGCGCTATCGCCCACGCTGGTGGAATCGGAGCTGTTCGGGCATCGCCGCGGCGCATTCACGGGCGCGGTGGCCGACCGCAAAGGCTGGCTCGAGAGTTGTCCCGAACTGGGCTCCGTCTTCCTGGACGAACTGGGCGACCTCGACCCGGCCATACAAGTGAAGCTGCTGCGCGTAATCGAGACGCGGACCTTTCATCCCGTGGGCGACACGGCGGGCCGGCAGTTCCGCGGCAAGCTGATCACGGCCACCAATCGCGACCTCGCGGCATCCATTCGCAAGGGCCAGTTCCGCGAAGACCTGTACTATCGCCTGTGCTCGGACCAGGTGGCCACGCCTTCACTCGCCGAACAACTCGCCAATTCGCCGGCTGTGCTGGGCGAGCTGGTGCTCTACATGGCGCAGCGCGTGGCGGGACCGGAGGGCGACGAGCTGGCGCGCGAGGTGATGCGGTGGATCGGGGCGAATCTCGGTCCCGAGTATGCGTGGCCCGGGAATTATCGCGAGCTGGAGCAGTGCGTAAAGAACGTGCTGATCCGGCGCAATTACCGCCCGGCGGGAGCGGGGCCGGCGGATGCGGTCGAAGAATTCGTCGAGGACGCGCGCGCGGGGAGGCTGACGGCCGGCGAGCTGCTGGCGCGATACGTCACGGTGGTTTACAGCCGCACGGGAAGCTACGAAGAGACCGCGCGGCGGCTGGGCCTGGACCGCAGAACCGTGAAAGCCAAGGTGAACACGGCCCTGCTCAAGAAGCTCCACGGCCGCCGATGATGCGCCGCCCCACTACCGCGGCTTGTACGCTACCGCGTCGATTTCCACCTTGGCGTCCTTCAGCGGTAGGGCGGCCACGATGATGGTGGTCCGCGCCGGCTTGGCCTCGCCGAAGAACTCGGCGTACACTTCGTTCATCGGCTTGAAGTCGGCGGCGTCGGTCAGGTAGACGCCGCAGCGCACGACGTCGTTCAACGATGCGCCGCAGGCTTCCAGGATGTTCCGGATGTTGGTCAGCACCTGCCGCGTCTCGGCCTGCACATCGCCGGTGACGACCTGGCCGCTCACCGGATCGATGGCGACCTGCCCGGCAACGTAGATGCAATCGCCCGCACGGACAGCTGGCGAGTAGGGGCCGCGCGGCGCCGGCGCGCCCCTGGGTGAAATGCGCTCGATCATGATTCAGTGTCCTTCCGCTTCCAGATAACGTTCGGCTTCGATGGCGGCCATGCAGCCGGCGCTGGAGGCGGTGATGGCCTGCCGGTAAACGCGGTCCTGCACGTCGCCGGCGTGAAAAATGCCGGGGATGTTGGTGCGCGCGCCGCCCTTGGAGAGAATGTAGCCGTCGGGATCGGTTTCGATCTGCCCTTTGAAGACCTTGGTGTTGGGAATATGGCCGATGGCCACGAAGAAGCCATCCACATCCTGCTCCCAGGTCTCGCCGGTTTTCAGGTTGCGCAGGCGCACGCGGGACACCAGGTTTTGCGAAACATCGAAGACGTCTTCCACCACCGTGTTGGTGACGAACTTGATCTTGGGATTGTGGCGGGCGCGGTCGAGCATGATCTTGGAGGCGCGGAATTCCTCGCGGCGGTGCACCACGGTCACCTCGCGGCCGAAGCGCGTCAGGAAGTTGGCTTCTTCCATGGCCGAATCGCCGCCGCCGATCACCATGATGTTCTTGTCGCGATAGAAGAAGCCGTCGCAGGTGGCGCAGGAACTGACGCCGTGGCCGATCAGCTTCTGTTCGTTTTCGAGGCCCAGCCAGCGCGCCGAGGCGCCCGACGCGATGATCAGGGTAAGGGTCTCGATCCACTCGCCATCGACGTCCAGGCGGAACGGGCGCGTACTGAAATCGGTGTCGACGACCGCACCGTGCAGGTACTCGGCGCCGAAATTCTCGGCCTGCCGCTTCATGTTCTCGACCAGGTCGGGGCCGTTGACGCCCTCGGGAAATCCGGGGAAGTTTTCCACCAGGGTGGTGAGCGAGAGCTGCCCGCCGGCCTCGTGCCCGCTGATCACGAGCGGTTTCAGATTGGCGCGGGCAGCGTAAATTGCCGCGGTGTTGCCGGCACAGCCGGAACCCATGATGACAACGTTTCGCATGAATTTTGGACGAAGAATTTCAGGGTACCACGCCCGGCGGGGCGCCCGGTTTCACGACTGCTGGAGACAGGCGGCGATTTCCTTTTCCTCGACGGCGCCGTTCTTGATCACCCGCCAGTAGGGCTCTGTGATGTCCACGGTGGTCGCGCCCGCTCCGCCGCAATGGCCGCCATCGAGCACGAGGTCCACGCGGCCATCCATCATGCCGAAGACCTCGATGCCGCTGCGGCAGGTGGGATGGCCGGAAATATTCGCGCTGGTGGAAATCAACGGCTCGTTCAGCATGGCGAGAAGCTGGTCCGCGATCGCGCATTTCGCCTGGCGCAGGGCCATGCGACCGGTGTTGCCGGTGACTTTCAGCGGCACCTTGGCCGAGGCCGGCACGATGATGGTCAGCGGGCCGGGCCAGAACCTCCGCGCCAGAATGAAGAAGCGGTTGTTCAACTCACCCGCCAGCTCCTCGGCCATCATCATGTCGCGGACCAGGATGGGCAGCGAGCGGTGCGGCTCGCGCCCTTTGGCCGCGAAGACTTGCGTCACGGCGTGCAGGTTGAAGGGGTCGGCCACCAGCGTATATAACGCGTCGGTGGGGATGGCGACCACGTTGCCGCGTCGCACGGCGGCGGCGGCTCGCTCCAGGGCTTCAGGCTGGGGGGCCTCGGGATTGATCTCGACCAGGTCGGTTGCCATTTTTCGAATGCGATCTCAGTGCGGGCCGATAGCCTCCGCCACGTCCAAAGCCATCTGGTAGCGGCCGAACGGCGCACTTAATTGTACGCCCTGGACCATGGGGCGCACACGCCGGACCATTTCGCGCGCAATGGCCACGCCTTCCTCGCGGGCCTTTTCCGCGTTGTCCACGCGGCGCATGCGCTCCATGAACTCGTCGGGCACGGGCACGCGCAGCTCGTTGACCATGAACTCGGCGTTGCGAAAGCTGGTGAGCGGCCAGATGCCGCAGACGACCGGGATCTTGACGTGCTCGATACGCTTGAGAAATCCTTCCAGCAGATCCAGGTCGAATACCGGCTGCGTCACCACGTACTCGGCGCCGGCTTCCACCTTCCACTCGAAGCGGCGGATTTCCTCGTCCATGTTGGGCGCGCCGGGGTTGGCGCCCACGCCGATCAGCAGCGCGGTCTGCGAGCCCATGGGGTTGCCGCCGATATCCAGCCCGTGATTCAAATTGCGCACGATGTTCACCAGGCCGATGGCGTCCACGTCGAAAACCGCGGTGGCATCGGGGTAGGCGCCCATGCGTGGCGGGTCGCCGGTGATGCAGATGAGGTTGCGCACGCCCACCATGTGGGCGCCGAGCAGCTCGGATTGAATCCCCAGAATGTTGCGGTCGCGGCAGCAGAAATGATTCACCGCCTCGATCCCGGCCTGCTGTTGGATGAGATGGCAGGTGACTTGGGCGCTCATGCGCGCGCTGGCGCGCGGCCCGTCCGGCACGTTGATGCAGTCGATGCCGTGCTCCGCGCAGCGCCGCGCGCCGTCGATCTCGCGCGAGGCGTCGATGCCGCGCGGCGGCAGGATCTCGACGAACGATACGAATTTGCTCTCCGCCAGCTTCGCGCCGAGCTTGGATTTCCGCGCCACGGGCACGGGCTCGAGGGCGTGCGCCTTGGCCTGCGGCTCCTCCACCGTCACCGCCAGTTTCTTTTGCGCGGGCTGCAGGGAGCGGGTTTCGCTGCGGATCAGCTTGATGTGGTCGGGCGTCGTGCCGCAGCATCCGCCGATCACCTTCACGCCCGCCCACAGCAGGCGGCGCGCGTACTGCGCCATGTATTCGGGTGAACACAGATAGATATTGCGGCCCTCGATCCGCATGGGCAGCCCGGCGTTGGGCATGGCGCTCAGCGGCTTCGAGGAGAACTGCATCATGCGCTCGATGGTTTCGAGCGTGGCTTTGGGCCCCACCGAGCAGTTCAGCCCGATGGCGTCCACCGGCCATTCGTCCATGATTTTGGTGAAAGTCTCGGTATCGGTGCCGCCGGGCAGATAGCCGAAATCGTCGATGGTCACCTGGGCGATGATGGGGACGTCGCCGCCGCCCGCCTCGCGCGCCGCCATCACCGCTTCGCGCAGCTCGTCAAGGTTGCCGAACGTCTCCAGAATCAGGAGGTCGACACCGGCCTCGAGCAGCGCCTCGATCTGCTCGCGAAACGCGGCGCGCGCCTCTCCGAAGGAGGTAGGGCCGAGCGGCTCGATGCGCACCCCGAGCGGGCCCACGGCGCCGGCAACGAACGGCCCGTCCTTGGCTGCTTCGCGCGCCACGCGGACCGCCGCGCGGTTGATCTCCCGCAGCTTGTCGGCGAATCCGAAGGCGGCCAGGCGCGGGCGGCTGGCGCCGTAGCTATTGGTCTCGAGAATCTCCGCGCCGGCCTTCACATACTCCTGGTGGATCTGGCGCACCAAGTCGGGCTGCGAGAGATTCAGCTCGTCGAAGCAGCGGTTGATGAACACGCCGCGGGAGTACAGCATGGTACCCATGGCGCCATCGGCCACAATGACGCGGCGCGATAATTGATCGCGAAATTCCTGGGCGCGGGAACGGGTAGCTGTAGTCATGGGATAACGCAAAGGGGCGATCTAGTCATTCTAGCAGCCGCGGCCGGCTTATCGCCCGCCGGCCAGCCGGTTGTACTTCTTGAGCACGTCGCGCAGCCGATCGTGCGGAAGCGCGTAGATCGTGTGGCCGTTCGCGCCGGTCATGGTTTCGGCCGCCACCATGGCATTGATGATGGCCTCTTCGGTCGCCTGCACGGCGGCTTCGAATACCGGATTGAGACTGTCGTTGGGCAGCATGGAAACAGTGGCGGCAGCCTTGGCCGCGGCCGCCGCGGCGTTCGCCGTCGAGAATGCGATGAAGATGTCTCCCGAGCCGTTTCCCGACGTCGCGCCGGTCCGCGCCAGCCCCATGGTGGCGCGCCGCGCGAGCCGCTTGGTCTGATGCGGAAGGAGCGGCGCGTCCGTGGCCACCACGATGATGATCGAGCCGGTGTCCTCGCGCGGCCCGGCCGGCGCGCTCGCTACCGGAACAGCGGTCGAAAGCTCCTCGCCCACCGGCAGTCCTCCGATGCGCAGCTGCCGCCGGCTCCCGCAGTTGCACTGCACCAGCACGCCCACCGTGTGCCCGCTCGCCAGTTTCCGCGAGGAAGTTCCGATGCCGCCTTTGAAGCCGTAGCACACCATGCCGGTGCCGCCGCCCACGTTGCCTTCGGGCACGGCGCTGCCCACAGCGCTTTCCAGCGCCGAGGCGACGTCTTCCGGCTTGACGTGAAATCCGTTGATGTCGTTCAGGTAGCCATCGTAGGTCTCGGCCACGATCGGATAAGTGTAGAAACCGCCATCGAACACGTTGGTGCCGGGCTTGCGCTGGTTCTTCACCAGCCACGCCAGGTATGCGTCGCGCACCACTCCCACGCTGTGCGTGTTGGTGATCATGACCGGCCCGTCGAGGAAGCCCGATTCTTCCAACCAATGCGTGCCCGTCATGTCGCCGTTGCCGTTCTGCGAAAAAAAACCGCCGAACACGGGGTCCGACGACCGCTTCCCGCGCGGCCAGACCGCCGTTACGCCGGTGCGGACCGAGTCGCCGCTGATCAGCGTCTTGTGGCCCACCTCGACGCCGGGGACATCCGTGATGGCGTTCAGCGGCCCGGTTTCGCCTTCGAGCGGCACGCCGAGATCGCGGGCGCGCGGTTTGGTTTGAGCGGCGGCAGTCAGGGCGCACATGGCGACGACCAATATCGCACGCATTGCGTTATTCCACCCGATGAACCGCAATCGAACCATTCTCCTCCCACGCGGCGAGCACCGACCCATCGGGCAGCGCGACAATCGCCGGAAAGCCTCCGCTCTGCGAGAGATGTTGGCGCGCGGAGCCTGGAGTCTGTGCTTCGATGCCCTGAGGCGTGGACCAGATCGCGTAAGCGCCCTTCGCCGTCGTGGCCAATGCGATGTTCTCCCCCGCCCCGAGCTTCACTTCCGGTTTGCCGGGCTCCGCCAGGTAGACGTCGTGCTCCCGCCGCCAGCCGCTCCAGATTTCCCCGTTGCGGACGGCGAGGCCGCCGCCATCCATGGGGCACGCGTCCAGCTTCCACGTGCCGGTCCCCTGTTTCACAGCATCGGAGGCGGGCCGGCCGCGGACCCGCATCACGTAGAAATCTCGCGAGCCGTCGAGCACGTTGCGCCACATCACGGCGAACTCTCCGCCACCCAGCGCGACCAGCGACGGGTGGCAGCATTCGCAAATCGTTCCCGAGGGCGACTGATAGAGCATCACGTTCTTCGACCAGGTCGCCCCCCGATCGTCCGAAAATGCGCCGTACAGCCGTTTGCCCTTGGGCGTGCGATCGTCCAGCCAAGCCACGGCCGCATGTCCTTCGGCATCGGCGGCAAGGGCGTCCAGGCCTTCGCGCGCGCTGGTAGGTTGATCGTTGACGACAGCTCCCTTCGACCACGTGCGGCCGCCATCGCCGGAGCGCCAGCAGAAGAGATCGCTCTGCTGCCGGATCGCGGTTACGAGGATGGTATTGCCGCTGATCGCGACGCGCGGCCCGCGGTGCCGTCCTAGCGACAGCTTGGGCAGGTCGGCGACCTTGACCGGCGCCGAAAACGAACGGCCGTTGTCGCCGGAGCGCGCGAACCAGATGACATCGCCGCTGCCGAAGACCATCGCCACCATGCCGTTGGCGGCGGCGAGTTGGGGTTGCCGGTTGGGGCCGGAGGGCGAGACCGGTCCCAGGTGAAGCGCCAGAAGAGCGGCCATCAGGAACATGCCTTCGAGTTTACTGCAACCGGGGTATCCTGAACCCATGCGCGTCCTTTTGGTTGCCTTCTTTGCCGCTACCGCCTTCGCCCAGCCCGCCGACCTGGTGCTGCGGAACGGCAAAATTGTCACCGTCAATACGACCACGCCGGTGGCCCAGGCCATCGCGGTGCGCGGCGACCGGATCAGTGCGCTCGGAAGCGACGGCGACGCCCGGCAGTGGATCGGCCCGCAAACCCGTGTGATCGACCTGCACGGCATGCTCGCCATTCCGGGCTTTATCGAAGGTCACGGCCACTTCACGGGGGTCGGCGAATTTCGCATGGGCCTCGACTTGCGCGAGGCGCGCACCTGGGACGACATCGTGGCGCAGGTCGGGCGCGCCGTGAAACAGGCCAAGCCGGGAGAGTGGATCATCGGACGCGGCTGGCACCAGTCCAAATGGGACCGCGAGCCCCAGCCGAACGTCGAAGGCTTCCCGCTGCACGATTCGCTCGACAAGGTGTCGCCGGACAATCCGGTGCTGCTGACGCACGCCAGCGGCCACGCGGCTTTCGTCAACGGCAAGGCGATGCAGGCGGCGGGCCTCACGCGCGCTACCGCGAATCCTCCGGGCGGCGAGATCCTCAAGGACAAAGCGGGCAACCCCACAGGGCTCCTTCGCGAGCGGGCGCAGGGGCTGGTCAGCCGGGCGCGCTCCGAATGGGAAGCCAAACGCACGCCTGCCGAGCGCGCGGCCCAGGAGCGGCACGCCATCGACCTGGCGATCGACGAGTCGCTGTCCAAGGGCATCACCACGTTTGAAGATGCCGGCTCGCCTTTCTCCACCGTGGACGCCTTGAAGCGCATGGCCGACAACCACGAGCTGCGCATGCGCATCTGGATGATGCTGCGGACCTCCAACGAGCAGCTCGCACCCAACCTGGACAGGTACCGCATCTTGGGCGAGGGTGGCAATTTCTTCTCGGTCCGCGCCATCAAGCGGCAGATCGACGGCGCGCTCGGATCGCGCGGCGCCTGGCTGCTGGAACCGTATTCCGACAAGCCCGACAGCAGCGGCCTGAATACCGATGACCCCGCCGACATCCGCAAGACCGCGGAACTGGCCATCCAGCACGACTTCCAACTTTGCGTGCACGCCATCGGCGACCGCGCCAACCGCGAAACGCTGGACATTTTCGAGGCGGCGTTTCGCGCGCATCCCGAAAAGAAGGATCTGCGCTGGCGCGTGGAGCACGCCCAGCACCTGAGCGCGGCGGATATTCCGCGCTTCGGAAAACTGGGCGTCATCGCGTCGATGCAGGGCATCCATTGCACTTCGGATGCGCCTTACGTTCTGCTGCGGCTCGGCCCCAAGCGGGCCGAGGAGGGCGCATATGTTTGGCAGAAGCTCATGAAATCGGGCGCGGTGGTGAGCAATGGCACCGACGCCCCGGTGGAAGACGTCAGCCCGCTGGCGTGTTTTTACGCGTCGGTGAGCCGCAAGCTCAAGGACGGCACGGTCTTCTATCCCGACCAGCGCATGAGCCGCGAAGAGGCCCTGCGCTCCTACACCTGGAACAACGCCTATGCCGCCTTCGAAGAGAAGCTGAAGGGCTCGCTCGAACCCAGCAAGCTGGCCGACATCACGGTGCTCTCCCGCGACATCATGACCATCCCGGAAGACGAGATCCCGGCGACCGATGTCGCGTACACGATCGTGGGAGGCAAAGTCGCGTTCGAGCGGCGTTAGACTTCTCCGCGCCTCTACTTCACCGCAATATCCACCTGCGCATGCAAGGCGTTGGGCGTCTGGATGGCCAGCCGCACGTTTCCCGTGGCCGGCAAAGAGGACGGCAGAGTCACATTCATCTGGTACAGCCCCGGAAAACCCGGCGCCAGACCGCTGAACACCACGGTCGCCGGTGCTCCGGCTACCAGGACGCTGATCGGGGACGCGGTGGTGTCGCTCACGGGATTCGAGCCGCCGGCCGTGCCATCGGGCACGGAGGGATCGACCGCGCCCATTCCGGTCAGGAATACCAGCACCGTTTCGCCCGCCGCCGCCGGCTTGCCGGCGTTCACCGCCGTGTAGTCGGCGTGCAGGATGGCACCCAGTCCCGTGCCGCTTTGATTCACCGAGAACACGCTCGGCGACGTGGGCGCCAGCGGCACCGTCACGGCATTCGAAGTCGCGCCGCCGTTCTGCACCACGATCGTGGCGGTTGATCCCTCTGTCGCGTACGGCACCAGGCAGTTGATCTGCGACGCGCTGACCGAGCTGAGCGGCGCGGGCAGATTGTTGATCAGCACCGTGACGCCGTCCAAAGTTGACGGGTACGGCGGCGGCGCGGTCCCGGTGTCGCCGGCGAGGCCCGTGCCAAACAGGGCGATGAACTCCCCGGGAGAGACCGGAGCGCCGGGCGGGAAGAAACTGGCGGCGCTGGTCACGCCCTGCGGGTTCAGGAACACTCCCGGCCCCGAGAGCGAATTCATCTGTACGGCGAAATCGATTTCGTACCCGCCGGGGTCATTGAGGCTCAGGGACGAGCCGACGACTGCTTTCCCGCCCGCCCCAATCCCGATCTGCAAAAGCCCTTCGGGGCCGGTCCCGGAGGCCGTCAGCGAATAGCCGTCGACGCCCGTGAAATCGTACGAACCGCTTCCCAGGGCTTTGACCCGCCGGGTCAGTGTGACAATCCCCTGGCCGCGCGCGGCCGCCGATCCGGCGTAGGACGAAATGTCCGGCTGCCTCGCGGTCGGGTCGAAGCGCAGCCCCGCGCTCCAGAAATTGCCGTTCCACGACGAGTTGTTCGCCGCCGCGGTGGAGGACTTCACGCCGATCAGGATGTCGTGCAAACCGGGGGAGGCGCCCAGCAGCACGTTCCCATCGGCCGACTGGTAGAGCGTCCGGTTCCCGCTGAGCAGCGAATCGATGGTGTACTGGCCGAGGAACAGGGTGCCCGTGCCAGCATTGGTGATCGTGTAGGTGCCGGTGATCGCCTGGCTCAGAAGCTGGCCGCCCGAAAGGTTGGCGGCATGGCCGTATGCAGAAGCCTGGAGTTGGCCCAGCGCACTGAAAGTCAAACCGACAAAGCTGTCGCGTACGGCTGTCCCGCTGCCCGACGGAAACTCCAGCATAGACATCCAATACGGCCCGATCAGAGGCGCGGCGCCCGCCAACGGCGCCGGAATCGCCACCAAGAGGTCAAAGGTATTGTCGGCCAGCTCCGTGCTGGATCCGAGCAGCGCTTCCACTCCCAGCCGGGCGTTGATTGTGGCGCCGCTGCGCAGCGGGCTGTCCATCGAAACGATGCCCGCCGGGAGCGCCGAGTAGGTCCCCGACACGCTCGATGAAACCGCGCCGCCGCTCCCTTCCAGCCGCTGGCCAGTGAACGTGTAATGGCCGTTACCATCGAAAGTGATGGTGCCGAGCAGGCTGAGCGCGTCCGTCAGGCTGCCGTGGTCGTTCGTTACTACGGAGATCTGCCGTACGAAGTACTTCCCGTTAAGCGCCTGGTTATTCAACGATTGTGCTGGTAAGACGCTGGCTACCAGTACCATTGCCGGCCATACCCGCCCAGCTTTCCGCCCCATCTCCCAATCATAAGCCCAACGCCTTCCAGGCTCTCCGCCGGGCTCGGAGAGCCCCGGGCAGGCCGGGAGCGGGGCAGGCCGGCTGCGCCGGGCAGGCCGACAGCCCGCTAAGCCGAGCCCCGGGCAGGGGGCGCCGGCTGGCCGGGAGCCCACCGCAATCTCCGCGATTGCCTGCAAAACGTGTTCAAATCGTTCCGCCGATCCGGCCTCGCGTCATGGTTGCCAAAAATTAATGGAACTCTGAGTCCCGGGCCGTGTTGGGAATATCGTACAATAGGCGCTGTAGCGCCGTGCGGGGGGCTCACGGAGTATGCAGAAACCTGGGTTGTTCTTTATCCTGGGGGGGACATCGGTTCTGGTGCTGTCAGGTTTCCTGATCGTGCGCGCCGATGATCGTCCCACTTCCGATTCTCAATTCACCGTACCGCACGCCGAATGCAGTTACTTCGGCAGCCAGCGGGAGAAGTTTGCCGCCGCAGCCCTGTCCAAGGCGCGCGGCAGCTCCGGGCTCACCGCGCGCACCCAACAGGTACGGGCCATGCTCGCGTCCACGCCGGGCGCCAGCCGCGCCAACAGTTTCGGGCAGCCGCACCCCGCCGGCACCATCGACGCTTTCATCCAAGCCGATTTCAATGCCAATGGCATCACTCCGGCGCGCGCCACCACGGACTGGGAATTCATCCGCCGCGTGACGCTCGATCTCACCGGCCGCATCCCGACTCCCGACCGCGTCCTCAGCTTCGTGGCCGACACCGATCCAAACAAGCGCGCCAACCTCGTCGACGAGCTGCTCGCCAAGCCGGAGTGGGTGGACAAGTGGACCATGTACTTCGGCGACCTGTATCAGAACATCGACGCCAAGGCGAGCGGCCTCCGCCGCTTCCCGCAGGGCCGCAACGCCTTCTACTCGTGGATCCACGACTCGCTGGCCGCCCAGAAGCCGTACAACCAGATGGCCACCGAACTGATCACCGCCACCACCGGCGATACCTACCAGGACGGCGCCGGCAACTGGATGCTGAACGGTTTCATTACCGGCGGCCCCGTGCAGGACATCATGGACCAGGCCACTTCGTTCGTGTTCGACACGTTCCTGGGCATCACCCACGTGAACTGCGTCCTGTGCCATAACGGCCGCGGCCATCTCGATCAGCTCAGCCTGTGGGGCAGCCAGACCACGCGCTACCAGGCGTGGGAGCTGGCTTCTTACCTTTCCCACACCCAACTTGCGCGGGTCAATTACGATCCGACGAACAACAATGTGTATTACTGGTCGGTCCAGGACAACACCAAGGGGTACACTCTCGACTACACCCTGAACACCACCACCGGCAATCGGCCGCCGCGCGTGGCGCCCGCCGGATGCAAGGCCGGCCAGCCGTGCTACTACGTGGCGCCCCAGTACATCTTCAATAACGACGCGCCCAAGGCCGGCGAAAACTACCGCGTCTCGCTGGCGCGCAGCATCACCAGCGATATGCAATTCGCGCGCGCCACGGTGAACTATATCTGGGCGCAGTTGTTCGTGACCGGCATCGTCGATCCGCCCGATACCTTCGATCCGTTGCGGCTCGATCCGAACAACCCGCCGCCGGCCCCGTGGACCTTGCAGCCCACCAACGCATCGTTGTTGAACGCGCTGGCGCAGCATTTCATCGATAGCGGCTACGACCTCAAGGCCCTGATGCGCGAAATAACCACCTCCGACACGTACCAGCTTTCCAGCGAGTATGACGGCCAGTGGAACCCCGCCTGGGAGCCCTATTTCGCTCGCAAGTTCGTGCGGCGGCTGTGGAGCGAGGAAGTCCACGACGCCGTGGCGCAGTCCAGCGGGACCTACCCCACGTACACCATTACCAACTTTACGGACCAGGGCTTCGCCAAGCCCAGCTATGCCATGCAGCTCCCCGACGTGTCGGATTTGCTCGACGGCAACACCAACAACTTCCTGGACGGCTTCCTGCGCGGCAACCGCGACGACCAGCCGCGCAAGCAGGACGGCTCCATACTCCAGGCGCTGAACCTGATGAACAACACGTTCGTGGTGAACCGCAGCCACGCAACGGGCACCACGGGCAGCCAGCTCATCATGCAGAATCTCGGCAAGAGCAACACCGACCTGATCAACACGCTGTTCCTCGCAATCCTTTCGCGCTATCCCAGCAACGACGAAATGGGCACGGCGTTGAGCGGTTTTCCCGCCAGCGGCGCCAACCGCATCACTGCCGTGCAGGACCTGGTGTGGTCGCTCTATAACAAGGTCGATTTCGTTTTCAATTACTGACGGAGGGCGTCATGAGCAACGAGCAGGAAAAAATCAATCAGTATTTCCGGAATTACGGCTGGGACTACAAGGCCTTCTACAACCGTCCCCATTGGACGCGCCGCCGGTTCTTCCAGGTCCTCGGCGGGAGCCTCACTGCTTCCTACCTGGCGGAGCGCTATGTGAAAGCCGCCGACGTTACCAGCTCCGGCGCCGCCACCAAGAACACGGCGAAGAACGTGATCTTCATTCTGCTGGCGGGCGCGCCCAGCCACTCCGACACGTTCGATCTCAAAGTGGTCAGTGGAACGACTCCCACCAGTTTCGCGCCCCAGACGGCCAACGGAGTGCTCTGGCCTACCGGCCTCATGCCCAAGCTGGGAGACATGCTGGGCGATTTTGCCATAGTGCGCTCCGTACGGGCGCACGGGCTGGTGCATACGCTGGCGCAGACCTGGACGCAGATCGGCCGCAACCCGGCGGCGGCGTTGGGTAATATCGCTCCCAACATCGGCAGCGTGGTGGCCATCGAAAAGGACCCGCAGCGCACGCCCGGCCAGATCTTCCCCGCCTTCCTGGCGCTCAACTCCGGCGCCGGAGTGGGATCGGGCTACCTGCCCGCGGTGTACGCGCCGTTCAAAGTCATTCCGGCCACCGGCGGAATCGCCAACACCACCAACCCGGATGGCCAGGCCACGTTCAACAATCGCTGGAAGCTGATGCACTCGCTCGACGACAATCTACGGGTGAACTCGCCCGACGGCAAGCCGATGGAGGACTACGACAACTTCTACACCATGGGTGAAGGCATGATGTACAACCCTGTGGTCAACCAGGCGTTCGGCTACACCGCGGCGGACGCCGCGCGCTACGGAAACTCGGGCACCGGCAACGCCTGCCTGGTGGCTTCCCAGGTGTTGAAGGCCAACCAGGGCACGCGCTTTATCCAGATCACGTCCAACGACGGCTGGGACATGCACACCAACATCTACTCCGCGGCAAACCTCCCGGCCAAGACCAAGATTCTGGACAATGCGGTGTCACAGTTGATCAGCGACCTGCAGGCCAACGGGCTGTTCGACACCACCATGGTGGTGATGGTCGGCGAATTCGGCCGCACGATCGGCCCGCTGACCGGCGCGGCCGGCCGCGACCATCACCCGCAGCAGTTCGCCGTCTTCGCCGGCGGCGGGGTGAAAGGCGGCACGATTATCGGCACGACCGACGCCACCGCCAACGATGTCGTCGATTACGGCTGGTCGCAGGACCGCTACGTCTACGCGGAGGACATCGAGGCCACGATCTACTCGGCCATGGGAATCGACTGGACCACGGTGCGGCACGACGATCCCCTGGGCCGCGGTTTCGAGTATGTGCCGACAACCGGACCGTTCCTCTTCTACCCCGTCCACGAACTGTGGGGGTAGGGCGCTCACCGCGGACGGTTGGGGCGGGCAGAAAGCCACGGCAAACGGACGCACCGTGCAAGTTACGGCGGGCGATCGCGACGTCGCGGTGGTCCATCTGAGCAACTGACGCCGGCTCAGGCCGTCGGGTCCATCCGGTAGAGGACATCGGTGCGGAGCTTCGCCGGGTCGTCGTCCCAATCGCCGTAGACCTCCCAGAACGGCAGTGCGATCCGGCGGCGCCCGTTCTTCCGACACCAGGTCCCGCACCGCCTTGTGTGCCGCGCGGAGTCGGTTATAGGGGCCGAAATGGGAAGTCACGGCGACGATGCCGGCGGGCGTGGCCGAGCAGGCCACCTCGTCCGTACCTTCGAACCGCGCGACCACCTGCACTCCGACCTCGATCGACCCCTCGCCCGATTCGTCCCATAGATCGCGACGTTGTTCCCATCCGTCCGCAGATCGCTTCGCTGCTTCAGAAGCGCCCACGGGCATGTTCGCCCAGTCCAATCCCGAGCTCAAAGCCCTCTACGACGCGGACCAGAAAGACCGCGACAAATGGCAGTCGCTGACCGCCGCCGAGCGGCAAGGCATGGTCCCCAGAGACGCGGCGCGTCGCAAGCGCGTGGCCGAGATGCTGCGAGCCGGCGCGTTGAAGACCGGCGAGGACTACAAATGGGCCGCGTGGATCTTCCAGCACGGGGCCGAACCCGCGGATTACCTGCTGGCGCACGTTCTGGCCATGACGGCCAATGCGATCCAGCCGCCTGTGGATGCGTGGATCGTCGCGGCGACGCTCGACCGCTATCTCAGGAGCACGGGGAAACAGGAGGTGTTCGGCCTGACGCTCGATCCGAACGCCCGCTTCGACTAGGATTTCATCCCCGATTCGGTTCGCACCGCCAGTTGCGTCCCGTCCATGAAGCTGGAGAGCTTCATGGGCAAGTGGCCGGCGATCGAACGGATGCCCGTCGGCAGCGTGCGGCAGGCGGTGGTCGAGTTCATCGGTTCCAGCGACGATCCCGCCATGACCATCACCGGGGACGGCCGCAAGCGAGACATCGACGAGATGAGCGTTCACGATCGCGAGCTGCGGTTTCGCGTATCGGACCGGCAGTTCGTGACGATCGTCGATGGCGGCGTCATGACCGGCACTTTCACTTTCCCCGACGGCAGGAGCGGCCGGCTGGTGGGATTGGTGGCACGGTAGGAGCGGTTGACGGCGCGGTGCGTTGGTAATAGGATAAACCCAGCCTGGAAAGCGAAGAGGTCCGGCCGTCGCTTTCCACACGGTAGGCCGGGCCGTCACCGGGACTCTGGGGTCAGCGAAACGAGAGGGGACAAGAAGATGCAGAATGTCATGCGATTGGCCGCCATGCTCGTCTTGTGCGGCAACATGGAAGTATTCGCGCAAGTTCAGGCGGGACGTATTGTCGGAACGATCTACGATCCCAACCGGGCCGTGGTTCCGGGAGCCGTGGTGACAGTCAAAGATTCGGCCACGAACATATCGAAACGGGTTGTTGCGAACGAGGCAGGCGATTATGTGGTGACACCGCTGAACCCGGGGGTATACAGCGTGAGCGCAACTGCTCCCGGATTCGAAACAAGTGTGAGGAGCGGCATCGAATTGGAGGTCGGACAGGGCGGACGGGTGGACCTCGAATTAACGCTTGGAGCGCCAAACACGCAGGTAGAAGTGACTTCCACTGCCCTGCTGCTCAACACCGAGTCCGGCTCCCTCGGCAGCCAGATCAGCAACGAGCAGCTTGTGGAACTGCCGCTCAACGGCAGGGAGTTTCACGAGTTGGCGCAAATCACCCCTGGTGCGGTCTTGCTCGGAGCGACTGGCAACGTGCAGTTGGTTCGGCCGGAATATGTCAACGGCGCGGTGATCGGCGGAGTGGCCGGGCTTCAAACCTCCTTTCTGGTTGACGGCGTAGACGTCACAGAACAGCACGAGGGCGGCACTTGGATCGAGCCTTCGATCGACGCCCTGCAGGAATTCAGCGTGCAGCAGAACGCTTACTCCGCCGAGTTCAAGCGCGCGGGGGGAGCTTTCAACGCAACCACCAAATCGGGATCGAACCGGCTCCATGGGAACGCCTTCGAGTTCCTGCGCAACGACTTTTTGGATGCCCGCAACTTCTTTTCCATCACGCGGGCGGTTCTGAAACGGAACCAGTTCGGCGGCACGCTGGGGGGGCCCGTGGTGGTCCCGCACGTGTACAACGGGAAGGACAAGACATTCTTTTTCATCAGCTATCAAGGCATGAGACTGCGACAGGGTTCGCCCGCCAACAGTACCGTCCCGAGTGCGGGCGAGCGCACGGGAGATTTCAGTGCGCCTGGCTTGAATACGATTTACGACCCTCTGACCACGGTGGGGACCTCTCGCAGCCCCTTTCCCGGCAAGATCATTCCCGCGTCCAGGCTGGCGCCACAGGCAACATTCTTTCTTCCCTACATCCCGCTCCCCAATACGGCCTCAGGAACGGCCGTCTACAGCCCCAACTCATCCTTGCGCCGCGAGGAGTTGATCCTCCGCGCGGACCGCCAAATCACTACCAACAACAAGCTGTTTGTGCGCTGGAGTTACGTGGACAACCGCGAGACCGACCCGGCCGCGTTTCCGGCTCTGGGGACAGCCACCCTGTCGGGTCTTGCCGACAACATCGATGTTGCCTTGACCAGCACCGTCCGGGCGAACATGGTAAACGAATTCCGCTACAACTACCTGATTGGCAATTACCGGTCGGAAGCTTATTTCCAGGGCACCAATTTCAACCAATTGGCGGGCATCACGGGGTTGGAAGGCAGCCAGCAGAATTCCATCGCCACGTTGCCAGCCTTCAGCTTCAGCGGCTATGCCGGATTCTCCGGACAGGCCGGCGACGGGCGGCCCAAGTTTCAAGACCGGCTGGTCAATGAATTTACCGATAGCTTGACCTGGATCAAAGGCCGGCACATTGTCAAATTCGGAGTGGACATGCGCTACTTCCAGATTCTGTTCACGGACACACGCAGCCACGTGGGGAGTTGGAGCTTTAATGGAAGTTTTACCCAGAATCCGGCCAGTTCCGGGGGAACGGGAGACGGGTTCGCCGACTTTCTGCTGGGCTATCCGAATTCCGGCACCCGGTCCAACCCGGCGACCTGGTGGGGCGGCGAAGGCTGGAATAAGCATTTCTTTGTCGAGGACGATTTCAAAGTCTCGAACCGGCTCACCCTGAACCTCGGCCTGCGCTATGAATATACGCCGTGGCTGCCGGCTTATCGAAACGTGGTCGCTACCTTCGACGGCAGCCTCGCCAAACCAATCATCGTGGGGAGTGACAATGGACATATTGACTTGGGGGCACAGCCAGTCGCGCCTATTGGTTTTGCGCTATTTTCGAATCTGATCCAAACCAACAACCAGGTCGGGCTGCCGAGCGTCATTTCGGTTCCGGATAAGCTGCAGTTTGCACCCCGCATTGGGCTGGCTTGGCGGCCTTTCGGCGATCGGACGGTCATTCGGGGCGGCTACGGCATTTTCTACGAACCGGAGAGCACCACGGTGCGGCTCAATTTCAACTTCCTGCCATGGGACATTAGCGAGACCGTGAATGCGACTCAGAACGTGGTTCCGACGCGGACCTTGGCGGATTTTTACCTGGGCGCGCCATTTGGCTCATCCATCACCAACCCCAGTTGGACGCCCGCCTCGGTCCACATGCGCATGGGATATGACGAGCACTTCAGTTTGGGCGTTCAACACCAGCTCACGAAGAGGATGTCGTTGGAAGTCGACTATGCCGGAAACAGGGGCCGGCACCAGCAGTCATCGGACGCTTTTAACGATCCCCCGGCAGGGCCCGGAGCGGTTCAGGCGCGGCGCCCCTATCCCGTGTTCGGGACGATGAACACGGATCGGCAGGACGGTTCCTCCCAATACGATTCCCTGCAAGCCAAGCTGGAGCAACGCCTCTCCTCGGGGATATGGTTCACGGTTGCTTATACCTGGTCGAGGAGTTTTCAATGGGCCGAGAATCCGGGCATAGGCGGCGACGAGGCCTGGGAAAAGTCCCCCATCGGTTACGACATTCCCCAGAATATCGCCCTCAGCTACGGCGCCGCGCTGCCTTTTGGAAAAGGCCGGCACTTCCTGACCAATGCCGGTGGCCTTGCCAACGCCGTAATCGGCGGGTGGCAATTGTCGAGTATCGTGGTCTTCCGAAGCGGCACTCCCTTCACACCCGGGCTTTCGCGCGATGTCGCCAATACCGGGGTGGGCGGCCAAAGACCAAACCGCACCTGCTCGGGCCAACTGGCCCACCCGACCCTGGCCAAGTGGTTCGACAACACCTGCTTCACCATACCCGCTAACTACACGTACGGCAACTCCGGCCCCGGTATCCTGAGGACGGACTACTTTGGCAGCGTTTCCGCGTCTCTCTCCAAGGAGTTCCGCGTGACCGAGACTTCGCGGGTGCAATTCAGGGCGGAAGCCTTCAATCTTCCGAACTGCGCTTATTTCAGTGGTCCGAGCACCAGCATCGACACTTCCACAGTCGGCAGAGTAACCAGCACCTCCAACACTCCGAGGCAGGTGCAGTTGGCTCTGAAGTATAACTTTTGAGTTAGCCGCCAGAGAGAACCATGAAGAACCTACTTGAAAGCATTCTCGTATTGCTGACGGCGGCTCCGCTCATCGTAAGAGGGCAGCAGCCAGTCTATCTCGACCCCGCCCAGCCGGTCGAAAAGCGGTTGGACGACCTGATTCCGCGATTGTCGTTGGAAGAGAAGGCGTCTCTCCTTTGCACGACCGCGCCGGCTATCGAACGGCTGAAGATTCCGGTTATGAATGGCTGGAACCAGAGCCTGCACGGAGTCGTCTGGACCAGGCCCACCACCATGTTTCCGGTGAACATCGGGATGGCCGCCACCTGGGACACTGCGTTGATCCACGATGTGGCTGCGGCCATTGCGGATGAGGCCAGAGCAGTGTACAACTATTGGCCAACCGTGACCGGCAGGACCGAACCGGGCGGCAACGGACAACTGGTGACAGTCACCGAAAGCGGAGAGAGGCTACGGCACAACGGCCTCGTCTACCGCTCGCCGGTGATCAATATCGGCCGCGACCCGCGGTGGGGCAGGATTCATGAGGCTTTCGGTGAAGATCCTTATTTGACATCGCGCATGACTGTCGCCTATGTACAGGGCACGCAGGGCGACGGCGCAAAGTACCTGAAGCTGGCGGCGACTCTGAAGCACTATGCCGTCAACAATCAGGAGCGGGATCGCACCAGCCTTTCCGCCGAAGTCAACGAGCGCATGTTGATGGAGTATTGGCTGCCGCATTTCAAAGCCGGGATTGTGGAGGGGCATGCGCAGTCGATCATGTCCTCCTACAACGCACTTAACGGCGTCCCGAATGCCGAGAATAAGCTGTTACTCACCGACATACTCAGGACTCAGTGGAAATTCGAGGGATTTGTGGTCCCCGACAGCGGTGCGGTGGCCCGCCTGGTCAACTCGCACAAACGGTACGCGACGATCGAGGAAGCCGCCGCCAAAACCATACTGGCGGGCAGCGATCTGGATAACCAGGAATATCCGGCCGCACTTCCCAAAGCCGTCGCGAAAGGTTTCCTGACCGAGAAGGACATCGACCAGTCGCTGCGCAGGGTGCTGCGAGTCAGGTTCCGTTTGGGTGAGTTCGACCCTCCGGAAATGGTGCCGTACAGCAAGATCCCTCCCTCGGTGATCGACTCTGCGGCGCATCGGGAGCTGGCGTTTCGCACGGCCCGCGAATCGATCGTGCTTCTAGCTAACAGGGACGGCTTCCTTCCGCTCGACAAGAGTAAGATCAAGACCGTCGCCGTGATCGGTCCCCATGCGGACATAGCTCTGACGGGAATCGGTTACACGGGGCTGGCATCGAAATTCGTGAAGCCGCTGGAGGGCATCCGGAATAAGGTCGCACCCGGGACAGAGGTGCTGTACGCCCAGGGCAGTGACATTCTCGACGCCAAGAACAAGGATACCAGCTTCGCGGAAGCGGCGGCCATCGCGAAAAAGGCCGACGTGGTTATTATGTATGTTGGGCTCAACAGCCAGCTCGAGCGAGAGGGACTGGACCGGACTTACCTCGAACTGCCCCCTATCCAGGAGGAACTCATCAAGACCGTCTATGCGGCTAATCCGAGGATGGCGGTCGTTCTGCTGAATGGCGGCCCGGTAGCGGTGAAATGGGAGAAGGATAATGTTCCGGCAGTGATCGACATGTTCTACGCCGGCGAGGAAGGCGGCAACGCGGTCGCCGACGTGCTGTTCGGGAACTATAACCCAGGCGGAAGATTACCCTATACCGTTTATGAATCGGCCTCGCAGGTTCCGCCGATGAGCGAGTACGACATCACCAAGGGGTTCACCTACATGTACTTCGAAGGGCGGCCGGTGTACCCGTTCGGGCACGGGCTCAGCTACACGACCTTCAAGTACGCGAACCTGGCGATTTCGCCCAAACGGATTACGGGCAGCGGCCAGGTCACCGTCCGGGTTGACGTCCAGAACACCGGGAGCCGGGCCGGCGACGAAGTCGTCCAGCTTTACGTGCACGATACGCACGCCAGCGTCAAGAGACCGAAGGAGGAGTTGAGAGGACTGGAGCGGATCAGCCTGAAACCCGGCGAAAGAAAGACGGTGTCCTTCACCCTCCCCGCCGAGAAACTGGCCTTCTACGATGTGCGCCAGAAGGCGTTCGCGGTCGAGCCCGGAGCGTTTGAAGCCTTAATCGGAAGTTCCTCCGAGGACATCCGGACGAAGGGGCAATTTGAAGTGACGACACCGGGCCAGTGGAAGAACTGACCTGCCCGTCACGGCACCGACACCGGCCCAACAGGCTGCACGGTGAAACCAAGCCCCTTCTTTTCAGATACTTAGGATCGCCAAAGAGCCGAGGCCGGCCCAATTCACCAACAGTGCCCTTGGGGGCCCGCGACGGAAGCCGCCAGGGCCGGCGGGCGCCCACGGATGAATCCCGCTAAACTGAATATTTACCAGGCGGTCCGCTCGGTGCCCCGGAACACCCCCGTCTTTTTGCGGCTGAACCGCGTCTTAGTCACCAGGAGCCAGATTTGATCTTTCGGGCGGTCGAAGATGCCGACCTCATTCGTCAGGCTGCCCGGGGTAGCGTGGAGGCATTCAACCTCCTCGTGTCCCGGTGGGACAAACGTGTCTACAATTACCTGCTGCGCATCACCCGCAACCGCGAAGACGCTCTGGACTTGACGCAGGACGTTTTTTTGAAAGCCTATCAGAACTTACGCAAACTCGAGGACGTTGGGCGCTTTTCCCCGTGGCTGTACCGCATCGCGCACAACGAGGCCTACTCCATGTTCCGCAAACGAAGGCCCGAGGCCGACGTGGCGGAGCTCGAGCCGGAAGCGACGGAGAACGGAATCACCGTCGGCGGAAGCCCGGTCTTCCCCATGGAGCTGGGTCTTGCGGTGGCAAGCGCGCTGGAGCGGCTATCGCCGGACCAGCGCGAGGCGGTGGTGCTCAAGATTTACCAGGGTTTCAAGTTCGAAGAGATGTCCGAGATTCTCGGCTGCCCCGTTTCCACGGTCAAGTCCCGGCTGTATACCGCGCTCGAACTGCTCAAGGCCGAACTGGCTCCCATAAAGACACGAGGTGTGTCATGAGTTGCTCGCCATTCGATTTGAGAGATTACTTTCTGAAAGAGCTGCCCGACCCCGAGGGGCGGCAGGTGGAAGCTCACGTAAGAGCCTGCCAGCCGTGCCGCGAAGAGCTGGAGCGGCTGCGCCTCACCGAGAACGCGCTGTTCTCGCTCCGCGACGAAGAGATTCCGCAACGAATCGCTTTCGTCTCCGATAAGATTTTCGAACCCTCGCCCGCCCGCCGCTGGTGGAACGCCTTCTGGGGATCGGGCGCGAGGCTGGGATTCGCGGCGGCGGCGATACTGGCGATCGCCATCGTCGTGCGTCCGGTCGGACGTGTGGCGTACCTTCCTGGTCCGCCGGCGCAGCCTCCGGCCACAGTGGTGCAGACCATTTCGGACGCGGAGATTCAGTCGCGGGTGGATGCCGCGGTCACCAAAGCCGTGGCGCAGGTCGAAGCCCGGCAGACGGAACAGACCAAACAACTGGTCGCCGATCTGGAGGACACGCGCAAGCGCCTCCTCCTGGCCGCCGCCGAGTACGATTTTTCCCAGAAGCGCAGCGGCACGCTGCGCGCCTCGGCTTTCAGTATGCCCGCGGAACCGGAAGGAGCAGTCCGATGAGAGCCGCGACTGTGGTGCTAGCCCTGGCCATCGGTCCGGCGTGGGCCCAGGTGGCACAAAAAGTGGCGGCGATCGCGCCGGGCGAGGCGAAGCCGTGCGCCCGCGTCACCGGCCCGCGCATCGCGCCGCAGACCTTCGTGGAGCTGGAACACCGGTTCAACGACGAATTGACCAGCTTCCAGGATCCCATCGACACTTTTGGCGGCAACACGCGAGCCGTCTACCTAAGCGACTACGGCTTGGTGATGACCACCGAGATCAGCCTCATCCAGGCGCCGGCGATCAGCCCATTCCGCAGGGAGATCAGCCCGGAGGATGTCAAGCGGGTCCACGCGCGCAAACTCGCGCAACTGCCGCTGTTGAAGCAGGAAATGCGGAAGATGATCAAATCATCGGCCCTGACGATCACGGGCGCCGTCGGGCTCCAGAAGCTCGAATCCTCCGGTCTCGAAATGGTCATCGCCGTCCGCCTGCTCTATCTTCCTTATGAGGACACCACCGACCTGCCGGCCCAGATCCTCATGCGGGCCAGCCTCAAGAACGCCATTGCCGGCCAGATCGACGTGGAAGAATAGCAGGTGGCCGCAACCTCCCAACCCGAAACCAGCGCCTCGAGCCCCGGGCCGCGCTATCTGCGGCTGGGCGAGATCCTGGTGGAGCGCGGCAAGATCGACACCGAAGATCTGGAGCGCGCCCTCGAACTGCAAAAGGAGCGCGGCGACAAGCTCGGCAAGATTCTGGTGGACATGGGGCTCATCGCCCAGCGCGACATGCTCGGCGCGCTTTCCGACCAGCTCGGCATCCCGCTGGTGGTGGTCGATCAGGCGCCGCCCTCGGCGCCCGAAATCGACGGCCTCTCACACCGCTTCCTGCGGCAGTGCCGCGCCTTCCCGGCGGCGCTGGCCGGCTCCACCCTGACGGTGGCGATGGCCGACCCGCTGGATTTCGAGACCATCGCTGCGCTGCGCGCCTACTCCGGCCTGGAGATCCAGACCGTTCTGGCCGCCGAGCAGGAAATCATCGACGCCATCGAGAAGCACTACGGCGAAACCGAGCGCCATGCGGTGATGGGCGAAGGGGAAGACGAGCAGGCCACCGCCGATCTGGAGCACCTGCGCGACATGGCGAGCGAAGCGCCGGTCATCCGGCTGGTGAACGCCATGATCGCCGACGCGCTCGAAAAACGCTCGAGCGACATCCACATCGAGCCTTTCGAGAAGGAGTTCCGCGTGCGCTTCCGCGTGGATGGCGTGCTGTTCAACCAGGAGCCGCCGCCGCGCGAATTGAAGGCCGCCATCATCTCGCGGCTGAAGCTGATGGCCAAGCTCAACATCGCCGAGCGCCGCCTGCCGCAGGACGGACGCATCAAGATCAGAATCCTGGGACGGGAAGTGGACCTGCGCGTTTCGACGCTGCCCACGCTGTACGGCGAAAGCGTGGTGATGCGCCTGCTCGACCGTTCGACGGGCGACTTCTACGACCTGCGCCGCCTGGGATTCGACGAGCACATGCTGGACCGCATGGAGCACTTCACCAGCCTGCCGCACGGCATCTTCCTGGTGACCGGACCCACCGGCAGCGGCAAGTCCACCACGCTCTATTCGGCGCTCAAGCGCATCAACCTCCCGGACAAGAAGATCATCACCATCGAAGACCCGGTGGAATACCAGATGGACGGGATCAACCAGATCCACGTCAATCCGCAGATCGGCCTCACCTTCGCGGCGGGGCTGCGCCACATCGTCCGCCAGGACCCCGACGTGATCATGGTGGGCGAGATCCGCGACCGCGAAACCGCCGACATCGCCATCCGCGCCGCGCTCACCGGCCACCTGGTGTTCTCCACGCTCCACACCAACGACGCGCCCAGCGCCATCACGCGGCTTACCGACATGGGAGTGGAGAACTACCTGATCACTTCGTCGCTGGTGGCGGTGCTGGCGCAACGGCTGGTGCGCGTGATCTGCGTACACTGCAAAACGCCCGCGGGCCCGGCGATTTCGCCGGTGGGCGAAACCGTGTCCACCTTCCGCGGCGCCGGATGCCCGGAGTGCAACGGCACGGGCTACACCACGCGCGTGGGCATCTTCGAGATGATGGACCTCAACGACGAGATCCGCAAGCTGATCATGGCCAACGAAGACGCTTCGGTGCTGACCCGGGCCGCGCGGCGCAACGGCATGGGCAACCTGCGCGAAGACGGCTGGAGGAAAATCCGCGAGGGCGTCACCACGGTGGATGAAGTGATGCGCGTGACCCAGGAGATCTGATGGCCACATTCTTCTTCCGCGCTGTGGCTTCCGACGGCAAAGTTCGCAGCGGCAGCCTGAGCGGCGAGAACGAAAAGGTCGTCGCCCGCGAGCTGAGCCGGCAGGGCTTAACCCCGATTTATGTGGGAGTGTCGCCCAAGAGCTCGTCCGTCGAGATCAAGCTGCCGTCGTTCGGCGCGGGCAAGCGGCGCGACGTCCTGTTCTTCACCCAGGAGCTGTCCACGCTGCTCAACGCCGGGGTGCCGCTGGACCGCGCCCTGTCCATCACGGCCGAATTGACCGACCGGCCGGCCTTCCGCTTCGTGGTGCTGGACGTGCTGCGCGTGCTCAAGGGCGGCCGCTCGCTGGCCGACAGCCTGGCGACCCATCCGGACTATTTCGCGGACCTGTACATCAACATGGTGCGCGCGGGCGAAGCCTCGGGCGCGCTGGGCGCGATCTTCGAGCGGCTGTCCGAATTCGAGCGCTCGCGCGACGATCTGCGCGCCTTCATCATTTCCTCCATGATTTATCCGGCGCTGCTGGCCACCGTGGGAATGGTCTCGATCGTCATCCTGCTGATGTTCGTGGTGCCCAAGTTCGCCACGATCTTCTCCGATCCGCGCATGAAGATTCCGGCTCCCACGAAAGTCATGATGGCCGCCAGCACCTTACTGCAATCGTACTGGTGGGCCGGCGCGGGGGCGCTTGTCGCGGCGCTGGTCATCTGGAACGTCTACACGCGCACGGCGGCCGGCCGCATCTGGTGGGACGGCGCGCGGCTGCGCATTCCGCTGCTGGGCCAGGCGCTGCTCAAGGCCGAAACGGCCCGCTTCGCGCGGGCCATGGCGACCCTGGTGGCGAACACGGTGCCGCTGGTGCAATCCATCGGCATCGCGGCGGCGACCCTGACCAACAAGACGATTTCGGGCGCGCTGGCGGGCGTGGCGCAGGGCGTCAAACGGGGCGAAGGCATCGCCGTCCCGATGCGCAAGGCGGGCGTGTTTCCGCCGCTGGCCGCGCACCTGCTGACCGTGGGCGAAGAGACCGGGCGGCTGGACCAGATGTTCGCCCGCATGGCCGACATTTACGAGAACGAGACGCGCGCCGCCATCCGGCGCTTTACCTCGATATTCGAGCCAATCGTTATCCTGGTTATGGGCGTGCTGGTAGGCGCCCTGATTCTGAGTATGCTGCTCGCCATTACGAGCATCAACGACGTGGCGGTGTAAGAATGAGACGGAACAAAAAGCGGGAGCAAGCGGGCGTTACCCTGATCGAAATGCTGGTGGTGGTGACCATCATCGGCCTGTTCGTGGCGTTGGTCGGACCCAATCTGTGGAAGAAGGCGGACACCGCGCGCATTACGGCGGCGCGCGCCCAGATCCACGGCTTCATGGGAGCGCTGGGAAACTACAAGCTGGATACGGGCATGTTTCCCACTACCGAGCAGGGCCTTGCGGCGCTGCGCGTGAAGCCCACGGACGTGAACCAGTGGAACGGGCCGTACATGGACCAGGAGATTCCCAAGGACCCCTGGGGCCGCGATTATGTCTACAAGTATCCCGGCGAGCACGGCGACGCCCCCGACATTATCTGTCTGGGCGGGGACGGACTGCCCGGCGGCGAAGGCCTGAATGCCGACATTGTCAGCTGGAAGAGCCAGTAGAGCGGCCGGCGTCACCCTCATGGAGATGCTGGTGGTGATGGCCATCATCGGCCTCATCGTGGCGGTCACCACCCCTTCCGTCAGCGCGGGCATCGACAGCGTCCGCATGGCATCCGCCACCGACTCCATCTCCGCCTTCCTGAACGCCGCCGTGAACTATGCCGAGCGGCGGCAGCAGGCTGTGCTGGTGGTGATCTCGTCGAAAGAGAGCAAGCTCTCGGCCTGGTCGAACGAACCGGGATTCGAGAGGGAACTCATCCTTCCCGACGGCATTCAAATCGAAGATCAGGATCCCGAGCGCGCCGAGCGCCGCCTGATCCTGATGCCCGGCGCGACGGTTCCGGGTATCGGCATCCAGATCGCCAACCGGCGGGGCGCGCGGCGGATCGTGCGGCTGGATCCCATGACCGGCTTTCCGCGCGTGGAAAGCGTCAAAACGAATTGATGCGGCAACGCGGATTCACGCTGCTGGAGATGATCGTCGCGACCACCATCATGGGGATCGCGGTGGTCGGGCTGCTGGAGAGCATCTCGGCCGCCACGCACAACGCGGCCCGGCTGCGCGATTACGACCGCGTGGTGCAACTCTCCCGGCTGCGCATGAACGAGTTGATCCTGGACCGCCAGTTGCCGCGCGACACCGTGCTCAACGGCCCGTTCGACCCGGCCCTGGCCGGCGGGCTCGAGGCGGGATGGCAGGCGCGGTTGAGCGCCTTCGAAATGCCCGCAGCCCCCGTGCCGGGACAGTACGCGTTGGATCGCATCGAGCTGGAGGTGTGGTGGATGTCCGGGGCGAAGCGGCGCACGTTCACGCTGGACGCGTTTCGCACGCGCATCCTGAGGCCCGAAGACGTAGTTGCGGCGGTGGCGCAATGAGACGGGAAGCGGGCGTCACCCTGATCGAAGTCCTGATCGCCGTGACGCTGCTCAGCCTGTTAACCACCGGCATGATGGTGGCCCTGCGGATCGGCCTCGATTCGTTCAGCCGGGTGGATACCAGGCTCATGGATAACCGGCGCGTCGCCGGGGCGCAGCGCATCGTGGAGCAGGAACTGGAAGGGCTGATGCCCGTGGTTTCCCCTTGCGCCGGCGCGCCCATGCGGCTGGCGTTCTTTCAGGGGGAGCCGCAGACCATGCGGCTGGTCTCCAATTTTTCACTCCAGCAGGCATGGCGAGGCGTGCCGCAGATCCTGGAGATTTTCGTCATCGCGGGAGAGGACGGGCGCGGCGTGCGGCTGGTGGTCAACGAGATCCCGTACACCGGTCCGCAGTCGGCCGGGCAGCTCTGCCTGGGAATCATGCCCGACCCGCAGACCGGGATCAGCATGCCGCGTTTTGCCGAGGTGACCGCCGGCCCGCACTCGTTCGTGCTGGCCGACAAGCTGGCGTTTTGCCACTTCACTTACTACACGCCGCTGCCCGATCCGCGGCTTCCGGTAGCCTGGAGGGAGACCTGGGCTAAGCCGGGATGGCCTCTGGCGGTGCGGATCGATATGGCGCCGCTGGAGTCCGATGCTTCGCGATTGCAGCCCATCAGCGTGGTGGCCCCGATATTTATCAATCGTTCGCCGGATACGGTCTATGAGAACTTCTAGGGCCACATCGCAAACCCGGGGCAGCGCGCTGCTGACGGTTCTGTGGCTCTCGGCGGCCCTGGCCGCCATCGCGTTTTCGCTCTCCAACACCGTCCTAGGAGAGACCGACCGCACGTCCACCGCGATCGACGGGCTCCGCTGCTATTACCTGGCCAGCGGCGCGGTCCAGCGTTGCGCCATGGAGCTGTTCTGGGACGCCTCCGCCAACCCCGTGAAGCGCCGCATTCCCCCAGGCATGCCGGCGGTCGACTACGTGTTTCCCAGCGGCAACGTGCGCGTGGAAATCATCCCCGAGAGCGCCCGGCTGGACGTCAACTTCACGACGGTCCCGGATCTTGCCCGGCTGGGAGTGGCGCTGGGCATCGAACCGGAGCACGCCCTGGAGATCGCGGCCGCCATCGACGACTGGCGCCGGCCGGCGCCGCAAGGCAGCCCCTTCGATCAGTACTATCTCTCACTGACTCCGTCTTTCCGGGCGCGGCATGCGTCCTTACAAGAGATCGAGGAATTGCTGCTCGTGAAAGGCGTTACGCCCGACCTATTCTACGGAACTTATGTGCCTTCGCCGGCCGGCGAAGGGCCCCGCCTGGCGCCGCGCGGCGGGCTGGCGGAGTGCCTCTCGGTCTACGGCGCGAGGGACGCGGTGGACGCCAACTCCGCGCCACCGGCGGTCCTGGCGGCGGTGGGGCTCAGCCCATATGCCATCAGCGCGCTGGTGGAGCGCCGGAGGATGGCGCCGCTCACGGAGCAGCAGCTATTTGCGTTCCTGCAATCCGCCGGTATGGCGCCGGGGCGGCTGCGGGCGGGCGGCAGTTCCATCGTCACGATTCGCGCCACGGCGCGGCTGCGCCTGTCGGATGGTCGGCTCTCGGATCTGAGGCGCACCGTCGCGGCCCAGGTGAAATACATGCAGCCGGGGTCCGACATCCCCATTCACTTTCTGCGCTGGTACGACACGGCATGGAGCAACTGAACAAGGACATTCGCCGGTGGCTGGCCTTCGGAACCGGCGTCGGCATCGAGATCGGCGCAACCGACCTGGAAGTGGTGGTGGCGCGGGTGCGCCCGTCGCGGATTCAGGTGCTGGGCCGGACCACCATCGCCAATTTCGCCGCCCGGCCCGCGGCCGAGTGGGGCTCCGAGTACACGCGGTTCCTGAAATCGCTGGGCGAGGGGCAGACCAGCGCCACGGTGCTGCTGCCGCGAAAGGAAGTCATCGCGCGCCAGGTGTCGCTGCCGGGCGTGGCTTCCAAAGACATCGAAAGCGCCATCCGGCTGCAGTTGGACTCGCTGCACCCTTATGGCGACGACGAGGTCGCCTGGGGGTGGTCGTCGCTGGGATCCGCCGGGGCGTCACTGCGCTCGGATGCGGCGCTGGTGGGGATCGCAAGGCGCGAGACGGTGGAACGCTACCATCAGCTTTTCACCGAGGCGGGGATAGCGGTTTGCAGCTTCACGTTTTCGGCCGCCGCGGTGCATGCGGCCATCCGGCTGAACGGCGCGGCGTCGGGAAACGGTTTCGTGGCGCTCAGCCGCTCGGCCACCGGCGCGGTTGAAGTTTATGGCGAAAGCGCGGCGCGCCCGCTTTTTTCGGCGGAGTTCGACCTGGCCCCGCAGCGCGCGGCGGTGCTGGCGCTTTCCGAGCTGCGGCTGCCTCCGGATACCGTTCCGCTGAAGCTCGAAGAGGTGCTGCCGAAGCCGGCGGTCAATCCGGTGACCAACGATCTTTCCCGCAACGCACTGCCGTACGCAACGGCGCTGGCTGGGGCCTGTCCCCGGCTTGCGCCGGCGGCGAACGTGCTGCCCGCCCAGCACCGGCGCTCCAGCTCGCGTGCGGCGCTGGTTCCCACGTTGGCGCTGGCCGCCGTGGTCCTGCTGGCCGTGGGCGCCGCAGCCGCTTACTCCAGCTATGCGGATCACCAGTACCTGAAAAAGCTGGATGCCGAGATCGCCAAGATCGAGCCGCAGGCGCAGCGCGCCGCGGTGCTCGATCGACAGATCGACCAGATGCGCGCGCGCGTGCAGTTGCTCGACCGCTTCCGCCAGCAGACGCGGCTCGACCTGGACGCGCTCAACGAAATGACCCGGCTGATCGAGCCGCCGGCGTGGACCAACTCGATCGATTTGACGCGCGACACCGCGCACGTTTCCGGCGAGGCCCTCCAGGCAGCGCCGCTGTTGAAGATTCTGGACTCGTCGCCGTTCTTTGAAAGCTCCGGCGCCGATTCGATCCTGCGCAGCCCTTCGGGCGCGGGGGAAGCCTTCCAGATCCACATGAACCGGAGGGCCCGCAAATGAACTTCGGCACATTGGAACGGAAGCATGTTTACCTCGTGGTAGCTTCCCTTCTCTTGTTGGCGGTGCTGAAATACGGCGTCTACGGCGACCGGCCGGCCGGGGTAGCGGCGCCCACGGAATCGGTCCCGGTGGCGGAAAAGCGCCTGGAGATTCTGCGCGTGAAGGCGGCCGGCGTTCCGGGCAAGGAGACGGTGCTGAAGACTGTGTCGACGGAGGTGGCATCGCGCGAGAAGGGCGTGCTCGCCGCCGAGACGGCGGCGCAGGCGCAGGCGCAGTTGATGGAGATCATCCATCGCATCGCGGCGGCGAACGGGTTCGATGCTCGCGGCGCCGAAGAATTGCGGGAAGCCAGGCCGCTGGGCAGCGATTACGGCGAGGTGTCGGTGACCGAAAGCTTCACGTGCCAGATCGACCAGTTCGTCAATTTTCTGGCGCAACTGGCCAACGAACCCCTGATCCTGGCCACCAACAGCATCCACATCAACGGCCTGAACGATAAAAAGAAGAGCATACAGGTGCGGCTGAGCCTCTCCGGCGTGGTGCCGCGGAAGCTCGTGCCGGTAAAGAAAGTGGGGACGTTTTGAGCCGCAAGCTGCTGATCCTCGATACCGTGCTGGTGGCGGTGGCGGTCTATGCCGGCGTCCAGTTGCGCAACCAGTGGAGGGCCTCGAAGGCGCGGGCAGCGGCCACGCTGAACCGCACGGTGAAGCCCGGCGCGCCACCGTCCTATGCGCCGGCGCTGCCCGAGCCGCCGGTCCTGGCTTCGGGCTACGCGAAAATCGCGCAGCAGACGCTTTTCGACAAGTCGCGCAATCCGGACGTGGTGATCGAGCCGCCGCCCGTGGCGCCCAAACCTCCGATGCCGCCGCTGCCGGTCTATCACGGGTTGATGAGCATCGGCTCGAGCGGCCCCACCGCCTTTCTGAGCATCAATAAGGACGCGCCGCACCAAGCCGTGCATCCGGGCGAATCGATCGGCCAATTCAAGCTTCTGGACGTCAATAGTGTAGAGATGACTTTGGAATGGGACGGCCAGGTGATCCACAAGAGAGTGGACGAGCTGAGCGCTATGAACAGCGCACCGGCGGCTCCGGAAGCGGCGCGGACGGATACGCAGCCCCCCGCGGCTGCCGCACCACCGCCCGCCGTGAAGAGCGGGCCGGGAGAGACGACGGCGTTCGGTTTCAAGACGTGCACGGTGAACGACGGCCAGGCGGAGGGCGCGGTGGTGGACGGTTACAAGAAGGTGATGCACCAGACACCCTTCGGGCAGTCGTGCACCTGGGAGCCGTCGGGAAAGTAGGGTCCGCGGCGCACGCACTCCGGCGCGCGGCAAGGTGAAAAGCTTATGAAATTACTGATTGTCTTTTTCATTTCGTTGATGACGATATTTGCCGGGGACCAGGCCGCCAAGAAGCCGGAAGCGGTGACGGTCCCGGCCGGCGCGGCGAAGGGCGAGGACGGCTCGTATCGCTTTACCGACGCCCAGGGGAAGAAGTGGATCTATCGCAAGACGCCGTTCGGCGTCGCGCGCATTGAGGACAAGGGGGCGCAGGCCGAGGCGGATTCCAAGCAGGATCGCTACCCCGGCGTGAAGGCTACCGAGCACGGCGACGTCATTCGCTTCGAGCGGCCCGGACCCTTCGGCGTCTACAGGTGGGAACAGAAGAAGACGGAGCTTAACGAAATGGAACAGGCAGTGTGGGACCGTGAAAACGCCCGCGCGGCTAAACAGGATTGACGACATGCGACTATTCCACTTTCCCCGGATATCGATGCTGGCGGCGGGCTGTGCGCTAGCCGCGGGTCTGTTCGCCCAGGCGCCGCCGATCATCGTTCAGCCGCCGCCCGATCCGGAGCCGCCCAAACCGCAGGCGCAGCAGCCGCAGCCCGCGGCGGCCACCGCGCCGCAGACCGCCCCCGCGCGGCCGCGCCTGGCAGAGAATCAGCCATTTTCCGTGGGCGGCGTGACCCTGACCGAGATGATCGAGGCGCTCGCCAAGGAGTTGAAGATCAACTATATTCTCGATCCGCGGGTGAAGGGCTCGGTGACCATCTACACATGGGGCGAAGTGAAACCGGTGGACCTGATGCCGCTGCTGGAGACCATCCTCCGCGTCAACGGCGCCGCCATGGTCAAGGTGGGGGACTTCTACCGGATCGTGCCGATCAACACGGTTTCGAACCTGCCGCTCGAACCCCTGGTGAATTCCGACCCCAAAACGCTGCCCGACGACGAGCGCATGCTTCTGAACCTGGTCTTCCTGAAATACACCACGGCCGTTGAAATCGACAAGCTGCTGACGCCGTTCCTGGGCGAAGGCGCCGGCCATACGCCCTATGAGCCCGCCAACCTGCTGATCATCGAAGACAACGCCCGCAACATGAAGCGCACCATGGAGCTGATCTCGCTATTCGACGCCGACACCTTCGCCGGCCAGCGCGTGCGCCTCTTCGACGTCACCAACAGCCGGCCTTCGGACCTGGTGAAGGAGCTGGAATCGGTTTTCAAGGCGTACGCCTTCTCCGATAAAAGCGCAGCGGTGAAGTTCATCCCGGTGGACCGCACCAACACGGTGATCGCGGTGGCGCCCAACCCGGGCATCTTCGTGGAGGTCAAGAACTGGATCGACAAGCTGGACATTCCCGTGAAGGTCATGGCGGGGGCGGTGAATAACTACGTCTACCGGCTGAAGTACGGCCGGTCGGAAACCGTGGCCATGGCCATCATGGCGCTGTACACCGGCAACACCATGGCGCTGGCGAACATGGCCGCCATGATGAACGGGGGCATGAACGGCGGGATGGGCGCCATGGGCTACGGCGGCGGGATGGGCGCGATGGGCTACGGCGGCGGGATGGGCGCCATGGGCTACGGCGGCGGGATGGGATATGGCGGAATGGGTTACGGCGGCGGGATGGGTTACGGCGGCGCGGGATATGGCGGAATGGGCTACGGCGGCGGCTACTATCCCGCGAGCAGTGGCGTGGGAACCGCTCCGATCAACGTGGCCATGGGGGCCAACGCCAATCCGCAGCAGGCGGCCGGTCCCAATACCGACATGACCGGGGCTTATCTCGGGATGTCGGCGACGGGGCAACCCGGAGGCGGGCGGATCCCGCACGTGATCCCGAACCCCTTCGACAACACGCTGCTGGTGCAGGGCACGCCGCAGGAATGGGAGCAGATCAGCAGTCTTTTGCGCCAGCTCGATGTTCCGCCGCGGCAGGTGCTCCTCGACGCGAAAATCTACGAAATTGATTTGACGGGAGCGTTTTCCGCCGGCGTGACGGCCTACCTGGAGAAGCAGGGCACGGGTACGGTATCGCGCACGTTGAACGCGGTGAGCAGCGGATCCGGCTTGGGTCTCAGCGTGGGCGCGCTGGTGCTGCGCAGCCATGAGCTGATCGGCGTGCTGAACGCGGCCGAGTCCACCAATCACACCCGCGTGATCTCTGCGCCGAGCATTATCGCCACCGACAGCGTCCCCGCGGTGATGAACGTGGGGGAGGACGTGCCGGTGCTGACCTCGCAGGCCGTCGCGGGAGGCGTGCAACAGGGCGGCAATTCGGTGTTCACCAACACCGTCAGCAATCGCAGCACGGGTGTGACGCTTTCCATCACGGCGCGGGTGAACTCGAGCGGCGTGGTCACCATGATCATCGATCAGGACGTGAGCCAGCCGGAGGGCAACTCGTCGAGCAGTATCGATTCGCCTTCCTTTTCGCGGCGCTCCTTCCAGACTCAGGTGACGGTTCAGGACGGCGACACGGTGGCGATCGGCGGGTTTATCGGAGAAACGCGCATCGAGAGCTCGTCGGGCGTGCCGTTCCTGCACCGCATTCCGATACTGGGCGCGGCGTTCGGTTCGAAGAGCATCAGCAAGACGCGGTCCGAGCTGATCATGTTCATCACCCCGCGGGTGATCTACGACACCAACCAGTTGCAGGACGCCACCGAAGAGATCAAGAGCAGCCTCAAGCGGATTCAGAAGATGTCGAAGGACCAGTAGGGAGGGACTGGAAGATGGCTCGCCGGGCGCAGGCACGCCAGCTTATATCGCGCCAGATGCGGGCGGCGCGCAATGGAGCATGCCCTTCAATGCGTCCAGGCGGCCGAGAGCTCTGTCCTGGCCGGCGCGCAGCAAATTCACGGCGCACTTCGTAGTCCGCGATCTCCGGAATTAGCGGGAAGAGTCTGTAGCCCGCCGGGCGGTCCTCGTCGAGGGAGCAGCGCAGTACTTCGAAGGTGTCCCGCTGTTCCTTCTCATCCCCGTGCATCCACTCCTCAAACAGTCTCGCCAACGCGGACGGATCGGCCCTTTGCGCCGGCAGGTGCTCCGGCTGCGCAGGTACCCGGCGTGGCTGGTCGCGTTTGGATGTGTCCGGCATTGCTCACTCCTGATTCCACTCTTAACCCGGCAAAGAAGTCCTGTCCTGCTCAATCCTTGATCAGATCGAGCAGTTGGCTCTCGTCGATCACCGGAATCTCGAGTTCGTTGGCTTTGTCGAGCTTCGATCCGGCGTCTTCGCCGGCCACTACGTAGCTGGTCTTCCGGCTCACCGACCCGCTGACCTTTCCGCCCGCGGCTTCGATGAGGCGCTTGGCCTCCTCGCGGCTCAGGCTCGGGAGCGTTCCCGTCAAGACGAAGGTGAGGCCCTGAAACGGCCCTCGCCTGGGCCGCGTGGATTCATAAGTGAACTGCAGGCCCGCCGCGTGCAGGCGGTCCACCAGCTCGCGGTTGCGCGGCTCGCGGAAGAACTGGTAGACGCTCTCCGCCACCTTGGGGCCGACCTCCTCGGCGCGCTGCAGCTCTTCGAGGCTGGCGATCTCGAGGGCATCCATGCTGCCGAACGCCTCGGCCAGAAACACCGCGGTGCGCTCGCCAACGAAGCGGATGCCCAGGGCGGTGAGCACGCGCGGCAGCGGATTCTTCTTGGATTGCTCGATGTTGCGGATGACATTGGCGGCGGACTTCTTCCCCATGCGCTCGAGCGCCATCAGCTTGTCGGCGGTGAGGCGATAGATGTCGGCCACGTTGTTCACCAGCCCGCGGTCCACCAGTTGATCTACCAGCGCTTCGCCCAGGCCATCGATGTTCATGACGCCGCGCGAGGAGAAGTGCAGAACGGATTCCTTGAGGCGCGCCGAGCAGTTGGTGTTGATGCAGCGGCTGGCGGCCTCGCCCTCCTCCCGCACCACCGCGCCGCCGCAGACCGGGCACTGGCCGGGCATGCGGAACTTGCGGCGGTAGGAGCCCAGCGAATGGACGCGCACGACCTTGGGGATTACGTCGCCGGAGCGTTCGATCACCACGTTGTCGCCGATTTCAAGGCCGAGGCGCTCGATCTCGTCCTCGTTGTGCAGGGTGGCCCGCGAGACGGTGACGCCGCTGACTTCGACCGGCCTCAGGTGCGCTACCGGCGTGAGCGCGCCCGTGCGGCCCACCTGCACATCGATGCCTTCCACCAAGGTGACCGCCTGGCGCGCCGGATACTTGTAGGCGATGGCCCAGCGGGGCGCCTTGGCGGTGAAGCCGAGGGCGCCCTGCTGCGGGACCGAATCGACCTTGACGACGACGCCATCGATTTCGTACGGAAGCTCCTCGCGCTTGGACTCCCATTCGGCGCAGAAGGCCAGCACGTCCTCCACGCCGGCGCAGAGCTTGCGGTGGGGGTTCACCTTGAAGCCCATGCGCGCCAGCTCTTCGAGCGACTGCCAGTGGCTTTCCCTGGCGGGGTTGCCGCCGGCGAGCAGGAAGTAGGTGTAGTAATCCAGCCGGCGCGAGGCCGTGACCTGCGGCTCGAGCACGCGCAGCGAACCGGCGGCGGCGTTGCGCGGGTTGGCAAACCGCGAGAGGCCGCGCGCATCGCGGTCGGCATTCAGGCGCTCGAACGCGCGCCGGTTCATGACCGTTTCGCCGCGAGTTTCGAAGGTTTCCAGCTTCGAGTCGACCCGCAGCGGGAGCGAGCGGATGGTGCGCGCGTTTTCGGTGACGTCTTCGCCCACCGAGCCATCGCCGCGGGTCACCGCCTGCACGAACCGGCCGTCACGATAGTGCGCCGCCATGGAGAGGCCGTCCAGCTTCAGCTCGGCGACGTAGAGGTATTCCGCGCCGCCCAGCAGCTCGCGCACGCGGCGGTCGAAATCGCACAGCTCGGATTCGTTCAGGGCGTTGTCGAGGCTCAGCATGGAGGAGCTGTGCCGCACCTTGATGAAGCCTTCCCGCGGCTTTCCGCCGACGCGCTGGGTGGGCGAATCGGGCGTCAAAAGCTCCGGGTGATGCGTTTCGAGCTCGCGGAGCCGGCGCATGAGCGCGTCGTACTCGGCGTCGGTAATCTCCGGCTTGTCGGCGACGTAGTACAGGGTTTCGTGGCGGCGCAGCTCTTCGCGAAGTTTTTCGATCTCGACAGCGGGATCTTTCATTGCCCCCTCATCTATAATTTAACCAGGGAACCGGGAGAACGGACCAATTACAGCCTACAAAAAAACCATCCTTATATATAATCCCAGCGCGTACAGGTTCAAACGGAAGGGTGGCGCATTGGTCGAGCGCGCCGCCGGGATCCTGAGGGAGCGCGGCCACAACGTGACGCTGGCGCAGACCACGGGGCCGCGGATGGCGGGGGATCTGGCGCGCGGCCACATCGAGCGAGGCGCCGATCTGGTAGTGGCGGCGGGCGGCGACGGCACCATCAACGAGGTGGTGGAAGGCATGGTGCATTCCAGGGTGCCGCTGGCCATTCTGCCCGGCGGCACGGCCAACGTGCTGGCCATGGAAATGAAGCTCGGCAGCAACCTGGAACGCGTCGCGCTGCGGCTGGACGAGCTGCAGCCCCGCCGCATCTCGGTGGGCCACGTGACGTGCGACGGCGCCCGCACATCGCGGCATTTCCTGCTGATGGCGGGTATCGGGCTGGACGCCCACATTGTGTACCACGTGCACGGCGGCCTCAAAGCATGGGCGGGCAAGCTGGCCTACTGGGTGGCCAGTTGGAGCGTGCTGGGGCGGCGCCTGGCACAGCTTCAGGTGGAGCTCGACGGCACGCGCCGCCAGTGCTCGTTCGCGCTGCTGAGCAAGGTACGGAACTACGGAGGCAATTTCGAGATCGCGCGCCATGTGAGCCTGTTCGACAACCAGTTCGAGGCGGTGCTGTTCGAGGGCCGATCGACGGCGCCCTTTGTGAAATACTTCATCGGGATGGCGCTGAAACAACTGGACGGGATGAAGGGAGTGACCACGCTGCGCGCCGACTGCGTGAAGCTCTACTGCCTGGACAACAGCCGGGCGTACATACAAGTCGATGGCGAATACGCCGGAAGGCTGCCCGCCGAGATCCGGATCGTGCCGGATGCGCTGACGCTGCTGGTGCCGAGCGGGTACGGGAACGGTTTTCAAACGCCCCAGCAGTAGTCCTCGACGGCTTTCTCGACCGAAGTGTCGGACTCGGTGAGGCGCATCAGCTCCAGCCGGATGGCGTCCACCAGGGCCTTCCAGCTCGCTTCGATGACGTTGTCCGAAACACCGACGGTGGACCAGCTCTTGCGGTGGTCGCTCCACTCGATCAGCACGCGCACGTTGGCGGCGGTGCCGCGGTAGGAATCCAGCACGCGCACTTTGTAATCGGTGAGCCGGACCTCGGTAATCTGCGGATAGAGCTTGCCCAGGCACTTGCGCAGGCAGAGGTGCAGCGCGTTGAACGGGCCGTGTCCCACCGCCGTCGCCGAATGCACGCCGTCCTGGGTGCGAAGGGTGACGGAAGCGGTGGTGTGCAAGACTCCCGGCGTGGAGGGCGCGGAGTCCGGAGCGCTACCGGCGCGGGTGGTCACTTCGTAGCTGTCCACGTCGAAGAAATTCATGCCGGGACGCAAAGCTTCGCGCACGAGCAGCTCGAAGGTGCCCTCGGCCGCCTCCAGCTCGTAGCCTTCGTACTCCATCTGCTTGATGCGCTCGAGCAGCTCGCGGCGCGTGTCTTCGCTGAGGCGGTCGGCCACGCCGTGCTGCTTGAGCTTGTACAGAATGTTGCCGCGGCCCGACAGGTCGCTCACCAGCACGCGCTGGCGGTTGCCAACCTTCTCCGGCTGGATGTGCTCGTAGGTGGCGGAGTCCTTCAGCACGGCGCTGACGTGGACGCCGCCCTTGTGGGCAAAAGCGCTTTTGCCCACAAACGGCTGGTCGTTGCGCAGCGGCAGGTTGGCGATCTCGGCGATGAACCGGCAGACGCCGGCCAGCTCGGCTAGCTTGTCGGTGCCGATAGTGGTGTGGCCGAGCTTCAGCTCCAGATTAGCGATGACGGAAGAGAGGTTGGCGTTTCCGCAGCGCTCGCCGTAGCCGTTCATGCAGCCCTGCACGTGGGTGGCGCCGGCTTCGACCGCGGCGACGCTGTTGGCCACGGCCACATCGGAATCGTTGTGGGTGTGGATGCCGATGACGCCGTCGAAGCGCTTGCGCACTTCGGCGACCGCCTCCACCAGGCGGCCGGTGAGCGTGCCGCCATTGGTATCGCAGAGCACCAGCACGTCGGCGCCGGCGCGATGCGCGGCTTCGAGCGTGCGCAAGGCGTAATCGGGACTGGCCGCGTAGCCGTCGAAGAAATGCTCGGCGTCGTAGACCACCTCTTTGCCGTGGGCTTTCAGGAAGGCCACGGTTTCGGAAATGAGCTGGAGGTTTTCCTCTTCGGTGATGCCCAGCGCGCGTTTGACGTGAAGGTCCCAGGACTTGCCGAAGATCGACGTCACGGGCGTGCCGGATTCGACCAGCGCGCGCACGTTGCGATCCTCTTCGACGGGGTTTTTGGCGAAGCGCGTGGAGCCAAACGCGGTGAGCTTGGCGTGCCGGAGGTTCAAGCCGGCGGCGCGGGCAAAGAATTCCTTGTCTTTGGGATTGGATCCGGGCCAGCCGCCCTCGATGTAGTCGATGCCGAGCTCATCCAGTTTCTGCGCAATGATGAGCTTGTCATCCACGGAGAAGGAGATGGATTCGCCCTGCGTTCCATCCCGGAGAGTGGTATCGAAAGTGAATATTTTCATGGAAGCGTCCAAAGAGCCCAGGCTGGACGGCCCGGGCTACGGCACACCGGCTTCTTTTCTCTTCTTGAGGAAGGTCATCATTTCGCGAAGCTCGCGGCCCACCTGCTCGATGGGCTGGTTGCGCGCGGCTTCGCGCATGGCCAGAAAGTTCTTCCGGCCGCTCTTGTTCTCGCCGATCCACTGGCGCGCGAATTCGCCGGACTGGATCTCGGCGAGAATCTTTTTCATTTCGGCGCGCGTCTGATCGTTGACGATGCGCGGGCCGCGCGTGTAGTCGCCGTACTCGGCGGTATCGGAGACGGAGTAGCGCATGTAGCTGAGGCCGCCTTCCTGAATCAGGTCAACGATCAGCTTCACCTCGTGCAGGCACTCGAAATAGGCGATCTCGGGCGCATAGCCGGCGGCCACCAGGGTTTCAAAACCGGCGCGGATCAGCTCGCTGACGCCTCCGCACAGCACCGTCTGCTCGCCGAAAAGGTCGCTTTCGGTCTCCTCGCGGAACGTGGTCTCGATCACGCCGGCCTTGAGGCAGCCGAGGGCCAGGGCGTACGCCAGCGCGCGTTCCATGGCGTGGCCGGACGCATCCTGATAAATGGCCACGAGCGCCGGCACGCCCACGCCCTCGGTGTACAACTCGCGGACGCGGTGCCCGGGCGCCTTGGGGGCGACCATCGAAACGTCGACATCGGCCGGCGGAGCGATCTGCTGAAAGTGAATGTTGAAGCCGTGCGCGAACATGAGCGTCTTGCCGGCGGTCATGTGCGGCGCGATCTCGTTGTTGTACAGGTCGCCCTGGATGTGGTCGGCCACCAGGATCATCACGACGTTGGCGGCCTTGGCGGCCTCGGCGGTGGTGAGCACGCGCAGCCCGGCGGCTTCGGCCTTGGGCCAGGACTTACTGCCGGGGTACAGGCCCACCACGACGTCCAGGCCCGAGTCGCGCAGGTTCAATGCGTGGGCGTGTCCCTGGCTGCCGTAGCCGATGATGGCGACCGTGCGGCCGCCCAGGTGGCTCAGGTCTCCGTCTTTTTCGTAGAAGCGTTTCGCCATCTCAATAAACCGTCTCTTCCAATTTGGCGCCGGCCCTGGTGGGAACCGGCGGCTGCAATTTCAGTTTCTTGGCTTCGAGCCCGATGGCCAGCGCGCCCGAGCGCGTCACATCGATTTCACCGTAGCTCTGCATCACGTCGATGAACTCGCCCAGCTTTTCGGGATCGCCGGTCACTTCGATGGCGTAGCCCTCGGTGGAGGAGTCCACTACGCGGCCGCCGAAGATTTCGGCCTCCTTCAAGACCGCGGTGCGGGACTCCTGAGGCGTGCGGATGCGGACCAGGACGAGTTCCCGCACGACGGCGGGCTGATCGCTGAGGTCGGTGGCCTGCAGGACGTTGATCAGCTTGTTCATCTGCTTGATCACCTGCTGGCGCTGGGTGGAGTCGACGTCCACCACGATAGTCATGCGGGAGACCTCGGGGTCCAGCGTGCGGGCGACCGTGAGACTCTCGATGTTGTAGCCGCGCTGGCTGAGCAGCCCGGTGACGCGCATCAGGGCGCCGGGCTTGTTCTCGAGAAGCAGCGAAATTACTTGCAGCATGTCTGTACCTTCTTACTTCGCGGGAACCGCCACGGGTTGCGGCGGCCCCAGCACCATTTCGTTGATCGCGCCACCGGCGGGCACCATGGGATACACGCTCTCCAAGGGCGACACCTTCACGTTCAGCAGGTAAGGCCCGGGCTCGCTGACGGCCTCGTCGAGCGCCGGCGCGAGCTGCCACGGCTTATCGATGGTCTTGCCTTTGAAGCCGTAGGCCGCGGCGAGCTTTTCGCAATCGGGGAAGCAGTCGAGCGTCACGGCGCTCAGGCGGTTGTTGTAGAACAGGGTCTGCCACTGGCGGACCATGCCGAGGTAGCCGTTGTTCATCACTACGATCTTGATGGGCAGGCCGTAACTGGCGACGGTGGCCAGTTCGGGGATGGACATCTGGAAACCGCCGTCGCCGACCAGCGCGAAGACCAGCTTGTCGGGGCAGGCGAACTGCGCGCCGACGGCCGCCGGCAGGCCGAACCCCATGGACCCGAGACCGCCGGAATTCAGCCACAGCCGCGGCTCACTGAAGCGGATGAGCTGCGCGGCCCACATCTGGTGCTGGCCCACGTCGGATGAGACGATGGCCTGGCCATTGGAGCAGCGGTCGATTTCGGACATGAGGTGCTGCGGCTTGATCTCGCTGTCGGATGTGACCACCTGGAGCGGATGTTGCTCCTTCCAACCGCGGATCTGGTGCCACCACGCGCGGCGCGCAGCGGCGTGAGATTCGGGGACGGCTTCCGCGCTGTCCTTGAGCAGCTTGTTGAACCGGGCGAGGACGCGCTTCACATCGCCCACGATGGGGACATCGGGCGCGCGGTTCTTGCCGATCTCGGCGGGATCGATATCCACGTGGATGACTTTGGCGTGCGGCGCGAAGGCGGCCAGGCGGCCGGTGACGCGATCGTCGAACCGCACGCCGAGCGCGATCAGCAGGTCGCTGTTGGTCAGCGCCATGTTGGCGGCATAACTTCCGTGCATGCCCGGCATGCTGATGAAGTTGGGATGCTGGGAAGGCAGGCCGCCGAGGCCCATGAGCGTGTTGACCGCGGGCGAGTCGGTCATTTCCACGAACTCGCGCAGTTCCGGGGCGGCGCCCGCGGCGATGATCCCGCCGCCCGAATACACCAGCGGCCGCTCGCACTCCTGGATCATCTGCACCGCGCGGCGGATCTGTCCGGTGTGGCCCTCGGTGAAGACTTTGTAGCCGGGCAAGTGAATGGTGGTGACCGGCTGATAGTGGCCTTGGGCCTGCAGCACGTCCTTGGTGACATCCACCAGCACCGGTCCCGGCCGCCCGCTGGCCGCCACGTAGAAAGCTTCGTGGATGGCCTGCCCCAGATCTTCCAGCCGTTTGATCAGGTAGTTGTGTTTAGTGCAGGGCCGCGTGATGCCGAAGGTATCGGCCTCCTGAAACGCGTCGCTGCCGATCAGCTTGGTGGTGACCTGCCCGGTGATGGCGACGATGGGGATGGAATCCATCATGGCGTCCACCAGGCCGGTAGTGAGGTTGGTGGCGCCGGGTCCCGAAGTGGCGCAACACACACCCACTTTCCCCGTGGCGCGCGCGTAGCCTTCGGCCGCGAACGCCGCGTTCTCCTCATGGCGCACCAGCACGTGGCGGATGTGGTGCTCGTACAGGACGTCGTACAACGGAAGGGTGACGCCGCCGGGGTAGCCAAATATGCAATCGACGCCCTCGCGGGCCAGGCATTCCAGCAGGATTCGCGCGCCGCTCATCAAAGTTGACATAAGCTTCTGCCTCAAAAAATCGTTGGACCTAACAAAAAAGGCCATCGGCCGGGTTGCTTTCCCCGCCGATGGCCCTTGGAACTCAGTTCCGTTCGGCCGTCAAGCGGGGCCGGTTACGATGACCGCGATAATAATGCCTACAGGAATAACGATGGCGCTGGACAGGATGGAGCGAAGCGGCCGGCCTGTAAGAGTGCTGGACATCGGGGAACTAAACTCTGAGTTTACCCGAGAAGTTTCCCAAATGCAAGTGGCATTTAGGATAAGTTATTTTAATGGGAGGACGGCCTCTCCCTGTTCCAGCCTGCACGTCCAGCCCGCGGCGGCCGGCCGGGGGACGGCGGTGCGCGACAACAGCAGGACGTGGCCGGGCAGCTCGACCACTTCGTGCGTGCTCCGGGCGGCGGGCCGCAGCTTCGAAGGAATCAGAAAATCGCTCCCCGGGTGGGCGCGGATCATGCCTTCCAGATCTTCCTGGGATGCCGCCAGGATCAGGGTTCCGATGGGCTCGGCCGAATCGAGCCCCCACTCCCGCAAGCGCTCGCGGAAAACCGGCTCCAGGCGCGGCAGATCGTTGAACTGCGCGGCGGTCAGCGTGATGCCCATGGAGTCGAAAGGCATGCCGGCTTGTCCCGCGGGAAGAGATGGGGCAACGAGGCCGTAGCGCAGTTTCGCCAAGGGCAGCGCGGAAGCGTAGAGGTCGTCGTCCATGCCTACCAGAATCAGCTCGTTGCCGCGCGCGCGCTCGCAGTAATCGGAGACGAGCGGCGCGGTCTGCTGGACGGTGCCGCGATGAAAGGAGATGCCCCACGGCTCCTCGGGCATCGCGGCTTTCATAAAAAACGCGGCGCCGGCCAGCGCGACGATCCAGCTTGCGTAACGGGGCGACGCCAGCGGGCCATATGCAGCCGCCACGATCGCCAGCGGCGGAACCAGCGGCAACAGATAGGCGATGTTGCGGTATTGCCAACCCGCTACCGCCACTAGCGGGATGCCGATCCAGCAGACCAGGAGAACCGCGGGCGCCGACCGTTTGCGCAACTCGCGGAACAGGCCGGGCGCGGCCACCACCGCGAGGGCGGTCAGCACGGGATCGGTCAACGCCATCCGCATCAGATAGAACATCGCCTGGTTTTCCTGCGAGGTCTGCGGGGGCGCACCGGCGCCGTAGCCGAGGATCTCGACGCGAAAATGTTCCATGGCGAACCAGCGTCCGTGGACGGCGATCTGGAAGGCGAACCACGGCGCGGCCAAGGCGAGCGAAAGCGCGCCCGCCAGGCAGACTCGCGCGAAAGTGGGCCGCTGCTTTCGAGGCGCGGCCAGCCAGTAGAGCGCGAGGATGGCCAGGGGCGGGAGGCCGGCTACGCTCTTGGTGAGGATCGCCGCCGCCACCGAGGCGGAGAAGCCCCAGAGCGCGAGCCGCGACTCCAACCACGGGTCGCAAAACAGGGAGTACATCGCGGCAGTGTAGAAGGCCACGAGCAGGCCATCGGTCATGCACATGCCTCCCAGAACGTGCCAGAGGTGATTGGATACGATCAGCAGCGCGGCGCACGCGCCGGCCTGCCACGAGACGACTTCCGCCGCCCAGAGAAAGATCAGGCCCACCGCCAGGCTGCAGGCGAGGGCCACTGGCAGCCGCAGCGGCAGCCGCGCCACGCCCAGGATGCGCGCGCTAATGCCCGCGGCCCACACCAGCAGGGGCGGCTTGTAGAGAGCGTACCGGCCCATGAACATTGGCGTGAGCCAGCCGCCCCGAGTGGCCATGCGGATGGCGCTCGCGGCATACAGCGCTTCATCCTGCGCCGTGATTCTGCCCGCGGGATCGACGTAATCGCCGGCCAGACCGACGCGGGCCGAACGCAAGAGCAGGCAGGCCAGCGCAAGCACGGCAACGGCGCACAAGGCCCGTTGCATTCCAGTCAAGACGATAGCACGGCGTGAACCAGCTTGACCGCCAGGACTGGGACGCCATGGAATTCAGACTGTCGGTGAGATCCTTCCGGGTGCCGGCCACGCCCTTCACGTCCGCCTGGCCACCCGACTTGCCTTCGGTCCCGACGTCGCGGGCCACGCGAGTCACCTCCGAAGCGAAGGAGCCGAGCTCGTAGAGTACATAGCTAGTGCAACAGATTCACCGTATTGTTGCCGTCATCGACAAAGTAGACACCGTGTTCGTCAGGCGCGATTGCCAGGCCGAACAGGGTACCTGCGCCTTGCTGGCTGACGTCGATTGGCCTCACTGCCACTTGTTGTCCGCCGGGCGTGGTCTCAACCAGGTTGCCGTCCCCCGAGTTCACCGTAAGGATGTCGCCGTTTGGGGCTATGGCCAGTCCCAGCGGGCCGTTCAGTGCACTACCTTTAGCGATGGTCACGCCAGTCCCCGCGTTGTCCAGGCGGAACAGTGCAAACGGTATGGCCGCAATCCGGTTCTGTAGCGTGTCGGCCACGAAGAGTCGGCCGTCGGGCGAAAGACCCAGCCCTGTCGGGCCGATCACCAGCGCGGCCTGATCGCTGCGCTGCGGAAAGCCACTGGCAATCACGGCGCGCGCAATCTCTCGCGGAGCGCCGGCGGAAGGGATGGTGAGCACGATCCGCAAAATCGTCCCGCCATCCACGGCCTTGCCATTCCCCGCTACCGTGCCATTCAAGACGTTGGTGACAAATAGCACCGCGGCCCCCCCAAGATCCACAGCGGTCATGTCCCAAGGGCCATTGATCCCGTTGCCGGAGAGCGTGGCCACCCCTGCACCGTTTCGATCGAGAATGATCAGGCACCCGGCTTGCGCGGTCGCGGCGGTGCCGTCGGCTGTGGGCAAGCTTCCAACGATCACAAATCCGGATCGCAACGCAACCAGCGCCGTCGTGAGACCCACCCCTCCCGGACATGGCCCCGGCAGAGAGTGGGCATCCAGCTTCGCGAAGACTTTTACATCTCCGCTGGGACCGATCTCATCGATGGTCGTTCCAGTCCCTTGAAGGTTCGCGGAGTTATTGAAGTTGCTGACCAGGATGCTCCGCTCCTGCAGTGCCCCAGCCGTGGTTGGCACGACGGCTATCCCATAGGGGTTGACATCGCCATTGGCCGGGACCGTGGACGCCACCATCTTGATGTTATTCAGGTTTTGAATGAACGGACGGTCGTCGTCGGCGCCTGCGGCGAGTGTTAGTACAAGTACAGGCCCAATGCTCCTCAGTAGACTTGTGAATATTCGCATTTGTGACTCCTCCTTACTGCTGTATTCTGCTACCGATTATCGGGCAGTTCTTTGCGATTCGAGCCGTTTCAGAGTGTAAATCCTGGCGCCGTATAGTCATGGAGATCACCGATTCGCCATGGGGCTCGAATCGGCACTCACTCCGCCTCGCGAGGCCCCTTCGCAACTATTGTTAACCGGATTGCTGTTAGTCACGAGAGCTGGGAGTAAGGGCGTGTCTCTGCGGTCCGTGGACCAGTTCCCAGGACGCTGCGCAACCGGCTCCGCAGTCTCTTGGCCGCGTGCAAAGTCTGCGGAGTCCTCCAGTTACTTCCCGGCGAGCAAATGCCACGCGCCGCCAGAGCACATCGCTTTCTTACTCTACGCCGCGGATCGGAGGGACAGTGGCAGCCGAGTTTTGTGCCCGAGAGTAATACTGCTCAGAACGTCAGACGGCCCGAGATCTGTAATTGGCGCGGGCCCCAAAGCAGGTTGCTGGTGGCCGTGGGGGCCAGGAAGGCCGCATTGGGAGCCAGGCAGCCATTGGTGTGGCCGCCGCAGACGCCCGACCCAGCCGCGGTGAAATTGAACGCGGTGGTGTTTACCGACGACACGTTGGTGTGGTTGAACAGGTTGAAAGCCTCGCCGACGAGGGACAGCTTGACGCGCTCGCCGAAGGCAAACTGGCGTCCGATGCGGACGTCCACGTCGTGGTATCCGGGAGCCGTGAAGGTGTTGCGCACCAGCCAGGGAGCGCGCCCGCCGGTGGAGACGCCGCCGTTGCTCACTTCGCCGCCGGTCAAGCCGCCATCGGGGCCGCCCGACGGGAAGCCACTGATGAGCGGCGTGACGGGCTGTCCAGTCGACAGGGAGACGATGGAGGAGAAGACCCAGCCATCGAGAAGCAGGCGGGCGGATCTGTTCGAGAGGTTGCGGGCCGACGGCCTGAACACGACGTTGCCAACGAAGCGCTGACGCTGGTCGAGGTCCGAAAGCGCGTACTCTAGCTTGCGGTTCTTGGGATCGACCGGCACGTCGGTGCCGTTGAAGGTGCCGTTGGTACCCGCTACCTGGCCGCCGTCGGTGGCTTTGCTGAGCGTGTAATTGGCGGTGAACTCGATGCCGTGACTCATGCGTTTGCGGAACGTGATCACCATGGAGTTGTACCAGGAGTTCACGTCGCTGTAGCCGTTGAGGATCACGCCGGTGTTATCGATGCGCTGCGTATAAAACGGCAGCGAGATGGTCTGGGCGGTGCCGCCGCTGGAACTCAGGATGTCGTAGCTCTTGGAAGCAGTGGCCGGGGCCAGGTTGGCATCCACCCACTGGGGAAGGCGCAGGGCGCGGCTGAGCACATAACCGACCGAGGCGGCGATGCTCCCGGGCAATTGCCGCTCGAAGGTGACTTCGCCTTCATGCGCGACGGGATTGACGAAGTCCGGAACCTGGCCGCGCGCCAACTGCGACAGAGCCGGAGGCGTGAACGGAGTCACCTGGGGCGTCAGCGCACCAGGGAATGGAGCGGCCAGGGGAGGTCCTGGCGCGGGGAAGATGAGGTTCGGGAAAGCCAGGGCGGGGCATGTGGTGGGAGTGCAGTTGAACGACTGCTGGAAGACGCCGTTCTCCACGCGCGTGGCGTAGAAGGTACTGTTCGAGGTCTTGGCGTAGAAGATGCCATAGCCGGCGCGCAGTACCGTGTTGCCGCCGATTTGCCACGCGCCGCCGACGCGCGGCGCGAAGTTGTTCTTGTCGATATTGATGGTCGAAGTATAAAGCGTGGTCAGCGGAGTCGAGGTGTTCGGCTTGGGCGGTTGCGGAATGAGCTGAATGTCGTAGCGCAGACCCAGGTTGAGCGTGAGCTTGGAACTGGCCTTCCAGCTATCTTCGACGAAGCCGGCGAAGTCAGTGTCGTAGAAATCGTCCTTTCCGGTTCCGGTGATGGGATCGGTGACTTGAGTGAGGGTGCTGAAGTGCCTGCCGGTGAGTCCGTCGCCGATGTTGACTCCGTACGCGTCGAGCGCCCAGTTACCGAATGCCGCCGCGGCGGCGCCGTTATAGTTGTACTGCCCGGTTCCGTTATACAGGTTGATCATCAGCTCGTGGATGAAGTTGAGGTCCACACCGGTCTTGATGGTGTGGCGGCCGCGGACCACGGAGAGGGTGTCGGAAATCTGGATGCGGTGCTCGTCGGGCTCGGCGATGCGGGGCAGGGCGTAAAACTCGCCATAGGCCATGACGCTGGCGATGCTGACGTAGGGGGCGGGGGCATTCGAGCCGGCGACTTCGAGGTCGCGTCCCCACTGGAAGCGCAGGTTGTTGACGGCGGAATTGGAAATGGTGGAATCCCAGTTGGCGACGAAAATCCGCTCGTGGTAGATGTAGCTTCCGTTGGTATCGAGCGAGCTGTTGTTGTAGGAAGGCGCGGTGGAGTAGGCGTTGGGCGCCTTGTAGTTCATAATGTTCAGCGAGGCGCTCACGTGGTTGCTCGCGGTGGCCTGGTAATCCAGCTTGCCGAAGTAGACATCCTGATTGGTGGCGCGCGGATAGGTGCCCAGCTTGCCGAAAATGAACGCGTTGGCGTTGGCGCACTGGGTGACGGTGAGCTGGGAGGGGCAGGGGAGGGCGCGCGCGGTGCTGCTGTAGCTGCTGCTGGTGTAGGTCACGGGGTTGACTTTGCGCGAGCCGTCATAAGTGACGAAGTAGAACAACTTGTCCTTGACGAAGTGGCCGCCGGCGCTGGCGCCGAACTGCTGCCACTGGTGGATCGGCTGGTTGTAGTTGCCCTGCGACTTGGGCAGCGGATCGAGCGCGTTGAAGGAAGGATAGCGCAGGTAGTAGAACAGGTCGCCGTGGAAGTCGTTGGCGCCGGACTTGGTGACGGCGTTGACCACGCCGCCGGCGGCCTGGCCCAGCTCCGCGCTGTAGTTGCTGGCGCTGACTTGGTACTCCTTGATGGAGTCCATGCTGTAGACGTAGGCGCCGCTGATGGCGCGGCCGCGGGCTTCGGAGAAGAAGGCCTGGTTGTTATTGGCGCCATCGACGGTGTTGCTGTTGTAAAGGCCGGAGAGGCCGCGGTAGGAGACCATGCCGTTGGTGCCGTCGGTGGTGACATTGGGGGTGAGGAGCACGAAGCTGTCCCAGCGGCGGCCGGCGATGGGCAGGTTGCTCACGGCCGCCTCGCTGATCACTTGGGAGACCTCGGTTTTTTCGGTGTCGACGATGGGCGTTTCGCCGGTGACCGTTACCTGCTGCTGCGCCGCCTGGACGGCCATCGACAGGTTGATGGTCAGGGTCTGCCCGACCTGCAGCACCAGGCCCGTTCGCAGCAACGCGCCGAATCCCGTCTTGTTCAGGCGCACTTCATAGCTCCCGGGCGCCAGAAACGCGGCGCTGTATATTCCAGCGTCGTCGGTCTGGGTCTTGCGCTCGATGCCGGTGTCCGTATTACGGATCACCACGTCCGTCCCCGGCACGGTGGCGCCCGAGGCATCGGTTACGGTTCCGGTAATCGTCCCGGAGCCTGCGAGCTGGCAGGACGCGGATTTCGGAAGCAACATCAACAAGGCCGGCAGCGAGAGGCAGGCCAACAGAATGACGCGTAGTTTGGACATACTCCTCCTTTATCAAAGACCGCTGGCAACAGGGCCGCTTTTCCTGATGGGTACGACTGAAGCTTTTTGACCTTCCATTATGATCGAAATTCGCGCAAAAGAAAAGTGCGGAGATGTGACATATTATGCCCGCATGCTCTTCCGTTTTGATCGCGCGATGCCGCGATCGGCCTGGCTCCAACTCGGCGTCCAGACGCCGGGTGTTACGGCTGTCGAACAACGAAACGCTCCCCGGCTGACCGCCTCGCCTGGACCCTGCGGCTGGCCAACTCACTGATGGAGGTTCAGCACTCTACGCAATCGTGGCGCCAGCCCTTCCGCCATCCACTGGAACCCCAGGTCGTTGGGGTGGGTTCCGTCCACCAACCCATCCGCCCGCTCCGGCCCGAGCAGGTCCGTGCCTTCGACGATTTGCAGGTGTTCATCGCCGGCCGCGATGTGCTTGCTCGCCACTTTGCGAATCAATGCACGCATGCCCTCCACTTCGCCGTCTGTCCCTGGCAGGGTTTCCTGGGAATTGGCGATGGGAGTGATGACCACGATGGGCGTGCGCGGGTGCTTTTCGCGAACCGTATTCAAGAACGGCTCGTACACCTCGCGCAGAGAAGCGACGGTCCGGTTGTTCTGCGCGAAGTCGAAAACAAATGCCGACGCATCTATTTCGGCGACCATTCGCGCCACCTCCGGCTCGCCCTTGCCGCTCCCCGAAAAGCCCAGGTTGACGAAATCGAGATTGAGCATCCGCCCGAGGATTGCCTGATAACTCATCCCGGGGCGGCTGGCACATCCTCCTTGCGTGATCGAGGTGCCGTAGAATACAACCGGCTTCGATACGGCGAACGGCTGCGGCTTGCGAATCCCGGCATCCGCGTCGAGGCCCACGGCCACGACCTTCACGGGCTTGTACAGCGAGAGATAAATGGTCGCTTCGCGCTCGACGCGTGGCTGCCCCTTTAGATCGAGATAAACTTGTTCGACCGGTTCACCCGGTTTCGAGTCCTTCCTGGCAATTGCCGTGCCTCGATAGAAGCCGTCGAGATACAGGTCTACCCCAGTCTGGCCGAATGCATGCATGTTGGCCATGTCTGGGCCGGATCGGTATTCGAGACGAATCGCAATGACGTTGGAGTCGGTCCGGAATCGAATCCGTCCTCCGCTCGGCGAGTTCCCCAGGCTCCAGACGGATTTCGGCAATGTGTCTTGCAGCCGCACCGGCAGCCGGAACCATTCGCCGCCATTTTCTCCAAACCAGGGCAAGCCGTCGATCTCCAGAGGCGAGTCGTTCGGCTGGATCCAATTGACGCCGGCCTTCTGTCCCATAGCCGGAAGAGCGAACAGCGCAATAGCAAATAGCAGACGCAAGAGTAGATTATGGCGCGGCGCCAACGGCGAAAGCTGGCCAGTTCTCTGGAAATCCTGAGTGCCAGCCGGACCGGGCGGCTGTGGCCCGGGGTGTCTGAAGAGTACGCGAGCCAGCGCCCATCCGGGCTTCGGCCTCAGACCTTCGGCAGCTCCCATCCCTTGCGCCGCTCCCGGTTGGCCAGCAGGTTGGCCTCGCGGTCGCCGGGGAATTCTTCCTTCTTGGGGTCCCACCGCAGCCTCCGGTTGAGACGCCGCGTGATGTTGGCCAGGTGGCACACGGTCACCGACCGGTGCCCGATCTCCACGTCCGCATTGGGCGTCTTGCGCCCGGGAATGGCTTCCAGCCAGAAGCCCATGTGGTACTCCGCCTGCCACAGCGCCACATTGTCGTGCCACTTGTCGATCTCTTGCTTCGGCGGCAGGTCGAGTGTCACGCCCGGCGCGTCGATCTTGAAGTTGTTGCGCCAGATGTCGATTTGTCCCTTCTCGCCGATGAAGCGCGCGCCCCCTTGCAGGTCGTTCTGGGGAAGGTCGAGGTGGACCTCCACTCCGTTCTCGTAGCGGAACGCCATCGCGCCCGCAGGCCCGCCTTCCATGGGCCACAGCTCCACCGGCCCGCTATCGTCCATCCCCAGCGCCCACTGGACCTGGTCCAGCCCGTGCGCTCCCCAGTTGGTCATCTCGCCACCCGAGTAATCCCACCACGACATCCAACTGGTGTGCAGCTTCTTGTTGTAGCGGCGCTGGGCCGCCTGCCCCAGCCACACATCCCAGTCCAGCTTGTCGGGAACGGCCTCTTCGGGCAGCTCCGTGACGGTGTTCGACGAAGGGTAGTTGACGCCCTGGACGAGCGTGATCTTGCCCAGCCCTCCCGTTCGCACCAGCCGGCACGCGATCTGGTTCATCTGCATGGAGCGCTGCTGGCTTCCCACCTGGAAGACGCGTTTGTATTTCCGCGCCGCGTTGACCAGCGCGCGCCCTTCGGCGGGGTACAAGGTCAGAGGCTTCTCGGCGTATACGTCCTTGCCGGCCTGGCAGGCGTGGATCGCGGCCAGCACCCGGCCGTGGTCCGGCGTGGCTACGATCACCGCGTCGATATCCTTGCGGTCCAGGATGCGGCGGTAGTCCTGGTAGAGGTCCCATTTGGCCTGGCGTTTGGCGGCGGCCTGTTCGCACCGCGCGAGCCAGCAGTCCGCCAGCGCCGCCACCTGTCCCGGCTGGGGAAGCTGGTCGATCAACAGGTTCGCCCGGTTCCCCACTCCGATGACGCCGACCTGAATCCGGTCGTTGGCCCCCGGCCTGCCGGGAGCGCCCAGCACGTGCCGGGGAATGAGGTACGGGAAAGCCGCGGCAGCAGCCGTTCCCACGGTGGTGCGCCTCAGAAACTGACGGCGTGATTCGTTCCGGTCGATGCTCATACGTTCTGCTCCATTCCCTGCGTGACCAGCGTGCCGAAGCGCTTGCCGATGGCCAGCGCCGGATCGAGCGGCACATCCACGGCCTGGCACCCCGCCGGTATCGCGATCGCCGGTTTGGGCGCCACACTCCGGCCTGCGAACTGCGGCAGCCACTCTCGCTCGGCTTCCAGCAGTTCGGCGCACATCTCGCGGATATCCGCGAGCGTGCAAACCGCCCCCGTCAGCGGATCCATCGCGGCTGCCTGCACCAGGCGTTCTGGGTCGCCCGCCAACGCCGCTTCGGCGGCCAGGCTCTGGACGTTGATGTTGGTGGTGCACAGCGCCGCGCACTGCGCCGGCAGCTCGCCCACCACCGTCGGGCGCAGCCCGGCATCGTCGGCAAAGACGGGCACCTCCACGCAACACCCCCGCGGCAGGTTGGTGATGTACCCGTCGTTGCGGACATTGCCCATGAAGCGGAAAGGCTTCCCGGTGGCCAGCGCTTCCATGATGTAAGAACAGTACTCCACGCTGCGCTTTCCGAGCCGCGTGGATTCGTAGATCAGCGGGTCCTCCACCGCGTACCGGTCGGCCACCAGCTTGCACCAGTTGTAGTACGCGCCGGACTCACCGCCGAAGCTCGGCTCGTCGCAGTACATCTCGAGCGCCTTCCGGTTCTTCCGGAACCACGGCACGTACTCGCTCAGGTGGCCGGTGCTCTCGGTCATGAAGTAGCCGAAGTGGCGGAAGACTTCGCCGCGCACCTTTTCATTCTTGTAGTACTCGGGCCTTTCGAAGACCTCCCGCAGCATCGGGTACAGGTCGCGGCCCCGGTGTTCCAGCCGCAGGAACCAGTCCATGTGGTTGATGCCGCCGCAGGTGTAGGTGATCTCCTCCTTGGGCACGCCGCAATAGCGCGCGATGAGGTCGAGCGTGGTCTGCACCCCGTGGCACAGCCCCACGAACGAGACCCCGGTGGCTTTCCCCAGCGCCAGGCAGTTGGCCGCCATGGGGTTGGCGTACTGGAGCATGATCGCCCCCGGCCGCGCCAGCCGCTCCATATCGCGGCCGATGTCCACGAGCACCGGAATAGTCCGCAGGCCGCGCATGATGCCGCCCGGGCCCAGAGAGTCGGCGATGCACTGGTCCACGCCGTACCGCAGGGGGATCCTGTAGTCCAGCTCGAAGGCGCGGACGCCGCCCACCTGGATCATCACCACGACGAAGTCGGCGTCGCGGATGGCTTCGGCGCGGTCCGTGGTGCCCCAGACCTTGGCGGCGAGCCCGTTATCGGCGATCATGCGGCAGGCGAACGCCTCCATGCGCCGCAACTTCTCTTCGGTGCGGCTCATCAGCGCGATTTCGCAGCCGGCGAGCGCCGGCGTGGACAGGATGTCGTTCAACAGGGTCTTGCAAAAAACGATGCTCCCCGCACCGATCATGGCGATCTTCTTGGTCATCTGGTTCTGCCTTCCAGACCTGTGAGTAGCACGTATACCGCTCCGAAATCAAGGGTGAATCGGCAGGGTGTCCTCTATCGGGGGCCGGGACACCGTGTATCGTTGGAACGGGAAGGGGTATCAGTAGCGGCTCTAGCGTGTCGTTTTTCCGGCTATCTCGACGTTGGCCCGATGATGGCCGGAATCTATCCTTTCCTGCCGGGTAGGATTCATCGGGTCGTTTCTGAGCAGTCTTCTCGGATAACCCGGGAAGCCGTTACAATCAGGAGGTTGCCGGCTCGGGGAGATTACATCATGCGATACGGGTCTGTTTTGACCACAGCGTTCGCGGTTTCACTGAGCGCGACTGCGATTCGCGCACAGGTTCAGCCGCCGCCAGCTCCGTGGCGAGGGGCGGGGCCCATCCCGTGCGCCGGTTCTGACGGCGGAGTGTTTCAATGCCCTCCGGCTCCTCGAGTTGTCGCGGTCCGTGCGGGCCGCTTGTTCGATAGCAAGACCGGCCAAATGTTGACGCGGCAGGTGGTCGTTCTTTCGGGCGAGCGAATCACTGAAGTCGGACCGCAGGGCCAGGTCGGGATTCCGGCGGGAGCGAAGGTGATCGACCTCAGCCAGGCAACGGTCCTACCCGGCTTGATCGACGCGCACACCCACATGTTCAACACACGCGGACCGGACGCAACGACGGAAAGCTCGATGCTGATCGCCGTACAGAACGCGCAGGCGGATCTGCGGGCGGGCTTTACCGCCGCGCGAGATATGAGCTCCCACGGTAACGGATACGGCGACGTGGCGATCCGCAATGCCATCAACGAGGGCCGCATAGACGGCCCACGGTATCAGGTGTCGACTCGAGGCATCGTCTGGGGAGCCGGCGCCGCGAATCCAACTGTTCCGGACAACCCGTTAGCCGCTGCGGTGGTGCGCTCGGCGGACGCGGCGCGCGCGGCCGTGCGGGAACAGATCGCGCACGGCGCGGATTGGATCAAGTTGTATCCGGCTGGTGGCTACTCGTTCAGCGCTACGGGTGACGACCAATACCAGGTGACTTATCCGCTGGCGGTACTCGAAGCGTTGATTGACGAGACGCACCGGCTGGGCAGGAAGGCAGGCTGCCATGTATATGGCGGCGAGGGGCAAAGGAACGCGATCGTCGCGGGCTGCGACACCATCGAGCACGGATTCGGCCTGAACCGGGAACAGATCGACATGATGGCCGCGAAGGGGCTTTATTACGATCCGACGCTGGTCCGGTACATGGAGCCGTACATGGACGACGTGGACGCGAAAAACACCGGCGGCAGGTTCCGGATCATACCGATCTTCGAGAAGGCTGCCAGAATGGCCGCGGCAACGAACGGAATTCAAGTGATGATGGGCAGCGGAGTGGATGGATCGACGTTTCCGCATGGGACGCAGGGTCTCGAGTTTGAAGCGCTCGTGAAGCGCGCGGGCCTGACTCCGGCGAGGGCGATCCAGTCGGGAACCACGATTAACGCGAAGGTGATGGGATGGCAGGATCAGGTCGGATCCATCGACAAGGGTAAATACGCCGACCTGATCGCCGTCTCCGGCGACCCGCTGGCCGACATCACGGAGCTTCAGCGGGTCAAGTTCGTGATGAAGGGTGGGAAGATCATTAGGAACGGCCTGGCGCCAGGGGCTTCCGAGTGATCCGGTTTAGAAGCTCCGGCTCGGCTGCTTGCGGCGCGAACGCGGTCGGATTACTCCAGATCCTGGGTCTTCATTGCTTGAAATCGTCCAGGTTCGGCGAGCAGCACGGCGTCTCGACCGGTTTGCGGATCATCATCTCGGTCCGCGTGAAATTCTTGTCGTAGAGTTGCAGCAGCCAGCGGCCGTCGCGGGCGATCGCGGGCTCCCGCGGCGGCTTGTAACCCCGCTCCACTACCGTTTTGTACACCTGCTGCACGTCCATCGTGCTCAGAGCATAATGGTGCAGCACGCCGAGCTGTTGGGGCGTGGGCATGGTCTCGCGCACCATGTACTCGATCCAGTCGTATCCATCCGGCACCATCATCGAGATCCACTCGAAGCGGTCGTCCGTCGGCCCGCCCTTCCATTGCAGCCGGAACCCCAGGGCGTCTTTATAGAAGGCGTCCGCCTTGGACGGATCCACCACGCGCACGCCTACGTGCAGGATATGGTCCGAAACGCGCGTCGCCGATAGATGCTTGCCAAAATTACGGCTGTGAATCGATCCCGGCATGTACTGGACGAACTGCACCGAGTGGCCATCCGGGTCCTTCACTACGAAGCTCCGGTTGCCGTTGGCGTCCTTGTCGATCCTGGCGGGGACCTGAATGCCTTTCGCCGCCAGGTAGTCGCGCAGCTTCCGGGCATCGTTCGTTTCGAAGCCGATCCGGATGAGGCGGTCTTCGCGCTCGCCATTCAGGGTCGGTGACACCTCTACGTACTGGTGGTCGTTGACCTTGAAGCAGGCGAGATCGCCGGCCACCGCGGGGTCCTTCGTCGCGAAAGCCTCCGCCATCCCCACTACCCCGGAGTAGAACTTACGGGCGTCGTCGAGGTTGTCCACCTTCACCGCGATGTTCGCGATGCCGACGATGCGTGGCCGTTCCGCGCCGTGGACCGAAACCGCGAATACAACCCCGAGCCAACAAAATGTTCTGAGCAACGCTCGGATTCCTTTCTGTCGGTGCATCGCCGCCAAGTCCGTGCGAACCATCATATCGTAAACTGACGCGGGACCAGGTCGGGAACCCATCGGTCGAATTGGCCTCGGGGAAATCCAAGGCGCTCTTCCGGAGTGGTTATGAGTGCGTGCGAATCTGCCCGCTATCTGGTAGAGTCCATCGTTATGGAAGAGTACATTGTTCGTTTCCCGATCAAGCACCCCTGTCGAGTCTCGCTGCTCGTCCTGATCCTGTGTGCCGCACCGCATCTGCTGCGCGCGCAGGCGTCCGGAGCGCCTGCAACACCTTCGCCCACCGTGCCGGATTGGGCGCTGCCGGGCTCCCCTACGCACAAACAGGTGCCGCCACCCGCGGATTTTCACCGGCCAAGCAAGAATTTCGACACGCCGATCGGCGTGTTTCAGGGCCAATCCGACATCGGCAGCGCGCTGGTGCCGGGCAGCGCCAGTTACGACGCCAGCACGAAGCAGTACACCATCAACTCCGCCGGCTACAACATCTGGTATTCGCGCGACGAGTTTCGTTATCTCTGGAGCAGGATGTCCGGGGACGTTTCACTCGCCGCCGACGTCGCGTTCCCGGACTCGAACGGCTACGGCGATCGAAAAGCCGTTCTGGTCATTCGCCAGAATCTCGATGATGATTCCAGGGAAGCCATGGCCGGCCAGCACGGTGCGGGCTTGATTCACCTGGCAGATCGTCCCGAGAGAGGCGCGAACCTCAAGGATATGCAGTTTCGCTTCGGGGGCAGCCTCGCCAATGTCAGGGCTAAGCGCATCGGAATCGAAAAGTATGGTGACTCCGTCGCGCTCTTCATCAGCCTGACAGGCGAACCGATGCACCAGTTCGGCCCGCCGATTCGCCTGCATTTCGACGAGCCTTTTTACGTGGGCATCGGCTTCTGCTCGCATTTGCCGGACAAGTCTGATACCGCTGTGCTCTCCAATGTCGTTCTCGAGAACTCGGCGGGCAAGGTACACTAGAGCGGAATTACACTTGCCGCTTGGGAACTGAAGCGGGCCGCGTAGCAAGCAGGAGGAAGCATATGGCAGCAGGTGCCGCAGCTGGCGCAGCGATCGCCAAAGCCATCAAGGTATCGGGTATGCTCATACGGGTCGAACCGGAGGAGTTTTCGAAACTCCTGAACCGGGCCAAGGATCCGCTGATCGTTGTTGCGGAAGGCGGAATTTTCGGCAGGAACTATCTGTACCTGATGAGCTACAAAGGCCTGACGTTCTTTACCAGGTCCGGTGCTCCTTTGCCGCTGCCCGGCGGCGCGGAACTGGTGAAGGCGGGCCGTATCTGGATTCCCGGTTGACCCCCGTCGGGGTGCTGAAGCGCGATTGGCGCCGGGACCCACGGTTCCACGGCCGGCCGGCTTCATCCCCTATGTGCTCCCCGCCTGTTTACTGAGGATCGTCCGTATCGTTGCAACGGGCGGCGTGAAGAGCGACAGTTGGTCGGGGTCGGCGAATATGGCGGCGTAATCGTCGGGGGTGAAGGCTCGAACCAGCCGCGCCGCAAACGTGTCGCGCAACAGACGCGCGTAATGATCGACATCGTAGTCGCGCCGGTCGGCGGTCTCGATCCCGGCGGCTTCGTCTGCTGCCTCCTCGACCACTCCGCCGGAGCCACCCTTCGTGCGATACACCCGGACCCGGTCGCCGATGCTCCACGACGTCCGTCCACGGGCGAGCATCGCTTCATACGGTAGCTCGCGCCGGCTGTCGCGGGTCTCGAGATACCGTGCCGGTGTCTTGGTCAGCCGCACGCTGGAGGTGACCTCGCAGGTCGGCAGTTCGCGGCGGCGGAGCGCGTCCAGGGTGGCGAGGTAGACTTCTCGCACTCCACCGGCGTCACCCGCGAGCAACCGGCCGATCGAGCGTCGCAGGAACGCCTCACCGAACGGCTCCGCGCGGCTCGAACGAAACGCCACCCCGCGCAGCAGAAGCGTTCCGTCGTAGGCGAGCAGGGCGTAGTTCTTCGGTTCGTGCGACAGCATGGCCGCATAGCGGCCGGCGAACTCGAGCTGAACGAGCGGCGGCAGGAGGGTGGCGACTTCCGCCACGGCGCGGTGCTCGTCCGCCTCGCTCCACGACTCGGGTACCGCGAAGTAGACGCCGTCGGTGTCCGCCTCGATCAGCGTCACCCCGCGAGCGGCGAGCGCGCCGCACATCAGGTCGAGCGTCTCGCGGCCGCGACCGGTCACTTCGTTGGCCGCGTGGACGTCCGCGAAGCGCGTCAAGTCGCCACCTGCTGCAAGGTATCCGTACGCGGAGTTCACGACGAGCTTCATGGCCGCCGACATCGCCTCGTGCGCGTAGCGCTCTGCCGATCCCGCCGGCGCTGCCCGGGCGCTCGACTTCGCGGCAAGCCGCTGCTCGACCAGCCGATCCACAAGCGCGAGCAGCGCCCCGAGACGGTCCCGTGCCGGGCCGATCCGGTATGCCCGCATCAGGGAGGGATACAGGCTCGCGACGTCCGCCTTTACTACTCGCCGCGCCACGCCGGTGGCGAACAGGTGCAGGCCTGCGCCGGTGTGCGGCGTGCCGTCGCCAGGTTGATGTGCGGGCAGCGCCATTCCCGCCCGGAGGTATGCTCGCACCAGCAAGGGGTCGATCACGCCCGTGGCCGCTCCCGCATCTGCCAGCCGCTCATACCGGCGCGGGGCCATCCGCGCCAGCGCGAACGCGGCGCCGCCGAGCATCCGCGCCAGGCCGGCGGCCTCCTCGACATCCGCAGTCGCGTAGCGGCGTACCCGCGCCGGGTCGCGGCGGTACACCTTGTGGATCTGGTCGCCGCGGATGTACTCTCGATCCGGCCCGGCGATGTCTAGGTGCCGAGCGACTGCTTTGAGCCCATGATCCGGTAGTTCACGGGTTGCGAAGTCGTACCGCAGCACCGCATCGAGAGTGTCAATCAGCTCGCGACCCGGTGCAACGAACCGCACTCGAAGACGGCCGGCCGCGCCGCTGGCGATGCCGCGTTGGGCTCCACGCTGTCGCAATCCCGGTGGCCCGATCCGCCCGAGCGCCAGCGGCACTCCAAGCATGTGCGAACGCCGATCGAGGAATGGCAGGTCGAACCCGTGCAGGTTGTGGTTCTCGATCACGTCCGGATCCGCCGCTCTCACCTTCGCGACCAGCCGGCGGATCAGCTCGGCCTCGGCGGCGTCGCCGTCACCGCGAGCCTCGATCACCTCTGTTGCGCCCGACGGGTCACGCACCGCCGCCATGAAGATCCGATCGCGATCGGGGTCTAGCCCAGTCGTCTCCAGATCCAGCTGCATCCGGTGCAGTTGGTCGAACGTGAGATCGCGAAAGTACGTCCGCCCGGTCGAAACGAGGTACTGCTCCTCTGGGGGCAGCACGAGCACGGCTTCCTTTCCCAGTTCCCGCAGGTGACCGGCCCGCCGCCCGAGCCGCCGCGTCGCGCCCTGCAACACCGCCGACGTCAGCGTCTTCCCGTCGTCGGCGCAAACGAGATACCGCAACGCACCGGGCCCGTCGAGTTCGCGATAACTTACCTGCGCGCCTGCTGTCCCTTCCCGCCCAAGCCGCGAATCCAGGTGCCGCAGATCGTCGAGTCGATCGAGCAGCAGCCACGGCCGGAACCGCGCCTCCTCGCGCACGAGTTCCCCCGTCCGTGGGATTCGGCGCCACACGATCGCCCGTCCATGATCCTCCGCCCACACCGACACGATTCCGGGAGTCGGATCCCAGCCCCACAACCATTCGTCTTCGCGCCGGCTTGACTTCGCGCACTCCTGGATCAACTCGTGCTCCATGGGAAATGGATCGTTCGTCGTGGTCACCGTGGTCGTTCGGTGACGCCATGCGGTCCATTCTACCCACATGGAGTTCGCAGTGCGGATTAATCCTGTCGGCGTTTGCCGTTAAGACGTCGGATTTGCCGATTTCGATGACGTGGCATTCCTCCGGCGCGTGGGCTCCGTTTCTATGGCCCGGGCGTGCCGGCCCGCAAAGGCGTATAATCGTGCCATCGCCGGAGTGCAACCATGATGCAACGTCGTAGTCTGCTGAAAGCGTCCGCCGTCTGGACGGCCGCCTCCTATAGCCGCGTCTTCGGCGCAAACGGGCGCATTCGCATCGCTGGTCTCGGCGTGGGCGGACGCGCGACCTACCTGCTGGGTCTGGCGGCCAAAGCGGAGAATACCGAGATTGTAGCGGTCTGCGACGTTTCCGAGACCCGCCGCTTGGCGGCGAAAGAGAAGTTTGCTCCCGGCGGCAAGGAATATCTGGACTACCGGGAAGTGCTGGAGCGCAACGACATCGACGGCGTCGTGATTGGAGCTCCGGACCATTGGCACGTTCCCATGACGGTGGACGCGGTGAAGGCGGGAAAGGACGTGTATGTCGAGAAGCCGGTCAGCCACACTATCCAGGAGGGCGAGCAGGTGGAGAAGGTGGTGCTCGGCTCTAAACAGATTGTGCAGGTCGGCTATCAGCAGAGAAGTTGGCCGCACTTCCTTCAGGCGAGGGAGACTGTCGCCGAAGGCAAGCTTGGCCCAATTTCATTGGTGCTGACCTCCTGGTATCAGGATTATGTGGTCAACCTGCAGACGCCTCCGAAAGTGGATGCCTCGAAGATCGATTGGAAACGGTTCCTGGGCTCGGCGCCGGATCAGCCCTTCGATGCGTTGCGCTGCGTGCGGTGGCGCTGGTTTTGGGATTTCGGCGGCGGCCATTTGACCGACCTGTTCTCACATTATGGCGACGTGGTGCAGTGGTATATGGAGCAGTATGCGCCACGCACCGCGCAGGCCGCCGGAAGCCGCTATGCCCTGCCGCAATTCGAGTGCCCCGACACGATCAACGCGGCTTGGGACTATCCCGGATTCACCATGGTGTACAACGGTGCGCTGAATGGCTCGCTCGACGGCGGCAACATCATTTTCCGTGGCCACCGCGCCACCATGAAGTTGAACCGCGATGGATTCGCGGTGTACTCCGAAGGCAAGGTGCAGCGCGAATTGACGAATTGGCCGGAGCCGGAGATTGCCGTGAAATCGTCCGCCGACGGCACGATTGCGCACATGCAGAACTTCCTCGACTGCGTGCGCAGCCGCAACGCGCCGAACGCCCCGATCCGGGCCGCCGTAGCGATTGCGCGCGTAGCGCATTTGGCCAACACTGCATGGCGCAAGGGAACGGTGTGGACGGCCTGAAGTAATGCCGGACGGATTGTACTCCGATCAGGCAAAACCGTGGGAGAAGCCGAAGATATACCGTTGTTCTTCACATTGATTCCTGTTCTCGCCCTGCTCACTGTTGCGGTGACGTTAGGATAGAAGTAGTGATCCGAACGCGAAGGCAATGGTTGCAGGCCGCGGCGATGTTGCCGGCATGCCTCGCCCTGGGGGCTGCACGGAGAGAATTCTGGGACAGTAAAGACCCCGCCAGTTGGAGCAACGACGAGAAGCAGCTTCTGCTCGCCCAATCCCCATGGGCGCAGGAAGGTCTGGTGCGCATGGAGGAGGGAAAAGACCGGCGCACCACCCCAGGTTACGGGAACAACGGGAGGTTGGGTGGCGACATGCCGGACATCAGACCGGGGGTCCCGCCCGGGGGCGTGCGGAGCGTACCGATCGGCGAGGCGCCGCCGAAGCCTCCGAACCCCGATCCGGGCCATCCGGTGCAGTTCCGCGTGCTGGCGCGATGGGAGACCGCGAAGCCAGTGCGCCTGGCAGGCGGGCCGGAGTTGCCGGAATTGAGCGGGCAGTTTTACGTGATCCGGCTGCGCGGTCTGCCGTTGATGCCACCCCCGAAGACCAGGCCGGAAGAGGGTGCGCCGAATCCGAACGAAGTCATGCTGCAGGCGATTCAGCAGGGCAGCCGGCTGGAGCGTAAGAACAAGCCCGGCATTCCGTGTGCCCACCTGTTCACGGGGTCGGGAGATGCGGCTACCGGGGTGCTCCTCTTTTTCCCGCGCGGAGCGGACCCGATCCAAGTGGCGGATAAGTTAGTGACACTTGACAGCCGGTTTGCCCCGTTTCATCTGTCGGTCAAATTTCCACTGAAGGACATGATGTACAAGGGCGAATTGGCACTCTGAGCGAGGCGGCCATTTGAGATCTCCACATTTCCGCCGGAATCGCCACGGAGCGGGGTCTCTCCCCAAGCGTTCGTGGATCGCCCGGCCAGCGGCGCCTGCCGAGGCTCCCGTCGCCCAACTACCTCCCGACAAACCAGTGCACCGGCGCCATCGTGATCCACGGTACGTAGGTGATCAGCAGAACGCCCGCCAGCAGAATCAGGTAGAACGGCAAGGTGGCCCGGTAGACGCTGGCCATGGGACGCTGGAAACGATAGGCGGACAAACAAAGATTCATGCCCACTGGCGGCGTGAGATATCCCAGCTCCAGGTTGGCCAAAAAGATGATGCCGAGTTGAACGGGCTCGATCCCGAACCCGGCGGCGATCGGCGTGATCAGCGGCGCCACAACGATGATCGCCGAGAAAACGTCCATGAACGATCCTTTAACCAGGAGAACGATATTGAGGAGCAGCAGAAATGCGTATTTGGAATGGATGTGCGCCTGCGTCCAGGCGATCAGTAGAGCGGGCAACTGCGCATCCACCAGGTAATTGGTGAATCCCACCGCGACCCCCACAATCAACAGCACCCCGCCGATCACGGTGGCGCATTCCCGGGCCACGCCGGCATAGTCGCGGCGCGCCGAAAGCCCCTTGTACACCGCGCACTCCACAAAGAAAACGTACGCCACCGTGATCGCTCCGGCTTCCACCAGCGTGCCGAACCCTCCAAACAGCCCGATCAGTACGATCACCGGTATGGCCAGCTCCCACTTGGCGGCCCACGCGGCTTGGATCGCCTCGTCCGCGGAGAAACGGGTGCGTTCGGCGCGATTCCGGACGCCCTGGTACACGCCCCACGCCGAAACCAAGCCGATCATCAGCAACCCGGGAAGAAATCCGCCCACGAACAACGAATCGATCGGAGTCCGCGAGTAGATGCCGTACAGGATGACCGGCAGGCTCGGCGGAAAGAGAAGGCCGAGCGACCCGGAAGCATTGATGAGTCCGATGGAGAAGTTCTCGGGGTAGCGGGCCCGCACCAGCATAGGAAGAAGGAGACCGCCCATGGCGAGGATGGTCACGCCCGAGCCGGCCCACGTAAAAATCGCGCAGACCACTGCGGTGGTGATCGCCAGGCCCCCCGGCAACCATCCGAGCAGCGCCTGATAGACCCGCAGCAGGCGGAGATTAGCGCCGCCCGCCACAAGCAGGTACCCGGCAAATGTGAACAGCGGAATGGAGGGCAAAACCGGCGAGGCGACCAGGCGGTAGGTCTCGACCGGCACGGCCGCCGCCGGAACGCCGGCGTTCCAAAACAGCAGTAGCGCGATGCCGCCCAGAGTGGCGAAGATCGGAAGGCCCAGCAAGGCCGCCGCCAGGATGACCGCGATTCCAGCGGCGAGCAGCACGGCACTGTGCGGCGCCGGCAGGAACCCGAATGCAAGCGGGAGGCACAGTCCGAGAGCCGCCCACAGCCTGCCGCGGCGGTTGGGCGCCGCGTGCCACACGATGCCTAGCGCGACCGCCAGGAAGCCCGCCGGCATGGCGGATTGGGCCACCCAACGCGGAATGGCCGCTGTCAACCGGTCCCCGCCCAGCCGCTCCGCATTCACGAACGAGGCGGCCGCCCAGGCCAGGCACATGGCGATCGCGGCGCCCACTGCCGATACGCAGATGCGCACGCGCCCGGCCCATCGCGCCGGGAGAAACGTGTTGGCGGAAAGCGACAGAAGCTGCCCGGACCGCGCCGCCAAAGCCGCCCCGATGAAGGCGATCCACAGCGTCAGATGCTGCACCACCGCGGTCGACCCCGGGATACCCGGCAGCCTCCACTGCCTTGAGACCATCTCGGTGATAGGGAGCAGCGTCATCGCTGTAAGGGCAGCCGCCGGAATCAGGCGTTCGAGCGAGATCCAGGAGCCGCCTTGCGCGGAGGACAAGCCGGCGGGCGGTTCCGCAAGTGCAGTCATTTGCGGGCTCCCGCGGAGGACGCGCGGTAATCGTCACGCAGTTTGCGGACCTCGTCGAACAGGTCGGCGGGAATCGTGCTGCCTCGCAACTTCGGGTAAACGCCTTCCGCGTCTCTGCGCCACTCCGCCACGGTCGCGGCGTCGACGGGAATGACTTGCAGCCGCCGCTTCTGCATGGTGGCGATGGCTTCGTCACCCATCTTGCGGATGGCGTCGCGCATGCCCACGCCCGCCTCCCGGGCGGCGTCCAGCATGGCGGGCCGCTGGGCGGCGGGGAGGGACTCCCACACCCGCCGGCTGATTACCGTCGCGCCGATCAGCGGAGCCCACTTTACGTCGATCATGTTGCGCGCGATCCCGAAGCTCTGGTTGAGGAGGGCATAGAGCGGTGTGGTGGGCACCGCGTCGATCAGCCCGGTCTGCAGGCCCGTGAGGATGTCGGTCGCCGCCAGCGGCACGGCGCGAAACCCGTTGGCCTTCCAGAGTTCCAGCGTGTCGTTGTCGCCGGCCCAGGTGAACAGCTTCATGTTGCGCATTTCCCCCAGGCGGGTGGCCGGCCGGTTGGTAAAGAAATGGACCCATCCCACATCGCCCCAGTTCAACACCAGGTATCCGCGCGCCTCCATCATCTTCTCCAGGTGAGGCGCCACGCGTTCCCGCACATAGTCCAGTTCCTGGTACGAATCGAACATCATGGGAATCTGGAGAGCCATGACGCCCGGCTCGATGCCGGACAATCCTGCGCCGGAGAGGCCGGCCGCCTGGATCTGGCCGATGCGCATCTTGTTGACCAAGTCCGGCTCATCGCCGAGCACGCCGCCCGGGTAGATGACCACTTTCACCTGGCCGCCCGAGATCTTGCGCCATCGCTCGCCCATCGACTGGAGCGATTCGTGCCAGGGCGAACCTTCGGGCGCCAGGGTTCCCAGCTTGATGACCGTCTGCGGCAGGGCCGGAGCCAGGCATCCGAGCAGCAGCAGTCCGATCGCCGCCCGCGCCGTGGATTGAGTCGGGAATTGCGACATTTCAGTTCTCCTTTCCCGCTGCGGCGGGTGCTTCGAGGAACAGTTCATCGATCCGGCCCAACAGCCAGCGCGCGCGGCGTTGGGCGATCAGGTTGGCCAGCCTCGTTTCGGGATGCTCGCCGGGATCGATGCTTAACGCCCGTTCGAGTAACTCGCGAAACTGCCCGCGGTCCTGAGCCGGTATGGAAGAGTTTTCGGCATAGGAAACGAACAGGCTGGCGCGCTTTCCGCCGGAAAGGCTGAGCGCCTGGTCATAGTAGCGCCGTATGCGGCTCTGAATCTCCGCGCGGCTGACGCCGGACCGCGCCGCTTCGATAACGATCAGGAACTCCGGCAGGGCGCCTTCGTTCCAGGTTTCATCCAGTTCGATGGCCCGCCGGACGAATGCCTCCACAACCGGCAACTCCGCGATCCTCTCGGGGTCGGCTTTGGAAGCCGAGATCATCAGTCCATGGGCGGCGGCCGTCCAGTAGAGCAGCGGCACGTCGCGCTTCCGGACACGAGCCAGGGCGGCGCCCGGATCGTTTTCAAGTGCCGCGCCGAAGCCCGGGTAGCGGACTTCCAGGCCGCGCATCCCGTATGCCCGGGCGCGGAGGTAGAGCCTTCGCGAACGCTCGCGCAACTCCTTGCTCTCCTCCAGGTTCTCCGTGAAGGCGCGCTCGGCGGGCTGCCCCACGAAAGCGTAGGAGTACTCGGTAAACCCGCTGGTTGCCACCAGCAGCAGGCTGGTATGGCGTGGCGATTCGGCCAGCAGGCTCTCCAGCAGCTTCAGCGAGAACGGAAGCGCCTGACCCACAAGGTCTGGATCGTCGTCGCTCTCGAAGGTCGAGCCGCCGGAAGCCAGGGCGTCGCCGATCTTATTCACCGCCATCTTTTTAATGGAGCAGCCGCCTGGAACGAACGCGGCCCCAACAAGAGCGCCAAGGGCCGCCAGCCGGCGAACAGGATTCGGCCGGTTCATTGTGGACCTGCCCCGGCCGCCGGCCTGATGCGCAACAGCCTGACATGCCGGTCCGCGCTCCGGCCTGCGAAATAGCCGCCCAGCGTACAGGCGACCGCGGTGGCCGTGAAGGCGGAAACTCCGGCAGCCTCCGAATGGGTTCCATGAACCGCGATTTCGGCGCCCGCCACCACTCCGGTGAGCGCGCCGACGGCCGTGCCCAGGATCCGCCCGCCCGTGCTCCGGCGCTCCGCCAGCCAAACCTCGGTTACGGCGGCGCGTGAAATGGGCGTTTGGCCTTTGGGATACCGGCTCGCGTTGGAAGTCTTGCCGATATCGAGCACCAGCGAGTCGTCTCTCACGCTCAGAACCTCGCCCTCGACGACTCCTTCGGAAAGCGGAATCGACACGCGATGGCCGACAATCAGCATCGCCAGCTCATTCCACCGGATCTCCGCCGGGGGCGTCGCGGCGGCGGCGGGGAACATCCCCACGCTGGACGCCGCCATCAGAAGCCAGGCGCCGGTTACCAGAACCCTCATCGTTTGCACCTCACTGGCCGAGTATGCCGCTGGTGCCGGGCAGCGGTCCTTCATAAAGGCTGATGGTTCTCTGATGAAACTCTGATGTCCGGCTTATCCCGCTCCATCCTGTGATAACCTCTTGATAAGTTAGGGTCTGAAGTCACGAGATCTGCTAGCCGTAACCATGACGCTACGGGCGATTGAAGCATACGAGTTTGGACCGTACCGCATTGACACCGGCGAGCGGTTGCTGCATCGGGACGGTGAGCTGATCCCGTTGCCGCCGAAGGTGGTGGGCACCCTGCTTGTGCTGGTAGGGAACGCCGGCCGTATGGTCGATAAGGGCGACCTGATGAAGGCGGTCTGGCCCGATACCTTCGTCGAAGAGGGCGCCCTGACAAGAAACATCTCTCTTCTTCGGAAAACCCTGGGGGACACGGGAGAGGAAGCCGCCTACATCGAGACCATCCCCAGGCGAGGCTACCGGTTTGTGGCCCCTGTGCGCACGGTGGGCGCGGCGGAAACTGCCAGCGGGGATCCGTCCGCGCCGGCGGAACCGCGGCTGTCCGCCCCGCCGACGCCTGCCCCCCGGTTCGCGCCTCGATTCACCGCCAAATGGATGATGCTGGCCGGTATCCTGCTGCTGGCTGCCCTGTGGGCCATCGCCAGTTTCAGGGCCGGGAATGGCGGCGTGTGGCAGGCTGCGCCCGCGATGGCGCCCGCCAACACCCTGGCGGTGCTTCCGTTTCGCAGCGTCGAGAAGGACGCTTCACAGGACTATTTCGCAGAAGGCATGACCGAGGCCCTGATCACCCGTCTCGCCAACCTGCGCAATCTGCGCGTGGTCTCCCTGGCCGCGGATGGAGGCGGGCAGAAAGACGAGGCGGCGTGGGCCGCTATCCTCCGCAACCAATCCGTGAAGCGGGTGCTCACCGGAACCATTTTCCGTTCCGGCGGGCGCGTGCGGATCAATGCGCAGCTCAAGGACCCCGGCACCCGCGTGGTGTATTGGGCGAACAGCTATGAACGCGATTTCCAGGACGCCCTGGCTCTCGAATCGGACGTGGCGGAAGCCATCGCCACTGAGATTCAGGTGAGCATCGGGGCCAAGGATCGGGAACGGCTCCGGCAGCATCGTCCAGCCGAACCGCAGGCGCTGGACGCGTATCTGAAAGGGCGTTACCTCTGGAATCGGCGCACCGAGGACAGCCTGCGGCGAGCCGTGCAGTACTTTCAGCAGGCCATTGCCGCCGATCCGACGCATGCCCTCGCCTATACGGGCCTGGCCGACTCTTACTCGCTGCTCGGGTCGATCGAGATAGCCGGCATGCCGCCCAGGCAGGCCATGCCCCTGGCGAAAGCCGCCGCCCAGAAAGCCCTGGAACTGGACCCGGACCTGGCCGAGGGGCACATCTCCCTGGCTTACGTGAAGCTGTCGTACGACTGGGACCTCCCCGGCGCCGAACGGGAGTTCACCCGCGCCCTGGAACTGAATCCCAGCTCCGCCACGGCGAAGCACTGGTTCAGCCACTACTTCATGGCGTCCGGAAATCTCGCCAAAGCCAGCGAGCTGATGAAGGAGGCGTTTCAGCTCGAGCCTCTATCGCCCAGCATCAACATCGGCATCGGCTGGTGCCTGTACTATTCCCGGCAGTACGACCAAGCTGTCGAGCAGTTTCGCTCGGTGACGGAGAGCGACCCCAGCCTTCCCCTGGCGCACCAAACCTTGGGCATGGCGTACCAGCAAAAGGGACAGTTCGACCAGGCCATCGAGGAGTACAAGCGAGCCGCCGCGTTCTCCAATAACAGCCCGGCCTCGGTAGCGGCCCTGGCAAGCGTTTACGCCGCGGCGGGGAAGGGGGCGGAATCCAGGCGGGAACTGGCGCTGCTCGAGGAGCTGGCGCGCACCCGTTACGTTCCGGCATTTCACTTTGCCACCGTTCACTACGCCATGGGTGACCTGGCGAAGACCTTCGAGTGGGGCTGGAAAGCCATCGGCGAGCGCTGCGACTATCTTCTGTATCTGCGCGTGGAGCCGCGGGTCGGCAAACTGGCCGGCAATCCGGAATTCATTCGCGCCATGGCGGCCCTCCACCCATGAGTGCCGTGTGCGGGTATGCGGTGCTTGCCTGCGGGATCGGCGGCATCGCCTGGGCGGCGCGGTGCACCACCTCCGCGGATCCCGGCATCCTTCGCGAATACGCCAATTACGTCGCCGCGGCGGAGCAGGCCATGTCCAGCCGGTTCGATGGGGGGGAACTGGCCTGGGTGCCCGGCCCCGAATCCAAACAAGCTGCGGCGAGGCTCGCGTCCGGCCGCCTGGTCCGCTGGAATCTGAGCGACAAGGCTTTCAATGCGCGCCTGGCGGGGCAGAACGGCACGGTCATTCATTGGATCGGGGCCGTCCGCATTCCCGGCGCGAGCCTTGCGAATGTGAAATCGGTGCTCGAAGACTATGACCGCTATGCCCGCATTTATCAGCCGATGGTTTTCGAATCCAAGGCCGTCCGCAATGGAGACGCGCCGCACGCCGCTTATGATCTGGTCCTCGGGCTGCATAGTTCGTTCCGCTTCGCCTCCCTCTTTCCGCAGCATTATTCGTTCCAGGTGAAAGGACGGATCGAGGACACCTCCGGCGCGAGCCTCGCCGGCTCCTCCGCGCTGCGTGTCCACCTGGCAGCCGGCGAGATTCGCGAATCCGACAGCGGCGTGCCGGGACGAACCGACTTCCTCGAGCCTTATCATGACCACGGCATCATGTGGGCGCTCAACGCTTATTGGCGCGCGCGCCAGCAGGGCATGGATCTTTACCTGGAGTTCGAGACCATCACGCTGGCCCGCTCCGTCGAGGAGTTCGCCTGCAAGATCGGTTTCGTTCCGGTTCCGAAGGCGGTCGTTTCGGCCGCCATGGATTCCCTGCCGGCGGATTGCGTTACGGTAATACTGGAGGGCACCAAAACGGAATGCGAGCGCCGCGCCCGGCTGAACGTCTCCAGCCAGTGAACGGAACCCCGCTTTCCGATCTGCTGGTGCGGTTGGCCTGCCGGCTGGTGGCGCGGCTGTTGTTCCGGATTCGCATTCTCGGCACGGAGCACATCCCCTCGGGCGGACCAGCGCTTCTGGTTTCCAATCACCTCACTTACCTGGATGCCTTTCTGATCGGCGCCTGCGTGCGGCCGGTAGTCCGCTTCCTGGTGTGGAAGCCCTATTACGAACACAAGCTGCTGAATTGGGGATTGCGGATTGGCAAAGCCATCCCCATCGGGACAGGGCCTTACAGCGCGGCGCGCGCCATCGAGCGGGCCCGCCGCGAATTGGAGCGAGGCCAGTTGCTCGGCATTTTCGCCGAAGGATCCATCAGCCGGACCGGAGAGCTGCTGCCGTTCAAGCGCGGACTCGAAGCGATCGTTCGCGGCCTGGACGCCCCCATCATCCCCGTCCACCTCGGGGGCCTGTGGGAAAGCGTGTTCAGTTTCGAGGGCGGGAGATTCTCTTGGAAGCGGCTGCGCCGCCTCAGGCATCCGGTCGTCATTTCGTTTGGTCCTCCGCTGCCGCCATCCTCGACGGCCACGGAGGCCAGGCAAGCGGTCGCGCAACTCGGCGCAATGGCACTGGTTGCTCGCGGCAGCCGACAGTGACTGCGGCCCTTGTGGGGCTGACGCTGCAAGGGCTGCTGTTTTTTCAGCCCGGCTCGCAAATTGGCTATGTTGTGCTTATAGAGTGGACAAGCCATAGCCCTGTTTCGCTCGCTTCGGGCGAGTGGTCGGCCCGGGCATGTGGAAACGACTCACCTCGAGTGCGAGCCGCAGCCGGCGCGGTTGGTTCGGTACCACCCGTAAGCCGCGCCGGACCCGGTCAGAAGGTCAGCCGTAACGCCAACTGGATGGCGCGCGGCGAGTTGGTATCCGTTGTGATGTAGCCGAAGGTCGAACTGGTCGCCGACAGGCTCGGTGCCCCGAAAACGACGCGGTTGGTCAGGTTGAAGGATTCCGCCCGGAACTGCACCTTGATGTTCTCGTGGACCACGAAGCTCTTGGTCAGGTTGGCATTGAAATTATTCATGCTGTCGATGCGCAGATTATTGAACATCGTGGGGAAGGTCCGGAAATTATTGGAAAGCTGCTGGCTGGAGACGGTGTTGAACGCCGACGTGTTGAACGATGGGGCATTGGGGAGGTTGGCCTGGTAATTCAGAGGCGCGCCCAGATAGATCAAGTTGCCCCACGACAATGGAGCGCCTTGGAAGTAGCTATAGTTACCGCCCAACTGCCAGTTGCCCACGACGAATACCAGCGCTTTATTCCCATTCGACAGAAAATGCTTGCCTCTTCCCACCGGCAGATCGTAAAGCCCGCTGACTGTCACGTAATCGGGCCGGTCGTCGGCGGACACGCCTTTTTGGAACGCCCACGATCCCGCGTTGAGGTAAGTGTCTTTTTCCATGAGGCGCGAGTGGGAATAGTTGAGGAACACTTGCATTCCATTCGCAAATCGCTTATTGAGCCGGACCGCGAGCTGGTTGAAGTAAGAATCTCCGTTGCCGATGTTGGAAACGGTGACCCCTGAGAATTCGGGGAACGGCTTGAGCAGATTCGAAACTGAAGTGGTACTGCCGTTCAGGCTTTGGCCGGGCAGCAGGCCCGAGAACGGGTTGGTGACGATGGCAGCCAGCGAGTTTATGGTCGCGGCATCGCGAAAAGGCGACGTGCTCAGATACTGTGCCGGGAGAGAACCGAAATTGTAACTGGTGGGATTATGGACCGAATGGTTGCCGATATAGGCGACTTCCAGGGTCACGTTCTGCGAAAGCTGGTGCTGGATATCGAAGTTCCAGCGGAGACTGTATTGGGGCA
>DASQZT010000283.1:0-25645 GCA_035638575.1 Bryobacteraceae bacterium
GTGTTCATCGCCCGCGCCGGCGCCGCCGCATCCGCCGATTGGATCGCCCGAGTCGAACAGGGCGCCATCCTCGTCCTCGAAGGCGAATCCCCGCTCGCCGATTCCTACGGCTTCCGCCCCACCAAAACCGCCGTGCAGGTGGCCGCCCTGATCGACGCCCACCGCCCCGCGCTCCCCATCATCTGGGAGAAGCCCCTGGAGCTGCCCGTCTTCGAACTCCCGCCCGCCGCCCGCATCTTCGCCCGCGAGCGTTGGACCGGCGCGCCCATGACTGCCGGCCTCCGCCGCGGCTCCGGCGCCGTCCTGTGGGTCGCCGCCTCGCCCGGCCAGCGGGGCTACGAACGCTTCCCCTACCTCCTCGCCGCCCTCTGCGACCTCGGCCTCACTCCCCCCTTCCGTTCGTCCCGCCTGTGGGCCTTCTTCGACTCCGCCTACCGCTCCCGCGTCGATATCGACTACTTCGCCGCCCGCTGGCGCAAAGGCGGCATCGCCGCCCTCCACGTCGCCGCCTGGCATTTCTACGAGCCCGATCCCGAGCGCGACCGCTACCTCGTCCGCCTCATCGAAGCCTGCCACCGCGAGGGCATCCTTATATATGCGTGGCTCGACCTGCCCCACGTCAGCGAGAAATTCTGGAACGGCCACCCGGAGTGGCGCGAGAAAACCGCCCTGCTCCAGGACGCCCAGCTCGACTGGCGCATGCTCATGAACCTCACCAACCGTGACTGCTTCCGCGCCGTCGCCGATGGCGTCGCCCAGTTGGCCGCGCGGTTCGATTGGGATGGCATCAACCTCGCCGAGCTGTATTTCGAATCCCTGCAGGGCGTCGACAACCCCTCGCGCTTCACCCCCATGAACGCCGACGTCCGCGCAGCCTTCCAAAAACAGCACGGTTTCGATCCCATCGAAATCTTCGGCTCCCGCCGCGACGACGCCTCGCGCAGGACGTTCCTCGACTTCCGCGCCGATCTCGCCCGCCGCATGCAGGAGGAGTGGATCGCGCAACTCGAATCCCTCCACCGCGCCAAGCCCTACCTCGACCTGGTCCTCACCCACGTCGACGACCGTTTCGACACCGGCATGCGCGACGCCATCGGCGCCGACGCCGCCCGCGTCCTCCCCCTCCTCGATCAGCACAGCATGACGCTCCTGATCGAGGACCCCGCCACCGTCTGGCACCTCGGCGCGCAGCGCTACCACAGTATCGCCGAGCGCTACCGCGCCCTCACTCCCCACCGCGAAGAGATGGCCATCGACCTCAACATCGTCGATCGCTACCAGAATGTCTACCCCACCAAGCAGCAGACCGGAACCGAGCTGTTCCAGTTGGTCCACAACGCCGCCTCGAATTTCCAGCGCGTGGCGCTCTATTTCGAGAACTCGCTGCTCGCCCCCGATTGGGCGCTGCTCCCCTCTGCCGCAGCCGCCGCCACCCGCATCGAGAAGCCCGGGCGGAAAACGGTGGTGGATTCCGTCTCCGGTGTAGGAATCCCCTGGAACGGCCCCGCTCTGGTGGACGGCTTACCGTGGCCGGTAGCCGATGACGAAACCGTCTGGCTCCCCGCCGGGGCTCACAGCCTCGAGCCCGCCCGCGACAAGCCGGCGGGCCTGCACCTGGTCCGTCTGAACGCCGATCTGAAATCCGCCCGTGTAGTCGGCCCATCGGCCATCGAGTTCACCTACCAGTCGGCCTCCCGCGCGATTGCCATCCTCGACCGCCCCCCGCGCGAGCTCCGCATCGATGACGCCTCCGACCCGCAGACCTCCACCACCATCTTTCTCCCGCGCGGCCGCCACACCGTCCAGGTTGTCGCGGCTCAATAGATTTTCAGCTCGGCGGCGGCGCCGGTTTCGCAGGCGATCTGCCGGGCGGCGGAGCCCTGGTTCATCGAGACTTCCAGGTAGCCGGAGCTGCCCGAGACCACGAACAGCTCGCCGGGGGCGCATTCGGCGTAGTTGCGCGCGAGCACCGAAATCTCCTGCAGGCCGATGGTCATCGTGAAATCCTGGCGCTCCAGGTCGGGGAAATCGATCACGTGGAAGTTGGTGACGATGTTGCCGAAGCGGTCGATCTTCAAAATGCGGCCGTTCCACGTGTGCTTGCCGCTGCGCAGGGGGCGCTCGAAGGCCGGCCGCAGGTAGTCCTGGATCGGCTTGCCGATGCGCGCCGGGGTGACGCCGGCGCAGATGTGGGCGGCCACGGGAGCGAAGATGTCGCGGCCGTGAAACGTGTGGCTCACCGGCATGCGGAAATAGCGGGTCTGCTCGATCAACCGGATTTTGTGCTTCTCCCGCGAGTAGATCATGGAGAGCACGCCGTTGTCCGGAGCCACGAAGTAATGTCCTTCGGTCTCCATGAGGATGGGGCGGCGCGCGGTCCCGACACCCGGGTCGACCACCACCACATGGACGGTCTTGCGAGGGAAACAACGCCAGGCCTGTGCGATCAGGTAGGCGCCTTCGGTGATCTCGAAAGGCGCGACTTCGTGGGTGATGTCCACGATCTGGACCTGCGGGCAGATGCTCAGGATCACGCCCTTCATGGCTCCGACGTAGTGGTCGGAAAGGCCGAAATCGGTAGTGAGGGTCAGGATTGGTTTGAGCATTGGTAAAATAACTGTACGTGCAGCGTTTCTATTTCGACCACAACGCCACCACTCCCGTCGACCCCGAAGTGCTCGAGGTCGCGGTGGCGTGCCTCGGTCAAGTTTATGGTAACGCGTCGAGCATCCACTATTTCGGGCAGGGAGCCAAGCAGCGGCTGGAAGCGGCGCGGCGGCAGATCGCATCGCTGATCCATTCGAGCCCGGCGGAGTTGGTCTTCACCAGCGGCGGCACGGAATCCGACAACATGGCGGTGCTGGGAGTGGCACGCGCCGCGGCGCACGCGAATGGCCGCCACGTAATCACCACCGCCATCGAACATCCGGCGGTAATTTCGAGCTGCCAGGAACTGGAGCGCGAGGGCGTGGCGGTGACGCGGCTGCGCCCAGGCTCCAACGGCATCGTGAGCCCCGACGACGTGCGGCGGGCGCTGCGGCCTACCACCGTGCTGGTATCGGTGATGCACGCCAACAACGAGCTGGGGACCATCCAGCCGATCCCCGAGATCGCCAGGATCACCCGCGAGGCGGGCGTGCCGCTGCACGTCGACGGCGTGCAGGCGCTGGGCAAGATCCCGGTGGATGTGGAATCGCTGGGGGTGGATCTCTACAGCATGAGCGGCCACAAGCTGTATGCGCCCAAGGGAGTGGGGGCGCTTTTCGTGCGCAAGGGAACGAAGCTGGCGCCCATCGCGTTCGGCGGGCATCACGAACGGGACCGGCGGCCGGGCACCGAGAATGTGCCGGGCGCGGCCGCGTTCGGAGCGGCGGCGGAGATGGCTTCGCGCGGGCTGGCCGATGAGGGCGAGCGGCTGGGCGCGCTGCGCGACCGGCTGGAAAAAACCGTGCTCGACCGCATCCCGGGCGCCGGGATCAACGGCGCGCGGTGGAACCGCACACCCAATACCAGCAACCTGTATTTCGACGGCATCGATGGGGAAGCGCTGGTCATCGCGCTGGATCTCCGCGGGTTCGCGGTCTCCACCGGCGCGGCCTGCTCCAGCGGCGCGCTGACGCCGTCACACGTCCTGACCGCGTTGGGACTGACTGCGGAGCGCGCCCGGGCGAGCATGCGCTTTTCCCTCGGCCGCTCCAACACCGCCGCGCAGGTGGACGCGTTGGTGGAGGCCCTGGAAGCCTCGGTGGCGCACCTGCGCCGGATCTCGGTGAATGCCTGACGCGCCCATCGCCGTCGCTATGAGCGGCGGAGTGGACAGCTCGACCGTGGCCGCTCTGCTGGTGCGCCAGGGCCATGCCGTTGTCGGGCTGACCATGCAGCTCTGGAACCAGCGGCGTCTGCCCGAGCTCTCCACCGAGGGCGCGGCCGGACGCTGCTGCTCGCTGGACGACGTGTACGACGCCCGGCGCGTGGCCGAGCAGATCGGCATTCCCTACTACGTCGTGAACTTCGAGCGGCAGTTCGAGGAACAGGTGGTGAAGCCCTTCGTGGAAGAGTATCTGGCGGGGCGGACGCCGGTGCCCTGCACGCTGTGCAACAACTACATCAAGTTCGAGCGGTTCCTGGAAATGGCCGATGCCGTGGGCGCGCGCCAAATTGCCACGGGGCACTACGCGCGCGTCCGGTACGACGCCGGGACGGAGCGCTACCAGTTGCTGCGTGCGGTGGACCGGTCCAAGGACCAGACGTATTTTCTTTTTGGCCTGAAGCAGGAGCAGCTCGCGCGCACCCTGTTCCCGCTGGGAGAGATGACCAAGCCCGAGGTGCGCGGCCTGGCGAGCGGGATGAACCTGGCCGTGGCGGCCAAGGGCGACAGCCAGGAAATCTGCTTCGTGCCCAACGGCGATTACGCGGCGTTCCTCAGCGCTTATCTGAAGGAGACGGGCGTGGAACCGGCGCGGACGCGAGGCGCCATCGTCACGGCGGACGGACGCAGGCTCGGCGAGCACGAGGGCGTGCACCATTTCACGGTGGGGCAGCGGCGCGGGTTGGGAGTGGCCACCGGCGAACCGCTCTACGTCATCTCGACCGAGCCCGATACGCAACGCGTGATCGTGGGCTCGAGCGACGACCTGCTGCGGGCGCGCTTCTTCGCCCGCGAGGTCAACTGGATTTCCATCGGGCCGCCGGCCGCGCCCGCTCGCGCGCAGGTCAAGATCCGCAACAAGCACGAGGCGGCCGGCGCCACGCTGCGGCCCACCCAGACACCCGCGCGCGTGGAAGTGATTTTCGACGAACCGCAGCGCGCGGTCACTCCCGGGCAGGGCGCGGTCTTCTACGATGGCGATTTGGTATTAGGGGGAGGTTGGATTGAGTGAGCCCGAAACCGCCGGATGGTTCACGATCCGGGTGCCGGCTTCGAGCGCGAATCTCGGACCGGGATTCGACGCCCTCGGACTGGCGTTGGGAGTGTACCTGACGTGCCGTTTTCGCCAGAGCGAACAGTTGTCCATCCACGCCGAGGGGCGCGATGCGGATCAGATCCCCACGGGACCCGACAACCTCATCTGGCAGACGGCGCTGGCCGTGGCGGAGAGCCTCGGGATGCGGATGCCGCCCATCGAGCTGCACCTGCGCAACGAGATCCCCATCGGCAAGGGGATGGGCTCCAGCGCCGCGGCGCTGACGGCCGGGGTGGTGATTGCCGATCATCTGCTGGACCTGCGGTGGAAGCCCCTGCGCATCCTGGATGAAGCCGCGCGGCTGGAAGGCCATCCGGATAACGTGGCGCCGTGCACGCTCGGCTCGATCGTGGCCAGCGCCATCGATTCGGGCGGGGTGACGCGAGCGGTGCGGCTGGATTTGCCGCGGCGCTTCGGCATCGGCGTCGTGGTTCCGGATTTCGATCTGCCGACAGTGCGGGCGCGGGCCGTGCTTCCGGATTGCTACAGCCGGCAGGACGCCGTGTTCAACGTGCAGCGCGCCTCGCTGCTGATAGCAGCGCTGGCGACGGGTTCGACCTGGGCCTTTCCGGCGGCCTTGGAGGATCGCTTCCACCAGCCGTACCGCGCGCCGCTGGTGCCGGGGCTGGAGGAGATCCTGAAGCTGCGCGCGCCCGGCCTGCTGGGCTGCGTTTTGAGCGGCGCGGGACCGTCGATCCTGGTGTTCTACGAGCAGGGATACGACAGCGTTTGCGACCTGGTGCGGCAGATCTTCCGGCTCAACGGGCACGAATCGGAGACGCTGCTCGCCCACATCGCGGATCACGGGTTCGAGCTGACTGCGGGGTAACTACACCCCACCCGCCCGCGCGCGCAAATCCCGCAACGGCCGCGTCTCCTGCAACTTCTTCACCGCCGCCTGGATTCCCTCCGCCACGGCCCGCCAGTACGCATCCGTGTCTCCCCACTTGGCGAGCGGCTTGGCGCCTTTGGGCAAGATCTGAAACTGCTCGAGCTTCTCCACTTCTTTCCAGCCGCACTCCTTCAGGACGTAGGCGATCAGTTCCGCCTCTCCCGCCGTCTTGCGCTCGATGGCCCGCTCCAGTTCCCTGAGAACGCAGAAGTCCGACGCCAGAAAATCGCGGCTGAGCTGGCACACGATAACGTCAGCGAGATTGAGTTCCTGCAAAATGCGCTCTTCCCATTTCTCCCCCGCGGTGAGCGCCCGGTCGTGCCACACCCGGATGAGGCCATTCCGCTCCATCAGCTTCAAGTCTTTGAGCAGTTGTTTGACGTGTTCCTCGTCCTCGTGCGCATAGCTCAGGAAGACCCTCAGAGGATTCGGAGGCGCCGGCTCCACCAGGCTGGCAAAGGGATGCATGACCACGGTCCCGTTGGGAAGCGCGATCGGCATGGCCGGCATGCCGCTGCTTTGAAACGCCTCCACCTCGTCGAGAAAGACAAACTTGTCGGGAGCGCCTTTCGGGTACACCAGTTCCCGTGGCTGGAACTGGTAATCGGCGTGAATCGCGTTGAAGTTGTGGCGGATGATGGCCAGCAACTCCCGCCGCGATCCTTCCGGCCCGTCGATATGGATGCGCACCTGCCCCTCTCCCGAATCGGTTCGCACCAGTCCGCGGCAACCGTTGGGGTCTCGCAGGATCACCCCGCTCTTCCAGCGCGTGGCAGCCTCGCTCAGATGGTGTGTGCGAACAATGAACCGTGGCAGCAATCCCTCGGTGACGATGGGGTATTGGTAACCGAAGTTGAGGCACTCCGCCGGCTTGAAATCGCGCGCCATTTCCGGTTGCTGGTCGTCCAGTAGTTGCGGGATCAAGGTGCGCTTTTGGTAGTCGCCCAGCGGGAAACTCAGTTCGAACTGCTCCATCAGCCCCATGATGAAGTCCGCCGCCTCGGTCGTGTATCCCTTTCCTGCCAGCGCCCGCTCGGCCTCCGCGCTCGTGAACAGCCCTTTCGTCGTCACGAACGCGTGCAACAGGCCGTAGATCCCTTCCGTGACCCATTCGGGCTTCAATACGTAGGCGAACCGCAGCCGCGGGTCGTTCCTGTAATTCAGGGCGATCCCCAAATCGTGCAGAAAGCCCGCCAGCGAGGTTTGCTTTTCCACGTCGCCTTCGCCGTGCTTTCGGCAGATGGCGCGGTAATCCTCGAAGGTCACGTACTGCGCCCCCATCCCCGTCAGTTCTTTCTTGATGGCAAACCAGCGCGCGGGGAAGCCTGCCTTGAGATCCTTCAGATCCCTGAGGTGCTCCTGTATCCTTTCCTTCAACCGGTCGATTGTCTTCGCGTCCATACAGTCGGTTCCGACAAAGCCGCGGATGTTCTCAGCGTATTTTTCCAGCCAGCCGCCGCGGTTCACGTCGAACGGTTCCGACTTCTGTTTGTTCAGGACCACGATGACCGGCGCGTTCTTGCCGCCGAAAGCGCGGATCAGCCGGAACCAGTAATCCGCCTCCCGGTCGGACCCGCCGTGGCGCCGGTTCAGAACCAGCAGGTACAGGCTGCGGGCCGTAAGGAAAAACAGATGCGTCGCGTGCATCATCTCCTGCCCGCCGAAGTCCCAGATGTGGAGTGTCACCTTGTCATCTCCGGAAAGCGTGCAGGGCCAGTCGGAGATTTTGATGCCTTCCGTAGTCTTTTCGGTGCTGTCGAATTTCCCGGTCGTGAGAGCGTTGACCAGCGACGTTTTGCCCGCCCCGCCCTGGCCTACCAGGATCAACTTAGCCTCATTGAGAGGCCTGGAACCAGCGTGCTGGCTGAAGTAGTAACTAAGGATTTCTTTGGGCGGCTTCGGTGATACTGGCGGGCTACCATGCACCTCACGGTACGTAGGTCCGAGGATCTCATCGGGAATCCCCAGCCCCGGGTTTCCGTGTAGGAACAGTTCGGTAAGCTGTTCGAGCTTAGCGAAGGAGTCCGGAACGGCGGTGATCTGGTTATTCCCAAGGTTGAGGTTCTGCAAACTCGAGAGCTGTGCGACGGAGTCTGGAATGGCAGTGATCTGGTTGCCCGAGAGGATGAGGCTCAGCAAATTCGAGAGTCGGGCGAGGGAGTCTGGAATAGCGGTGATCTGGTTGTTCGACAGGTCGAGGCGCTGCAAATTCGAGAGTTGGGCGAGGGAGTCCGGGATGGTGGTGATACGGTTGCCCGAGAGGTAGAGGCCCTCCAGATTCGAGAGTTGGCCGAGGGAGTCCGGAATGGCGGTGATCTGGTCGCGCCAGAGGTGGAGAAACCGCAATCTTGAGAGTCGGGCGACGGAGTCCGGAATGGCGGTGATGTGGTTGAACGAGAGGTCGAGCAACCACAGATTCGAGAGTTGGCCGAGATAGTCCGGAATGCCGGTGATCTGGGTGTTCGCAAGGTCGAGGATCTGCAAATTAGATAGTTGGGCAAGGGAGTCTGGAACGCCAGCGAGATTCAAGCCGCGGAGGTTCAGAGAGGTCGCCCCGGTGCGTCTGGCCTCCTCAATCCTGCGAAGTGCCTCCTGCCAACCTTCCTCTGGTTGCCCCGGGGGAGCCTCTGGTTTGTCCGTCATGCTCGGACACCAGAATAATGCGCCGCCCCCTCCGCCGCAACCTCAGCTCAAATGCGCCAGCCGCTCGCGCAAGGTCTCATAAGCGCGGAACAGGAGTGACTTCAGGGCGGGCACCGAGCAGCCCAATTCTTCCGCGATCTCCCGGTATTCCATCTCGCGGTATTTGTGCATCCACACCGCCGTCCGATGCCGTTCCGGTAGCTGTTCGATAGCCGACCGCACCTCGTCCAGCGTGCACTGGTGAACCAGCCAATCCTCCATCGAAAGCGCGCCGGACCGCAGTTCGTAAGGCCTCACGTCAAGAGGGCGCTCGTCCAGCCGCAACCACGCGCGCTCGGCGCGCTGATCGCGGACCCAGTTCAGCGCCAGGTGCGTCACGATGCGGAACAGCCACGTCTGGAACTTCGCCGTCGGCTCGTAATTGCGGACCCGGTACACTCGCAGAAAAACTTCCTGCGTCAATTCCTCCGCCACTGCGTGGTTCCGTACAAACCGGTACAGGTACCCAACCACCATGTGGTGGTACTCTTCCACTATCCGGTTGAAGCTGGCGACGTCGCCGGCCTGAAAGGCCAGCATGTAATCCGCGGCACGATCCGTTGAGAGACAGGCGCCCATGGAGACCCGGCTAACTCCCCTGTCAGGAATTCCGTCGAAGCCCCCCGATGGTTCCAAATTTACGTTCGGTGCTTACAGGTGCGCCAGCACGTCCGCCGCGTGGCCTTGGGCCTTGACCTTCGAGTAGATCTTCTCGATCTTCCCGTCCGGCCCGATCACGAAGGTGGTGCGCTCGATCCCCATCACCTTCTTGCCGTACATGTTCTTCTCTTTCCACACGCAGTAGGCCTGGGCCGCGGCCTTCTCTTCGTCGGCCAGAAGCGTGAAGGGCAGCCCGTATTTGCTCTTGAACTTCGCCTGCGCCGCTGGCTTGTCCGGCGAGATCCCCACTACCGCCGCGCCCTTCTTCTGGAACGCCGCGGCCCCGTCGCGGAACTCGCAGGCCTCCGTCGTGCAGCCCGGCGTATCGGCCTTCGGATAGAAGTACAAAACCACACGCTTCCCCTTCAAGTCCGATAGCCGGAACTCCTCGCCCGCATCCGTGCGCACGCGGATCTCGGGAGCCTGGTCGCCTTCTTTCAGCATATTTCCCCCGGACTCAATTTCCGTTTGAGCAACTCCGTCACCACCGCCACGTTGGCCTGACCGCGCGTGGCCCGCATCGCCTGGCCCACCAGAAAATTCATCACAGTCGTCTTGCCGCCGCGGTACTGCTCCACCTGCTTCGGATTGTTCGCCAGCACTTCGTTGATGATCTTATCCAGCGCGTCCGTATCGCTGATCTGCTTCAGCCCCTCGCGCTCCAGGATCACCCCAGCAGTCTCGCCCGTGGTAAACATCTTCGGAAAAATCTCCTTCGCCAGTTTTCCCGAAAGCTCTCCGCCCGCGATGCGCTTCACCAGGTCGCCCAGGTTCTCCGCCGTCACGGGCGATTCCGCGATGTCCTTGCCCTCGGCCTTGAGCAGTCCCATCAGGTCGCCCATCACCCAGTTCGCCGCCATCTTCGCATCGCCCGACACCCGCGCCGCCGTCTCGAAATACTCGCTCGCCGCCCGCGCCGCCGTCAGCACGCCCGCGTCGTATTCGCCGAGGCCGTACTCCTCGATGAACCGCGCCCGCTTGCGCGCCGGCAGTTCCGGCATTTGCGCCTTCACCTCGTTCAGCCACACCTCGCTGATGCGCAGGGGCTCCAGGTCCGGCTCCGGGAAGTAGCGGTAATCGTGCGCGCTCTCCTTGCTCCGCATGCCGAATGTTTCGCCGCGGTCCGGGTTGTACAGCCGCGTCTCCTGCACCACGCGCCCGCCGCTCTCGATCAGCGCCACCTGCCGCGCGATCTCGTAATCCAGCGCCTGTTTCAGAAACCGGAACGAATTCAAATTCTTGACCTCCGCCTTGGTCCCCAGCTTCTCCGCGCCTTTCAGCCGCACCGACACGTTGGCGTCGCAGCGCAGGTGTCCTTTCTCCATATCGCAACTGGAGACCTCGACGAACTGCAGCGTCTGTTTCACTTCGGTCAAATAAGCGTAGGCCTCGTCCGAGCTGTGCATGTCGGGCTCGCTCACGATTTCGATCAGCGGCGTCCCCGAGCGGTTCAGGTCGACGTACGAATAGCGGTCCGAATCGCGGAACCCGTCGTGAATGCTCTTGCCCGCGTCGTCCTCCATGTGAACGCGCGTCACGCCGATGCGCTTTTGGGCCCCGTCCACCACGATATCGACCCATCCGTGCTCGCCCAGCGGCTCGTCGTACTGCGAGATCTGGTAGCCCTTCGGCAAATCGGGATAGAAGTAGTTCTTGCGCGCGAACCGCGACCGCGCCCGGACGCCGCAGTTCAGCGCCAGCGCCCCGCGGATAGCCAGGTCCACGGCCTCCCGGCTGAGCACCGGAAGCGCCCCCGGCATTCCCAGGCAGACCGGGCAGACATTGGTGTTCGGCGGCGCGCCGAAGCTGGTCGGGCACCCGCAGAAAATCTTGGTAGCGGTAGCGAGCTGCACGTGCACTTCGAGCCCGATCACCGGCTCATAGCGCGCGATCATTTCGCCCGTCGCGACATCGATCGCGGAAGAAGACATGATGTCTTCTTATTATAGGATGCCCTCGCCCACCGCCTACCGGTACGCGAACACCGCCGCGTAGATGATCAGCCCGATGATCGTCAGCCCGATGCCCAATGCCGTGAACCCCAGCCGCCGCCAGATCTTGGCTGCCAGCGGAACCGGCGCCGGCATCAGGTTCTGCTCCAGCTCCCCGCGCTCCACCATCTCCTGGTACTCCCTCGGCCGGTCCTTCTTGAACTCCTCGAGCGGCACCCCGCCGGTGAAGATCACCGTGTCGATCGGAAACTTCTCCGGCCGGAAGTGCGTGTTGAAGAAGTGAATGCTGAAGATGAAAGCCACCGCCAGCAGCGCTTCGTCGCTGTGGATCGTGGTCGCCACGTTCACCATCCAGCCCGGCATGAAGTGCGTGAAGAAGGCCGGCCACCACAACAGCATTCCGGTCCCGCCGATCACCGCCACCCCCCAGAACACCGCGAAGTAGTCGAACTTCTCCCAGTACGTCCAGCGCCCGTACTCCGGCCGCGGCCCCTTGCCCACGAACCACTTCAGCGACTGCTTGAACTCCCGCCAGTCGCTCCCGTTCATCAGCATGCTGTCGGGCCCCGTCAGGAACCCCCACCACGAGAGTCCGCTCTGCCGGCGTTTGCGCGCCAGGTCGTACACGTGCATGCCGAAATACGCGAACGTCATCATCGCGCACACCCGGTGAATCCAGCCCGCGACTTCAAACCCGCCCAGCACGCGCGCCATCACCCTGGCCCACCCCGCGTACGAAAACTTCAGGATCATTCCCGTGGTAGCCAGACCCAGGAAGCTGGTGATCACCGTCAGATGCAGGTTTCGCTCGAAGGTCCGGAAGCGCCGCACGTACACCTGGCCTTCCAGCGCGTGCTCCTGCTGCAATGCATTCCGGTATTGCAGCGACCGCGGCAGCCACAGCGCCGTGTGCGCCCCCGAAACCACGAGCGTCCCCACCAACAGCGTAGTCATCCCCCAAAACGTGTAAAACAATAGCGGATATCGAATCGGATCGTGGTGCGTGGCGTGCGTCAGGTACCCCGCGAACTGCCGGTGCGCTCCCGTGTGGCACTGCGCGCACGTCTTCACGATGTTGGCCCGGCTCAGCCGCGACCGCGGATCCGTCACCGGCAGGACATCGTGCGACCCGTGGCAGTCGTAGCATTTCGCCGTCTTCAGATATCCCAGCTTCGATACCTTGCCGTGATAAGTCTCGAAATAGCTTTCGGTGATGGCCTCGTGGCACTTCCCGCACTGATCCATGATGTGCAGCCGGAAGTCCGAAAGGTCCGTCCGCTCGATGCTGTGCGCCGAGTGGCAATCGCTGCACACCGGCAGCTTCTTCGTGGTCGGATGCGATACCGGAGAGTGTACGCTGTTCACGAACCTCTCGTAGATCCCGCGATGGCACTTCGCGCAGGTCTGGGCGATCGTCGCCCGGTACACGCTCGACCGCGGATCGCTGGCCGGTAGCTCCAGGTGCGCCGTGTGGCAGTCGGCGCAGTTCGCCGTCACGGTCAACCCCGCCTCCAGCAGTCCCTTCCCGTGAATGCTCTCCGCGTAGTGCTCTACGATGTGTTCCTGCGTGCCGGTATACCGCAGCGCGGCCTTCTGCCCCGAGCGGTGGCACTTGGCGCACAAGGACGGCACGTTGCGCGAGAACGTGGGCGAATTCGATTCCGTCCTGCCCAGCACTCCGTGGGTGCCGTGACATTCCGTGCAATCCGGCGCATCGGGGCTGCCCTTCGCTGCCAGTTGCCCGTGCGCGCTCTGCCGGTAGGCCGCCGCCTGGTCCACGTGGCAGTTCGAGCAATCCACCTTGGCTGGCATGGTCTTGCACGCCCGCTCCTCGGAAGGCGTCCCTCCCGTGTGGCACTGCACGCAGGCCGCTTTGACGTGGCGCGAGTGCGCCAGCTCGTCCTGGTTCACGTACAGCGAGACCGTCTTGCCGCCGCGCACCGTCTTCAGTTCCGGATTCGCATGGCACCTCTGGCAATCCTGATCCGACATGCCCTGTGAGTAGAAAACCTTCCGGATCTTGTGCGGTTCGTGGCAGTCCACGCACGCCGGAATCAGGTGCGGCTGCTTTTCCCACAGCTCGCCCCGGATCACCTTGCGGTGCACCTCCTCGATTTTCCCGTGGCATTTCATGCAGGTCTTGGCGATGTTGTCCTTGGCGATCGACGAGCGCGGGTCCGTGTGCGGCAGTACCAGGTGCGCGGTGTGGCAACTGGTGCACACCGCCGTCACCGTCAGCCCCTTCTGGAACAGCCCCTGCCCGTGGACGCTGTCCATGTAGTTGCCTTCGATGTTGGTCTGCGGAATGTTCCGCATCTGGGACACCGGTGTGCCCTCGCTGTGGCACCGTCCGCACAGCTTGGGAACTTCGATCGTCGACGTGGGCGAGCCCATGATCGACGGCCGCTTCACCGTGTGCGTGCCGTGGCAGTCCTTGCACGATGGCGCCAGCTTGTCCCCCCGCGCCACCGCCTGCCCGTGCAGGCTGGCCGTATACTTCTCCTGCTCGTCGGGATGGCACGAGCCGCAATCCACCGGTTTCATCTTTTCCGGATGCGGCAGTTCCTTTCCCAGATCGGCGTGGCAGGAGCTGCACTCCTGATCCGCGTGGGGCGAAGCCCGCAAGGAGGCCGCATCGAACGGTGGCGGCACGCCCGCCTCGCGCTTCCCCGTCCGTTTCCCGGTGTCGTGACAGTCCAGGCACGCCTTCGAGCCCGGCAGCGGTTTCGCCTCTTGTTTGGCCTCCTGTGCCAGGGGAGTGGTCGCCAGCACACCTGCTGCCAACCATAAGAGCGCTCTGGACCACCGTCTCATGTGTTAATAATCTACAATCATATCTTAATATCTTGTAGCATAATCCGTCAACTACGCCCCAAAGCTGGGTTTTGGCGGCAGATCCTGCGGTAGGGGACTGTGCTGGCTGCGGTGAAGCCTTCGGAGACACACTGCAGGCTTCGGTTACGTCTTTAGTCCCGCAACTTCATCCAGCCGTGCGTCGCGCCAAACGAGGCGTTCAAGCCCGTACCCCACCCGGCGCCGTTGATCGTCAGGCCCGCGGCGGGTCCGGTCACGTAGTTGATTTGAGACGCTCCGCCGCCGACCCCTGCGGCTGCCGACACGGAGATCACCGTCACGTAGCCGTGAAAATCCTTGAGGCCCCGAGGGGAAGAGAACTCCGTCCACGACGACGGTCCCGATCCCGCGCCCTTGAAGCCGAATCCGAAATCGGCGCCCACGAGGGTATAGTAAACGCTCTGCTTGGCGTCGATATCCTGCACCTCGAAAGTCGTGACGCTCCCGCCCACGCCCGCGGAGATGCCTCCACCTGCTATGGTGCGGATTCGGTACCGCCGGCCTTGCTGCAATGCGGTCTGCGGATTGACCGCCTCCGATAACTTCACGAGCGTCGGTCCATTGGGATCGACCCGGCCGTCCGCGTGCTTCGGATGCACGATCCTCGTTTGGAATTCGCGTATGGCTTTGATGGTCTTGGGGCCGCAGACTCCATCCACTTTGAGCGCCTGGAGCGGCACCAGTTTTGCCAAATGAGAATTGATCAGCGCCTGAACTGTTTTTACATCGTCACGCTTGTTGGAACCACCGTGACCGACGGATGCGGTGAGCCTGGTCATAAGAGCGGGATTCAGTGTAACACAGGATTCGTCAGTTCCGGCAGCACTGGGAAACTGGGCAGACTGGGGCGCAACCCTCGCTCCCTTGCATACCGCAAAACCGTCCGGTTCTTCAACGTCCTCTACAGCCGTTCCAGCCGCGTGTCCGCGTCGCCGAAGCTCTCCAGCCGGATCCCCATGCGGTCCATGATCGACAGGTACAGGCTGCACATCTTCCGGTGGTCCTCGCCGGCGTCCAGATAATTCAGCGAACGTCCGGTCTCGAGCGTGCCGCCCAGGCCTCCCGCCAGCACCAGCGGCAATCTGGTGTTGTCGTGCTTGCGGCCGGCCCACATGTTGGAGAGAAACATCAGGCACGAGTTGTCCAGCACCGTGCCGTTGCCCTCCGGCATGCTGTCCAGTTTTGTGGCTAGGTAGAGTAACTGGCTCAGGTGGAAGCGGGAGATGCGCTCGTAACCGTCCGACAGGTTATTGTGAGACGCCGAGTGGTGTCCTTCGCGGACCTCCAGGAACGGGTAATAGAGCGCCGATAGGTCGCGAGCCAGAAGCAGCGTAGCCACGCGAGTCCGGTCCGTCTGGAACGCCAGCGCAATGATGTCGCACATCAGGCGCGTGTGTTCCCGCAGGTCTTCCGGCAATCCATCCGCCGGGCGCTGCATGGTAAAGGCGGGACGGTTCCGCCGCTTCGCTAAATCGTCCGCCTGGTCTTTCGTCTTGCGCATGCCGGCCACGCGCTTCTCCACTTCCCGCACGCTGGTCAGATATTCGTCCAGCTTGGCCTTGTCACTCGAGCTGATCTTCATGCTGAGTGACTCGGCGCGATCCTTCACCCGGTCCAGAATGCTCATGTTTCGAAGACTGCCGCGATTCTCGAACAGGTTGTCGAAAGCCAGCGATGGGTAGACTTCCACCGGGATAGGCGAGTCCGGAGTCTGCCACGAGATGTGCGAGCTGTACGCCATCGAGAAGTTAGTCTCGTGGTAACCCGTCATCGGCTGCTCGCAAGCCAGAACGATGCTCGACTGCGGAGTGTCCTGACCCACGCTGTTCGCGATCGTCTGGTCCACTGTGACTCCCGCCCGGATGATGGCCCCTTTCTGTATGTGCGCGCCGGACAGAAGGCTTCCCGTCTGCGCGGGATGAATGCCCTGGCCGGTGGCCGCCTTATTGAACAGGCCGTCGATCACGTTGATCTTGGGCTTCAACGGCTCCAGCACCGACAGGGTCCCGTTGAGCTTCATCTCGGCGCCCGAGCCCTCGGCGCTCCAGTGATCTTCGTTGATGCCGTTTCCCATGAAGAGAACGGTGAACCGCTTCGGGAAGGTGGCCGTGGCTCCGGCGTCGGCGAATGCGGGAAGGGATTGAAGCCACGGCAGGGCCATGGTGACTCCGGCGCCGCGAAGTACCGTGCGGCGGGTTATGCGGCGGGCGGAGTTATCGGTCGGTTGCTGCATCTTATTCACCTTTCCTTGCTAGCGACTCGGGCTTTTCGGGCAAATCCGGATTTCGTTTGTTCAGGAACTGCGGGCTTGTGACAATGGTCTCCACCAGCGAGCTGAACTGATAGCCATTCGCGGCCAGCCTGGTTTCCATCCGCTCGACTGTGAGTTCATCGGAGAGCTGGAGAGACCGGCTCAGCGCGTAAGCCAGCAGTTTCCGGCTGAGATTGTCCAGGAAGTCGGCCTGCCGATGCTCGCGGATGTAAGTCTGCACTCCCTCGAATCCGGCGCCCTGGCTGCCGCCGGGAAAGACCGCCTTGGTATCCACCGGCCGTCCCGCGAGGTCCTTGGTCCGCGCCTCACCCACCGGCCCGTACCCTTCAAACGCCATGCCGACCGTATCGAAGCGCGCGTGGCACGACGCGCACGCCGGGTTCTCGCGATGCTTCGCCAGCATGTCGCGCACCGGCAGATCCGACTTGGCTTCGTCCTGCGGCAATTCCGGCACGACGGGGGGCGGCGGCGGGATCGTCTCGCCCAGCACCCGGCGCACCACCCAGTATCCGCGTTTCACCGGGCTGGTCCTCAAGCCCGGCGCGTTCTGCGTCAGGAAAACGGCCATCGGCAGCAGGCCCCCGCGCCCGAATTGGCGCGCGTCGTCGATGCGGACCCAGTGGTCCTCGTCGCCGGCTATTTCCGGCATTCCGTAATGCTGTGCCAGCACCGCATTCACAAACGTGTAGTTGCCGTAAAGCATGTCGAGGACCGGGCGGCCGTTGTGGATGACGTCCTCGATAAACCGGATCGGCTCCTCGAACATGGCCTCGCGCAGGTCGTTGTTGAAGCTGGGGAAGCGCTCGCGATCCACCGCGTTGTGTTGTTCGAAACGGCGGAAGTCGAGCCAGTTGCCGGCGAATTCGGTCACCAGGCCGCGCGCCTTCTCGTCTTTCAACATCCGGCGGGCCTGCGCGATCAGCACGTCGGTCTTCTGCAAATCGCCCGCCGCCGCGTGGGCCAGCAACTCCTGGTCGGGCATGCTGGACCACAGGAAATAACTCAGCCTGCTGGCCAGTGCGTACCCCGAGAGCGGACGCGCGGCAGCCGCGGAAACAGCGCCCTGGTCCGCGCGGGCGTCCAGCAGATCGATGCGGTAGCAGAAGTCGGGCGACATCAGCACGCTCACCACCGAATCGCGGATGGCCTCTTCGTGCGTCAACCCGCCCTTCTCCCGAAGCGTCCGGTAATACGCCAGAGTGTCCTCGCGCTCCGCCTGCGTGAGCGGCCTGCGGTACGCGCGCTCGGCGAATTTGAGAAGCGCGTCCAGGTGGCGGGGCTCGGCTTCCACCCGCATGCGCTCCACCGCCCGCATGGTGTCGTTCTCCCACTGGAAGTGAACGCGGATCGCCTCCATGGCAACGGGATTGTTACTCGCCTGGGCCTTGGCAAGATAGGCGTCCCGCAGTCCGAAAATGACCGATGGGTCGTTCACCGCTTTGTCTGGCGGGCGCGCCCTGCCGGACTCCGCGCCCCTGCCGTCGACCTCGCCGCTCTGATTGAAGTAGTACTGATCCCACGTGCGGGCCGTGTGATCGCCAATGAAGTCGAACTCATCCCACAGCCTGTTCAGCTCCTTCTGTCCCCTCTCGTCCAGGATCAGCTCCATCAGTGGCGTGTCGTCGCGCCAATACCCCATCACATTGTGGTAACCGGCGCTCAGAAGGCGTCCCTTGTCGTCAGAGTCGTCGGGGAAGTAGCGGCCGCGCTCCGTGACGTAGAAAGTGTCCGGGAAAACCGAAGTGAAGCGTGCGAACGCGGCTTCGTAGCGGCTGCGCTCGGCGGCTGGAACCACCAGGTCGGGATCGCCGGCGCGGGCTTTCGCGGTGAGCGCGGCCCAGCGTGGCGCCGCCTCCTGGTGAAGCCCGGGATATCGCGGGATTGGGGGCACGACCGGCGCCGCATCCGTATCGTTGCGTAGGGCGGCGGGGTCGAAATCTCTCCGGTGCGAGTTGAACTGCCGATACTTCCAGTTCATCAGGGGCTGCGATCCGGCGGGCAACCCCCTCACCACCGGCGCGGCGAATTGCATCGCCGTGTGGTTCCGGATCCTCACCACAAAATCGCGCATCTCGACACACTTCGCGCGCACAAGGTCGGCCCTGTTTGCGCCCGGCGCCGGCAAGCCGCGCCACATGGCCTGAAGTTTGGCGATCGGACCGGCCTCCTGTTTCGCCTTCTCCTGCGGTTCCTCCAGGATCTGCCAGATCATCGGCAGATACTTCGGGCTCACCTTCGCCTCCGCCGCCACGCCGGCCAGCGTCGCGCCGGGCTTTCCGAGTGCGCGCCGGTTCTTATAGCGCCAGGCGGCCTCAAAGTAATCCGCATAGTCGGTAGGCTGGCGTTGATAGAAGTCCAGGATCCGTTTGATCGCGTACTTATCGCGGTCCGTCTCGACCAGCATCGGATGCGGCGCGAAGTCGAACCCCCCGGGCGTGAGCACTATGTCGTCGCCCACTTCGCGAGCGGCCTGCAGGTACTTGTTGAGCAGGGCGGGCGACATGGATAGCGACTCGCCGGAGTTGTCGAAACCGGCCGTGTTGGCGGGATCGACGGGAAACTCCCGTGCCGGGCGGATATCCACGCCCGTGAGGTCGCGAATCGTGTAGTTGTATTCGGCGCTGCTCAGCCGCCGCGCCATCACCAGCCCCGGGTCGCCTGCGTTCGTTCGCGCCACGTTCAGCCGCAAGGCCTTGATCCAGTCGATCACCTGCTGGCGGCCTTCCGCGGGCGGTTGGGGCATCGGCGCCGGCGGCATCTCCTTGGCCGTCAGTTTTTCGAGCACGAGCGCCCAGCGAGGATAGTCCCGGACCACCGTGTCCATGGTGGAATACGCCTTGAGATCGAACTGCGCGGCCGGCGTATTGCCGCTGTGGCATCCGGCGCAATACCGCGTCACAAAGGGGCGCACCGTCTGCTCAAACTGCTGATCCAGCGCGGAATTGGCGCCCTCCGCTGCCGGCATCGCCAAAATCGCGATCATTCCGGGAGCCAAACGCAGGGTGATGGCTAGAGCGCGGCGTCCCATGAATCTCCGAGTGTCCACAGCAGTCCTTGGGCATGATTATACAGGGGCCTCGCGCCTGCTGCAATCGGCGGGCGGGTTCCGCCATAAGCCGTGACCAGCCGGCCGCCGTTCTTCTCAATCCGCGCCTGCTCCCGGCGCAGCCCTTCCTGCCTCTTGCGAAATTACAGAAACCCAGGCTCACGTTTTCGGAACCGGCGGACGCGGGTAGTGGAGTTCCGGAATGCTCGGTTCGCCTTCATGGCCGAAGAGTTCCGGATACAGATAGTGGCCTTGGTCAGACGGGTCCTTAGTTACCTCCGTCAGGATGCGGCGCGCGTTGGCCCAGGCGTCCTGGCGGATTCCGGTTACCTGCCAGGAAACCTCGACCAGGGGTTTGTCGGTCTTAATCACAAAGACGTGGTTGAGAATCTTGGAGGCCACCATGGCCTGAGCGAACTGACCAATGACTGTAAGTTGGTAGCAGAAGTCCCGGTTCAAGGACTCGAACCACTCCGGCAGCGTGACGACGGCCGAGCCGCTCTGGTCGGTGGTGACGTTGCCGTTGTAGATGCTCAACATGTCGGACGATTGGACGAAGGAGTGGTGCAGATACTGGTTGGCCGGGTCGAGCGGATGATCGATCTTGACAAAGGCGCCAGTCTGGCTGACAACGCCGTCGACCTGAACGTTTCCCTCAAAGACTCCGCCGAAGCCGTCCTTGATACCCAGGGTCGTTTGGGCAACGATTCCCACACCTCCGAGAGCATATACGCCGGCGGCGTCGGAGAAGAAGCCGCTGCCCGATCCCCCAAAGAAGTGACCGCCCACCCCGGGATCGGAGATTGCGGAAGTAGAGGCTCCGCCTTGCCCGAACACACCGCAACCGCTCCCCACCGGATTGGCGTCTACGGCGGTAGAGGATCCGCCTTGCCCGTACACACCGAAGCCGCCTCCGGGAGAATAGTCAATGCCTGTTCCGCCGATCCCAAGGATTCCGCCGCCATCGTTGCCGGTGTTGGTGACGCTGAACGCAGGCGCGGATGAATCCGTGGCAACGCTGCCTTGGAACGGCAACGCGATGCCTGGAGGTCCTTGCGGACCGGTCGCACCCACCGCCCCGGCCGGGCCCGTCGGGCCCTGCGCCCCGGCCGGACCCTGTGGTCCTTGTGCTCCCGTCGGCCCTTGCGCTCCAGCCGGTCCCGCTGGTCCTTGGGCCCCCACCGGTCCGGAGGGACCAGCCGGACCTCGCGCTCCCGCCGGCCCTTGCGCCCCCGCCGGGCCTTGCGCTCCAGCCGGACCTCGCGCTCCCGCCGGTCCTGCTGGTCCCGTCGCGCCGAACGCAACGTCGAATATTGCCGATGGATTCGGGTTGGTCCCATTCGGTTTAAAAGTGACTTCGAGCCGGTAATCGCCTGGCAGCAAGATGTTCCCCACAGGAACGGCTGCCGTGATCGACGTCGCCGAAGAACTGCTTACTGTGAGCGCCAGCGTGCCCAGCGTCACTCCAGAGACGCCCGTATTTCCCTCGCCTGACAGGCTGGAGCCGGAGATCGTCAGAACGTTGGTGGTGTAATTCACCGTGACTCTATCGATAATCGGGGTCATGTGTGTCCTTTCGAATTGGCCGAAGCGGGAGCGCTGTCTGGTTCAATCCACGCCGATCTGAGCGTACCAACCGAAAACGGACCGCTTGGCTGTGTTGGCTGTTAGGAAAGCAGTGATCGGCTGAAAACACTCGACGAACCCCACCAGTGTGAAGATGACGCTCCCGGTGACCCCGGCGAGGTTGATTGGGTCCGTGAAAAGGTAGCCGGTGTAGACCTCGAAGAGTGGCAAAGAAAGAGGCGGGAAGAGCGTAAGCTTCTGCGCGTCTTCATCCCAGAAACCGCTGAAGGGACTCACGTCCGAAATGAGGGCGCCCTGAAGAGCCGCGGTTACGGCTCCTGAAGAGTCAACCGGATTAATTTGAAGTGTTGTCACGTTTCCATTGATGTTGACGGTCCACTTCCCGCTCGTTAAAGGCATAATTCTGTCTATTCTCAGGCGGCGCCAATTTGGGCATACCAGCCGAAAGCCAACCGGTCAGTGGAGCCGTTGGCGAAATCCTGATAGGTCCCCGCGAGTGTGAAAACTACGCTGCCGGTTAGGCCGGGCATCCTGAATCGGTCCTGAAACAGGAATCCGGTGTAAGCCTGAGACTGATCGGCCAGGAAAAAGGTCACCTTCTGCGAAAGTTCATCCCAGAAGCCGGAGACCCCCGTGGTCTCAGTTGAGAACTTCAAAGTACCGGTAAGATTTCCCGCTGAATCCACGGACTCGATGTTGATCTGAGCCAATGTTCCGTTAATATTTATGGACCAGGTCCCGGTTGTCAGAGGCATAGCCTTAAGCTCGTTTCGATGAGTGTACACCCACTTGGCGACAAACCCGCCGCTTAGTCGAAAGCCGATATGGGCTATACCGCACATTGACCAGGCGCCGCAACTGCCAGACACGCGTTCTCGGGTTCCGTGTCAAGATGTTCTGTAGGTGGAGGGGCTGTCCGATGCTTTCGCGTTTCGCCGTCCTGCTCGTGTCGGCCATCGTGCCGGCTGTCTGTGCCGATTGGAGCCCGCGGCTCGCCGCCGGGTATCTCGATGCCCGGCAGAAGGAGTGGTTCGCCTGGGCGCCGGCGCAGGCGCCGGGCGGTCCGTGCGTGTCGTGCCATACCGGAGTCACTTACCTCCTGGCCCGGCCCGCGTTGCGCCGCGCGCTCGGAGAGACCCGGCCGACGCCATACGAAACCGGCCTGCTCGACGCCCTCCGCTCCCGTTCCGCAATCCGCGATCCGAAGGCAGTCCTTCCGGCATTCACCAGGGAGCCGCTCGCCTCCCAGGCCATCGGTGTCGAGGCAGTCCACTCCGCCCTGCTCCTGGCCGCGGATGGATGGAGCGGTGGAACCCGCCAGGCCTTCGACCGCATGTGGTCGTTGCAGCTCCGCGACGGCCCCGCGGCAGGCGCCTGGCAATGGTTCTCGCTCGATCTCGACCCCTGGGAAATGCCCGAGTCCCGGTTCTACGGCGCGGCCCTCGCGGCTCTGGCGGCCGGCTCCGCGCCCGCGGATTATCGGAAGCTGCCGGAGGTCCGCGAGCGCATCCGGGCGCTGGCCGAATACCTGCATCGCGAGCAGCCGTCGCAGCCGCTGCACAATCGCCTGGTCCTGCTCTGGGCCTCGACCCGTTTGCCCGATGCCCTGCCCCAAGCCGCCAGGAAGCCGATCGCCGACGAAGCCTGGCGCAGGCAGCAGCCCGATGGAGGCTGGACCCTGGAATCTCTCGGGCCATGGAAAGAGCACCCGGCTGCGCCGCCCTCTTCCGCCGGAAGCAACGGCTACGCCACCGGCCTGGTTGCATTCGTGTTGCTGAAGGCCGGCGTCCCCCGTTCCGATCCCGAACTCGGGCGCGCGCTCTCCTGGCTCCGGTCCCATCAGGACCGCGAGTCGGGATCCTGGACCGCCGTCTCCATGAACAAGCGCTACGAACCCGAATCCATGCAGGTGCGATTCATGCGCGATGCCGCCACGGCCTTCGCCTCACTCGCCCTGCTCGAGGCCGAAGCGCCATAGCCCGGCGGACCTGGCCATGCATCTCTCCAGCGGAACACGCCTCGGACCCTACCAGATCCTCGCCGCCGCCGGCGCGGGGGGCATGGGCGAAGTGTATCGCGCGAACGATACGCGGCTGGATCGAGCCGTGGCCATCAAGGTCCTCCCCGCGCACCTTGCCGCGAACCCCGAACTGCGGCAGCGGCTCGAGCGCGAAGCGAAAACCGTCTCCAGCCTGAACCATCCCAATATCTGCATCCTCCACGACATCGGCCACCAGGATGGCATCGACTACCTGGTGATGGAGTATCTCGAAGGCGAAACGCTGGCGGCGCGCCTGGCCAAGGGACCGCTTCCCGTAGAGCAGGCGCTTCCGCTCGCGATTCAGATTGCGGATGCTCTCCAAGCGGCGCATCGCAAATCCGTGGTCCATCGGGATTTGAAGCCCGCCAATATCATGCTGACGAAATCCGGCCCCAAGCTCCTGGATTTCGGTCTGGCGCGGATCGACCAGGGCATTCCGGCCGACGGCCAAACCCTAACCGCCGGCCTCACCAGTCCCGGCGCCATTCTGGGCACCTTCCGATACATGGCGCCGGAACAGTTGGAAGGAAAGACCGCCGACGCCCGCACCGATCTCTTCGCTTTCGGCGCGGTGCTGTATGAAATGCTCACCGGGCGCAAGGCGTTCGAGGGCCAGAGCCAGGCCAGCCTGATTTCGGCCATCATGTCCGCGGACCCGCCGGCCATCGCGACGCTCCAGCCGCTGGCCCCTCCCGCTCTCGAGCGCGTCGTGAAAACCTGCCTGGCCAAGGACCCCGATGCCCGCTGGCAGTCCGCACACGACCTCGTTCTCGAATTGACATGGCTGGAACAGGGCGTCGCGCAACCGCCGGCGCCATCGAGGTCGCGCAACCGGGAAAGGCTCATCATGGGGATTGCCCTGGTGTTCCTGATTGCCGCCGTTCTCCTTTCGCTCGACCGTTTCCGTCGGGAACCGCAACCGGTGCAGGCCGTCCGCTCCTCGCTCCTGCCGCCGTCCGATCACTTTTTCCAGCGAGGCAATTTCTCGGTCTCTCCCGACGGCACGCGCCTGGCCTTCGTCGCCGTCGGTACCGACGGCAAATACAGCTTGTGGGTCCGCACCTTCTCGTCCGCCACCGCGCAGCAGGTCAACGGAACCGATGGCGCCATGCTGCCCTTCTGGGCCCCCGACAGCCGCCGCATCGGCTTCTTCGCCGACCGAAAGCTCAATACGGTCGATCTGTCGAATGGGGCCGTGCGGATTCTGTGCGAAGCTCCCCTCGGCCGTTGTGGCGGCGCATGGGGCCGCGACGGCGTCATCGTATTCTCACCCTCCATCACCGGACCGCTTTACCGCATTCCCGAATCCGGTGGTGTGCCGGTGCCCGTCACCAGGATCACGCGCCAAGGCAGTGGGCAGAGGCATGCCTGGCCCTTCTTCCTACCGGACGGGAAGCACTTTTTTTACTGCGTGGACTGGAGCACTCCCGAGGATCCGCAGGGCGACGGCGTGTACGTGGGCTCGCTCGACTCCAGTCCGCCCAAGCTGGTTTCTTCGGAGTTTACTGGAAACGTGGCCTTTGCCGCCGGCCATCTGCTGTACGCGCGGGACCGCAGCCTGTGGGCGCAAGCCTTCGACCCGGACCGCCTCTCGCCGGTCGGAAACGCTGTTTCGATTGCCGAGCATGAGTTAGACGGGGATCCCGCCTTTTCCCATTCGGAATTCTCCGTCTCCGACAATGGCGTGCTTGCTTTTCAGTCTCTGGCCGACTCGGTGTCGAGGTTGATGTGGTTCGATCCGAGTGGCAACGAACTCGGTCAGATCCCGGAAACCGGTTACCGGGATCCGCGCCTTTCTCCAGACGGACGGTTTCTGGCGATTCGCTCTGACGATGCCAGGAACGGAAAGTTTCTGGTCCGCGTGTACGACCTCGCGCGCGGTGTCGCCACGCGCATCTCCGAGAGTGGAGCCGAGGAATCTCCTGTCTGGTCCCACGATGGAAAAACCATCGCATTCGGCGCCTTCGACCGCAAATCGCACTATCTGGAATCTGTTCCAGCCGACAGATCCGGCCCTCCGCAAATCCTGCTGAAGGCCGACGCCATCATGCGTCACCTGGACTGGTCGGCGGATGGGCACCTGGTATTCTCGGATTTTTCGAGCGGGTTCCCTTTCCTCGAGGTCTACTCCGCGGCTGATAACAAAGTGGTGCCCTTCGCCAAAGGCGCGGAAGCCCGATTCTCCCCCGATGGCAGGTGGATCGCCTACTCGGCGAGTACGGAAGCAAGTGTCATCGTCCAGCCCTTTCCGGGGCCCGGTGGACGAATCGAAATCTCCGGAGGGAGTGGAGCGGCGCAACCCACGTGGGCCCGGGACGGCAAGCAGATCTTCTACATAACGCCGGACCGGAAACTGATGGCGGTGAGCTTTGACCCGCGCAATAAAGTAGCCGGCGCGCCGCGCGTGCTCTTCCAAACGCGCATTATCGCTCCGAATTTCTTCGCCACTCAGTACGACGTCTCCGCCGATGGCCGTTTCCTCATCAACTCCGTGCCCGCGAACTACTCCTCCCCCCTAACGTTGGTCACGGGTTGGACCGCCCAGTTGAAGCGCTAATGTGGGGCACGGTCGAAAACCTATACCGATGCACCCGCAGTAGGGACGGGTGGAATGACCTGATAGCCCAGGGATCGAAGTTCCCGCACGAACTTGGCTACCCGGTTCCGAAGCAGCTTGGGGTTGGGGGCTTGTCCAT
>DASQZT010000284.1:0-54358 GCA_035638575.1 Bryobacteraceae bacterium
CCGTCGCTGCCAAGTTTCGATCTGGTGACCGGCCTTCACCCTCCAGGTAAAGTCAGTTCCGAACGAAAAAAGAATATCGCGTTTCTGTCGTTTCGGAGCAGGCCGCCCTCATTCACAAAATTGGCCGGTAAACTTGCGCTACTCGGACAATGCTGAGAGGCGACCGGGGCGGGCCCGGCTCAGGAGGATTCCTCCCGTGAAACGCCGTCCACGAAATCGAACCGGGCTTCTCAATCCAGAGGGCCGAACAAAGGAAAGCCGCCGAGGCCTGAACCCCGGCGGCGGAGAAATTCGAACTGGGTGGGCTCAGCTCCTGACCGAGTAGCTGCGCTCCCCGTCCTCACCCTTGGTGGAGGTCACGGCCAGCCCCATCTTCTTCCCGACCGTCCCGGACAGGAAGCCGCGTACCGAATGCGGCTGCCAGCCGGTGGCCTTCTGAAGTTCTTTGGAAGTGGCCCCGCCGGGCCGCTTGAGCAGGTCCAGCACCTTGGCGGTCTTGGTGCCCTCGCGGGCGCTTGCCGGAGCCTTTGCGGGTTTGGCCACCTTTTGGCCTTTGGGCGCATGCAAACCGCGCAGCTACCTTCGGCCGGGCGTGCAGGTTGTGGTGTGCGGACTACTGGACCGTAGGGCAGTGGCATCAGTGGGTTTTCGCTTTTCCGGTGGGGCTGCGGGGCCTTCAGCGCGGGCGCTGGCTTGCCCACGATCGCATCCACGGTCTTGCGCTTGGTCTCAATACGGATGTGGCTGTAGCGCTGGCGAATGTTGGTCTGAACGGATGCCGACGATAACCAGAGGGCAGAGACAAAGAAAAGCCGCCGAGGAAACCCGGCGGCGCATGCGCGACCAATTGCTGGCGTTAGCTGGCGTTCAGCCCTTGACGGAGTAGCTCCGATCCCCGTCCTCGCCCTTGGTGGAGTTCACGGTCAAGCCGAGCTTCTTGCCCACCGTACCGGAAAGGAAGCCCCTGACCGAATGCGGCTGCCAGCCGGTGGCCTTCATCAACTCCTTGGCGGTCGCGCCGCCGGGCCGCTTGAGCAGGTCCAGGACCTTGGCGGTCTTGGTGCCCTCGCGGGCGCTTGCCGGAGCCTTGGCGGGTTTGGCCACCTTTTGGCCTTTGGGCGCCTTCTTGGCCGGGGTGGCCTTCTTCCCCGACTTGGCCTTCGCCGGCGCAACCCGGGGCTTCCGTGGCGCAACGGCGGGCTTTTTGCTGGCCTTCGGCTGCTTCGGTTCCGCAGCCGGGGTGGTAGCGGTCTCTTGGGTCTTGGCTTGTTCTTCTGCGTTCGATGTCATGGTGTAATCTCCTGGCGCGGTAGTCACCGCGGTCATGACATCCATCACTCCGGGGCGCTGCAAAAGCAAGGCCGATTCACCAGATTTTGGCAGAAATGTTTCGGCCAGGAAGCGGGCGCTGGAATCGCCCGGGCGGGCGTGGAGGTAAGCACTGGTCGTCGCCACCGAGCTGTGGCCGAGGGTGGCCTGGACGAGGTGGATGGGCGCGCCATGGTCTAGCGCGTGGCTGGCGTGAGCGTGCCGGAGCCAGTGAGGGCTGATGCCAACATCGACGCCAGCCTGCTTGGCCGCCTGGCGCACGATCATGCGGACGCGCCCGCGGTCCAGGGCCCGCCCGCTGCGGGACGGGAAGACCGGATCCTCCGCGCCGGCCGCGCCACGCAGGGCGGCCAGATCCGACCACACCGCTGCTGGCAGGGGAATGGCCCGCGTGCGACCGTTCTTGCCGAAGACGGTGACCTGACCGGTATCGCCGCGGGCGTGCAGATTTCGCCACCGAAGGCTGCATGCCTCGGACACTCGCAAGCCGGCGAAGTATAGCAGATTCAAAAGGATATGGTCGCGCGGGTGCGTCTCGGCCGAAAGAAGCCGCTGGACGTCCTCCTCGGACATAACCCTCTCCGCCAAGCGGTTCTCGTACCGTGGTAACGCCAATTCCGCAGCGGGGTTCACCGGAATGGAGCGCATCCGCTTGCAGAAGCCAAACAGGCTTCTGACCGCGGCCAGCGTGCGTGCGCGGGAGATGGGCGCCAGCCCGGACGCGATCAGGGACTGCGCAAAGCTCTGCAGGTCAGCTAAGCCGATACGGTCCAGCGGCTTCTGCACGTGAGCGAGGAGGCGGTCGGCGTCGCGCTCATAGCAGGCGCGGGTTTGCGGGCTGGCCTGGCGGTCCAGCCAAAGGCGGCGGATGTTTGCATCGCGGGAAGATACCATAACCGTCCTTATGGTGTGTTCGGCACCACTCATGTGATACCTCGGATCGGCGGGGAGAAGGTGGCGCAAGCGGGGCGGGTTCCTGGGAGCGTTTTTGCCGGGATCCGATCTTGGTCGGCCGCTTCTGAACCTCCGGCGCGCCGCGTCATTTCTCGATACAATCGTCCCTGCTGTCGTAATGACCAACGGCGAACCTCTTGGATGGATCAGAACGCTTCGATCAGATGTATGAGCGCATGATGGCGCTCCTCTCCGTTTCCGCCCGCGGAGCGGTGCTTTCGACGGCCCTCGCCGAGACCCGGGTTCAGTCACTCGATTTAATGGTCAAGGGTTTTGCCGCGCGGAGATTACGGCCGAGAGTTTGGTAAACCAACTGGATCAGATTGAGCTGGATCTCAAGTCATTGAAACGTGGCACCGACCCGTCTGGTGATCTCACGGACGAGGAATCAGTGCGGTTGCAGATGGCGATGGACCGGCTGAGCAAGATGATGGCGACTCTGAGCAATATGCTTAAGAAAATCTCCGATACCGCGCAGACCATCACCCAGAATTTGAAGTGATTGCCCGCTCTGGTGCGAAACCACTCCGGAATGGATGGGGCCAAGAGCCGAGCCATGCCTTACCCTACGATGCCAGCCAAGCAGGTCCACTCTTGAACAATCGGCGGGCGCGGTCCCTTTTTATAGGGCGGACAAAACGTTCACCTCCGCCTGTAGCCTGTAGGGTCATGTAGGGTTTTCAGGAAACTTTTCCACGCGAGCGTGTACGAGAGAAAGTTTCCGGAAAAGGCTACATACCCTACATTCATTGGCAAAACCCCTACATTTTTTCCGAAACCCCACTCAGGACGGGTCCGGCCGAAGCCCTATCCCGTCATATTTCACGCCTCTATCGGTTCTCCGCTTCGTAAAACCACGCTCGGACATCCGGCGGCTGAATGCCGTTTCATTGGCCGGTTCTTCTCCAGCATCGCCAGCCCATGCCTTGTAGGCGCCGTACAGGGCCCGCGCCGCCGCCGATGCATACTCCCCAACCACGCAGCACTCGGATGCAAACCGCGCGATCTGGTCCGACTCATCCCGGTATTCTCGCGTCGCGGCCAATATCGACTCGGGATAGTTCAATCCCTCGTCCTGCCAGCGCATAGAGCCCGCGACGGCCCAACCCAGGATGCCCGGAAGTTCGCCCATCAGCACGGTCTTCAGCGTCCGGTCTTCCCGGCCCTCGAAGCTGACGGCAAACGGCACCAACTTGATGCGGCTCCAGATTGCCGGGTCGTTTCCTCGGATAACCGGCTTGTGATTCGTGGCGAGCCAGATTTTCCAGGTCGGGTCAAACTCACTGGAGTTCTCATACAGGCGCCGCGCCCGCACGATATCGCCGCCCGTGAGCCACTTCAGCAGCGATTCGGCCAGCGCTACGCCCTCGCGCGACTCTTGAGCGGACACCATCCGCTTGCCGCGCATATTCGCCACGTCATCGCGCGGCCCGGCGTCATCGCGCCGTTGCACGAATGTACTAAAGTCCGCTGTTCCCGCGTAATCACCCAGCGCGGACGCCAATATCTTTAGCAGTGTTCCTTTACCGTTCCGTCCTGTCCCATACAGCAGCATCAGGCACTCCTCGCGTGTATCGCCGCTCAAACTGTACCCGGCTGCTCTCTGAATGAAAGGGATAACGTCCGGATGCGGCGCGAAAACCTCCGCAAGAAACTGTTCCCAGCGATGGCAGGTCGCCGCGGCGTCAAACTGAACAGCCGCGAGCTTGCTTATCAGATCCTCGCGCCGATGCGGTTGTAACTCTCCGGTGCGAAGATTCACTGTCCCATTCGAGACGTTGAGTAACCAGCGGTCGCCGTCAAGTTCATCAGGTGTAACCGGGATTCCCTTCTCGGCCTGCGCGAGCTTCAACATGGCCTCCATCGCCGCCGCCGATTCGCTCCGGCGCGCCCAGTTCGCCGCCGCGGCGCGTTGCCCTTCGGTTGTGTACTGGCCGGCTTCCGTGTAGAGCGAGCGCACCGTCTCTTTTGCCAATTGCCGCACTTCGGCGCCGGCGTCCCGCTTCCACCGGATGCCGTCCCACACCAGCCAGGCGCGCCAGTCATAGCAATAGCGGACGCTGGAGGCGTGCTGCGCGACAAAGCGCTCCGCATTGCCCAATTCAGTGAGCGGGCGACAAACCGGCGGAGCGCTGTCAGACGGCTCCGGGCCACGCGCCGGCATCTCGTGAATTTCCGGCGCGGATTTCGCCTCGAGTAATTGCTCGATGCTCGGCCCTGTCGCCGTCATGCGGCCTCCGTTCTGGTGATTCCCAGGTACTCTTCCAGCGCCGCGCGCTCACATTGCTCCCGCCGGTGCGCCACCACAACCAGCGCGGCCGTCACGCCCGGGTAACGCTCTCGCCACCATTTGTACTCGCTCACCAGCGCGGGGCCATCCAGACGTGGAAGTGTCGAGAGTAGGGCCTCCACGTCGGCTATCTCGCCTATCTCCGGCTGCGGTAAGGTCGGATCGAAAAGGGCCACCTTCAGGGTGGTGAGCAGTTCCTCAGCTATGCTCACGGCCGCCCGCTGCCAGTACCGGGCCGCGGGGAGGTCGCGCTCGAGTTGTCGCCGCTCCGCTGCCCATCGCGCACGGTCCTCGGGCGAAAGCGGTTTATCCTCGATTTGGACGCCGGCCAGGTCCGCACACCAGCGCAGCGCATCTTGCCGGGAGCCGCCGCGCGCCCGAACTATCAGGTCCAAGAGGCCGCCACCCTCATCCGTTGTGAAGTCGTGCCAGAGACCGCGCGCGTCATCCATCGACACGTTGAAGCCATCGCCGCCGCGCCAGGTGGCCGGCGCCCGCCAGGTGTCAGGGCCCGTCCGCCGCGGCTCCCTGCCGGCGAGCGCACGATAGACTTGCGAGATTTTGATGCTGGCCAAAATCTCGTTCACGCGTCCGGGCGGACGCGGTTGTGATACGCTTGTCATTGTAATAGCTCCCAAAAAGATTCGGCCCGCCAGTGTTGCAGACACCGCGGGCCGATTTGCTTTAGTGTTTAGTAAGAGCGCAGCGCAGGTGGATCAAGCCCTGCAGTCTGCCTTTTGGATTGCCGACTTAAAGTTGGGCCTAATGACTTCGGCCGGCCGCAGCATAGCAGATTTGCAGTGGCCGTCTCCGGACAACCTCAGCGAACACGAACCCCCGCTCACCTGCGAGCGCTTCTCGTACTGCGTATCGGAGCGGGGCCCTCTCCTCCCGGGTCACAACCGGCGCGACATTCTGGCGTGGTCTCCAACTGCAGGGGTAGAGCATGGCGAAACTCGAGTCGCACCACAAGGCAGTCTTGGAGCCGCATCAGCTCATCAAATAATTCGCAAAACGGCCGCTTTAACTGGAAGTCGTCGCCGCCACGAACATCCGCTCGGTGGCTGTCGCGGTCCAACCGCGCAATGCGCACAAGCCTGGCGTCATGATCGAGCAGTGGCTGTCCGGCGCGGACATGCATGTTTTCAATGCGGCCGAACTGGTATTCCCGCATGATGTGGAACAGCGAGCGTTGGGCTACGGTCAGATCGCGCGTGGTCCGCGGTCCGGTCTGTGATGTAGAGATCATAGGTTTTGTGTCCGCTGGCATAGGAGTGCTTCCTCCAAAATAATGCTTGATAATTTCATCAGGCCGGGTCATGAGTCGGCTTCATTAGCGGATGTCGGGCCGCGCCTCTTCACCACGGCCAAGCGCACTACAGACTTCGCTGATACGCAACCGAGCGACGATCTCGGCAGCCCTGTCCAACAACCCGGGAAGTCCGTCATGGCCGGGCCCCCAGGTTGCGCAGAATACGATCGAGGGACGCACGTTCCTGCTTTTCTATCTGGCGCAACAGAGAAAGCGCTTCTTTGTCGATATGTTCCTCGATGCAAGCGCCACACAGCCCCCGCAGGATGCCCGGGGGGATGGCATCAACTTCCACGCTTTCACCTTGAAATGTTCTGCAGCGGGAATCGGTGGTCTTGGTGGGCCTTGTCGGAAGGTCGAGCAAACCAATTTGCTCTTCGGTTACCGCTACGCGCTCGAAGTGGATATCCGCAGCGGGAGCAAATTCGCGGAGGCCAGCTTCGGTGGCCCGCGTGATGTCACGTCCGCTTGGATCGTGGTCGCCGAAGTAGTAAATGAAGGTTGGTTTCCCCTGGTTGGCGATCGCTCCAGCGGCTTCGTGCAGATACGACACGGAGGGATAACCGCGCGTCACCATCAACGGCACGTCCCATGGTTCGGTCTCCCTGTACAGCACGCCAGCCAGAGCATCTTTCTCAAGCCAGACCTCGACGTAGGCGTCCTGATTACTCCATAGCGCGCGGCGATAGGTTTCCTTCGTTAGCTCCAGCATCCCTCGGAGCGAGGCGTACGTCCGTGGTTTGCGCATCCATCGGGTGTTGTCAGCAATCCAACCGAAATCAATCTCCCCAGAGCGGCGCATTTCTGTCAGCAGGCGCACCACGGTCTGCTTGTATTCTGCTTCTGTTTTGCCGATCGCGCCGCGGCTGACGAGCTGGTAGAACACCTGCCTCACGGTCATCGGATTGTCGAGGGCGAGCAGGTCATAGATGGCCGTGCGGATGTCTAGCATCTCCGAGCGGGTGCGTCGGACCTTTGTAGACCTAGGTTGATAAGTTCCGGCACCGACGTCGGCACCGGTCGCCGCTGAATGTGTTATGTCCATCAATGGATCTCGCTAAAAAAGCTGAAGGCCCGTCGGTTGCGGACCGAGCGGGCCTTCTTTAACTGCCTGAACTGAGTTTGGTTATTGCCGAGCTACCTCACTGTTTTCCGGACTCTCGGTGGTAGTGCTATCCGCGATTCTCAGCCTGTTTTTGCGGACGTGCGCCGCCACTCGCACTGCTCAGGCCAGATGACCCGCAGGCTGCATCTCGACTTTCCTGCGATGCGGCACCTGGACGCGATTGTGAGTCACAAAGTATAACGCCTGGACTGTAGTGGTTTTGTAGTGGTTCGGCGGCAAATGCACGTTATCCTGGCTTAACCCAAAGGACGCGTAACGTATAGACAGGGCAAAGTCTTTAGCCCTCGATGATCCTATGTTTTGGTTTGTGGTTCCAGTGGCCGAGGGTTCGAATCCCTCCACCCACCCCATAAAATCAATAACTTACCAAATTCACGACGATAGAACTGTAGCTGATCTCTAGCTTATGGTCCCCGTTCCACACCGCACCCCACCGTTATCAACGTTCCCAAATGGAAGGGCTCTCCCAAAAATGGAAAGGCAGGTAACCAAATCCCCGCCTTCGTAGGCTACAGATAAGCTACATGCCGACTTTTGCGCTTTCGATGTCCGTGGCTTCAACGGCAGGCTTGTTCCGGCTCTTCGTTCCCGCCTTGGAATTGGCGTGCGCGTTCCGGTTCTTCCTCATCCACGTATCCATCTTCTCGCCCGAATCCAAAACACCCTTCAGGGAAACGATGTTGTAGCGCTTTAGCATCTCGTGGGTCTTGTGACCTGAGATTTTCATCGCTTGCTCTTCGGGGATGCCGCATTCCTGAACCATGTTCCGAACTGCCGACCGACCGGCGGTGCGTGGAATGCGCCGTAGTGATAGGCCGGCACACTCCAACTCCAGCATTGTCGGCCATCCGGAATGTAATCCGCTTCATCCGTCATGTGCAACTACCCGGAGACCAGCGTCTTGGCTTTTTCACGCGGCCGACTGGCGACGAATCTGCCGTTGTTGCCTGGCCGCCTCCAACTTCCGATCCCTGTCGGCGTGGATCTCCTCATTGTCCGATGGCTCAAAATGCTGACCACAAGCCTTACAGACTCGCGTGATTCTCACCGTCGGCCGCATCCCAACAGTTTTCATTGTGGCTGGCAGGAACGCTGATCATCAGTTGGTTCAAGAACCTCATAGCAAATTGATCGGGCGTGCTCTCGGCGTCCAATTGAACATCGATGATGTTTTCTGCCGCAGCGACTTTGGCGGCGCCTTCCTGGAGATTAAGCGGGCTGACGATTATGCCGCCACTCGCTCCAGTGTCGATGATCCTGTATGCCAATCCTCCGAGAAAGTTCCTAATTGGGTTTAGAAGTCATGTGCCTTTTGCCCTCGACGATTACGAAGCCCTCGTCTCCCAGTTTGACCCCTCTTGCTTCGATCTCCCATTTGGCGCCGGAACGGTTTCCGCTCACGTTTTGCTTGCCTTCGACACGCTCCAAGCCGAACCTCCCGGCGTTGCGGTCGAGGAGCTCGGCTGCGATCTCTTCGTAGGTTTTCCAAGCCTTCTCACTCACGAACTACCCCTGTTTATGGTAGCCGCTTTGCATTGATCCAGCGCCACTTGGAAGTCGGGCCCGGCACGCGCCGGCGCCGAAGACCGGCTGGATTATGCGTGGAGCTCAGGGCCGGCCCTGGCAATGCAAAACGAAAACTCGGATACAATCTTGACATGCGCGAACTGTTGCTCACTTGCCTGTTAACCGCTTCGGCTTTCGCTCAGACTGGGAAGTTTGGCGCCTTCACCAATTCCGACGACGTCGGCGCTCCTCCCCTCAAAGGGTCCGCGGAGTTTGAGGCCTCCACCAGACAGTACAAGATCACCGGCTCCGGCGCCGATATCTGGGGCAAGGCGGATCAGTTCCACTACGTTTGGCGGGAAATGTCGGGCAACTTCGCGGTCACCGCCACGGCCAGATTCCTCACTGACGGGAACGCGCACCGCAAGGCCGTCATCATGCTCCGCAAGAGTCTCGACACCGATTCACCGTTCGTCCACCTCGCCATCCACGGCGACGGCATGCCCTCGGTTCAGTTCCGCAACAGCAAGGCCGACAACACCAACACAGTCGATTTTCCGATAGAAGGTCCGGGAACGTGGAAGCTGAAGCTGGTCCGGCAGGGCACGGCTGTCACCGTGTGGATCGGCAAGGACAGCGCGCCCTTGAGGGAACTGGGACACACCGCTAACCAGTTAGGCAGCCCGATATTGGTCGGCCTCGGAGTCAGCTCGCATACCCAGGAGGCGACCAACACCGTGTTGTTTTCGGATGTGTCGGTGGAACAGCTGCCGGCGCCTGCCGCGAAGAAATGACAGGGCCTTCTAAACTGGCAAGGAAACGTATAATGTCTAGCATGCGTCAGCTATTGCTGGTCTGCCTGCTGTCTGCTTCGGGCTTCGCCCAAAGTGGAAGCCTCGGTGCCTTTACGAATTCCGGCGACGTCGGCGGTCCGGCGCTCAAAGGGTCCGCCGGGTTTGACGCCTCCAACGGGCAATACCGGATCACCGGCTCCGGCGCCAACATCTGGGCCAGGCAGGACCAGTTCCAATATGTCTGGCGAGAGATGACCGGCAACTTCACGGTCACGGCCACGTTGCGATTCCTCGGTCAGGGAGGCGAGCACCGCAAGTCCGGTATCATGGTCCGCCAGTCTCTGGACACCGATGCGGTCTACGCCGACGTCGTGATCCACGGCAACGGCATGCCCGGGCTACAATGGCGGAGCAAACAGGGCGAGGATACCAACGCATTCGATCTCCCGTTCGACGGTCCGGGGACGTTCAAGGTGAGGCTGGTCCGTACCGGTGTCAGGATTTACATGTACCTCGCCAAGGACGGCGCCGAGCTGAAGGAAATCGCGCACACCGAGGTTTCGTTTCGGAACCCGATCCTGGTCGGGCTCGTGGTCTGCTCGCATCAAGCGGATACATCGGACACCGTCATATTTTCGGATGTCTCGGTGGAGGCGCAAGCGCCGCCTGCCCCCAAGGCGGAATAGCGCGGGGTTGATCCGCGCGAGGTTCGCCGCTTCGCCGTCGTGGTCAGAAGTGCTGTAGAGTATTAGAAATCATATGATCAGCCAGGCAGGAATTCGGGTTATTGCGCTCGTGTCCGTGTTGACCATGAGCGTCTCTTTCGCGGCCGATGGACCGCCCGCATGGGCCTACGGCTTTCCGCAGCCAGGAGGCCCAGCGGCTCCGGGTGGAGGCGGCCGCGGCGGACAGGCGGCTCCCGACAACAGCCCGAAACACCTCGCCGGCAGCGACCTGGAGTTCACCCTGGCGCAGATCCGCGACGGCTTCGGTCCCGCGGACTGGTTTCCGGGCGACCATCCTAAGATGCCGGAGATCGTCGCGCACGGCCGTCGGCCGGAGGTACGCGCCTGCGCCCTGTGCCACTATCCGAACGGTAAGGGGCGCGCGGAAAACGCCCCCATCGCTGGTTACCCGGTAGCCTATTTTATCCAGCAGATGAACGATTTCAAGAACGGCAACCGCAAGAGCGCCGAGCCGCGGAAGGCCAACACGAACGCCATGATCGCGATCGCCAAGGCCATGACCGACGAGGAGATCAAGGCAAGCGCCGAGTACTTCGCCTCGATGCCGTGGACCCCGTGGATCAAGGTGGTGGAGAGCGACATGGTGCCCAAGACTCGCATCTCCGGCGGCCTTTTTCTCGCGCTCGAAGGCAGCGAAAAAGAACCGATCGGCAAGCGCATCATTGAGGTGCCTGAAAGTACCGAGGCCACCGAGACGTACCGAAACCCGCGCTCGGGGTTCATCGCCTACGCGCCGCCGGGTAGCGTCAAGAAAGGTGAGGCGCTGGTGACTTCGGGCGGCGGCAAAACTCTCGCGTGCGGCGCCTGCCACGGCGCGGATTTGAAAGGCCTCGGCCCGGTTCCGGGAATTGCGGGCCGGTCACCGAGCTACCTCGTGCGCCAGATGTATGACATGCAGGCGGCTGCCCGGAAGGGCGTGTGGACCCCCCTCATGACGAAGGTGGTTAGCCAGCTCAGCGAAGACGACCTGCTGGAGATCGCCGCTTATACCGCCTCGCTCAAGCCCTGAACGAGCGCGTAACCAGCGCCGGGAAAGCTTCCGATGATACGAAATAACGCTCGTGCGTGCGGCGCCAGGGTCAAGTCACTTTCCGAGTGCCCGACAACCCGACCGGAATCGTTGCCCGCTCGTCCGCGCAGGCCTTTTGGGGGCTCATCCCGTTGATAGTCCATTCCCGATGTCGCGGATGCATTCCGCCACAGTCAAGACGTCAGCGAGCCTGATAGCCGCGACGGCTGGATGAAACCAGGCACGCTATTGGTAGTGGATGTCGAAGCGCTTGTTGGTAATAAACAGAACCGTGACATCCTGCCCCGCAGTTGCGCCGTGCTCCATTAGGGATCCTTCAGGGAACCAGACGAAATGCCCTGGCCCGTATTGACCATCATGGGTCACCAGTGTCCTTCCAAGACGTACATACCGTGCGCGCATGGATGTGTATGCAACGGTTGACGATGCCCGCCGGTACCCCCGCTTCGCCGGAACAGGGGCGGCAGGAGCCGATCTTATTGAAAAGCCAGGCTCACAGTCCCCCGTGGAACCGTCCGAATGCGTGGGCAAGCATTGGCGACAGGATCAAGATGCCCGCCCCGAGGACGAGCACGTGCCAGGCCTTGCGCAGTTTGAAGCAGCCGACCCGACGGACCAGCAGGTAGCCGACAGCCAGGTTGAAAAGGCCCCATAGGACATTGACCATCGAGGGGGACAAGCCTACCCCGGGTAATGATGCGAACTGGCTCTGGAAGGCACGCCCCGAGATCCCATTGCGGAGATGGGGCAGGGCGTTCGCGAGGAATGCGCCCCCGAAGAAGTCGCCACATAGTGGTACCAGCGCATGATTGCTCCCTTCTGGCTGCCAAAACGAATGGTACCAGGTCTCCTGTGGAATCCCTTTCAACGTCACTGTGAGACGAAACGATCACCGTGGGCGTCGTGGTGTCGGACATTCCCGAGGAAGCGCTGCGCGCTCTCATCGCGGCCCATCCGGCACGCTGAGGCCGGAGTTGCCGGGAATGCCTCCTTGCAAGCGAATCCGGCGGGGCGGTCCGCGTCTTCATCCATTGCCAGTCCCACGTCGTAACCGTCATCGCGCATCCGGCCGCGCACGGCCATCGGATTTCTGAATCGTATGTGCTAGAATTGTGCCCGATTGAAAAGGGAATGGCCTTGGAGTGAGTTATGAAGACAAGCCACTTTACCAAGATTCTGGCTCAGTTCGTTTTCGCCGGAAGTCTTGTCGCGCAGCAGGCGACGATCCGGGAGGAGCCGCAGGTCATTAAGACCTACCCGTTCAGCGGCCCGAACCCGTCGCCGACCCGCCCCGGCGGGCAGGGAGTCCAGCAGAGGATCTATCCCTACTTCTTGTTTGACGAGCTCACTTCCACCGGCGTGGACCGGACCTGGAACGTGGTGCGGATGGAGAACCCGTACATCGAGGCGTTCGTCCTGCCGGCCGTCGGCGGCAAGTTGATCGGAGCCGTTGAGAAGAGCACCAAAAACGCCTTCATCTACTACAATCACGTGCTCAAATTCCGCAACATCGCCATGCGGGGTCCCTGGACCTCGGGAGGGATCGAGTCGAATTTCGGAATCATCGGCCACGCTCCGTCCACCGCCACCCCCGTGGATTACCTCGTGCGCAAAAACCCCGATGGAAGTGTGAGCTGCTTCGTGGGGACCATGGACCTTCCCTCTCGCACCGAATGGAGGGTCGAATTCCGCATTCCACCCGACAAAGCTTATGTCGAAGCCCACTCGCTTTGGTACAACCCGCGGCCTCTCGACCAATCCTATTACGTCTGGATGAATGTCGCGGAGAAAGCCGGCGACGACCTGGAACTCGTGCTTCCGGGCACGGCTTGGATCGGTCACAACTATGGAGTCCCCAGCCAGCCCTGGCCGATCGGAAAGGACGGGGGGAACCTGGCGTTTTACAAGAACCACGAAAATATCGGCGATGGCAGCTTCTTCATCGACGGCGCCCTGACGGATTTCTCCGGCGGCTACTGGCATAACTCCGATTTCGGTTACGGACACTGGGCCCTCCACGAGGAGGTTCCGGGACAAAAGTTCTTTCACTGGTCGCTCTCCCGCGCCGGCGCGATCTGGGAGAACCTCCTGACGGACAGCGACGGCCAGTATATCGAGCACCAGACCGGCCGCCTCCTGGATCAAAGCGATGCCGGGCTTTTCGCGCCTTACTCGACCGACCACTGGGAGGAGTTGTACTTCCCCTATAAGAAAATCGGCCCCATGGTCAAGGCAACGCCGTACGGGGCGCTCAACGTCCGTAACACCGGCGATGCCGTGGTCCTGAGTTTCTGCGCCCTGCGGAAGATCGACGAGAACCTGATCGTCCGCGCCGGCGGCAAGCAGATCTACACCGGCAGAATCGTCCTCGGACCCATGGAGGTGTACGAGAAGCGGGTGCCGGCGTCCGTCAAAAACGGCGAACTTCGGGTAGAGGTCGGTGACAAGCTCTCCTACACAGACGACCCGAATGACGGCATTTTGAGCCGGCCTCTGACCTTTCGCAACTACGACACCAGCAGCCCGGAAGGGCTTTACCAATCCGCCGAGAGCGACGACCGGGAACGGAAATACGACTCGGCCCTGCAAAAATACCTGGCCTGCCTGGAGCGGGATCCGTCGCACATTCGCGCCCTGACGCGGATCGCTGAAATCTATTGCCGGAGGGCCGAATACAAGAAGGGATTGGAGTACGCACGCAAGGCTCTGGATTATGTCATGTACGATCCGGGCGCGAACTACATCTACGCCATTTTGTCGAGACGGCTGGACAACCTGGTGGATGCCAAAGAGACCCTCGGATGGGCGGCCCGCTCGATGCAGTACCGTTCCAGCGCTTATAGCGAGTTGGGAAGCATCTACGCGATGGAGGGTAACCTCGAACGCGCCGAGGAGTATCTGAAGCGCTCGCTCGAATATGACGTCAACAACGTGCACACCTGCGAGCTTTTGGCCACCGTCTACCGACTGCGCAAGCAGCCCGGGAAGGCGCGGGAGACCCTGGCCAAAATCCTGGCGATCGACCCGCTGAATCACCCGGCGCGGTTCGAGCAGTATCTGCTGGAGCCGGGGCCGGCCGCGCTGGACCGTTTTCGATCGATGATCCGGAACGAATTGCCGCACGAGACGTACCTCGAGATCGCCTCCTATTACGTCAATCTGCGGCAGGATGGCGACGCACTGCGCGCACTGGAGGCGGCGCCGGAACAGGCGACGGTGCGGTATTGGCAGGCATACCTGCTACGCGAAAGATCGCCGGCGGAAAGCCGCCAGGTTCTGGATAAGGCGTCCGCGCTCTCGCCTTATCTCGTATTTCCTTTCCGCGAGGAGTCCATCCCGGTATTTCAATGGGCCGCCGCAGTCCGCCCGGGCGATTGGAGGCCGCCCTATTACCTGGGATTGATCTACTGGGGCATGCAGCGCGGAGCAGACGCCAAGAAGATGTTCGAAGCTTGCGGCGACCGTCCCGATTATGCGCCCGCCTATATCTCCCGCGCCTTCCTCGAGAAGGACTCGGACGCCACCAAGGCCCAGGCGGATTACGAGAAAGCGTTCTCGCTCGACAGGAAGGATTGGCGCACCTGGTACCATCTGGCCAACTTCTACACCGAGAAGGGGACCCACGATAAGGCGCTCAGCCTTGCCGTACAGGCATCCCAGCAGTTTCCCGGCGAGGACGCCATCAAGGTCCTGGCGGCGCGCGCGTATCTGAACAACCGCCGCTACGAGGACTGCAACTCCGTGCTCGCCAAGGCCACCATCCTCCCCTTCGAAGGCCAGAGCGACATTCATAACCTGTTCGTCCAGTGCCTGGTGAGCCAGGCCATGGTGGACATGAAGGGGGGCCGGTACGACCAGGCGATCGGGCAGTTGGAACACTCGCGCGAATATCCGGAGCGGCTCGGAACGGGGGCGCCGTCCGATCCCGATTATCGGGTCCAGGATTACCTCTCGATGTTCTGTTACCAGGAGTCGCGCCTGCCTGCCAAGGCCGCGGAGGCCGCCCAAAGAATCGGCGCTTTCTCCTCCCGCCATTCAGCGGGGAATGTGGAGGCCCAGAAAAACCAGGTGGAGGAGTGGTATCGCACCACCTTCCGCACGCAGCCGGAGCTGGATGCTCTCCAGGAACTGTCGCGCCTGGTCCGAGGCTCTTCCTTCCGCCGGCGCGGCGGCGAATAACGGGAGGTGTGCGCGGAACGGCACGTTCGCCTCCTTTTGCGCGCGCCTGCCTTACCTCAGAGATCACGGTGGCTTTGCCATGACGGAGTAGCGTGACACGCAGGGTGTCGCCGTCGCGCCGCAGCTCCACGGTCGTCCTCTCCACCAGGTGCATCGTTTCGGCGTTCTCGGCTTTGCCTTCCAGGATCATGGTGTGCCGGCTCAGCCCGAGATAGCTCTGAGCGGTAGTCCACGCCGGACTGTCTTCGCTCGGCTCATCCTCCATGGCCATGATTCCATCCAGCCCTGGCAACTCGCGATAGTGACCGGCTTATTTCGCGGTGATCAGCATGCCGCGGCTGCGCAGCAGCGGCGTAATATCCCATGGCACTCATGTTCGCGCTCCAACTGTTTTCGGCCATGTAACGCCCGGCCCTTACTGCATCGCCGAACTGTGGGTTTGGATCTCGACCTATCTGGTCACCCGATCTTGCTTGCGCTAAGAGAACTGCCGGGACCACAGATTCCCTGTCGGATCTGGGCAGGGAACTCGATGAGGAACTGCAGTTTCACATCGATGCGCGTGTCCGTGACAACCTCAAGGCAGGCATGACGGAGGAAGCCGCTCGACGCGATGCCAGACGGCGCTTCGGCAATTGGACCTTGGCAAAAGAGAGGACGCACGAAATGAACATCATCGTGACTATCCAAACGGCCGGCCAGGACCTCCGTTACGCCCTCCGCGGCCTGCGCAAGTCCCCTGGGTTTACGGCATTGGCTATTCTGGCGATGGCGCTCGGCATCGGAGCCAACACCGCGGTCTTCACTGTGGTAAACGGGGTGCTCTTGCGCCCACTGCCTCTTGTCCAACCAGAGCGGCTGTTCCTGATCTCCTACAAGCCGCGCGTTGGCCCTTTTGCCGGCAGGCCCAGCCTGTCGAACCACGACTATGTCGAATTCCAGCGGCGGACCCAGGCCTTTGAGCGCGTCACGGCTTTTGACCAGGATCAGGTCACTCTGACCGGAGCGGGAGACGCCGTTCGCTTGCCGGTGGGGCGCGTCACCTCTAGTTTCTTTCTGGTTCTGCGTGTAAGTCCGGCGATGGGCAGAACTTTCGCCGCCCAGGAAGAGGAACGCGGCTCCCCAGGCGTCGCTGTGCTGAGCGAGAGACTCTGGCGCAGCCGTTTTGTGGCCGATCCGAACATCCTGGGAAAGTCCATCACTGTGGACGGGATCAAGCGTAGCGTGATTGGCGTCATACCGGGCGGGTTCGCGTTTCCGGGCGACACTGCATTGTGGTTGCCTCTGACGGTGGGATCCGGCCCGGGGAGTTCCTTTTTCCCGTCCGCCTTCGGGCGATTGCGGCCGTCTATTACTCAGCGGCAGGCGCAGGCGGAACTGGAAGCGCTGGCTCCGCAGTTACCCTGGCAACATCTGGAGGCGGCGGCCGGCGCGCCGGCTAAGAACGGCTGGGTCGCCGAGGTTCTCCCGCTCCAGGATCTGCTCGTCGGCCAGATTCGGAAATCGCTGCTCATCTTCATGGGAGCAGTCGCCTTCGTGTTGTTGATCGCGTGCGCCAATGTGGCCAATCTGCTGCTGATGAGGGGATCCCTGCGCCGCCAGGAGATGGCAGTGCGCACGGCGCTGGGGGCGCCGCGGAGCCGGCTGATTCGACAGTTGCTGACCGAGAGCGCGATGCTATCGCTCGGCGGCGCTATAGCAGGATTATTGTTAGCGATTTTTGGAGTCCGCGCTCTGCTCGCACTCGCGCCGGCCGGAATCATTCCCCGCGCCGCAGAGATCCATTTGGATGCCAGGGTGATCGGTTTCGCTCTGGGGCTTGGGGCCGTGACCGGAATTCTGTTTGGCTTACTGCCGGCAGTCCAGGCGACGGGGCGGGAGTTGCGTACTTTCCTCAGTCAGGCCGGGCGTGCCGTAACCGGCCGTGGTGAAGGCTTGCGTAGTGTCCTGGTCGTCTCCGAAATTGCCATGACGCTCGTGTTGCTCACCGGCGCCGGCCTGTTGCTCAAGAGCTTTCTGCGGATGCGCGCGGTGGATCCTGGTTTTCGCGCGGAAAACGTTCTGACCATGACGGTCGATCTTCCGGAATCCCTGTACAACACTACGGTCGGCCTTCAGGCATTTCACGCACGCACTCTGGAAAAGCTATCCAACCTGCCTGGCGTATTGGCGGCAGGCGCAGTCAACTGTCTTCCCCTCAATGGCGTGATCTGGGGGCTCTTTCATCTCTATGACGGGCGGCCAACGCCGCGTGGCTACATGGTGGATAAGCCCGCCGTGAGTTCGGAATACTTCCGGGTGATGGGAATCCCGTTGCTGAGCGGCCGAGCTCTTAGCGACCAGGACAACTCTACCGCTCCGCGTGTCGCGATCATCAGCCGGAGTGTGGCGCGAACCTTCTGGCCAGGTGGCGATGCCCTCGGACAGCGCATTACCCTGGAAGACCATCCCAAGTCCGGGAATGAGGACTGGCTCACGATTGTCGGGGTGGTGGATGACGTGAGGCAAAGAGGTCTGACGGAGAAGGCCCATCCGGCCATCTATCAACCTTACGCACAGGTGAAGAAGGCACTTTTTCTCAGTTCCATGACCTTCGCGATACGCACCACTGCACAACCAGCGAGTATGGCGACTGCCATGCGCGGCGTTCTGCGAGAAGTGGATAGGAATCAGCCGGCACAATCGATCACAACCATGACGGATCTGGTCGCGAAAACCACCGCGGAGCCACAGTTTCAGACTCGCCTGATTGCGATCTTCTCGTTTGCTCGCTCTCCTTTTAGCGGCAATCGGTGTGTACGGCGTCCTGGCCTGCTCGGTAGCCGAACGGACGCGCGAAATCGGAATTCGCATGGCGTTAGGCGCGGAGAAGAGCGACATCACACGCATGATCTTGAGACGCAGTCTGCTTCTGGTGACCGTGGGCGTAGCACTCGGAGTAGCAGGCGCTTTGGCCGTCACTCGCGTCCTCGCAAAGTTCCTGTTCGAAGTGAAGCCCACCGATCTCCCTACGTTCCTTGTGGTAGCCGCGTTACTCGTCGCTGTCGCGCTCCTCTCCGGCTTGCTGCCTGCGCAACGCGCCACCAGAGTGGATCCCCTTATCGCTTTGAGATGGGAATAGTGTCGGCACGGGCAAACTAAAGCATGCCCCACTTCAACCCTCGATGCGGAACGACCCGTACTCCTGCACCGCAGCCTCCTGCTCTTCCACGCCGCGCACCTCGGACCACCGCGGACCGTGGTGCAACAGGGCCGCGAGCGCCGACAGCTTCTCCTCCGGACCGGCGGCGTAGACCTCGACGCGGCCGTCATCCAGGTTGCGCGTGTATCCGGTCAGCCCCAGGCCGGATGCGGCGCGCTGGGCGAAATACCGGTACCCCACTCCCTGAACGCGGCCGCGCACCAACCATCGCCGCGCAGAGTGACCCTTGGCTCTCACAGTTTCCGCTTGAAAAAATCGGCAGCGGCGTGATAGGCGCGCAGCCAGGATGCGTGGCGCAGGAAGCCGTGAATCTCGTCGGGGATGATGAGCTGCTCGAAGTAAACGTTCTGGCCCCGAAGCGCGTTAGCCAGGTTCACCGTCTCGCTGAACGCGACGTTGCGGTCGTCGTCGCCGTGGATCAGCAGGACCGGCGACTTCCAGGTCTTCACCGCGGCCATGGGCGACGATTCAAACGCCACGCGCGTGGCATCGCTGCGCGTAGTGTCGGACGAGCCGGCGGCCGAAGCCGTGGCTCCCCGGCCGCCCGGGGCCGGCGTGGTTGCCGCGTTGGGACCGGCGTTGCGCACGCTCCAATCGTGCACGCCGTGGAAATCCACGCCCGCGGCGAAGAGATCGGAGTTGCGCGCGAGGCCGAGCGCGGTCAGGTAGCCGCCATAGGAGCCGCCCCAGAGGCCGATGTGCGCCGAGTCCACATCCGGACGGCCCTTCAGGTACTGGCCGGCGCCCACCACATCCTGGTATTCGCTGGCGCCGGTCGCGCCGTAGTTCAGCGCTTCGCGGAAGTCGAGGCCGTAGCCGATGCCGCTGCGATAGTTGATCGACAGCACCACGTATCCCTGGCTGGCCAGGTATTGGTTCATGGCGTAAGCGTTGTTGTAATAGTCCATGTAGTGCCATCCGAGCAGCATCTGGCGGCGCGACCCGCCGTGCATGAAGACCAGCGCGGGATGGCGCTGGCCCGCGCGGCCGCCGGGCGGCAGAAAGAGCTGCCCGTGGATGGGCATGCCGTCGGTGGCGTTGAAAATCACCTGCTGCGGCGCCACCAGCGAATCGGCGGGGAAATCGGCGGGAATCGAATCGGGAGCCAGGTCGCGGACGGCGCCGTTCACCTGAATGGCCGCGCGCGCAGGACGCCGCGCATCGGAGTGAATGAAGGCGACGGCGCCCGCTGCAAACACGGGAGTCCATTCGAGGCTGTCGCCGCTGGTGACGGCGCGGGGCGGCCCGCCCGCGGCGGAAACGCGCCAGATGTGGCGATGGTCGATATCGTCCTGGTTGGAGGAGAAGACCACTTCGCGTCCATCCGGGGAATAGGAGACGTGCTCGACTTCGAATTCGCCGGGCGTCAACAGGGTGGCCGCGCCGCCTTCCACCGCGACCGAGTACAGGTGCGCCCAACCGTCGCGTTCCCAGGGGAAAACGATGCGGTCGCCCGAAGCCCAGACAAGCTGCTGCCTCGCGACCACCGGGTGGAAGACGCTGCCGGGTCCTTCGTCGGCCTTCCAGATCTGGCGTCCGGCGCCATCCGCGACGGTAGCGACGCGGATGGTCCACGGAGTGCCCGTGCGGCGCGCTCCGCGCCCCCCTTCCCGGCCGAACTGACGCAGGAAGGCAATCTGCTTGCCGTCCGGCGACCACGCCGGATCGCGGTCGCGGTCCACGCTGGGATCCAGGTAGGTAAGCGACTTCGAGGCGACGTCGTAGACCGCGATGAAACTGTGATCTCCGCGATCGCTCACGAAGGCCAGGCGCGAGCCGTCGGGCGACCACTGCAACTCCGCCGCCGTCACGCCCGCGCGCGCCATGATGAGCTGCGCCGCTTTGCCCGACGCAGCCAGCGACGCCCACCAGATCTGCCCGGCTTTCAGATACGCCACCACGTCGCCCGTGGGCGACACCGCGGGCGAATGCCCTTCGCCCAGCTTGCGCGGCGCTTCGCCCGGAGCCGCGATCCACACCGCCTGCTCCACGCCGGCCGCGATGGCGCCAGGATTCGGATCGGGCCGGCCGAGGAACTCCAGGTCGCCGCCGCGGACGTACACCACGGCGCGGCCGTCGGGTGTCCAGCTCAACTGGCCGACGTCCTGCCCGTCGTCATCTTTGTAGTCCGTGAGCCGCGCGCCCTTGTAGTCCGGGGCGGAGGCGATCCAGATGTTTCGCGCACCGCGCTCATTGAGCAGCCAGGCGACTTTGCCGCCGGCGCGCGACGCGGTCAATTCCGAAGGAAAGGGCGCCGAGAGGACCTGCTCCAGCGTGAAGGTCGCGGCGGCCGCGGCGGAAACACACAGCAGGATGGCAATCGATAGGCGTCTCATGGGGTTTTAGCCATTATAGTTCGTGCCCACCTAAAGCGTGGCCCACCGTGCTACCAATGAAATATGGGACTCGGGAGAATGCTGATCGCCGCCGGCCTGGCGCTGGTCGTGGCCGGCCTTCTGGTCGAGTTCGCCGGAAGGCTGCCGGTCAGACTGGGGCGTTTGCCGGGCGACATCTACATCCACGGCAAGAACACCAGCTTCTACTTTCCGCTGGCCACGTGCATCGTTCTGAGCGCGCTGTTCTCGCTGGTGCTGTGGATTTTGAGAAGGTGAATTACTTCAGCCGGCCCATCTTATCCAGGGGCCAATACACGAAAACCGCTTTGCCGTAGATGTTCTCGCGCGGAACGTAGCCCCAGGTGCGGCTGTCGCTCGAGGAATTGCGATGGTCGCCCAGAACGAAGTATTGGCCAGCCGGCACGGTTTGTTCCTCGGCGTGATTCCACGAGCTGGGATCGAAATTCTCTTTCGGGACGTAATCTTCCACCAGGGCCTGGCGGTTGACGTACACCTGGCCGCTTTCGATCCGGATGCGGTCGCCCGGGATGCCGATCACGCGCTTGATATAGGACTTGGAGGGTTCGAGTGGATACCAGAACACCACCGTATCGCCGCGCTCGATGTTTCCCAGGCCGAAACGGTAGGTGAACTTGTTGATGAAAATGCGCTCCTGGTCCGTGAGCGTGGGCGTCATGCTGGTGCCTTCCACTTTCACGGGCTGGTAGATGAACACGATCAGGACGACCGCAATCAGCACCGAAAAGGCCAGGTCGCGGAGCCAGGAGAGAGCGTTCCAAATACTGGCGCGCACAGGTTTCGGCGGCTCGGCGCCGGGCGTAACGGTGAGGACAGGAGTCGGATTGTCGTTCTCTGGCATCCCGTGCTGCTACAGATTATAGACGGTTTCGAAGGCGGGTAGGTATCACCGCTAGCCCATGGTCGCGCGGACGCGAGGGGCACGGTGGGGCGAAGGCAGGGAAACCGGCACGGGCTGTTGCCGCCGCTGCAGAAGCTGGACTTCGCGCATCACGCGGACACGTTCCGAGTAGGCTTCGCGGAGCATGGAGCGCTGGCCGATGACGCAGGCCCAGAGGAAGGCGACCGAAACAGCGATCGCCGCCAAGCCCTGTCCCGTGATTTTCGCGATCGGCATCGGCCGTCCCTCCCTGGATCGTCTGATGAGCAATTCAGTTACCACCGAATACCCCTTTGTTATCAATATGTATTTCCGCGAACGGGTGTGACGGGAGCGCACACTCTGCGACACATTGGCACCCGCCTGAACACCCGGTTGACACTTAGTGGCACCCCATACAGGTGAAAGTCCGCCCGTGGCACACCGCGCAGGTGGTCTTGTCCAGTTTGAGCTTGCCGGAGCTGTGGGCGTCCACGAAATGCTCGGTGTGATTGGCCGGCTTGAGCGCCGCGTTTTTCGCGTGACAGTCTTCACAACTGAACGGAGCGTCGATCTGCGTATGGCAAACCAGGCAGTCGGGCATTTCGGGCAGAGCTGCGCTGGTGACCTGGTCCGATTCTTCCAGCCCTCGATGACACGCCTCGCAGGGATTCTTCGTGCCGAGATGACCGCGCACCCAGAGGGCGCCCGCGCCGGGCCGCTCGAAGTAGTTGTGCTTATCGATGGCAGCGGCGATGAAGGGAGCCACGTCGCCCATCCGCAGGTGCAGGGCATGGCTGAACCTGGTGAGGCGGGCTGGACCGGTGTCCGGCCGGCGGGGCGGGACTACCGCATCCTCGTGGCAGTTCAGACAGACCTGTTTCTGCGGAAGGAGGTTGTCTTCCACGGCGGTGCTCTTCGGCGCAAGGGCGTGACAGAAGGTGCAATCCAGACCCTGCTGCAGGTGGATCCGATGCGAAAAGGGCGCGGCCCCCCAAGCCGCGCCCCATGCCCAAACAACCAGCATTAGCCGCTTCAAACGCTTACTTTCCGGAGTAGCTCAGATGCCAGATCTTCTTGTTCCCGTCTTCGGAGACCAGCAGGCTGCCATCGGGCATTTGGAGCAGCCCGACTGGCCGGCCCCACACGTCGCGTTCGTCGGGCGAGAGCATCCAGCCGGTCACCACTTCCCGCGGCGGGCCCGACGGCTTTCCGTCCTTGAAAGGAACGAAAGCGATAGACTGGCCGACGCGCTTGGAGCGGTTCCAGGAGCCGTGCCACGCCAGAAACGCGCCGCCCTGGTACTCCGCCGGGAACTGCTTACCGGTGTAGAAAATGAAATCCAGCACGGCCACGTGCGCCCCGAGGAGCACGTCGGGCACCAGCGTCTTGGCCACCAGGTCCGGCGCGAGCCCCTTGTTGGTGGGGTCTTCGTGCGGCCCGATGTAGGCATAAGGCCACCCGTAGAAGCCGCCCTGCTGGATGTGGGTGAAATAATCGGGCACCAGGTCGTCGCCCAGGTCGTCACGCTCCTGTACGGCGGCCCACAGCGCGTCCGTGCCGGGATACCAGCGCAGGCCGATCGGATTGCGCGTGCCGGCGGCGAAAATCTCCTGGCCGGAGCCATCTACGTTGTAACGGCCGATCGCCGCGCGGCGGGGGTCCTCGCCCGGCGACGAATTGGAGCCCGAGCCGACGCCCACATAGAGCTTTTTGCCCTGACGGTCGAATAATAGACTGCGGGTCCAGTGGTGGGTGCCTTGGCCTTTGAGCGAGATAACTTCTTCACCCGGTCCCGCCGTCATGGCTTTCGCGTCGTATTTGAAGCGTTTGATCGAATCCGGCTCCCCCACGTACAGGTAGCCGTTCAACATGGCCAGTCCGTAGGGCTTGTTCAACCCTTCGATGAGCTTCCTGCGCTTGTTCGCATCCTGATTCGGAAAGACGTAAATCGTTCCGTGGGGCGGGTTGGCTGAATCGGCGAAGAGGATTTCGTTACTCGGACCCAGCATCATGAAGCGCGGGGTATCGAAATCCTCGGCCCAGACGTCCATGCGGAAGCCCGGCGGCACCTGGAGCCTGGCGCCGGACGGCTGCGGGATCACGCGCGGCCGGTTGTTGACCGCCTTAGTAGCATAGGGTGGCGGAAGCTTCGGCATGTCAGCCGCGTAGAAGAGCGCACCGGCAGCCAGGAGGATGGCGGCGGTGAGCAAGGTTCCTCGTTTGTGCATAAGTCTATGATGCTACGAGGATGGCCCGGGCTTCGACGCAAAAAGAAAAGCCGGGGTGGTGTCACCCCGGCGTGGGAGAGGAAATGGCTACGGAGTTACCGCGCAGCCATTAGGGCGCGCAAGCGGCGAGCCCGCTCAGGGGCGCGCAACTGGCGCAATGCTTTGGCTTCAATCTGGCGGATGCGTTCCCGGGTGACATCGAACTCCTGCCCGATTTCTTCCAGGGTGTGCTCGCGCTCGCATCCGATGCCGAAGCGCATCCGGATTACCTTTTCCTCCTTGGGAGAAAGAGTCTTCAGGATACCGGCGGTCTCATCGCGAACGTTCGATTCGATCACGGCATCGACGGGAGAACCCACCCAGCGGTCTTCGATCAGATCGCCCAGCGCCGACTCGCCGTCGCGGCCGACCGGGGTTTCCAGAGACACCGGGTCGCGCGAAATGGTCTTGAGCTTCTGAACCTTCTCGACCGGGATATCCATGCGGCGACCAATTTCGTCATTTGTAGGAGTACGGCCCAACTCCTTCTCCAATTCGCGCGTGGCCCGGAGGAACTTGTTCATACTCTCGTTCATGTGGACCGGGATACGGATGGTCCGGGACTGGTCGGCGATGGCGCGGGTGATCGCCTGGCGAATCCACCATGTGGCGTAGGTCGAGAACTTATAGCCACGGCGATATTCGAACTTGTCGGCCGCCCGCATCAGGCCGATATTGCCCTCCTGAATGAGGTCCAACAGGTGAAGTCCGCGGTTGACGTACTTCTTGGCAACCGAAACGACCAGGCGGAGGTTAGCTTCCACCAGGTCCTTCTTGGCGCGCTCCGCCTCCGCTTCGCCGTGACGGATCACGGTCATGCTGTGCTTGAGTTCCGGAAGGGTGGCGCCGGCAGTGGCTTCGCGCTTGCGGATCTCCCGCTTCAGTTCGCGCAACCGCAACTGCAGTATGGGGTTATTTCGCGTCTCCAGCTTTTTGATTTCCAGATCGAGGTGGCTGATTTCGTCCACGGCCCGCTCGATCTCGCGGGAGAACTCCTTCCATTTGTTTACTTTAAAGGGGCAACGGCGGATCGCGAGCGAAGTTTCCACTTTGGACCGGTTCAGCTTGGCGCACAACCGTTTGCGGGGCCGCTTGTTGGCAACCGGAGTGTTGTCAACCTTTTCCTGCAACTGGCCCATCTTCTTATGGAGGATTCCTACATCCGCGAACTGGTGGGCGGCATCCGTGCGCACTTTGATGTCGGCCGGCGTACCCTCTTCGACGTCGCCCAAGTCGGCCACCGTCTCCAACTCGATGGCGCCCTTTCTCAAGTTCTCGGCCAATTCGACCACTACGTGCTGTACCAGAGCCGAGCGGCTGATGGCCTTCTGCATCCGCAGTTTACCGCGTTCCATGCGGCGGGCCAGGTCGACTTCGCCTTCCCGCGTCAGCAGCGGAACAGCACCCATCTCACGAAGGTACACGCGGACCGGATCGTCCGTGTAGATGGACTCCTCCACCGGCTGCGGGTGCAGGAAATCCGCTTCATGTGCGGCCTCGGGATCGAAGAATTTCGCATCATCCTCAAAACTAAGGCCCAAGGCTTCAGGGTTGTCCGCTAAAAACTGATCTTCGAAATGATCCACTTAAGACTCACCTCCCCCTTTGACAAGCGAATTTTGAACTATCGATGTCTGGGAAATGGGTTATTACCTGAGAAAAAGTTGACTTGCTGGTCCAGCCCGAGGTATCGAGGAGGTCGGTAGCATTCGGGGCTCGTCGCTCGACTGATCATATCACCATTCCCCAGCAAAGTTAAAGCTCTATTTTTAAAGATGTCTTAAAACTGTTTAGGTTACAGGAAAACCCGAAGCCGGGGCCGTTTCCAGGCCGAGGCGCCGGCCGGACCGTCCCTGCAGCTGCGGCTCGGTCCCAATTCGCGTGGTGCCGCCGGCTGCCGCTAACCAGGTCCCTGGCTCTTCTGCCGCATGAGGGCTTTGAGCTCATTGAAGAACGCCTGCTCGTCCTGGAAGTCGCGGTAGACCGACGCAAATCGTACGTAGGCGATCTTGTCCATTTCCCGGAGGTTCTCCATCAAGAATTCTCCTATATCTATAGTAGATATCTCGCGGTCCGGGGAGTCGCTGACCTTCGATTCCACCCGGTTTACCAGCTCCGAGAGCTTGGCCATGCTGACCGGCCGCTTCTCGCAGGCCTTGAGCAGGCCGCCCAGCACCTTCTGCCGGTCGAACTTCTCCCGGCGGCCGTCCTTTTTGATCACCATGTAGGGCACTTCATCGATCCGCTCGTAGGTGGTGAAGCGGCGTTCACAGGCCAGACACTCGCGGCGGCGGCGAATCGTGTCGCCTTCCTTGGTTTCGCGGGAATCCACTACTTTGTCATGCAAATGGTTGCAAAATGGGCACTTCATGACGGTCGATGTCTCCGAAGAATGGCACTGCTACTATAAATGTAAAAACTAGATCCTTTTGGCCGGGATGGTGCCCACACGGCACTTTTGGCCTCCGGCGCCGGCTGTCCGGGCGCGGGGCACATCGGAAATGCCACCGAATCGACTGGCATACCGGAAAAATTGAACCTATCATGATAAAGCCTCGTTTTTCCATAGTGAAGGAAGCGAGGACATGGCAGCCGCGACGCCAGCTTTCGGAATCTTGTTAAACCAGCCGGCCGGGAACCATCTTCACGGCATTGTGGGTGTCAGCGGCGCGCGCAATCTGGTAGAACGTATTTTGGACCTGGATTCCAGCCTCGTTTCGAGATGCCTGCGCGGCGATGAGGCCGGATGGGAGGAACTGGTCCGGCTGCACACGCGGAAGGTCTATGCGCTGTGCTACCGCTTCACCGGGCAGGGCTCGCAGGCGCAGGATCTGACCCAGGAAGTTTTCCTGCGGGTGTTTCGCACGCTGAAAACCTTCCGGAGCGTGGAAGGTTCGTTCGCCACCTGGCTGACGCGGGTCACGCGTAACCTTTTGATCGATCACTATCGCCGAACGCGGCAGGATCGCGTGACGGAATCGATCGAAGGCCAGTTGCCGATGCTGGAAGAAGAAGGCGGGGCTGCGCCGGTCCGTCCGGACCAGGCGCTGGCGGGGCGGGAGGCCAGCGAGATCCTCCAGGCGGCGTTGCAGAAACTCTCGCCGGATTTGCGTGAGGCCGTAATCCTGCGCGATTTGCAGGAAATGGAGTACCGCGAGATCGCCGGCGTGTTGCAGATCCCGGAAGGGACGGTGAAATCGCGAATCAACCGGGGCCGGGCGGAGTTGGCCCGGCTGTTGCGAAAGCAGAAGCTGGCGGTATGAACTGCGCAGATGTCGAAATCCTGATCTGCGATTACGTCGACGGAACGCTCGCCGCGGCCCAGAAGGCCGAGCTGGAGCGCCACCTCGCCGAATGCCCGGCCTGCGCCGAGCTGGCGCGGGATTCCGCCGCCGCCGTCCGGTTCATGGAGCGCGCCGCCGAAGTGGAGCCGCCGCCGGAGCTGATTACGCGCATTCTGTTCGATGCGCCATGGTGCAAGGGCAAGGCCAAATCGAAAGCGCGGGTCTGGCTCAGCGCGATGTTGAGCCCCATCCTGCAGCCCAAGTACGCCATGGGCATGGCAATGACGATTCTGTCGATTGCCATGCTGGCGCGCTATGTAGCGCCGGTGAGGCCCCTGAAGGCTTCGGATTTGCAGCCCGCCAAAGTGTGGGCCGGGCTGGAGGATCGCGCGGTCCGGACCTGGGCCCGCACGGTGAAGTTCTACGATAACTTGAAATTCGTTTACCAGATTCAGACCACGCTGCGGGAATGGCAGCAGCAGGATGAAGAGCAGCGCAACGGTCAAAGCGACTCCGGGAGGACGACCGACGACCACAAGCTGCCCGTCAAGACGGCACCCGCCCCAGGCGGATCGGCGGGCCCAGGGGGCGCCACGCCGCCAGCAGAACAACATTGAGAGGCATTTTATGAATTGTCAGAATCATCCAGACGTACCGGCCACGGCATATTGCCGTTCCTGCGGCAAGCCGGTCTGCGACACATGCCGCTGTGACGCCAACGGCACGGTGTACTGCGCGGAGCATGCACCGGCTCCCGCACCGCCTCCGGCAGGCCCCACGGGAGCGTGGGAGCCGCCACCCGCCGGGCCAACCGGAGCGTGGGCGCCGCCGCCCGCCGGACCCGGCCCGCAATTTGCGCCGGACATCTCACCCGGCCTGGCCTTCTTCCTCGGCTGGATCCCCGGGGTTGGCGCCATCTACAACGCGCAATATGCCAAGGGCTTGGTGCACGCGGTCATCTGGGGACTGCTGGTGAGCATCGTCAGCTCGAACGCGGCCCGCGGAATCGAGCCGGTGTTCGGGATTCTCATCGCGGTCTGGGAGTTCTACATGGCGTTCGAGGCCTATCACACCGCCCAGAAGCGGAGATCGGGCGAGCCGGTGGACGAATATTCCAGCCTGATCGATGTCAGCGGCCGCCGGGGACAGTTGCCGGTGGCGCCCATTGCGCTCATCGTCCTGGGCGTGGTGCTCCTGCTGCACACCCTCAACCTGCTCGACTTTTATTACATCGCGCGTTATTGGCCGGTGCTGTTGATCGTGGCGGGCGCATACCTGCTGTATCTCCGGATCACGGCGCACGGATCGGCGCGCGCGGAGGTGCGCCATGAACGGCAATAACGTTTCGCTCGCGCGGGCCCTGCGCGGACCGCTCATGCTGATCACCGTGGGCGTGCTGTTCGCGCTGAACAACTTCACGCCATACAGCTTCGATCAAACCTGGCCCGTGATCCTGATCGTCTTCGGGTTGATGACCCTGCTGCGGCGGGGCATCCCGCGGGGCACACCTTATGAGCAGCCTTACAGCTATGCTCCCCCGGCCGGCTCCACCGGCTACCGGAAGAGCCCGTACGAGGGCGTGCCGGCTCCGCCCGCATCCGGTCCGGTGAAGGGCGGGTTCGGCGCCAGCGCTCCGCCGCGCACGGGCGGGGATCCGCCGGCTCCGGGAACGCCTCCCCAGGGAGGGACTGCATGAGACGCCGATCGCTCGCCGCGCCGCTGCTGCTGCTGATGATCGGCGCGTTCTTTCTGTGGCGGAACCTGCATCCGGAGGCCCCGATCTTCGACATCGTCTCGCAGTATTGGCCATTCCTGCTGATCGGCTGGGGCGTGTTGCGCCTGGTCGAAGTGGTGGCCTTCCGCAGCCGCGGGTATTCGTTCGTCACGGGCGGCGAGGTGGCGCTGGTGGTTCTGATCTGCATCGCCGGCATGGGACTTTGGGAAGCGCGCCAGCACGGGATGCGATTCTACGGCGGGAGCCTGGAGGTATTCGGGGAGCAGTTCGACTACCCGGTTTCGGCGCAGGGCTCCGCGGCGGGCATGACGCGAGTCACGTTTGAAAACCCGCGCGGCAATATCAAAGTGACCGGAGCCGACACCACCGAGGTCTCGGTCACCGGGCACAAGGTGATCCGCGCCTGGAACCGCCAGGACGGTGACCGCGCCAACGGCAATACGCCGGTGGAGATCGTGCCGCAGGGCGACCGGCTGCTGATCCGCAGCAACCAGGACCGCATACCCGACAACCAGCGGATTTCCGACGACCTGGAAGTGACCCTGCCGCGCGGGGTGACCGTGGAGGCGCGCGGGCGCTCCGGCGACTGCGAGATCACCGATATCACGGGCGACGTGGAGCTGGCCAGCGACCGCGCCGACGTGCGCCTGGCCCGAATCGGCGGGAACGTGCGCCTGGAGATCGGCCGCAGCGATCTGATCCGCGCCACCGACGTGAAAGGCAAGCTCGATTTTCAGGGCAGCCGGGGCTCCGACCTCGAACTGGAGAATGTCGCCGGGCAGACGACCATCAACGGCAGCTTCATGGGGTCGCTGGAATTCAAGAATCTGGCCAAGCCGCTGCAGTTCGAAGGCGCGCGCAATACCGAACTGCACGCCGAAGCGGTGCCCGGACGAATCAGCATGGACCTCGGCCAGGTGAGCGCCACCAACATCGTCGGGCCGGTCCGCCTGACGAGCGGTTCCCGCGACGTCAAGCTGGAGCAGTTCACGCAGTCGCTGGAAATCGAAGTCCAGCGCGGGGACATCGAACTGCAGCCGGGACGCCTGCCGCTGTCGGCGATCGAAGTGCGGAGCGGAACCGGCAGGATCGACCTGGTGATTCCGGACAAGTCCACCTTCGACCTGGAGGCCACGGCCGAACGCGGCGAAGTAGTGAACGATTACGGGCCGTCCATCCAAAGCGAGACGGAAGGGCGCACGGCCACGCTGAAGGGGAAAGTGGGCGAGGGCCCGAGCATCCGGCTCACGGCCAATCGGGGTTCGGTATCGGTGCGCAAGGAAGGCACAGAGCCGAGCGTCATTCCTCCGCCGCCCGCCGGCAAGCCGCCCAAGGCGCCCAAGACCCCGAAGCGCCCGGATATCGAGATGTAGGCCAAGCCGGACGCCTTCCGCTCCGGCCTGTTTTTCCCGACGCGTGCTCATCTACGCCATCCTGTTCCTGGTAAACGTCCTCAACATCTACGACCGCCAGGTGCTGGGCGCGATTCTCGAACCCCTGCGCCGCGAGTTTCACCTCTCCGACGCGCAACTGGGCGCGCTCCCCACCATCTTCACCCTGGTATACGCGGTGGCCGGCCTTCCGCTCGGGCGGCTGGCGGACACGTGGAGCCGCAAGCGCCTGCTGGCGATCGGCGTGGCCGTGTGGGCGGGCCTGACCGGGGTGGGCGGCCTCGCGGGCAGCTATGCCGTGCTGTTCGCCACGCGCATGGGGGTGGGAATCGGCGAGGCGGTCTGCGCGCCGGCGGCGACAAGCTGGATCGGCGACATCGTGCCCGCGGCGCGCCGCGCGCGCGCCATGTCGGGCTTCATGATGGCGGTGCCGATCGGGGTCATGCTGAGTTTCGCCATCAGCGGGCCGGTGGCGCAGGAGCACGGCTGGCGTGCAGCCCTGGCGCTGGCCGCGGCGCCCGCGCTGGTGCTGGTTCCGGCGCTGCTGTGGATGAAAGAGCCGGCGGGCAGGCAAATTGCCGGCGCCGCCGGCGATCATCCCGGCGCGCGGTCGCTCCTGCGCATTCCGGCGCTGTGGTGGATTGCGGCCTCGGGCGCCATCGTCAATTTCATTCTCTACAGCTTCTCCACCTTCATCGCGGCCTTCCTGACCCGTTTTCACGGCCTGTCGGTGGCGCAGGCGGGCTTGTGGTCGGGCATCGGCTCGGGAGCGGCGGGCATTCTCGGCGCGGTGGCGGCGGGCGCATTCGGCGACCGCGCGCGGGACGCCGGCCGCATCCGTTTCGCCGCGCTGGCCGCTATGCTTTCGGTGGCGCCCGCGACCATTGCGATCGCCCTGCCCGCCGGCACGGCCGCCATGGCCATTCCGCTCCTGATGCTGGCCTACGGTCTGCTGCAGATGTACTACGGGCTGGTGTACGCGGCCATCCAGGACATCGTCCCCGCGGGACTTCGGGGGACCGCGATGGCGGCCTACTACATGGCGATGTACCTGTGCGGCGGATCGCTGGGCCCGCTGGTGACGGGGCGCCTCAGCGATTCTTTCGCGCGGCACGTGTCGGGCGCGGGAGCGATCGGAGAGGCCGCGAGGGCGGTGGGCCTGCAACAGGCGATGTACGTGGTTCCGGCGATGTCGCTGGCGCTGGCGGCGGTGCTGTGGATGGCGGCGCGGGCGCTGCGGGCGGAGGGGCGGGGGTGACTCTTTCCAGCACCGTCATGCCGGACGGCGAAGGGGCGGCGTAACGGCGTACTCGACGGACATGGGATTCGCCATGCGCTTCGAAGCATCGAGAATCTCGAAACTCACCAGGTTGCCGCTGTCGTCGTAGTCCAGGATAACGCCGGGCTTATCCTGATCGCTTTCCGCGACCGGCGCGTCGCTCAACACGACGCTGAGGACGTCCACTTCGGGGTCGTAGACTACTTTCATTCGGCGCTCCAGTACTTCTCGATCTTGCTGGTCCGGTAAGCCGTGATAATCACAGGCGGCTGTTCCTCTTCGGCCACCACGACTCGCAACAGATACATTTTGCCATCTTCGAACTGCAACCGCGACTGGCGAATCCAACGACCCGGGCGGGATTCGTCGACAAGCCTTGTTCCGGGTGGTCCATTACAGCCTGGACCAGCGCCAGCGGGATGCCGCGGCGGGTCAACTCCCATTCGGCATGGCGGGAAAGACGGAAGTCCATAGGCCTAGAGAGTTCTCCGCGGAAGGTACGGTCCAGTGTCGCGACGCACAGATTCCTCACTCTCGAGGGCCGTGCGTCCCCGCACAGCGTACTTCTCGATTCGCTCATTGGCTTCCAGGATATCCGCGAGCCGTTCCCGATCGTCCCTCACAGCGGCACTGCCTCACGAAGGACTCTCTCCCGAATCCGCTCACGCAGACCTCGCTCCGTGACAACATCCACCTCGGTCTGCAGCACGGCCTCGAGGTCGATCAACAAGCCGCTGAGATCAAACAGGCTCCGGCCGGGCTCCAGGTCCACGAGGAAATCGATGTCGCTTGCGCATCGCTCTCGCCCCGCGCGACGAACCCAAAAACGCGGATGTTTCGCGCCCCACGCCTCGCCGCAATGCGAAGGATTTCGTCCCGTCTGGTCGTTCGGAGTTCCTGCAAGGTCATACGGAGCCATTATCGCCCTATCCCACCAGCACGATCCGCACGTCCATGACGTTGGTGTTGGTCGGGCCCGTGATCACCAGGTCGTTCAGCGATTCGAAATAGTGGTAGGAGTCGTTGCGGTCGAGAAACTCCGCGGCGGCGGGATTGCGCCGGAGCGTGTCGCCATCGGCGATCGCGCCCGCGGCATCGGTGGGGCCGTCGCTGCCGTCCGTGCCCGCGCTGAAGATGACCACGTTCGGAAGCCCGGCAATGTCCATCGCGGCGGCCAGCGCGAATTCCTGGTTCCTCCCGCCCAGGCCGGCGCCGCGCAGCGTCACCGTGGTTTCGCCGCCGGTGATGATGCAGGCCGGCGGCTTCACCGGCTGTCCGGCCTGCACGACTTCGCGCGCGATGGCCGCATGCATGCGCGCCACGTCGCGCGTTTCGCCCTGGATCTCGCTGGCCAGCACCAGCGTGCGGTATCCCCGCGCCCGGGCACACTTCGCCGCGGCGGCGAGCGCCAGGCGATTGCCGCCGATAATGGTGTTGCGCACGCGCCGGAAAATCCGGTCGCCGGGTTTCGGCGTGTCGGCGATCGAGCCGCCCATGCCTTGCTCGATCCGCTCCCTCACCGCGGCCGGCGCCTTCTCCCAGAGATCGTACTTGCGCAGAATAGTAGCGGCATCGCCGAAGCTCGAGGCGTCGGGCGCCGTGGGACCGGAGCCGATCACATCCAGATCGTCGCCGATCACGTCGGAGAGCAGCAGCGATTCCACGGCCGCCGGGCCCGCCAGGCGCGCCAGTTGGCCGCCCTTGATGCAGGAGATGTGCTTGCGCACGGCATTGATCTCGTGGATATTCGCGCCGCAGGCCAGCAGCAGGCGCGTCACCGCCTGCTTTTCCTCCAGGGTCACCGGGGCGGCCGGCAGCGGCATCAGCGCCGACGCGCCGCCCGAAATCAGGCACACCACGAGATCGTCTTTCTCCGCGGCCTCGGCAATCCCCGCGATGCGCGCCGCCCCGGCGACGCCGCGCTCGTCCGGCACCGGGTGGCCGCACTCGTTCAGCTCGATCCGCCGCAGCCGGGCCACGTGGCCGTACTTGACGTTGACCAGCCCGCCCGCGATGCGGCGCCCCAGCACGCGCTCGGCGGCCTGCGCCATGGAGGCCCCGGCCTTTCCCGCTCCGATGACCCAGACGCGCCGGTACCGCGACGTGTCGCGGCGCTTCAGATAGCGGATGACGGCGCCGGCCGGGTCGGCGGCCTCGAGCGCGGCCTGAAATATGGCGCGCGCGTCGCGGCGCAGCTTGCGCACACCAATCATCGCATCAGGGGGTGGCGCACGATCGCCTCCACGGTCACTTCGGCGTCGTCGCTCTCGATCGGAATGTGAATCTCGGCCAGGGCGTAGGCCTCGCGCCGGGCATGGTACAGCGCGGCGAATTTCCCGGGGTCGTGAGCCAGCGGCCGGTGCGACGTTTCGGCCACGCGCCTCTCGACCACCTCGAACGGGCAATCCAGCCACACGGAGACGCCGTTGTCCGTGAGCAACTGCCGGTTCGGCGGCTCGATGAACGCCCCGCCGCCCAGGGCCACCACGGCGGGCCTTCCGCGCTCGATCCAGCGGACGTGCTGGCGCACGATCTCCGATTCGATGCGGCGGAACTCCGCCTCCCCGCGCGCGGCGAAGATCTCGGAGATGGGCATCTTCTCGGCCGCTTCGATTTCATCGTCGGTGTCGAAGAAGTTCCAGCCCAGCCGGTGCGCCAGGTGGCGCCCGACGGTCGATTTGCCGGAGGCCATGAAGCCGACCACGTAAATTCCGGGCGTGCGTTTGAGCTTGGTGTTCATGCCGTTTCGTTCATATGCGCCAGCCGCGCCTCTACCAGCCTGGGAGCGATGCGCGCCAGCGCCACCAGGATTCCGCCCACTCCCGGCGCATGCACCGTGCGCGCCTCCCGCTCCACGCCGCGGCGGATGGCCCGGGCGCATTCTTCGGCCGTGATGGCCAGCTTGCGGCCGCGCGCCACCCTTTCCGGCGCCTGGCCGGCGGTGACGTTCCGCTGAAAACCGGTCTTCACATACACGGGACAGACCAGCATGGTTTTGACATTATCGCGCCGAAGTTCCATGCGCAAGCCGTCGGTCAAAGAGCCCACCGCGGATTTCGAGGCGCTGTAGATGGTCAGCCACGGCAGCGTCACCTTCCCGGCGATCGAGCCGACATTCACGATCATGCCGCTGCGCCGCGCGCGCATGTGCGGCGCCACCAGTTGCGTCATGCCGAGCAGCGCGAAGAAGTTCAGCTCCATCAGTCCCCGCGCCTGCTCCATGGGAGCGGACCACGTGGGAAGGTAGAAACCCAGCGCGGCATTGTTGATCAGGATATCGATGGCGCCGTACCGCTCGAGCGTGCGCTCCACCACGCGGCGGCGGGTTTCTTCGCTGGTGAGGTCGCCCGCGGTGACGAGCGCATCGGGACCTCCGGCGCGGCGCAGCCCGTCCTCGCCGCGCGCGGTAAGCGAGAGCCTGGCGCCCGCGCCGGCGAACTCCGCGGCGCAGGCGGCGCCGATTCCCTCCGACGCCCCGGTGATGATCACGACCTTGCCGTCGATGCGCATTGGTAAGCCGCCAGACAGGTCCGCGGAGCCTGTCGAGGCATAATGGTAGCATGCCGTTGCGGCTCATCCCGCTGTTTCCGCTGCAGGTGGTGGTCTTTCCCCGTACGCCGCTGCCGCTCCACATTTTCGAGGAGCGTTACAAGGAAATGGTGGGGAAAGCCATCCGCGAAGAATCGGAATTCGGCATGGTGCTGGCGAACAACGACGGCATTGTCAATGCGGGCTGCACCGTTTCGGTCGAAAAGGTATTGAAGCAGTATCCCGACGGAAAGATGGACATTCTGACGCGGGGCCGGAGGCGTTTCGAAATCGTGGCCCTCAACGAGGAGAAGGACTACCTGCAAGGGGAGGTGACGTTCTTCGATGACGACGATTTCGCCCCGGTGCCGGCCGAATTGCGCGAGCAGGCGCTTTCGCGCTTCCGCGAGCTGAGCGACCTGGCCGACGCGAGCGACGCCGGCGATCCGAACCTGGAAGACCCGCAGGTCAGCTTCCAACTGGCGCGGGGACTGCCCGACCTGGGGTTTCTCAATTCGCTGCTGCGGCTGCGCTCCGAAGCGGTGTGGCTCAAACAGTTGAACCAGTACCTGTCCGATTACATTCCCCGGCAGCGCGCCGTCGAGCGCATGCGGGACCTGGCGCCCAAGAACGGTTTCGGCGGCAAACCCGCGGGGCTGTGAGGCGTCATGGTCCTGCTAATTCGCGGCTCGGTCGCTCGGCTGCGAAGGGCGGTATCCTTCACGTGTTCGGCGTGGATGCACGGCGCCATTCTGGCGTGGCTCGCGCTTTCGCCGGCGCCGCCGACGGGAGCGCGGCCCGGCAGCATCTACGATCTGGAGATCCGGCCCAACGAGAATCGCATCGTGTGGTACCACCCGAGCGGCCGCGTGCCGGACATCGCGCCCTCCCAAGCGCGCCGGGATGCGCGCCCGAGGCCGCTCCGCGCGCGCGCGAAATTCGACCAAAGCGTCGTGGCCGGCGTCAAGGATGACCAGCGGACGCGGCAGATGATCTACATGCCGGCCCCGGAGATCGAGCTGCCGAAGCCGTTGCCGCTGCCGAATGTGGTGGCGGTTGCGCCCGCTCCACCGCGGCCCATGCGGGCGTTCACGCCACCCGTGCCGAAGCAGGCGACGGATGTGGCGAGGACACTGCCGGATGCGCCGAACGTCACGCCGAGAACCGAACCCCTCGCGCTGCCCTTCGCCGGCGCGACGCCGCGGCCCCAACCGCGAGCCTTCACGCCGCCGCCCGTGGCAAAACGGGCGCCCCTGGTGGCGGCGACCCTGCCGGACGCGCCCGGCGTGGCTGCCCTCGAAAAATCGCAGACGGAACCGCCGCCCGCGATTCTCGCGCCGGAGAAGCGTCCGCCGCCGCGCGGCTTCACTGCTCTGCAGGTGGTCCGGACCGCCGCGGCGCCCGATCCCGCACTGCCCGCCGCGCCGGTTGCCAGCGCTCCGGGGGCGACGGAAGCCTCGCTGGCAATCGTGGGGCTCGAGCCCTCCAGGGCGCCGGACTTCCCCGCCCCTCCGGGCTCCCGGCCGGCGAACTTTTCCGCGGGCCCGCAACCGCGCAGCGAAGGCGGCGATTCCGCAAACCACGCGGCGGCGATCGTGGTCCCCGGGCTGATGGCCTCCGGCGGCGGCTCCGAGGCTGCCCGGCCCACACTGGTGGCGAGTCTCACGCCCACCGAGCGAAACCTCTTGGCCGGCGTGCGCGCGGCCTTTCCCGCCGCCACCCGTGTCTCCGGCGCGCCCGGCTCGCGGCTGGACGGCCGCGTGGTCTACGAACTCGCGATCCAGATGCCCAACATCACCAGCCACTCCGGAAGCTGGATGGTCTGGTTCGCCGAACGGCTGAGCATCCCCGGCGGTCCGCCCGCCGAAATGATCCCTCCCGAGGCGCTCCGCAAGGTGGACCCCAAGTACATCGCGGCGGCGGCCGAGGAGCGCGTGGAAGGCACCGTGCGCCTGTTCGCCGTCATCCGCAAGGACGGCCGCGTGGATTCGGTGGAGCTGCTGCACCACCTCGACGACCGCCTGGACCGCAGCGCCGAAGAGGCCCTCTCCAAATGGGAATTCCGGCCCGCGCTGCGCAACGGCTCTCCGGTGGACGTTGACGCCGTCTTCGAAGTGCCGTTCCGCCTGGCGCCGAGGCCCGGCAAATGACGCGCAACTTTCTGATCATCGACGCCGACGACACGCTGTGGGAGAACAACATCTATTTCGAGCGCGCCTTCGACGAGTTCGTGGAATTCCTGAGCCACTCGTCCCTGGCCCCCAACGAGATCCGCGATGTGCTGGACGAAATCGAGGAAGCCAACGCGCGCATCCACGGTTACGGCTCGCTGAATTTCGCCCGCAACCTGCGCCAGTGCTACCAGCACCTGGTGGAGCGCGACGTTCACGAAGAGGATCTCCGGACGGTCATGAGCTTCGCCGAGCGGATCCTGGAATGCCCCATGGAGGTGATCGAAGGCGTGCCCGAGACCCTGGAGTATCTGAGCCTGCGGCACGACCTGACGCTCTTCACCAAGGGCCATCCCGACGAGCAGAAGCTGAAGATCGAGCGCTCGGGCCTGGGCGCGTTCTTCGGCCACACCGCCATCGTGAAGGAGAAGGACGCCCAGGCGTACCGCCGCCTGGTGGGGGAGCGCGGCATGGACCCGCGGCGGACGTGGATGGTGGGCAACAGCCCCAAGTCGGACATCAACCCCGCGCTCGAAGCCGGCCTGAACGCGGCTTTCGTCCCGCACGCCCACACCTGGATCCTGGAGAAGCAGGAGATCCGCCCCGGCAACGGCCAACTCCTGGTGCTGGAGCGATTCGCGGATTTGCGCCGGCATTTCTGAGCAGCCTGGCCGGTGTTTAGGGCCGTTTCCAGAGGAGGTCCAGGAGACGCGTGGGCCGATCGAAATCCTCCATCAGCCAGATGTGCGCCTGCATGTGGTAAACGGACGTAAGAAAGCTCTTGCCGTCCGGATGCAGGCTGAAGCCCCGATACCAAAACGTGCCCTGGCGATTGGCGAGGTCGAACCCCGGCGGCGCCGGGCCCAGATCGGCAATCTTGCTTTCCTTCTCCGTCGCGATCTCCAGACGCCTGAGGATCAAATGGCGGCTGTCATCCGCCGCGATGCCGTAGAGCCAGGATCCATCCTTCGACCACCCGTACGATTCCCACCCCCGTTGGCTGGCGATTCTGTCTTCTTTGCCGTCCGGGTTCACGGTGCGCATGCGATTGCCGTCCCGAAACGCGATCCAGTTGCCCAGCGGCGACCACGCCGGCGGAGCCGAAGCGCTGGTGTAGGTCACAAGTTCCGGTGGAGTATTCGCGCCGACCCGAATCCGGAGGATGGCATGTTTTCCATCCCGCACGGAATAGTAGGAGATCCAGTCGCCGTCGGGGGACCAGACCGGTCCGCGTTGAAAAGCTCTGGACGGGTCATCCCAGAGGCGGACCGGCGCCTCTCCGGAAAGCGGGGAGATCCAGATCTCTCCCCCGCTCAATTGCCGCCGATAGGCGACGCGATTGCCGTCCGGAGAGATCGCGCAGTCGAGAAAATAGCTTTCTTCGCCACCAAACTCCTCCTGGCCAACAATCCGGCGTTCCGATCCATCGCTTTTATTTCGAAGCCAGACCTCCGAAACGCCACTGCGATTGGTGACGTAGGCGAAATGTGTGCCGTCTGGAGCCCAGCTTGGCGCCACTCCCTGGCGCGCTGAAGCGACCACCTCCCGCGCCGGCGATCCGTTCAACGGCACTTCGATGACCCCGTATGCTGTTTCACCTGTCGAGTAAGCCAGCCTTCTGCCGTCGGGCGATAGGGCCGGGAACCCGTCGCGTGCGCTGCCCGCGGTAATCGGGTAGCTCCTGCCTGACCGCAAGTTCGCTATGGACAGATGGGATTCGCCGGAGCCGACAGAGGCCGCTACGATTCGTTGCCCGTCCCCGAGCCATGTGAAAAAAGTGAAGTTCAAACCTGAATACACCATTCGTTGAGGTATGCCGCCTGCGACGGGAATTCGCCAGAACTGGGTTTGTCCCCGATAGGTCGCGATCAATCCCAGATACCTGCCGTCTTGTGTAAACGCCAAGGATAAGGATGAAGAGAGTTCGTCCATCTCGAGACCGGCGATTGCCGCATGTGTGTACGGCCGGAGAGGCGCCCCCAGTGGCGAGGAAAACGCGAGCTGGGTTCGGCCAGTCGCATCGCGCACCACAGTCGCCAGAGCCGTTCCATCCGGAGAAACAGCGCCGCGGGAGACGCCGCTCAACACCAGCTGTGGCTGGCCGCCGGCCACCGCGACCGAGTACAGCCCTCCTTCACTCAGGAAGTAGATCCGCGTTCCATCTTCCGACCAGGCCGGGCTGTAGCACCACGTCTTCCGATGGGTCATCTGCGTTGGAGTAGACAGGCCCAGGGCCTTGGTGAAGATCTGCAGGACCCCGTTGACGTCGGCCACGTACGCAATACGGTCGCCCTTCGGCGACCATGCCGGCATGGTTTCAACCTCCGCTTCGGAAGCGAACGGAGTGACCTTGAGTGCTCCCGCGGGGGGCACGGGCCACACGGCAGCCGCAAGGAACCCGGCCACCGCGGCGAGCGCCACCCAGAGGACGTTCCGTTTGCGCCGCGGCCGCACTCCCCGCGCTACCGTGGAAGCGGTTGCCGTTTCGGAAAGCCGTTCCCGTATCTGCCGCAGGTCCCGATACAGATCCTGGGTCGAATCGTAGCGTTCGCCCGGTTCCTTGGCGAGCAGCCGCTCGATGACCCAGCGCAGTGGCGCCGGAATGGCCTGCGGCAGGGGCGGAGGTTCTTCCCGTATGATGGCGGCCATCGTCTCCGCGGCGGTTTCGCGCCGGAAGGGAGGCGTGCGGGCGGCCAGTTCAAACAGAACAATCCCGAACGCGAATTGGTCCGACTGCGGTCCCAGCTTCGCCTCCCCGCGGGCCTGCTCGGGACTCATGTAGTTGACCGTTCCGACCACCGTTCCCGGATTGGTCATCGTGACCGTGTCGGAGGTTGCCACGAGGTCTTTGGCAAGGCCGAAATCGAGGATCTTCACCCGGCCGTCGCGCGTCAGCAGGATATTATCGGGTTTGAGATCGCGGTGCACGATCCCCGCGGCGTGCGCCGCCGCCAGGCCGTCGGCAATCTGCACGGCCAGATCGAGAAGTTTGCGCAAAGAATCGGCGGGTGCGATGGGCGAGCCGTCGATGAACTCCATCACCAGGTAGTTCGGGCCGACATCGAAGAGCTGGCAGACATTGGGATGATTCAGCGCCGCAACGGCCCGGGCCTCGCGTTCGAATCGCTCCGAAAACCGCTCATCGGAAACTTTGATGGCAACGGTGCGGTCCAGCCGCGTGTCGCGAGCCTTATACACTTCTCCCATGCCGCCCGAGCCAACCCGAGAGACGATCTCGTATGGTCCCAGCCGGCTGCCAGCGCTGATAGGCATAAGCCGTAGAACCGATTCTACATCGTTGGGGGTTCTTGCGGTCTCGACGGCCGCACTACTGCATAATGGAATTTACCGTAGGGGCGCGATCATGAACTCCTTGGCAAGGCATCTTCCTCTCTTCACCCTCTGGGCGGCCGCGGCTATCGGCAGCGCCCAGACGATCACCACCGTTGCCGGCGGCGGACCGGCCGATGGCACCCTGGCAGTGAGTGTCGCGCTGGGACCCGTGGCGAGCGGAAACAGCGTCGCCGTGGACAGCGCGGGCAACCTTTATGTTGCCGCCGGAGCGCTCAACCGCGTGTTCAAAGTGACGCCCGCCGGCGCGCTCAGCACGGTCGCGGGCAACGGGGCAGCGGCGTATTCGGGCGACGGCGCTTCCGCCACCAGCGCGGAGCTGAACTCCCCGCAAGGCGTCGCCGTAGACTCCGCAGGGAATCTCTTCATCGCCGACAACGGCAACCGGCGGATCCGCAAGGTCTCCGGCGGCATCATCACCACCGTGGCGGGCAACGGCATCACGGCATATCTGGGCGATGGCGGGCAAGCCACCAGCGCCTCCCTCTTCAGCCCGAGCGCCCTTGCGTTGGACAAGTCCGGGAACCTGTTCCTCATCGACGACAACGTGGTCCGCGAAGTTGCCGGCGGCATCATCACGACCGTGGTGGGCAACGGAAGCTACGGTTACTCGGGAGACAACGTTCCCGCCGCCACTGCCAGTCTCGCCGGGCCAACCGGACTGGCCGTGGATTCCGCGGGCAACATCTATATTGCCGACCGCTACAACAACCGGATTCGCAAGGTCGCGGGCGGAGTCATCGCCTCGGTGGCGGGCAACGGAACCCCCGCGTACGCCGGAGACGGCATGGCGGCCACCGCCGCGTCGCTGTACTTTCCGGCGGGCGTCGCGGTGGGCGCCGACGGGAGCCTTTATATTGCGGATTCCGGCGACCAGCGGGTGCGCAAGGTCGCAGGCGGGGTCATCAACACGTTCGCCGGAAACGGGACCCCGGGGTCCACGGGAGACGGCGCGCAGGCGACTGCCGCGACCCTGGCCGTTCCCTTCGGCGTCGCCCTGGATACCGCCGGCAACGCCTATATCGCGACCCTGGGCGACAGCCGCGTGCGCAAGGTCGCGGGGGGCATCATCGGCACCGTGGCGGGCAACGGGAACATCGCTTACTCCGGAGACGGCGGCCTCGCCACCAGCGCTCAACTCTATACGCCCAGCGGCGTGGCTTTCGATCGCGCGGGCAATCTGTACATCGCGGATGCCCTCGGTGCGCGAGTTTACCGGGTATCGGGCGGGGCCATCACCAGCATCGCCGGGAATGGCACGCCGGGCTATTCCGGCGACGGGAAGGCGGCCACCAGCGCACAGCTCGACAACCCCATGGGGATCGCGTTCGACGGAGCAGGCAACCTGTACATTGCGGACAGCGGCAACAACTGCATCCGGCAGGTGTCGGCGGGCATCATCACCACCGTCGCCGGCACGGGGGTTGCGGGCCACATCGGGGATGGCGCGCAGGCCGTCAACGCACAGCTCTGGTTTCCCACCGGCGTCGCGGTGGATCCGGCGGGCAACCTGTTGATCGCCGACACGGGCAGCCATCGCATCCGCAAAGTGACGGCCGGCGTCATCAACAACTTCGCGGGCAACGGCAACTACGGCTATGGCGGCGATGGCGCGCAGGCGGTGAACGCCGAACTGGCATCTCCTCACGGCGTCGCCGTGGATGCCGCGGGTAACGTTTATGTCGCCGATACCAGCAACGACCGCGTGCGCGTGATCGCCAACGGCGTCATCACGACCCTGGCGGGGAACGGGACACCCGGCAGCACGGGCGATGGCGGTCCGGCCATGCAGGCTTCCATCTACGAGCCCGCCACCGTGGCGGTGGATGCATCCGGCAACGTCTACTTCGATTCCGGCTTCGGCCGCGTGCGCAGAGTCGCGGGCGGCGTCATCACCACACTGGCCGGCGTCGACACGTTCACTTTCGGCTTCTCCGGCGATGGCGGGCCAGCGCCCCGAGCCCTGCTGAACTACCCCTCGGGCGTGGTCGCCGATGCCGCGGGCGACGTTTGGATCGCCGACATGATGAATGGCCGGGTCCGCCAGGTGGCTGCTCCAACCACGGTGACAGCGGACCTGGTGACGCCATCGGCCGGCAGCGGCTCGCAGACGATTACGTTCCGCTTCAGCGATCCCAAGGGCTGGCAGGATCTGGATGTGGTCAATGTTCTGATCAACAATTTCCTGGACGGGCGCCAGTCCTGCTACCTGGCCTACAGCCGGACGCAGAATGTGCTGTACCTGGTGAACGACGCGGGTACGGGGCTGCTGCCCGGCCTGACGCTGGGCGGAACGGGCAACGTGAGCAACGGGCAGTGCGCGGTGGGCGCCGCGGGTTCCTCGGCCACGGGCCTGGGCAACACCCTGACGCTCACGCTGAACATGGTCTTCAGCGCCGGTTTTGCCGGGAACAAGATCGTATACCTGGCCTCCAGGGACCTCGGGACGGGCAACTCGGGATGGCAGGCTCTGGGAACGTGGACGGTGCCCGGCGCCGCGACAGGCACCGTATCGGTGGGCACGGTGAGCCCCGCCCACGGCGCCGGAACGGGCCAGACGTTGACCTTCACGTTCACGGACACCAAGGGCTTCCAGAATCTCGGCGTGATGGACATCCTGATCAACAACTTCCTGGACGGCCGCCAGGCCTGCTATCTGGCTTATAGCCAGCCGCTCGCCGTGCTGTACCTGGTGAACGATACGGGCTCGGGACTGCTGCCAGGCCTGACGCTGGGGGGAGCGGGCAGCGTGAGCAACAGCCAGTGCACGGTAAGCGGCGCGACATCGTCGGCCGCGGGCAGCGCGAACACCTTGACGCTCACGCTGAGTGTGAGCTTTTCCCCCGCGTTTGCCGGGAACCGCGTGATCTACATGGCGGCGCTGGATGCCGCCGGCGGGAACAACACGGGCTGGCAGGCCATGGGGAGCTGGACGGTGCAGTAGGAGGGGCGGCCGGGGCGTCGTTGGTTGCTTTTGTCCGGTACTGTACACTTTGGACATGGTAGACTGCAACTGGAAGGGGCCCATGAGATCCAAGCGCGGCATCGCCGCCTTGCCAAAGGCTGACAGTACGACGGTTCCCTCCATGGGCAGGCATCCCGCCGACCGCGCCCGGCGGGCTCTCGCACAGGCATTCTTGAAGCGATCCGTGAAGATGTTGGAGCGTGTGAGTTCCTCTGCGTCGTCCGAGGCCCTGAAGGCTGCCCTGTCCTCTCCGACGGATATCGGCGGCGTGGCATCCCTGCTGTCGGACCTTGCTCCGCTGGCTGTCGATCTGTCCGCCGTGGATCCGCTCGTGGAAGCGATGGCGCGGGGAGCCGCCATCAAACAGGAATTGTTAACCCTCGGTGGGGGCGGCCTCACGTCCAGCCAGGTGGCGAGCGCTCTAGGCGTCACGCGGCAAGCAGTGGACAAGCGCCGCAGCCGGCGCGCTCTGCTGGCGGTACCGAACGGATCCGGCGAGTACGTGTATCCGGCTTGCCAGTTCACCTCGAGCGGGGTAATTCCCGGCCTCGAGGAGGTGCTTCGGGCATTCCGGATTCGAAGTCCTTGGACCCAACTCTCCGTATTGCTCGCGTCCGCGCCGGCTCTGGGGGGCCAGACGATCCTCGAAGCGCTGAAATCCGGCGCGAGCGAAAGGGCGATCGCCATCGCTCGGTCGTTTGGAGAACAGGCGGCGTAGGGCGCGCATGACGGCGAAGCCAGCGCTGCCGGCGCGCCTTCCGTCGACTCATGTGAGAACCGGAAGCCGCTGGATGCGAATTCACGCGCAAGGCAGGAATGCGCTTTGGTTCGGTCCCGGGTCCAGCCGCCAGCCCATTCATCGCTTCGATGATCCAGCCGGGCGATTCCGGGTATGCTATCTCGGCGCCACCGTCGAGGTGTGCTTTGCCGAGACTTTTCTTCGCAATCCTCCCGTAAGAATTCTGGCACTCGACGATCTTGCCGCGCGGTCCATGGCGACTGTGGAAGTGCGCCGCGATCTGCGCCTGGTGCCGGTTCACGGCTCGAGTCTCGCCCGGCTGGGAGTGACTACCGAACTGGCAAGCGGCAGCGACTACGCTGCCTCGCAACTTTGGTCGCGTGCACTGTGGGAGCACACCGCCAGGCCGGACGGCATTCTGTATCGATCTCGCCATGACGATTCGGCACTGTGCGTTGCCGTGTACGATCGTGCAAAAGATGGTTTGGCAATCGTTCAGGATCGTTCCCTTGCCGAAGACCCCCGGCAGTTAGCGAGACTTCTGAGAAGATACGGGCTCGGGCTGACGAATTGACGGGAATTCGCCGCGGGTCCCCTCTCTCTCGGCCCTCCCCGCGCCCGCCGGTGAAATGGAGTAACGTATGAGCGAGGTAATTCTGCCATGAGTGAGACGAAAGATACCACGTCGCGCCGCGAGTTCCTGCGTGACGGCGGGCGCATCGCCGGGGTTTCGACGCTGGCGGGAGTGACTCTGCCGTACGTCCACGCGGCGGGGAGCGACACGATTCAGCTCGCGCTGGTGGGAGCGGGCGGACGAGGCACCGGCGCAATCGAGAACGCGCTGGGCATCCAGAACGGTCCCGTCAAGCTGGTGGCCATGGCCGACGTCTTCCCCCAGAAACTGAGCGACAGCCACGGACACCTGCGCGGCCGCTTCGCTTCCAAGATGGACGTTCCCCAGGAGCGCCAGTTCATCGGCTTCGACGCCTACCGCAAGGCCCTGGACTGCCTCAAGCCGGGCGACGTGGCCGTCCTGGCAACGCCGCCGGCCTTCCGCTGGGTGATGTTCCGCTATGCCATCGACAAAGGCCTGAACGTGTTCATGGAGAAGCCGGTCACCGTGGACGGCCCGACCACGCGGCGCATGATCGCGCTGGGCGAAGAGGCGGCGCGCAAGAACCTGAAGGTGGGAGTCGGGTTGATGGTGCGGCACTGCCGCGCGCGGCAGGAATTGCTCAGCCGCATCCGCGACGGGCAGATCGGCGACATCGTCGCCATGCGCGGCTACCGCATGGGGTCGGGCGGCGGCACCGCTCCGGTCAAGCCCGAGGGCATCACCGAATTGATGCACCAGATCCGCCTGTTCCACTCGTTTCTGTGGGCCAGCGGCGGCGTCTTCAGCGACTACTACATCCACCAGATCGACGAGCTCTCGTGGATGAAGGGCGCGTGGCCGGTGGAGGCGATGGCCGTGGGCGGCCGCCAGTATCGCGGCAATTCAGTGGACCAGAACTTCGATGTGTATTCGGTGCAGTATACCTACCCGGACGGCACGCGCATGTTCTTCAACGGACGCAACATGCCCGGGGTGCACAACGAGTTCGCCAGCTACATTCACGGGTCCAAGGGCTCGGCCGTCGTTTCCACGGACTCGCACACGCCGGGACGTACGCGCATCTACAGCGGGCAGAACATCCCGCGCTGGCAAAGCGGCCAGAAGGAACCGGCGCCGGAGAACCTGGTGTGGGCGTTCAAGCAGCCGGAGCGCTCGCCCTACGACTGGGAGTGGGACGACCTGATCGCGGCCATTCGCGACGACAAGCCCTACAACGAGGTCAAGCGCGGCGCCGAAGCCAGCCTGGTCGCATCGATGGGCCGCTTCGCCGCGCACACGGGCCAACTCGTGACCTTCGACCAGATGATGAATCACGACCACGAGTTCGCGCCGGACGTGGACAAGCTGACGCTGGACGGCCCCGCGCCCCTGCGCGCCGGCCCCGACGGCAAGTACCCGTTGCCCGAGCCGGGCATCAAGAAGACGCGCGAGTATTAGCGCCAAGGCTCCGCCCTGGATATCCCCGCGGGATATGGGAGTCGGAATGGCCGGCGCGCCGGAGCGCCGGACCCGTGCAATCGTGTTTTAATTTAGAAGACAGGATCAAGGAGACCTTATGTTCTTAAGATTGTTGCTGGTCGCCATACTGGCGGCCACGCTCGCCCCGGCGCAACGAGGCGGTGGCGGTGGCGGAGGCGGAGGCGGAAGGGGCGGCAGCAATACCGGCGCGTCGATGCCCATGCGCACCCAGCGCCAGAGCAGCTTCGATCTGTTCAGCGAGAAGCTGAAACTGAGCAAAGATCAGTCGGCGGAAGCCGGCAAGATTCTTGCCGACGCCGCGGGGAAGGCCACGCCGCTGCGGCCCCAACTCGACAAGAGCCGGGCGGATATCGCAGGCGCGATCATCGACGCCAAGAGCCCCGACGAAATCAAGAAGCTGATGGACGACCACACGGCGCTGATGGCGCAAATGGACGCCATCGAAGCCGACGCATTCTCGCAGATCTTTGCCACTCTGAAGCCCAATCAGCAGTCCAAGGCCGGACAGGCGTTCGAACTGATGGCCGCAATGCTCGACCGGCCGGCCGGCGGCGGCGGTGGTGGCGGCGGTGGCGGCGGGAGAAGGGGAAGATAGGAGGCATATCATGTTTCTCAGATTGTTACTGACCGGCCTTCTGGCGACGACCTGGGCCCTCGCGCAGCGCGGCGGAGGCGGCATGGGCTCCGACCCCGGAACGGAGGGCGGAATGGGCGGCTCGGGCGGAATGGGCGGCATGGGCGGCGGGATGAGCGCGCCGATGCCGCGGATCACCAGCCGTCTCGACACGCTCACCGAGAGCCTCAAGCTGGACAAGGACCAGAAGAAGAATGTGAAAAGCATTCTGGACGAGGCTCAGAAGGAGGCCACCCCGGTCCACGAGCAATTGGTGAAGAGCCGGCTGGCGGTCGGCGAAGCCATCCAGAACGGCAAGAACCAGGACGAAATCAAGCAGCTGTTGAGCGGCCAGGCGGCGCTCGAATCGCAGATGGCTTCCATCGAATTGAATGCCTTCGCCAAGGTCTACAAGGGCCTGGAGCAAGAGCAGCGGTCGCAAACGCGCGGTCTGTTCCAGATGATGAAAGGGATGTTCGACGGCAAGAACTGGAACGCCACGCAGTAAGGGGCGAGGCCGGGCGGTCAGACCCACAGAATGGGCTGGCGCACCGGAAAATTGCGCAGCACCTCTTCGACCGTGGGATCGGGCTCGAGCTTGCGCCAGAGCGCCACGTAATCGGGTTTATCGAGCGTCAGCCCCGCAAACAGGAGGCAGGGCTGGCGAACGGGCCACTCCTTGTCGTACATCACGTCCGGCGGGAGTGGCCACTTCTTTTTGTCGAGCAGGAACGGGTACATGTAAGCCATGGCCCTGGCCATGCCGCGGCCGTCCGGCATCTGCCAGGTCCACAGGCTGGCGCCGGGGGTGGAGAGCGTCTGCGCGGCGATGGCCAGCGCATCCAGGTTGAAGATCGAATAGCCGTAAGGCTTGGTGCGCCGCAGCTCTTCGGGGAAGCTCCCGTCGGCCGCTTCCTGGCCGGGAATGAGCACCGTCTGGAAGCGATTGCGGCACCAGGCGGTCAGCTCGCGGTTCCCGGTGAGCTGGGCGAAAGCGGCCACCTGCGTTACCCAGCAGGTGCCGTGGTTGTTCTTGGCGTCGCGCTCGGCGATTCCATACGGATGGGTGGTCATCCACTGGAGGTAGGCCGCGAACCACTTCTTGACGCCGTCGAGATCCGCGGGCTCGAGGTCGATTTGCCACGCGGCACGCGCGACTTCCACCAGGTGGAGCGTATCGATGATGCCGGTTCCGCGGCCCGTGAACCGGCCTTTGATGGCCTGCGCGTACTGCAGGTCGGGATTCATCCGCGTGGCATCGTCGATGAACCAGGCGCGCAGATGGGCGGCGGCTTGATCGGCATACTTTCTCTGGCGCGTGATCTTGTAGGCCGCCGCCAGCGCCGGGACCACCAGGCTCAGCCGGATCATCGCGCGGCGGTGCTCCACGAAGTTGCCGGGATTGCTCATGCCGTCGCGCTGGATGTAGGGCCCGTCGGGGTTGCTCGGATCGGGCCACCAATAGTCGCCTTCGGAGAAGAAGTCGTGTTTGCCGCCGGCGCTGCGCGGCGAACCGGACGCGGTGACGGTGACCGGCTTCCCGGTCAGGTATCGGTCGGCAGCCTCGAGAACGCGCCCGCGCTCGATGGCGGCCAGATCGAGGTCGGCGGCCGCGCGGCCGAAGCGGATGGCGGGAAGCGCAAGGGCGCCCGCGCGCAGCAGATCTCTGCGTTGCATGGATGGCGTTATTTTAGCGCCTCACGAATCTCGCGCTACACCGGTACGGTGCTGTTGCTGAGCGTGCGATAGGGGCGGCCCACTTCCTGCGCGTCCACCACCGCGACCGCCGCGACATAGACGATCTCGTTGACTTCCGAGCCGCGCTGCAACACGTGGACCGGCTTCGAAAGGCCGGTCAGCAGCGGCCCGATCAGCTCCGTGCCGCCGATGCGGTGCAGCAGCTTGTAGGCGATGTTGCCGGCCTCCAGGTTGGGGAAGATCAGGACGTTGGCGCCGCCCTTCAGGGTGCTGAAGGGATACGTCTCCTCGAGGATGTGAGGAACCACGGCGGTGTCGGCCTGCATCTCGCCGTCGATCATGAGACCGGGAGCGCGCTGGCGGACCAGATCGACGGCGCGCCGGACCTTGTCGGCGAGCGGATGGCGCGTGCTGCCGAAATTCGAGAAGGAGAGCATGGCCACGCGCGGCTCGATGCTGAAGCGGCGCGCCTTCTCGGCGGCCATGATGGCGATCTCGGCCAGGTCCTCCGCAGTGGGCTCGATGTTCACCGTGGCATCGCCCAGGAAATAGATGTCGCCCTTGGGCGTGATCAGGACGTAGACGCCCGCCACGATCCGCAGCTCCGGCCGCACGTCGATCACCTGCAGCGCCGGGCGGATGGTGTCGGGGTAGTGCGTGGTGAGCCCGCCGATGAGCGCATCGGCGTCGCCCAACCGCACCATCACGCTGCCAAAGGTCGTGTGGTTGAGAATCAACTGCTCGGCTTCGGTGCGCGTGATGCCCTTGCGCTGCCGCAGGCTGTAGAACTCCTCGGTATACTCCGCCAGGCGCGGAAAATTCGGCGGGTCGATGACTTGAATGCCGTCCAGGTGCAGGTGCAGTTCGGCGGCCCTGGCGCGGATCTTGTCCTCGTTGCCGAGCAGAATCGGAACGGCGATCCTCTCGTCGGTCAGAATCTGGCAGGCGCGCAGGATCTTGCCCTCTTCGCCTTCGGTGAAGACGATGCGCTTGGGCGCCTTCTTGGCCTTGTTGATCATTCCGCGCATCAGGAAATGGGCCTTGCCCAGCCGCTTCTCCAGCTCCTCGCGGTAATGGTGGATCTCCACCGGCTGCTGCGCCACGCCGGTATCCATGGCGGCCTGCGCCACGGCGGAAGCCTCCCAGATCAGCACGCGCGGATCGAACGGCTTGGGAATAATGTACTCGCGGCCGAATTCCAGGCGATCCACGCCGTAGGCGCGCAGCACCGAATCGGGCACGTCCTCCTTGGCCAGGGCGGCCAGCGCGCGGGTGGCGGCCAGTTTCATCTCGTCGTTGATGGTGGTGGCGCGCACGTCCAGCGCTCCGCGGAAGATGAACGGGAACCCCAGGACGTTGTTCACCTGGTTGGGGTAGTCGGAGCGGCCGGTGGCCACGATGGCATCCGGACGGGTGGCTACCGCCAGTTCGTAGTCGATCTCCGGATCCGGGTTGGCCATGGCGAAGATGATGGGGTTGGGCGCCATCTTCAGGATCATTTCGGCCGTCACGCAGTTGGCCGAGGAGAGCCCGAAGAAAACGTCGGCGCCCACCAGCGCGTCCGAGAGCGTGCGCGCTTCGGTGTCGGCCGCGAAACGCGCCTTGTACGGATTCATTCCCTCGGTGCGGCCCTGGTAGAGGACGCCCTTGGTGTCGCACATCAGGATATTCTCGCGGCGCACGCCCAGCTTGACGTAGTGTCCCGCGCAGGAAATTGCGCTGGCGCCCGCGCCGTTGAACACCACGCGGATCTCGTCGAGTTTCTTGCCCACGATTTCGACGGCGTTCACCAGCCCCGCGCCGGAGATGATGGCGGTGCCGTGCTGATCGTCGTGGAAGACCGGGATTTTCATGGTCTTCTTGAGCTGCTCCTCGATGTAGAAACATTCCGGAGCTTTGATGTCTTCCAGGTTGATGCCGCCGAAGGTCGGCTCCAGGATCTGGCAGGTGCGGATGATCTCCTCCGGGTTCTCGGTGTCCAGCTCGATGTCGAAGACGTCGATATCGGCGAAGCGCTTGAACAGGACTCCTTTGCCTTCCATGACGGGCTTACCGGCCAGTGCGCCGATATTCCCGAGGCCCAGCACGGCGGTTCCGTTGCTGATCACCGCAACCAGATTGGCTTTGGCGGTGTACTTGTAGGCCAGGCTTGGATCCCGCTCGATTTCGAGGCAGGGGACGGCGACGCCCGGCGTATAGGCCAGGCTTAGGTCCCTCTGGGTCTGGCAGGGCTTGGTCGGGATCACCGAGACCTTACCTGCCGGAGATGCGGAATGGTATTCCAAAGCATCTTCAGGACGAATTTTCATTTAGCGCTACCTTTCAGGACAATTATAACTGGATATCCCGATCGGTAAGGGGCGGGCGGCTCGGTGTGCGGCCGTGTGCCTCATGCCGAGCCGCGGCGGTTTGCTGCAGCGTCAGCGCAGGGAGTAGGTTTTGTCCCAGTAGGGCAGGCCGCCGATGGGGTCGCCGGAAATGGTGATCTCCACGCGGCGGTTCTGTTCGCGGCCCGATGGGCTGGCGTTGGAAACCAGCGGCCGGCTGCTTCCCAGACCGCGGGCCGCGACGGCATTCGCCGGAGCGCCGCTCCGCAGCAGGGCGTCGCGCACGGCCTCGGCTCGCGCGTAGGAAGTCTGCTCGTCCCGCGGCGCGCTGCCCGAGCTGTCCGTGTTCCCTTCAACCTGCACGTACAATCCCGGCTGCGCGGCCACTATCGAAGCCACGCGCGACAGGCTGCCGTAAGCGGACGGCGCCAAGGCCGTTCCGCGAAAAACGGAGTCCGGGAGCGTCACCACCAGGCCGCGCGGCGTGTCGCGCGTGTCCGCCGCCGCGCTCAGGTCACGCAACAGGCGCATGCGCCGGTCGGACTTCTGCGCATCCGCCGGCGCCGTGGGTTGCACCACCACGACGGGAGCCGGCGGGGGCGCCGCTTTGGCGGCCTGGGCTTCCGCCTCGGCCCTCTGCCGCGCGCTCCGCTCTTCGTCGAGTTCCGCGGAGAGTTGCGCGCGGTCCGCGGACGCCTGCTCCCTGGCGCGCTGCGCATCGGCCTCGGCCCGGGCTTTCAGTTCCTGTGCTTGCGCGGCCTGGTCGCGCGCCGCCGCCAATTCCTCGTCCTGTTTGCGCTTGATAGTGATCGTGCGGGCATCTTCGGCGGTCTGGGCCGCCTGGCGCGCCGCGGTCACGACGGTACTCTTGTCCAGTCTCTGAACCTGCGCCTCCTGAGCGCTGTGCAATAAATGCTCTGCCTTGGCGAACGTATCGGGCGCGTAGTGATCGGCCCCGACGGATTGGGCAATCTGAACTGCGTTCTGCGCCTGGTACACCTCCACCAGCTCCTCATACCGGTCCATCGACACCGAGGGGCGCGACAGCTCGGCCTTCCGCAAGTCGCTGGACACGTCGTACGTGTAGTGTCCCCGCGGGAGAAGCTCATACTTCGCGGACACCTGCTCGATATGCCCTATGGTTTCGGGACGCACCTCGTTCTCCATCACCACCACGTCGCTTGGTTCGCGTACCGCCGAGTACGGCTCCGCGGTGACGATCATGCCGAACGCCTGTAGATCGGTGGTTACCCGCAGATGGGCATGGTCCGAGCTGCTCGTCAGCACCTCACCCAGATTCCTGGCGTGTCCTTCCGGAGTGATCGCCCACAGCACGTACGTCAGGTATTCCGGGCCGTAGCGCGTCGGCGCCTCCACGTGATCGAAGTGCGCATCGATCTCGATCCGGCCGGCTTTGGACTCCACGGTGGCGTTGCCCTTGGCCTTCGGCAGCAGGACGGTTCCGCGGAAATCGAGCGAGGTGGGCCCGTTGCGGTATTGATAGTCGACCGCTTTTACCGTGCGTTCAATCACGGTCACGCGGTAAATGGGAACATTCTGCTCATTGACCGGCTGGTTCTGCCCCCGGGCGGCAAATGTGAGGAACAGTGCAAGTGTTGTCACCACAGCCAATTGGCGTTTCATAACCCCTCCCGAGCGTTATCAAAAGCATGCCTGGTGCCATTCGTCGCCGGACCAGCGATCGCGGTCCGCCTGCCCCCGGCGAAGGTTCGGTCGTATTGATTCGCCCAGTTATTGGTGGCCCACTCGAGTTCCGACCGTGCCCCCCAAATTCAGCTACCTCCAAAATCCCGGTCACAGATTTTTCAAAAATATAATCCCCTTCCTCTCAGCTATTTACGATAATCACCCCTGATTATCTGATTGCTGCCCTCCATACTCGAATCAGAAGGACTTATTCGTGATTCCCCAACCATCCCGCTTCGAACGCCTCGTCCAGACCGTCCCCGACCGCCGCGTCGTCATCTCCCGTTCCACCGGCCAGGCCTGGGCCGCCATCGAATCCGGCGGCCGCGCCAACTTCCTCCCCCTCTTCTCCCCCCAGCTCCGCGAGCTCCTCCTCGAGCGCTTCCCCGCTCGCTCCCTCCCCTCTCCCGCTCTCCTCCGCCAGGCCCTCCGCTTCCTCGAAAACCACGCCCGCGTCGAAGACGGCCTCTCCCCTGCCCTCCGCGTCAAGGCCGGCAGCCGCCCCGTCCCCCACATCGCCCTCGACGCCGCCGAAGGCCGACGCTTCTACCCCCGCACCATCGAAATCCGTCCCGGCGAATGGTCCTTCACCAAGGAAAGCTGGGCCGCCTTCTATCGCCCCATCGACAGCGCCTCCCTCCCCGATCCCTCCCAGGTCCCCGCCCCCGAGCGCTCCTTCGAGCCCCTCCGCCAGCTCCTCTCGCTCGCCTCTCCCGCCGATTTCACCCGCATCCTCGTCTGGCTCCTCGCCGCCCTCCGCCCCCAAGGTCCCTATCCCATCCTCGTCCTCCAGGGCCCCTCCCAATCCGGCAAATCCCAGACCGCCAGGATGCTCCGCTCCCTCATCGATCCCTCCGCGGTGCCCTTCCTCCCGCTCCCCGCCTCCGAAACCCGCCTCCACGAGCTCGCCTTCGACCACTACATCCTCGCCTTCGACCACCTCTCCACCATGCCCCGCCGCCTCTCCGACATGCTCGCCCGCCTCTCCTCCGGCGCCTCCTGCTTCTGGCACGACACCCCCCGTCACCTCCAGCGCCCCATCCTCCTCACCGTCCCCGGCCACGCCGCCTGGACCCCTTCCCCCGATCTCGCCAGCCGCATCCTGGTCGCCCATTTCTCCGAGCTTCCCCAAGACCGCCGCCTCCCCGAATCCGCAATGCAGGAAAAGTTCCGCGCCGCTCACGCGCCCGTGCTGGCCGCCCTGTGCGACGCCGTCAGCCAGGCGCTCACAGTTGACCCCCGTGCCGCCGGCGCCCTCGACGCCTGGGCAAGAGCCGCCGCCCCCGCCCTGCATCTGACCGGCGACGATATCGCCGCCGCCCTGGCCAACGCCAGTCAATTCTCCCGCGAGCCCGACCCTCTGATCGCTGCCCTCCGCGACCTCCTGCTCGCCACCCCCGGCCGCGAATGGACCGGCTCGTCCACCCAACTCCTGTCCGCGCTCGCGCCCGCCGCGCGCCCCTCATGTCCCGAAGAGCTCTCCAAGCGCCTGAAAAAGATCGA
>DASQZT010000285.1:0-2422 GCA_035638575.1 Bryobacteraceae bacterium
GGACCTCCTTCCGGAGAGAATTGGGTAACCAGCTTCGCGAAGGCTTCATGTCCCAGGTTTCGCCCGATGGGCGCCGCGTGGTCACCACCATCAAGCCTCCCGGCACCGCGGGCACTCACTTCTACTACGTCGCCAATTTCGAGGACTACCGCTTCCTGCAGGTCTTTTATCCCACGCGCGGCATCCTGGTCTGGTATGACCGCGACGCGCGCAAGCTCCAACCGCTGCCCGGGGCCGACGACCCGCGCTACGTGCAGACCAACGCCGTCTGGAGCCCCGACGGCAGGTACCTGGTATTCGCGCGGGCCGAGGCGAAAGATCCATTCCCGGCCGACGGCAAAATGGCGGCCTACGCCAACGACCCCGCCGAAGTCCCGATGCAGTACGATCTGTACCGCATCCCCTTCAATGACGGCAAAGGCGGCCAGCCCGAGCCCATTGCCGGCGCCTCCCGCAACGGCATGAGCAACAGCTTCCCGAAGATTTCGCCGGACGGCCGCTGGATCGTCTTCGTACAGGCCCGCAACGGGCTGTTGATGCGCCCCGACAGCCAGCTCTACATCGTCCCGGCGGCGGGCGGGCACGCACGCCGGATGCGCGCGAATACGCCCTTGATGAATTCCTGGCACAGTTTCTCCCCCAACGGCCGCTGGCTGGTCTTCTCCTCCAAGAGCCGCTCGCCCTATACTCAGATGTTCCTCACTCACATCGACTCGGAGGGGCGCGACTCCCCCGCCATCCTGATCGAGAATTCCACTGCCAGTAATCGCGCCGTCAACATCCCCGAGTTTGTGAACGTGCCTCCGGCCGGCATCGCGCGCATCGAAGTGCCGGCGGCCGACTTCTACCGCCAGTTCGACGTGGCCGCGGATCTGACCAAGAAGGGCGAGTACGCCGCCGCCATTGCGGAATGGACCAAAGCTCTGGCGATGAACACCGGCGATGCGCGCGCCTACAACAACTTCGGCATGAGCCTGGCGGGAACAGGCAGGGTGGAGGAAGCCATCGCGCAATATCAGCACGCCCTTGCGCTCACACCCGCTTACCCCGAAGCGCACAACAATCTGGGGAACGCGCTGGCCGGCACGGGCCGCCTGGAAGACGCCATCGGGCAATACCGGCAGGCGCTGGCGAGCGACCCCGCCTCCGCCGACGCCTACAACAATCTGGGGACGGTGCTGATGCAACAGGGGCGCCTGCGCGACGCGATTGGGCAGTTCGAGGCCGCGCTCGCGATCCGCGCGGATGACGCCGAGGCGCACAACAATCTCGCCAGCGCCCTGTCGGCGGGAAACCGTCTCGAAGAGGCCATCGCCGAGTGCCGGAAGGCCATCCAAATCAATCCCGCGTACACCGGCGCCTACAACAATCTCGGCGCCGTGCTGGCGCGGCAGGGCAAGCTCTACGAAGCCATCGTGCATTTCCGCAAGGCACTCGAGTTGAACCCCGGCGGCGCACAGGCGGAGGCCAATCTGGGGTCCGCGCTGCTGGCCCAGGGCAAGTTCGACGAGGCCATTTCGCATCTGGAGAGCGCCCTCGCCGCCGGTCCGGAGACGGCCGACCTGCACAATAACCTGGGGATGGCCCTGGGCGAGAAGGGGCGTGCCGGCGAAGCAATTCCACACTTTGAGAAGGCCGTCACCCTGGACCCCGCGAATTGGAATGCGCACGCCAATCTGGGACGCGCCTACTCCTCCGGGCAGCGGTTTGACCAGGCCATCCTGCAATACGAAAAGGCGCTGGAGCAGAATCCCGGTTCCGCGGAATTGCACAGCCAGCTTGGCTATGCGCTGGCCAACCGGAACCGCGTCGCGGAAGCCATTCCGCATTTGGAACGCGCGCTCGAGATCTCTCCCGGCCTGGTGGACGCGCGCTACTATCTGGGCGCGGCGCTGATGATGAACGGCCAGAGAGCGCCGGCGCTCGCCGAGTGGCGGCAGGCGCTGCGCCAGGATCCGGACAATCTCCGGGTGCTCAACGACACTGCCTGGGTGCTGGCCACGTGCGCCGACGCCGCCATTCGCAACGGCGCCGAGGCCGTCGCTCTCGCCGAGCACGCCGCGGAGATTACCTCCGGACGCGAAGCGTCGGTGCTCGCGACGCTGGCGGCTGCCTACGCGGAAACCGGCCGTTTCGACAGGGCTGTGGAGTTGGAGAGCCGCGCGACGGACCTGGCGGCCCGGGAAGGAAACGCTGTCCTGGCGGCAACACTACGTTCCCGGTTGACACTGCTGCAGGCGAGGAGTCCGATTCGACAGCCTTGATTCCGTACGGGAGAAGGCCCGCTAAAGAGGGTCCGCAGGCTGAAGCCCAATGCCGCTTTCTTTGGCTGTGGGGCGGACCCCCTGGTCCGCCGGGGTCCCCTCGGGGGAGCGCCCTCGTCGGCCTTCCTCGCTTTCTGCCGGATCTTGATGCTATTGGC
>DASQZT010000286.1:0-2663 GCA_035638575.1 Bryobacteraceae bacterium
CGCCACCCGCGCGCGCGAAACCGGCAAGCGCCTCGCCACGCTCTCGATCGACACCGAGATCCGCTTCCGCTCGGCCGCCGAGCGCGCGCAATTCAGCAGCGAACTCACCGCCGCGATCACTCAGCTCGCGGCGCGTTATCACAACGCTTCCGACCTGGGCGGACGCACGCACCGCCTCGTTCTGGTGGCGCACCCATTACCCCAAGAAAACAAGGAGACCGCAGTATGAGCATAAAGAAAGAAGCGAACGGACGCCGTTCGGTCCAGGTGGAAGTAGAAGTACCGGGCACCCCGGAACAGGTGTGGCAAGCAATCGCCACCGGTCCGGGCGTGGGCGCATGGTTTGTGCCCACCGAGGTCGATGGCCGCATCGGCGGCACCGTCACTTCCCACTTCGGAGAGGGCATGGACTCCGTCGCCACGATCACCGAATGGGACGCGCCGCATCGCTTCGTGAAGGAAGGGTCCTGGGGGCCGAACGCGCCCACCGTGGCCACCGAATGGATTGTGGAGGCCCGCGGCGGTGGCACATGCATAGTGCGCGTGGTGCACAGCCTCTTCGCCGAAACCGATGATTGGGACGATCAACTGACCGGTATCGAATCCGGCTGGCCCTCATTCTTCCGCATTCTGCGGCTGTATCTGGAGCACTTCGCCGGCCAGCCGAGTTCGCAAATCCAACTCATAGCGATGCCGGCGGCCTCGGGCGCATGGGAGAAGCTCGCGGATGCCCTGAATCTCGCGGGGGCAGCGCCGGGCGAGCGGCGCGATGCGGGCGACGGTGCCCCTCCATTGAGCGGCATCGTGGAGTCAGTCAATGCTGCCGGGCAACCACACACGCTGTTACGCGTCGATCTGCCCGCTCCGGGTACGGTGTTTGCCACCGCGTGCCCCGCCGGCGAGAAAGCATACGTCACAGTGAGCTTCTATCTCTACGGCGACACGGCAGCGGCCGTCGTGGCGCGCGACCAGTCCGCCTGGACTGCGTGGATGACGAATCTCTTCCCGGCGTAAACCCGGAGGGTCCTCATTTGGCTGAGCTTTGCACGCCTTGTGGTGCGGAGCTTCAGCCCCCACGGCGTCGGGTTGAAAATTCGAGATGACGTATGCAGGATTGACGAAGAACCTCGCCGGCATACAAGGCCGGTTGAACGTAATTGGAGAGGAATATCTCCGCCAGAAGCTCGAACGGGTCGCGTCAAAACCGCAGGAGCCGCCCCCATCTCACGATGCGCACATTTGGTGCGGATGATGGAAAACCACCCCGCGCGTGGATGATATCGCCTGCTCTTCCACTCCCACCAAAGAACAGGCCTTCGGCGGTTGACGGAACTGACCCGCGCCGAGAACGGGACTGGGAAATCCAGGAGGAGCCTGGATCGGGATCATTCGGAAATTGGCCTGTCATCGCTTCGGATCTCGAAGTCGATCCCTGCCAGCGATATGATTTAGAAGAGGATGGGTGGCGACCAATTTGAGACTTCGCCGCAGCAGATCGGCAGATGAACTGGTGGGTCGCCGATCCGGACCGACGCAAAGACCGCGGCCTTCGCCCTGATCGAGCACAAGGAGCACACGAACATGAAGCCAAAGAACACGATCTGCCTCTGGTTCGACAAAGACGCGCAGGAGGCGGCGCGCTTCTACGCCGTCACCTTTCCGGACAGTAACGTAACCGCTGTTCACGAGGCTCCCGGTGACTACCCGGGCGGCAAGAAGGGCGATGTGCTGACGGTGGAGTTCACCGTCCTGGGCATTCCCTGTCTCGGTCTCAACGGCGGCCCGGCGTTCCGGCACACGGAGGCCTTTTCCTTCCAGATCGCGACGGAGAATCAGGAAGAGACGGACCGTTACTGGAGCGCGATCGTCGGCAATGGCGGCACGGAAAGCCAGTGCGGTTGGTGCAAGGACCGCTGGGGCCTCTCCTGGCAGATCACCCCGCGCGTGCTAACCGATGCGCTTGCGGCTGGTGGCGGTGAGGCAAAGCGTGCCTTCGAAGCGATGATGACGATGAAGAAGATCGACATCGCCGCCATCGAGGCAGCGCGGCGAGGCTGACGTTAACACGCCGAAAACGTCCTTATTGGTCAGATCACGCGCCATCCGGAACTCGGGCAAGCCGCGCGATTCCGTAGTTCAAGTTGACGGGAAACGCCCGATGCCGACATTTGCTGGCTGCACAGCGGAATAGATCCAGGCTGACGCCGTAGCGTTTACCGAAAGGGAAGGGCACTCCTCGAAAGTGGCTTGTGCCCGAGATGTGGCGATATGTGGTCCAATCTGTGCACGCGCCCCTAATTTATTGGATGCGAATGGGTTAAGGCTGCGCGGCATCAGGATTGGCCGCATATCGCCACATATCGTCCACAATCCTGGCAGAACGCCGCCGGGCCAGTTCAACGAGCAGGGCGTTTCTCAGCCATGTGGAATCAATACCAATGGCACAGCCGCTGAGTGCGGTCCCACGTTCGACTGCACAGTGCGCCCTCGTGCTGGCCGTTCTGTGCGTTCTCACTAAGACGCCACCTGCTCGGCCGAGGTTCTAAAGATCCTTGAGCAGTTCATCCAACTGAAAGGCGTGGCGGATGGGGTGCATGACAGCATGCTCCAACATCGAGTCGATAGAGTAACGCGTCTGCCATCGCGATGGGTACTCGGGAGTC
>DASQZT010000287.1:0-13514 GCA_035638575.1 Bryobacteraceae bacterium
GGACAAGCCCCCAACCCCAAGCTGCTTCGGAACCGGGTAGCCAAGTTCGTGCGGGAACTTCGATCCCTGGGCTATCAGGTCATTCCACCCGTCCCTACTGCGGGTGCATCGGTATAGGTTTTCGACCGTGCCCCACAAGGCAATCAGAGCAGCGGGAGAATGCGGTCGGCGGGACGGGGCGCCAGGACTTCGAGGTTGGCGTAGAGCGCGATCAGGGGATCTTCAGACTGGCGTAGTTCGCCGGCGAGCTTGCCCAGTCCGAGCGGATCGAGGCTCAAGCGGGCGATCAGGCTGTTGACCGGCAAGAACCACTCGAGGCGGCTGGCCTTCTGGAATGCATTTTGGCCGGTGAAATCCAGCAGGCCGCGCAGGACCATCTCACGGCTTGGGCCGTCCGGAGCGAGGCCCAAGAACTGGCGGTAAACCTCGGACCTCTGCTCGAAATACTCGGCGGGAGTGACGTCGGGCGCCCGTTTCCATTCCGCGATCGACGACAAGAAGGCCCGGAGCTTAGCTTGCCACTCCGGCCTGGTCCTGTCGCCAGGCGGGAGAGGGCTGCCGGCATCATTCAATACCAGCGCGCGGTAGTCGGCGGCGATAGCCTGGCATGCGACGTCCTGGCAGAAGCGCAGGCCGGTGGCGGCGCCCTCCAGGCGGGCGGGCGTGGCCTCCTGCTCGGGGATGCGCTGCAGAGGCGGGATGACCAGCCGGGTATTGAAGAAAGTGACGTAGTCGTCAGCCTGCTGGTCGACCGGCTGGGCGGTGAACAGGCCGAAGGAGGCGCGGCCGCCTTGCATGAGGTCGTTGTCGGCGCACCTGGCGGCGGAGAGGTTCATCACCAGGTAGACGCGGTAGGCCTCGAGCAGCAGCATGGGCGAAACATGCCGCCGCTGAGCTTCGGCTACCAGCTTTTCGATCTGGCTTCCGATGGCGCCCGCGTGGGTGAAGGAACGGTCGTCACCGCCGATTTTGGAGAGGGCCTTGGTGAACGAGCCGAGCAGGTCTTCGAAATCGCGATCGCTCACGCCGGACGCGACCAGAACGGCGGCCATGGGCGCAACCTGCTCCGGCGACGACATGGATGCCATGTAGCGCCCGAGGAGGCTCGCGGGGTCGCTCGCCTGGCGCGCGAGATCGCCGAGCACCTCGTAAAACCGGGACAGATCGTAAACCAGATACTCGTCGCAGGTGACCGCCGGCGGGCGAACCGGCGGAATCCGGAGGAACAGCTCACGGGCCTTGGCGCCGTCCAAGGGCAGCATGGCGGCGACGGCTCGCAGGCGCAGCGACAACACGTCCATATCCTGCCCGTAGACGCGGTTCCAATAGCCGGCCTGCCCGTCGGGGCGCAAGAGGGCGGAACGGCGCTTGTAGGGAAGCTGCGCTCCGGAGGCGCGCTCGAAGGCCTGTTCCAGGAGCTGGATTTTGCCGGGCTTGTCGACCTTATCGGTGGAGGCGATGCGGAGCAGCGCATCGGCGGAGAACTCGGCCGGCGCGGCGCGCGCCGCCTGAATCAGCGCATCGACATCGGGGCCGGCGGCGGCCGCGCAGAGCAGTGGCAGAAGCGTTACGGCGAAGATCTTCATGAGTTCGGTTGGCGTCTCTATTTTAGCGTGCTTGCGCGAAATACCGGCGGCCGGAGGTGGCGCCAGGACCCGCCGGGCGCTACGCTTTCTATTCGAGGAGGCCGAATTCCGATTCACCCCGACACCGAAGCCCTGACCCGCTACCGGGACGGCGAACTGACGGAGAGCCAGCGGGCGGCAGCGGAGGCGCACCTGGAGCGCTGCTCACAGTGCCGCGCGGCATACGGCCGGTTGTGCCGCGAGGCGGACGCGCCGGGAGCGCACGCGACGGCGCCGGACGCCGCCATGATGTCGCAGGTACTGGCGAACATCGACCGGTGGGAAGAGGCGCAATCGGAGCCGGAGCGTCAAGGGGAGGCGCTCAAGCAGCGGGTGGCCTCGGACCTGGAGCCGTTTCTGGGGACGGAGGGGACGGACCGGGTCCTGCAATCCGTCTCCGGCGGCGAGGAGAACCTGCTGCCGGCCGTGGAATCGGTGCTGGCAGTTTTTCTCGGCAGGAAGACTGCCTCGCTGCTGGTGAACGACATCGTGGATCACGCCATCTTCCTGAAGGGGAGTTTGCGAAGGGCCACGCGAAAATGGTCGTTCGGCGATCTGAAGCGGAACCTGCCCGCGGGCTGGGGACAGCTAATCCTGGTGGCCGCGTGCTGCTTCGTAGCCCTGGGAGTGACGGCCGCCGCGGTGTGGGTTGTCACCGGCGACCCCTCGTGGGTGGGCGGGTTCGTCCGCCTGCCGGGGACGCTGGCGGCGGTCGGCCTGGCATCGATCGAGCTGTGGTGCAGCCTACGGGTGATCCGCGAGTTTGCCCCGGGGGAAGCGTTGCGCCCGGCGTGGATGCTGATCGCGAGCTCGGCCGTATGCAACCTGGCGAGCGCCCTGCTGTCGGAGGGGCTGGGAGAGAGGCCGCAGGCGAATCTTCTCGCGAACCTGGGGCTGACGCTGGGCGGGACTTTTCGGTTCGCGCTGCTGGCGGCGGGACTGTACTACGCGCTGAAGGTCTATCGCCAGTCCGGATTTCTGGAGCGGCTGCGGGTATTCGACTGGCTGCTTCTGGCTATTCCCGCGGGGTACGTGCTGCGCAACACGGGGGAACTGGCGATGGCCGCACGGCTGGGCAGGCGGCCGGAGATCTGGGCGGCGCTGCGCTGGCTGGTGGACCCGCTGCTGTGCCTGCTTCTGTGGCAGAGCCTGCTGCTGTTCCGGTCGGTGCGTAAGATGGGCCCGGGCTGGATCTCCCGCTGCTGGGGCTCGTACAGCACCGGGATCTTTCTGACCTCACTCGGCAACATCGGATTGTGGGCGGCCGGAAATGGATATCTGCCACGGCAGGTCCTCTCTCTGACGTGGTACGCCTGGCTGCCGGCGGCGGCTGCCTTCGCTTTGGCTCCGGCTTACCAGTTGGAAGCGATTCGGGATGCCACTACGCGGGGAAAGAGCACCTGAGGGAGGGGGTTGGGCAAGCGGACCGAGGCCCGCCTGCCCATTGAGGTTCGAGCCTCACTGCGCGAGGCGCAGCAAATTGGAAGCCACGGCGTCGAAGGCCGCGGCGAGCTCGCTAGTATTGTTCACCAGGTAGAACTGTCCGATCGACTGGGTGGAAATGAAAGACGACGAGTCCGGCGTGTTGGCCAGCCGTTTCAGCAAACCGATATCCGTGCCGGAGTTCCCCGAGTAACCGATGGTGAAGATCTGGATCTGATTCATGGCGGTTTGGCCGCGGATGGTGGCTCCCTGCGCATCCACCGCATTCCACGCCGCCGCCGAGAGGTTGTACCCGGTTGTGGGCGTGGTAGGATCGTAAGCCCCGGTGTTCGGAGACCAGTAGTTGGTGCCGTCGAACATGTACGAGTGGGTGTATCCCCCGGTGTTTGTGGGATTGCCGTACAAGTCGACTGGCGGCAGTTTGGCCATGTCGTTCAGGGTGCAATTGCTGCCATTGTTGCACAGGTAGGCACAGCCCGCCAGGGCGCTGGTTGGGAGCATTTCCGAATTATCGTTGGCTCCATTAGTCCCCAGCCACCAGGACAGAGTGTGGGTGGTGTCGTAAGCGCCCAGCAGAGCAAGGCCGATGCTGGTCCCCCATCCCGGAAAACTCACACCGTTACCCGGGGGACCGCCGGGCGATACGATGTAACCTTTCATCTGGGTGGTGGTGTTGGTGGCGGTTGCCGGGTTATTGGTGCACTTGGAGTGGCTGCTCCCAGTACCGAACGTTTTCAGCGTGTTGTTACTGCTGTTGGGATCGTTGGCATAGGTGGCGATGGAGTCCGGCACACCGTCGGTGAACAGCACGATGGTATTCAGGGTATTGTCACTGCCGTTAGCCGCGAGATCGCGGTTATGCGCCTTGCGCAGCTCGATGTAGGCCAAGGCGAGGGCTTCCGGGGTGGCCGTGCCGCCGCCGACCGCCATGGCCTTGAGCTGGTCGAAGATCTGGCCGGTCTGGGTGGCCGGGTTGGTGGCGAAGTTCTTATCGGGCCCTCCGGTGGAGAGGGTGGGATCGGCGACGTACGGCCTGGTCTCCGGGTACGCCACGATGCCGCTCCCCGAGAAAACCACCAGGCCGACCTCATCGTATCCCGGCGTGAACTGGGAGGCGAACCATTCGGCGCCGGCCTGCATCATGGTGAACACGTTCTGCCCGGTGATGGGATCGGTGTTATTCATGGACCCCGAGCGGTCCAACACGATCTCCACGCGGGTGACCCGGCGGGTGGCCACAGCGGTATCGCCGAGCACATTGGCCGGGATCCCCAAGATGCGGATGAAGGTGGTGGGCACGGTCACCTGGGCCTGGACCGTGATGGTCTGGGCACCCAGATTATTGGCGTACGTAATGTTGGACGTGAAGTTGGTGCTGCCCCAGAAGCCGCTGGGGAAGTTCGCGCGCAGGAATTCCCCGGCGATCTCGGTGGTGTTGGCATTGGTGCCCAGCAATCGTCCGGCGCCCAGGACGGCGCCGTCCAAGGCGCATGAGAGCTTGGACTGCACGATGTACAACCTGGACGCGTCGATCGCCAGGCCGACCAGGGGAATCAGCAGGGCCGGCATCAGGAGCATCATGAGCACGATGGTGGCTCCGCGCTGGCGGTGTTTAGATCGGGAATCGAGTCGCATGATTTTTTTCCTTCCTGAGGCAACTAAAAGAACGCAAATGCATAAGTGGGTCCGCCCGAGACGAAGGGCGGCATCCCGAATCCCCAGGCCGCCGCCTCCGACAGGTAGACCTTCTGGCCGGACGGCAAGCCCGACACGTTGTTGTTGACCACGGAATAGGGGTTGATGCTGCTGAACTGAGCCACCGCGCCGGTCCTGGACACGTATTGAGCCACGGTAATCCTGCCGGAGGAGTCCAAGGTGACTCCGTTGGGGCCGGAGGTGAGGGGGCTGCCGAAGTTGCTGGTCCGGAGATCGGTGTCGCCGATCACGATGCGCTGGGCGAACACCCATTGGTTGAGGTTGGCGCATCCGGACGTGGGATTGCCATGGCTGTCGGCATATCCCCCGGCAGCGCAGGCGTTGGCATCCACGTAGGTCAGCGCGCTGAGGATCACCTCGGCCTTGCCGGCGCCCGGCGTGGTGCTCAACCCCAGGTTGGTGCCAAGGGTCGCGAGAATGCTCTGGACGCCGGGGTCGGAGAGGTCTACGCCCCGGCCGTACATATGCCCGGCGTCCCGGGCCAACTGGATGGTCTGAAGAGTGCGGATCATGTTGATGCCGATGGCTCCGGTGCCGAGCACCAGGGGCACAAGGACCAACAAGCTGAAAGCGAACTCGATCGTCGATACACCTCGTGATACGCGAAGTTTCATGACAAGCTCCTGGCTTCGTACCTTTACGGCGCCGCCCCGATGGGCGGCGTGAGAGATGTGGCCATAGGCTCGATGACGTCCGCCGCCCAAACGCTGATGGCCATCGAGTTTTTGTCCGGACTGTCCTTCAAAGTGAAGATTCGGGCCATCAAGGGCACCAGCGGATAGCTCTGAACCGAGACCTGCATGATGTTGCCCGAGATGTTGCCCCAGGACTGGTTCGAAACGTCGTTGGACGGATTGTTCCCGTCGAAGTAGTTCACCTTGATATAGCTCAGACCCGTGGCGCCGTTCAGCAGCCCCACGGCGTGCTGCTGAACAAGGCTTTTCACCGCGGAGGTGAGATCCGTAGAGATCACCGCAGTGGTGAACGTGACGCCCTGCCGTGCCGCTATGCGGACGGCCTGCTGCAAAGTCGCCTCCGCGAAAACCGCCCAAGCGGTGTCCACCACGACGATGATCATCGCCATGAACGGCAAGAAATTCAGCGTGAACTCGACTATCTGCGCACCCTTCGCCCTACGCCGCCGGCGCCCATACTTGATGGCGGCCTGAGGGTCGGCCTGTTTCATCGACCAGTCCTCCCAACTCTGAAGAATAGCGAGGGGCCCATTTTCTTTACGCTCCGGCGGCGGGGATCACCTGATAACGGTACTGGCGTGAGTGCGGATGCCAGCCGCCTGGGGCAAAGTCCGGAGAGACGATTTTTGAGCCGCAGATGAACGCCGATGAACGCGGATAAACAATTTGTTTTGGATCGGCGTTAATCTGCGTTCGCCGGCGGTACGGACGAAATAATTTCAGACTCCACGGTGTCAAATCAGGCATGCGGGCAAGGGCGAGCGCCCGGGTGATGGCAAGCTGGCAGCCGCCGCTGCTGCTGCACGCCGACCAGCGGACAGCGGCGGGCCAGCCCGCGTTCAAGAGCCTTTTCCCCTGCCGCGCGCGGGCCGGCCGAGTCGCTGCAACTGGCGCTGGAGCGCGCCGCCGCGGACGGCATGCGGCTCACGCTGGGCGAAGCGCTCCGGAAATTCAGGAAAAGGAGAAGGGCTCGCTGGAGGCCGGCAAGCTCGCCGACTTCGTGCTTTTCGACCGCGATTTCTCGCGCGGACCGGTGCACTCGATCCACGAGGCCAACGTGCGGATGACCGTGGCGGGAGGCCGGGTGCTTTACGAGTAGGCGCCCGCTTACCACCAATCGGGATGCGCGACGGTCCAGTTGCACGCGGGTGGCGGGGCCAGCCAGTCCATGCCGGGATCGCCGCCGATGGGCGCTCCGGGCGGGGCGTCGGGGGCGGGCATGGGGCGCATGGGATCGGCCGGGCGCTCCAGGAAGCGCTTGATGTCGGCGGCGAGCAAGGCGTGCTGCGCCTGTTCGGATTCGCTCGAAGACGGCTCGGTCCTGAGGCGCGCCGCCAGCTTGGACAGCTTGAAAAAGGCGATGGCGCGAACCTGCCCGTTGGGCGCGCCGGTGGCGAGCCACATCACGCGATCCACCAGCACGCGCTCTTCGGCGCGGCGGATCTCGGCCTCGTAGGGCGATGCCACCGGCGCATCGAACGTGGCCTTGGTTAGACGGTCGACGACCTCTTCGAGGCCCGGCAGCGACGGATCGACGGCGTGCTGCGCCACCATGCGCGCGGCGCGGTCGAGCATCAACACGAAACCGATGGTGACATCCGACGCCACCGTCGCCGGGCTGAGCGGATCGAAGCCGTCGCCGGTGGTGCGCGGGAACAGCTCGCGGTGCCGGCCGAAGCCCGGCGGGCGCGGCGGGATGGCATCCAGCACCTGTTTGGGCACGGCCAGCTCGGAGGGTTTCAAGGTGGCGGCCAGCGCGTCGAGGGCTTTGCGCTGGTTCGCGGCTGTCTCCCACTTCACCGGCGTGCGGCCGTCGCCGCGCATGCCGTAAACGTAATCCTGGCCGCCCACCATGGATGCGGCGGATTCGACGGAGTAGCGGTGATACATGAAGATGGGCACCAGCGGCTCCTCGATGGTCGCCATGGGAGCGCCCTGCCGGATGGTGCGCTCGCCGAGGCGGTTGAGCGCCGCGCGGCGAACCTTCATGATGCGGTTCAGCTCGTCAGCCTGGTTCACGCCGTTGGACCACTGATCGACTCGCGGGTGGATGTCGGTGTCCTGGTTGGTCATGTAGCGCAGGTCGAGCGCCCAGGCGTCGTCGAGGATTTTGGCCAGCGCCGCGGGCTCGTCGCCGTGCGGAAGCTGGCGATAGCCGTAGTTGATGGCGACCTTGTCCCAATCGCCGATGCGGGCGGGATAGGCCTGGGACAGGTCGATGGAGCCATCGTCGCGGAGCTTCTCCTGCGGGTGCGGATAGTCCATCACGGAGATCCATCCGCGGGTGCTGTCGTAATAGTTGTGGCCGAGCCCCAGGGTGTGGCCGACTTCGTGCGCGGCGAGCTGCCGGATGCGCGCGAGGGCCGTCTGATAGAGCAGGTCGGGCTTCTCGTTTCCGGTGGTGTACGGGGAGAGCAGTCCTTCGAAGATCAGGTAGTCCTGCCGGTCGCGGAGCGAGCCGAGCGTGACGGTGGCTTTGATGATCTCGCCGGTGCGCGGGTCCGATACCGTGGCCCCGGTGCTCCATCCGCGCGTGGAACGGTGGACCCAGTTGATCATGTTGTAGCGGATGTCCATGGGGTCGGCGCCCTCGGGCAGGACGGCGACCTTGAAGGCGTCGCGGAAACCGGCGGCTTCGAAGGCCTGATTCCACCAGCTCGCGCCCTCGACCAGCGCCTTCCGGACGTCATCGGGCGCGCCCGGATCGACCCAGTACTGGATCGGTTTGACCGGCTCGCTGATGTCCGCATTGGGGTCCTTCTTCTCCAGGCGGTGGCGGCGCAGGTAGCGCTGGACCATGGGCTCGCCGATGGGCACGCTGTAGTCGACGAAGCTGAGGCCGCCGTAACCCGCGCGCGGATCGTCGATGCGCGGTTGGAAATTGTTGTCGGGCAGCTCGATCAGCGAGTAGTGTTCGCGGAGGGTCACGGCCTCGGCGGTGGGGGTCACGCTGGCGACGGTTCCGGAGAACAGGCCGCCACCGAAGGCGCCGCCGCGTCCGCCCCGGCCGGCCGCGGCAGCAGCGCCGGCCGCGGGTGTGGCGACCGGGATGGGCGGCGGCCCCTGCGACGGCCCGGCTCCGCCACCGCCGCGCCCGCCGGCGGTTTCGTTAGTGAAGGTGAGGGTCACTTCAATCTCGGTGTTTTTCGGAAAGGCTTTGGTGCGCGCCAGGTAGATGGCGCTGCGGGTCCGGTCGACGCGGTAGACGCTGGCGCCCACGGTCAGCGCATTCCCCGCGCCGTGGCCGTCTCGGAGGAAGAAATCGGTGGCATCCACCAGCACGCGGCCGTTGGTTTCGGCGGCCACGGTGAAGCCCCACAGCACCGACTTGGCGAACGAGTCCTCCACGGAGCGGCGCTCCGCCGGGTTGGGGCTCGACGAGCGGAACGACTCGTTGGGCTGCACCAGCAGCACCTTGGGGCCGACGCGCTGGAACGAGACGATCTTGCCGCCGCCCTCCTGCCCGCGGTCGAGGCCGATGTCGTTGGAGCCCAGGCCGGCCGCCAGCCCGGTGGTGTACAGGAATTCGGTGTCGAAGCGCGGGATCTCGAGCCACAGGCTGCCGGTCCGCTCCTCCCAATACATGGGGAAGTAGCCGTCCAGGCGCTGCATTCCAGTGGTGCGCTCCTCGATCGCCGGCGTGCGTCCGCCGGGTTGAGCGGCGGCGCCGCGTCCTTGTCCGTGGAGCGCGGGCGGTAACGGCAAAAGCAAAACGGCTAGGAACGTGAAAACTCGTGGCATCCGAATTACCTCAAGGGAACATTGTACCCGCGCCGTAAGAGGGGACTGCCGGCGTGCCGCTGGGGACGGGACGGAGGAGCCACGACGGACCGCCCTCTCCATTGGTCTACCCTTGCAGTTGACGGCTCGAAAGGCCTGTTTCCGACGTCCGTGTCCGGAGGTACACTGCCTACGGATATGAGAACGAGTTGCCTTGGCTGGCTTTGTCCAGTCCTCTTCCTGCTCCCGCAGGCCGCTGCCCAGGAGGCCTATCTCAATCTCGACTGCGCAAGGTTGTTCACAACGGAAGGACTTCAAGCTCGGTTATAAAACCTGAGGATGTCGGCGGGCGCAGCACCACGGAACTACCATTCGACTCTTTCTTCAGCTCTCGACCATTGACTTGGCCACTCATCAAAACTGCCAAGTTCCTCATCATTAACGAAGAGTGTGTACAAGTGCTCTTCAGGGAAGTCATTAACGCGAACAGTCCAAGTCCCGGCCCCAACCTGCGTGCGCCACAATGCCGTTGGGTCTTTTGTTTTCCACCACTTCACGTCCGTACTCAGGTACTCTTCCAAAGAGCTGCGAGAAGGAACTCTCTCGTCCGTGAGTGGCTCGTTCATCTTCTTCCCTTCTTTATCATAGGCGATTGGACCTCCGCCTGTCGTGGCTGGATCCTCGATCGAGAGACCGACTAGGGCGATGGCCCTTTCAGGTCGAAGAGCTTGTTCACCTCTCGATTTGTCGTTTGGGAACCGCTGACGATACGCTCACAAAAACCTCATCCTGCCGGAGCCCGAGTTGCTGGCTCTCTTGTACCAGTTGATCGAAGGCGGGCCCGTCCGGATTCCCATAGAGCCGGCGGTCCCGCTCGCTCAAATCCTCAATCTCCACAGGGTTTTCCATCATTGAACGGGCCTGCGCTCGTGCGTCATGTCGAATCCGCGAGGCACGCCGGGCCCTTTCCTCTCGACTGACCCTCGAGCGATCCACTCCTGGTTGAGCTTGGATATTTCGGCAATAAGCTCTCTGTACCAGGCCCGGATCTCGCTGTTTGTCATTTCGCAAGCTACTTCAAGAGTATACCCGCACAACCTTACTTCACCGACACGCCCCAGACGTTCGCCAGGCGCGATTTGCCGGCCGGACCTTCCACCTCCAGGATCGCCGTGTAGTCGCGGCCCGCGCCGTACGAGTGGACCGGATTCTGCTCCGTGGAGGTGGCGCCGTCTCCGAAATCCCATTTCCACGAGGTGATCTTGCCCTCGGATTCGTCCTTGAAGGCCACCAGGCGGCGGTCCATGTCCGCCACCTGATAGGACCACCTGGCCTGGATCGCCTTGCGGAACTGCGGCTCGAGCGGCATCAGCCGGAAGCCCACCAGGTCGCTGGCGTCTCCGAAAAAGGTCTGCTTGTGCGACAGGTTCCAGAAGCCCACGCGATCGCGCGCGTTGACGTCGTCGTAGTCGATCACCGCCCACGAGAGGCCGATCAGCTTGCTCTCCGTGAGCACAGACTCCACCGCGCGCTGCGGCCCTTCGCACGGCGAGTAGTCGAACGGCGTGATCCAGAATTCCAGGACCAGCTTGCCCGGCTCGCCCGGTTTGAAATTGTAGTTGTACGCGGCATTGGCGTAGGGAAGCCGCTTGATGTACTGGGCGCAGCCCCACGCCATGGCCCAGTCCTTGTCTCCCGGAGGCGTGAAGATGTGGTAGTTCTGGGCGTGCACTCCGTGAAAATTCCAATGCGCGTCCGAGCGGCTGATGCGAGGGTCGATCATCGACCGCGCCTTGCCCACCGCTTCGGGCGTCCAGATATCGCGGTGATAAATGTCGATCAACGGGCCGCCCGAGAGATCGCCGTCCACCACGACTTCGAAGATGTCGTTGTGCAGGTCGGTGCGGGAGAAGTCCCAGTAATTGTCGTAGGCCTCGTACAGGAAGTACAGGCGGTTGAGACCTTTCACCCATCCCACTTTGACTTTGACATCCAGGTTCTTCGGATCGTGATTCATCCCGTGGCCCTTTTCGGTATCCATGAGCTGGTCCATGCCGATGGCATAGGTCTCGGGCACGATGGCCCAGTCATCGGTGTTCCCGTCGATGCGCGGGATTTTATCGGGCGGGAACTGGAAGATCTTGAAAGTGACATCCGGCCGCTCCAGCCCGAAAGCGGACGGAAACAGCAGTACGGCCAACGAAGCCGCGCCAAGCCATCGCAGAGTCATGTGAGCCTCCTCGCCACGAAGAAGATAGCAGAGTTTCGAGCGGCCCGTGTTGACGCGCGCCCCTGGATTCGATAGAGTGCCAGACGGCGAGGGGTAATGCGCGTTAATTGGATCGTTGGGCTCGCGGTGGCCAGCACTCGGTGCGCGGCATCGGCACAAAGTCCGCCGCCGGAGACGGCGGAGAAGCTCTATGCGCAACACTGCGCGGTGTGCCACGCCGACGACGCCACAGGTTCGGACCGCGGCCCGGCACTGGCGCGGAGCCGCCGGCTGCGCACGCGGTCGGCCGCCGAGATTCACGACATCATCCGCAACGGCACGCCCGCGGGCATGCCACCATTTGCTCTGCCCGAGCCCAACCTGCAGGCGCTGGCCGTGTTCATCCGTTCCATGAACGCCACGGCGTTCGACGCGCAGCCGGAAGGCGACGTCTCCGCGGGCGAGCGTTTCTTCTTCGGCAAAGGCCAGTGCGCGGCGTGCCACACGGCGATGGGCCGCGGCAAGTCGATCGGCCCCGATCTCACCAATATCGGCCGCCAGGTGACCGTCGCCGACCTGGAGCGCAAGCTGGCCGATCCCGGCAAACAAGTGTCCGATGGATACACGCTGACCAGCGTCCGGCTCCGCGATGGCCGCACGGTGCGGGGCTTTGCGCGCAAGGAAACCCTGCACAACCTGCAATTGCAGACCCCCGGCGGCGACCTCCTGCTGCTCGCGGACGACGAGTATCAGATCATCGCGCGCGAGAAGGGTTCGAGCATGCCCGCGCTGAAGGCCACCGCCGAGGAGCATCGGGACCTGGTGGCGTTTCTGGCGCGGCTGGGCGGCTTGAAGAACGGCCCGCTGGCGGAGTCGGGGGAGGCCGTCGATTCCGCGGCGATGGAGCGCATCCTGCATCCCAAACCGGGCGAATGGCCCACCTACAACGGCTCGATGAGCGGCAACCGCCACAGCGCGCTGGACCAGATCAACGCGCAGAATGCCGGCCGGCTCGCGTTGCAGTGGATGTACACGATTCCGTACTTCGGCCTGGAGACCACGCCGCTGGAGACCGAAGGCGTGATGTACGTGAGCGGCCCCAACCAGGTGTACGCGCTCGATGCGCGCGGTGGGCAGGAAATCTGGCGCTATTCGCGGCCGCGCTCGTCGAGCCCCGCGATCGCCTCGGATGCCAGCAAGGGCGCGCACCGCGGCGTGGCCCTGCTGGGCGACCGCGTTTTCTTCACCACCGACGACGCCCACCTGGTGGCGCTGGACCGCCTCACCGGCGCGTTGCGGTGGGACGTCTACATGCCCGAAGAGCCGCAGCACTACGGCGGCACGGCCGCTCCGCTGGTGGCGGGCGACCTGGTGATCGCGGGCGTGGCCGGCGCCGACGACGGCATCCGCGGCTTCGTGGCCGCATACAAGGCCACTACCGGCGGGCTCGCGTGGCGGCATTGGACCGTTCCGCGCCAGGGCGAACCGGGTTGGGACACCTGGCAAGGCAACGCCGTGGAGTTCGGAGGCGGATCGACGTGGCTCACGGGCAGCTACGATCCGGACACGCGCGTGCTCTACTGGGCCACGGGCAATCCCTTCCCGGATACCGACGGCAGCGAGCGCAAGGGCGATAATCTTTACACCAACTGCATCCTGGCGATGGATCTCGAAACCGGCAAACTGCGCTGGCATTTTCAATTCACTCCGCACGACCTCCACGATTGGGACGCCGTGCAGCCGATGGTGCTGGTGGACGCTCCGTTCCAGGGCCGCCAGCGCAAGCTGTTGCTGCACGCCGACCGCAACGGGTTTTTCTACGTGCTGGACCGGACCAACGGTGAGCTTCTGCTGGCCAAGGCTTTCGCGCAGAAAATATCGTGGGCCAGCGGCATCGACGCCAAGGGGCGGCCGATCGAGCTCGCGGGCAGCGTTCCGACGCCCGATGGAACGCGGACCTGCCCGGACATCCGCGGCGCGGCCAATTGGATGGCCACGGCGTTCAATCCGGCCACGGGGCTGTACTACGTGATGACTATCGAGAACTGCGGCGTCTATCGCAGCACGCAGTTCGGGCCTGCCGCCGCGGCGGCGAGGGGCGGCGGC
>DASQZT010000288.1:0-5682 GCA_035638575.1 Bryobacteraceae bacterium
GTTGAAATGATTGGAAATATAGTCGGAATTTCGGCGTGCGTGACCGTGTTTTTTAGCGAGCGGGCGGAATTTGAGAAATGGCGCGTTCAGCCGGATGATCCGGCAGGTCAGCCATCAGAGCGGGACCGCCCGCAGCGATCCGAGAGGAACGCGCTGTGGCGGATCGAGGCAGGGCTTCGGGGGCGACAGGGTGTTCAATGGGATCTACCCTATTTCAGTGTAGCGCCCCGGCTACTCGCTGCGATTGGCCAGTTGCAGCCTGGCCGCTATTCTGCTGCAGTCGTTGAAAGGCTAGCCGGGCTAGCCGGTCCGCCCACCCCGATGTATACTGGCCCCTTACCGATCACCCGAGCGCCACCATGAAACCACTTCTTCGACTCGCCCTAACCCTCACCCTCGCCGCCACCGCCCTAGCGCAGACCGACTTCGACGCGCGCCTGCGAGCCATCATGGCGCGCCCCGACTACCGGCACTCCCGCTTCGGCATCGCTATCTACCCGCTCACCGGCGGCAGCCCGCTCTATCGCCTCAATGCCGAACAGTTGTTCGTCCCCGGCTCCACCACCAAGCTGCTCACCGAAGGCGTGGCCCTCAAGCTCCTCGGCCCCGACTATCGCTTTCACACCCCGATTTACCGCACCGGCGCCATCTCGCCCGACGGAGTCCTCCTCGGAGACCTCGTGGCCGTGGCCTCGGGCGACCTCGACCTTTCCGGCCGCATCCAGTCCGACGGCACTCTCGCGTTCCTCAACGTGGACCACTCCTACTCCGGCACACCCGGCTCCGCCGCCCTGCCCGGCGATCCCATCGCTCCCTTGCGCAAAATGGCGCGCCAGGTGGCCGATCACGGAGTGAAGCGCGTCACCGGGCGCGTCATCGTGGATGCCGGCCTGTTCCCCGAAGGAGAGCGCGAACTGGGCACCGGGGCCGTGATCTCGCCCATCGTCGTCAATGATAATTGCGTGGATATCACCATCTCCGCCGGCCCGCGCGAGGGCGACGCGGCAGCCGCCCACCTCTCGCCCCAGACCAGTTACATCGAAGTCACCGATCGCGTGCGCACGGTTGCCGCGGGCAGCCAGCCGCAGATCCGCGTGACCAGCGACGTCCGCAATGCCGATGGCAGCCGGCGCCTCACCGTCGAGGGCGCCATGCCGGCGGGACACGCGCCGTTCTTCCACGCATACAAGGTCCCGGAGCCTTCGGTGTTCGCCAGTTTCCTGTTCCGCGAGGCGCTGGCCGAGGCCGGTGTGACCGTAGCTTCGGCCGAAAGCGGCAAGCCGCTGGTGGACGGGCAAACGCTCGCAACCTGGTACAAGCCGGAGAATCTAGTGGCCGAACACGTATCGCCGCCCTTCGCCGAGGACGCCCGAATCACCCTCAAGGTCAGCCAGAACCTGCACGCTTCCACCACTCCGTACCTGGTCGGCGCCGTCGCCGGCGGAAAGCATCCGGATGCGCTCGTCGAAGGCTTCCGGCTGGAGCGCCAGCTTCTCGAAAAAGACGGCCTCGATTTGAGCGGCGCGGTGCAGACCGATGGCGCCGGCGGCTCGGCCCTGTTCACTCCCGACTTCATGTGTCAATTTCTGACATACATGTCGAAACAGCCGTTCGCGCGCGCCTACCACGACAGCCTGCCCGTACTGGGGAAAGACGGGACGCTCTACGACATCCAGACCGCAAGCGCGGCGGCCGGCAAAGTCTTCGCCAAGACCGGCACCTACGCCGCCGCCGATCGATTGCACGAACGGTCGGTCATCACCGGCAAGGGACTCGCCGGCTACATGACCACGCGCGACGGTCACGACGCGGTATTCGCCTTCTACGTCAATTTCGTCCCTGCCGACCCCGCCACCGGGGCGCACACCGTGGGCGATATGCTGGGCGAGATCGCCACCGCCGCTTACGAGAGCGACTGGGGCGGCCGCAAGTAGGCCGCGGCCAACTCGGGCCGATCCGGTGCGCCCTGGGGCTGGTATTCTGATATGCCATGAAGCCGTTTGGAGCAATCCTCTTTTTTGCCGTGGCCGGCGCGCTTGGGGCCCAGCCCCAAACACAGGCAGGAATGCCTGTGCCACTGACCCAAACACAGGCAGGCCCGGCGACGGGTCAAGAAATGCCTGTGCCACTGGCGCCGGCCACGATTCCCGAAATGCGCGCGGCCATGGAGCAAAAGCGCATCACCTCCCGCGAACTGGTCCTGCTAAACCTGGCGCGCATCGGCATGTACGAAGACAAGCTGCACTGCGTGATCACGGTGAATCCGCACGTACTGCAGGAGGCCGAGGAGCGCGATCGCGAGCGCACGCAGGGGCGCATCCGCGGCCCGCTGCACGGCATCCCCATCGCGCTCAAGGACAACGTGCTCACGCACGACATCGTCACCACGGGCGGCGCGCTGGCCTTCGATGGCTACGTGCCCCCGTACGACGCCACGCTGGTGAAAAACCTGCGCGACGCCGGGGCGGTGATCATCGCCAAGACCGGCCTTTCGGAGCTGGCCAACTGGGTGGCCGGCGCGCCCACCCCCATGCCCGGGAACTACAATGCGATCCGCGGCTTCGGCTTCAATCCCTACGACCCGCGCCGCGACCCGCGCGATACCTTCTTCGACGGACGCCCCGCGCTGGCGACCGGCGGGTCCAGCTCCGGCGTAGGCACCGCCGCCGGCTTCTGGGCCGCCAACGTGGGAACGGAAACGTCGGGCTCGATCCTCAGCCCGTCGAATCAGAACATGCTGGCGGCCGTCAAACCGACCGTTGGCCGCATCAGCCGCTACGGCGTCATCCCCATCACCGCGGACCAGGACACTGCCGGACCCATGGCAAGGAGCGTGACCGATGCCGCCATCCTGCTGGGCGCGCTGGAGAGTCCCGCGCCCGATCCGAATGACCCCGCGACCAAGACGTGCACCCCGCCGCCCGGCCGCGACTATACGCGCTTCCTCCAAGCCGGCGGCTTGAAAGGCGCGCGCATCGGCATCCCGCGCGCTTACTATTACGACCACGTGGATCTCCCCGGCGGCTCGGGCCGGGGTGGCCGCGGAGGAGGCGGCGGCTTCGGCAACGGACTCACGCCCGAACAGGCGCGCGTGATGACCGAAGCCATCGAAATCCTCAAGCGGCAGGGAGCCGAGATCGTAGACCCCGCGGACATCCCGAGCATTGTCGCCAAAGATCCCTCGCAGAATTTCGCCCTCTGGGGGCAGTGCTCCGGCGTGAACAACTCCAAGGGCAAAGACTCGGATTGTTCGGTGGTCCTGAAATACGGAATGAAGCGCGACTTCAACGCCTGGCTGGCCACGCTGGGAGGTTCAGCGCCGGTCAAGTCGCTCACCGAGCTTCGCCAGTGGAACCTCACCCACACGGTGGCCGGCGCGATTCGCTACGGCCAGTCGCAGCTCGACATCTCCGACGAAATGGACGTCCAGGCCGACCGCCTCCGCTATGAAGCCGACCGCGCCAAGGACATCCTGCTCGCCGGCACGCACGGCATCGACGAGGTGATGAAGGCCAACCGTCTGGATGCGATTCTGTTCCCCGGAGCGAGCGGCGCGGCCATCGCGGCGCGTCCCGGCTATCCCACGGTCATCGTGCCCTTCGGCATGGTGCCCAACGCGCCGACGCCGCCGTTCCCGCCGGGGTTCGACGCCAAGCTGCAGCCCTTTGGAGTGTCCTTCACGGGCATGGCGTGCAACGAGCCGCGCCTCCTCGAAATCGGCTACGCGTTCGAGCAGGCCACCAAGCGGCGGGTTGCGCCACCCTCGACCCCATAGCGAGACCCAGAGGAAAAAGAATTGAGCCACGGATGAACACCGATGAACACTGATAAACAAAGCAATGGATTTATCCGCGTTAATCGGCGTTCATCGGCGGCTCCATTCGTTTTCCTTTTTCGCCTTCTGACGCGCGCGGCTCTGATCCGCCGGAACTGGCAGAATCCCTCCGCGTCAGAGGCCTTCGTTTTCTCAGCGCCCTCCGCCACCTCGGCGCTCTCAGGTTCGTCTTTCTTTTACTCGGCGCCTCCGCGGTTAAATTCCTCTTTTGCTACACCAGTTCCAACCCCACCGCCTCCGACTGGCTCTCGCCGAAAATCAGGGCGATCCACCCCGGCCCCGCCGGCAACCCCGCGGGCAGCAGCGCATTCACCTGGCTCAGCCCCTCGCGATCGTGCGACGACACGAAGATGGCCGGCAGGTCCGCGCCGTTCAACCGGACCCGCACGTGGGCGCGATCGCAGGGGTCCGGCAGGCCAGCCACCCAGAGGGAGACGCAGGCATCCATGCCGGTATTCACGCGATACCGCTCCCAGGATCTTCCGTCCGTGACCAGACGGATGGCGAGGAACGAAGAGCCAGACACAGGCAGGAATGCCTGTGCTACTACGGGAACATCCACCCCGATGCGCACCGAGTTGCTGAATGCGCTGTCACGCACCCGGAGCTTAACCTCGTACCAGCCCGGGTCCAGGCGTGTCGGAAGCTTGCAGTTGGCGTGCCACCCGTCGCCGCCGGTCGCATGCACGATCACCGGCCGCGACCCGTAGCCGCCGATCTCCGGAAAGACTTCGTCGCAGGTCAACTGGTCCTGCCCCGTCTTGAACCACAGCGAAACGTAATCGTCGGCCAGGCTCGAAAACGTGTGGTCGCGCGAGACGCTGTTTTCAACGCACGTGATGTAAGGCGCCGGCGCAGTCCCCGGCTCGCCGTCCCATCTCCGGAAGCAGCTCACGTGAGCCCTGTGGTCCAGCACGCTCTCCAGTCGCACGCGCGCGAACCCCGCGGTGCGGCAGAAAGCCAGCAGGCAGGAGGCATTGGGACCCACCCAGTTGTCGAACTGGCCGCGCAACTCGGTGGTCTCGTAAAACTCCATGAGGGGCGGCACGGAGAGGTCCGCGCCGTCGTCGGTCACGAACGACTCGACGAAGGCCATGTCGGTGGTCAGGTCGCAGACCGTTTCCAGGGCCAGCAGCGGGTGCTTCACGTGGTAGAGGACGCCGAAGAAGAGAACGATGTCGAAGCGCCCGATGTCCCGAGAAGAAAGGCGGCAGATGTCGGCAATGCGGTAGTCGACCTTAGACCCCAGCAGCTCCCGCGCCACGCGAAACTGCGTGTGCTCGGCGGAATCGACCGCCACCACCTCGGCGCCGCGCCGCTCCATCTCGAAGCTGAACCATCCGTCCCAGGCGCCGATATCGAGGACGCGTTTGCCGGTGAGGTCTTGAGGTATGGGGAATTGGGCCAGCCGGGTGCGAAGCTGTTCGAGCGATTGCAAACCCTGGATGACCTGGCCATCGGGCAGTTGAATGCTGTGGTACCACCCCAGGCGATTCAACTCCCCGATCTGCTTCTGGGTCTCCCGCGTGTAGAGCTGGTTTCTGGCTTCCACTCCGGCGTCAGCTCTCTTCCAGATGCTTGAGCCGGGCGTCCAGAACCTCCTCCACGCGCCTCAGGCGCTCCGTGAACAAGGCATCCGTCGCCGAAAACCGCGAATCCACGTGGGTACGGAAATCGTCGATGCGCCTGTTGGTGTCGTTCAGGCGCGAATTATTCACCAGTATCCCGATGAGAACGGCGAGCGTCGGAATACTGACGGTGAAAATCACCTGCGTCGCGTCGGCCATGGCTTGATTGTAGCGCGGGAGCCCCCGCCCCCCGCTACACCTGGAACGAGCTGCCGCAAC
>DASQZT010000289.1:0-2741 GCA_035638575.1 Bryobacteraceae bacterium
GTTCCGCCATCCCCGAAGTTCATCCGGCGCTTACGCGCTGAAGGCCGTCGTCTGAAGGCGAGGGGTCATGCCACGAAAGTGGGCTTTGGAATCCACTCCCCGGGGCCGGGCCACCCCAATGGAAGGAAACCCGGTATATCGTGAGCTTTCGGCAAAACCTGCGCCATGAAAACGAGGGGGTGTCGCTGGCTCTTTTCGTCGCTCCGATAAATAAAAAGCCAAATTTGCTCCCTTTTGTCGCAGGTAGAATAGAAGTGTGTACCACATCGAGGGGAACGTGTCGATCCCGCCTGCCGTGCAGTATTATGGCAAGAAGCCCATGCAGATCACGGAGTTGCTTCAGCGCGTCCACGCTGGCGATCAGCAAGCTCTAAACATCGTGATTCCGCTGGTTTACGACGAGCTGAAGAAACTCGCGGCGGGGCACCTCCGGCGGGAAGGCAAAGCGCGCCCGCTCGACACGACGGCGCTGGTTCACGAGGCCTTTCTACGGCTGGCGCACGGCCAACATCCCTCCTACCAGAGCCGATCGCATTTTTATGGGATCGCGTCACGGCTGATGCGCCAGGTCCTGGTGGACCTGGCACGCGCGAGGTCTCGGGAAAAGCGAAGTGCAAGGGAGGAGGTGCCGTTGACCGAGATTCCGGATTTGGGCCATCAGCCCGACGAATCCATCCTGGCAATGGACGAGGCGCTGGACCGGCTGGGACGCACCGATCCGCTGAAGGTGCAGCTCGTTGAAATGCGCTATTTCGGCGGCATGACCGACGAGGAGTCTGCCGCGGTGTTATCTCTCTCTGTGCATGTGGTTCGCCGCGAGCTGCGCCTGGCCCAGGCCTGGCTGCATAAGGAGATGGCCGGATGAACGCGCGCGTCGAAGAACTGTTTCACGAAGTAGTGGACCTGTCTCCCGGGGATCGCGCCCGATATTTTGGGGAGCACCAGGTGGACAATGAGACACGCCACGAAGTCGAGGCGCTCCTGGCGTTCGACCCCGGCGCAAGGCCCTTTCTCGAGCGCGACGTGAGGGTCGCCGCCAGCCGCGCCCTTCCGCAACTCGAAGGTAAGGGGTGGCGCGCCGGCCCCTACCGCCTGCTGAACGTGATCGGACGCGGCGGCATGGGCGCGGTCTATCTGGCCGAACGCGCCGATGGCGAGGTCACCCAGCGCCTGGCCGTGAAACTGCTTCCGCCAGGCGCGGGCGACCCTCAGCGCGAGCGCTTCCTCCAGGAGCGGCAGATCCTCGCGTCGCTGGCTCATCCGAATATCGCTCGCATGCTGGATGCCGGCCATCTCGCGAGCGGCCAGCCGTTTCTGGCCATGGAATACGTTGCCGGCAAACCGATCGACGTGTTTGCCGCTGGATTGAGCGTGCGGCAAAAGGTCGCGCTGTTTCTCAAGGTCTGCGCGGCGGCCGGCTACCTGCACCGCAACCTGGTCGTACATCGCGATCTGAAGCCCAGCAATATCCTGGTCACAGCCGACGGCGAGCCCAAACTGCTCGATTTCGGCATCGCCAAGATTCTCGACATGGCGACGGACGCCACGATGACCGGCATGCGCATGCTGACGCCCGACTACGCCAGCCCCGAGCAGGTGATAGGCGGCAGAGTGACCACCGCAACCGACATCTATTCGCTGGGCGCCGTACTTTATCTGTTGCTTACGGAAAAACACGCGCACGAGTTCGAGGATCACTCGCCGGAGGCCATTGCGCGGACGGTCACCTCGCGCGAAGTGACACGTCCCAGCCACTGGGCGCCGGAGCTGAAGGGCGATCTGGAATCGATCCTGATCAAGGCCTTGCGCAAAGATCCGCTGGAGCGGTACGGGACCGTCGAGCAATTCGCAGAGGATCTGGAAGCTTTTCTCGAATCGCGCACGGTGCGGGCGCGTTCGGGAAATGCGTGGTATCGGGCGCGCAAGTTCGCGCGGCGGTATTGGATGCCGGTGACGGCGGCGGCGCTCGTGATTGCCAGCCTTTCCGCCGGCCTGTACGTGGCCAACCGCCAGCGTCTCGTGGCGGAACGCCGCTTTAGCGAGTTGAGGCGCCTGGCGCATCAGGTCATATTCGATTCCTACGATACAATCGCCGGGCTTCCCGGCGCGATCGATGCCCAAACGAAACTCTTGGCTACGGCAACACCGTACCTGGCAGGCCTGGGCGCAGATGCGACCCGCGATAAACAGCTTGCCCTGGAGGTCGCCGAATCGTACCTCAAGTTAGCCCGCTTTCAAGGCGTTCCCGGCTGGAACAACCTGGGCCGCTATGCCGAGGCGGTGGAGAACCTGCGCAAAGCGGAAAGTCTTCTGGATCCGATTGTGGCGGTGGATCCCCACAACCGCTATGCGATTTATCTGTCCGCCAACGCGGCGCACGATCGCGCAACCGCCGCTGAGGCCGCGGGCCAGCCGGAGCAAATGAGCGCCGGGGCTTCGAAGGTGCGCGAGCGGTTCGATCAGCTCGTCCGCCTGGGAAATCTCACGCGGAAGGAGATCAATGCCGCGACCTATATCTACGGAAGTCTGGCGGAACGTTATATTCATCTGCACCGTTTTCAAGACGCGGTGCGCTATGCCCGGATGGGCATCGAGATCTCACGGAGTAATTCGACAGTTGCCGGGCCACGCGCGGGAGCATTCACCGTACTGGCGACTGCGCTCTAGTATTTGGGGGATTTCCAGGGAGCGCTCGAAGCGACCCGGGAGGCGCGGAGCGAATGGGAGAAATACCGGCGCTA
>DASQZT010000290.1:0-81042 GCA_035638575.1 Bryobacteraceae bacterium
GGGTGCTCCCGGCGGGCCCCCGGGCGCGGGTGCCGGCGGTCCCGGCCGCGGCATGCCCCGCGAGGTGGCCATGAAACACGTCTCGACGGAGGCGCCGAAGCCCTTGCCGCCGCCTCCGCCCAAGGTCTCGCTGGGACCGGCCAAGGACGTCAAGTACAACGGCCTGGCCAAGACTCCGCCCATGGGCTGGAACAGCTGGAACAAATTCCAGCGCCAGGTGAGCGACAAGGTGGTGCGCGAGATCGCCGACGCCATGGTGAAGTACGGCATGCGGGACGCGGGCTACGTCTACGTGAACATCGACGACACGTGGGAAGGCACGCGCGACGACAAGGGCGCTCTGCGCACCAACGAGAAGTTTCCCGACATGAAGGCGCTGGCGGACTACATCCATTCCAAGGGCCTCAAGCTGGGCATCTACTCTTCGCCGGGCCCCAAGACGTGCGCCCAGTTCGAGGGCAGCTACCAGCACGAAGCGCAGGATGCCAAGACCTGGGCCGCGTGGGGCATCGACTATCTGAAGTACGACTGGTGCAGCGCGGGCCAGGTGTACACCAGCGATTCCATGCAGGCCGCTTACGCCATCATGGGGCAGGCGCTGCTGGACACCGGCCGTCCCATCGTCTACAGCCTGTGCCAGTACGGACAGCAGAACGTGGGCGAATGGGGAGCCAAGGTGGGCGGCAATTTGTGGCGCACCACCGGGGACATCCGCGATGCCTGGCAGTCCATGGCCAACATCGGATTCGACCAGCAGCCGGGCCGCGAGAAGTATGCCAACCCGGGGCACTGGAACGATCCCGACATGCTCGAAATCGGCAACGGGCGGATGACCGAGACGGAGTACCGCACGCACATGAGCTTGTGGAGCCTGCTGGCGGCGCCGCTGCTGGCGGGCAACGACCTGCGGGACGTGCCGCCGGAGATCCTCGGCATCCTGGTGAACAAGGAAGTGATCGCCATCGATCAGGACAAACTCGGCAAGCAGGGCGCGCGCGTGGCGAAGAACGGCGACGTGGAAGTCTGGTCGCGCACGCTGGCGGATGGCGGAACCGCGGTGGGCCTCTTCAATCGCGGCGGCGATGCGGCCAAGGCGACGGCGAAGTGGTCGGATTTGGGAGTGAAAGGCTCGCACAAAGTCCGCGACCTGTGGGCGCACAAAGACCTGGGCAGCGTCGCCAACGAGTACTCGGCCGACGTTCCCTCGCACGGTGCGGTGCTGGTGAAACTGGCGAAGTAGAAGCATATCGAGACACTTCCGGCGCACGGAAAATGCCGAACTACTGCGTTGCGGGCGGCCGGGCCTGGAGCAAGCTCCCGGACTTATCGCCGTGCGTGTCGGCCGCCCAATGATTTGAACCGCATCTTATGACGATTGAGGCCCGCTGGATGGCGGACTAACCTGTCATTTCAATGCGATCCTCTGAGAACGGTGAAGAGGTAACAGATTCACCGGCTGGCTTCGAAGCCAAAGTCTCCCGCCGATGCCAGCCGAGGCTGGACACCGCAAGGCGTTTGACGGCCTCCGGGAGTTCAGTACCACCTTAGTTGCAACGCTTCCTGCGCAGGAAGAAAACTGGTTGCGGCTTGCGAAATGGCGCGCAAGCCTAATTCCAGCTTCAGAATAACAGGCGGAACCAAGGGTTCTGAGGGGGGGCGGAGGTGTAAGTGGTTTGATTTCAGCGGCGAAATTTTTTGAAACGTTTGTGAATGGCAAATTGCAATAGGGGGGCTTCGGTAGCGCGCCAGCTCCATGCGCTGGGCACCGCCTTAGAATGGTATAACAGTCATATCAGATGCGGTTTAGCTTCGATGTGCGAAAGAGCAGGCGCCTCAGAGCGAATCCGCGGCGTGGCATAGGGTTTGAGGAGGCGCGTGAGTTGTTCTCACGGCCTTACTGGCTCGATCAGCGATCCGACGTTCCGGAACAGTTTTTGGCCGTCGGCTGGGTGGGCGACCGCCTGTGCATCTCGTCACTTTGTGGAGGTCGACGAAAGAGGAGATCCGACTATATGAAGAAAACTCGTAAATCCGCCAAGCCGGTTTCCGCCGACGGCATTGCTCGTCTGGCGGATCAAGGCAAGGACATTTCCCATTTTTTCAAGGGCCAAGGGCGCATGGTTCAGCCGATTCAACGCGTCAATGTGGACGTCACTGCCGCCATGCTGGAGGAGTTGGATAGGGCCGCGAAGGACCTCAACGTGAGCCGTCAGGCGGTCATCAAAACTCTCGTCCGGCAAGCGCTCGATCAACACTACCTCGCACAACGCGCGCGGCGGCCTCAGCCGACGTCCTAGCCCGCGACCGCTACCAGAGTGCGCCCGGATGGTCGCTATGTGCCAGACCGCGGGCCGGGGGTTGGCTGCGCGATGCCGACTTGTCGTTCCTAATCGGGGTAAACTCCGTTGAGCCCCGTCGTTCAAGCCTGTCACCTCGGGATGTTGCCATGCATGTACGATTTATGGTACATGTATGAAAGAAGGTGCAAACAACGGGGAATGACGGAAAACCCACCGCCACCGAAAGTCCCGCTGATCTTCTTCCGATCCGAAAAGGGGACTGAGCCCGTGCGGGAGTGGCTGAAGGAATTGCCGGAAGCCGAACGTCACGCGGTAGGGAGAGACCTTCTGAGGGCGCAATGGCGTTGGCCAGTGGGAATGCCACTGTGCCGGCCGATGGGCGGCGGTCTTTGGGAAATCCGCACCGATTTGCCAACGAAGCGCACGGCGCGTGTATTGTTGTGCCTGTATCACGAGTGTATGGTGGCACTGCACGGCTTCATCAAGAAGACGCAGGCTACGCCAGACGAGGATTTGGCGTTGGCGCGTAAGCGCCAGAAGGAGTTGATGAGATGAGCAAGAAACACATGGGATCCAGCATCGATGACTTTCTGAAAGCGGAAGGGATCTTTGAAGAGGCTCAATCGCAGGCGGTGAAAGAGGTTGTCGCGTGGCAGCTCGCCCAAGCCATGAAGGAAAAGAGGATATCGAAGAACCGCATGGCGACACTACTCAAGACGAGTCGCACGCAGGTTGACCGCCTGTTAAATGCAAAGAACGACATAACGCTGTCGAGCCTGGAACGTGCTGCGGCCATGGTTGGCCGGCGGGTTACGATCCAACTTGTATAGCAACGACTTATGCAAAGGCATGTGCCCTCCGGGAGGGATGCCGACTTGCGGGGACCTATCTGGCTAACGCGCTCATCCCTTTGTACGAGTCGCCGACGATCTGGACAGAATCGAGTTCGGGCAATGCCCGCCGGCAGTATCCAGCGGCCAACCCGGATTGAACTGTTTGGCCCGTTCTGTTCAAATGACTTTAAGCCGGCCTGGTCATTGACGGTGCCCGCCTGGCGCATAACATTGGGACGGAAGGATCGTGGAAGCCAAGACTTACGACGTCTTCCTTAGCTATAACCGCAAGGACTTGACGCTCGTCCAGAATCTCAGACAGAAGCTGGCCAGCGCCAACCTGAAGCCGTTCTTCGACTTGCGGGATCTCCTCCCCGGGGGAGCATGGCCTGAAGAACTGCAGCAGGCCTTGCGCGCAAGTTCGACCTGCGCTGTATGCATCGGCCCTGCCGGACTCGGGCCTTGGCAGCATGAAGAGATCCAGAACGCACTGATGCGCAGGATCCAAGTCGGCGATCTCCACGTTATTCCGGTGTTCTTGCCCGGCTGCGGCGAGTCGCCGTCCTCCGGGGTGGATTCGCTCGACCGGCTAACGCGCGTTCACTTTCGATCGGAATGTGATGATACCGCTTTCGATGCTCTGGTCGCCGGCATACGAACCCGTTTACCGGGAGATCCCAGCAAGGCGCTAAGGCCGGGGCGGACGTCTTGGGAACATTACGACTGGTTGTTTCGAATTGACGAGTTCCAGCTGGCCTATTTGCCGCTCCTGAACGAGCCCCGAACCGAAGTTGTTGAACGAGCGATAGGCTCATTCAGCTGCGGCGCGGACGACCAGGAGTTCGCGCTGTCCGCGGACTTCGACGAAATCGCGTTGCAGAAGAACTATGAGGACCGAAAAAGCTGCCGGCTGAATGCTTATTCGAAGAGGGACGCGCATGGGCGAATGACCTTTCGGTTCGGACGCACTTCTTACGAAGCGTATCTGAAGTCGGGGGAACATCTGGATCGCCCAGACCCGCGAAAGCCATCGAAGACCTATCGCGACCGATTCGGACGTCTGGTCATTGACGGCGCGATGAACTTACGGCCGTTCCCCCTCACGAACATCTGCGGCTGTGGCCTGTTCATCCGGACGTCGGACGGCCGCGTTGTGGCAAGCAAACATTCCGTCCACTCCCACGTCTATCCTGGCCGGACAACGTTCGCGGCGAGCGGGATCATGCGATGGTGTTTAAATCCCGACCCTTTCTCGCAAATCGTAAGAACGTCGTGGGAAGAACTGAAACATCAGGTGAGCACACCAGATCTCAGTCTATTGACGTTCGGCGCTGATGCGCGCAAGCTTTATTTTCAATTCGGCTTCGTAGAGCAATACCCGCACGAGTTCGTCCGGCTACTCGAGCACTGCCGAGCGGACGTCGAACTGCGCGCCATTCACCTCCACCCCGACGCGATTGCGGGAGACTTGGTCGAGAACTGCTGGGAACCCGCCGCCGAGGCGTGCCTTCTGACGTTGTGCGCCCTTGAATGCAACAATAACTGGGATCCCGTAATCGAGGCGTTAGGCGAGCGCCGCCACGAGTGGGGCTTGAGAGACATGCGCGACGAGTGGGATTACCGCGCCTGGCAGCCGGGGCCGATTCCCGACATGAGCGTTCGCTATCCCGCGGACAAACTACAGAGCGGCTCCCAACAGTACGTGGCTGAGGTGATGGAATTCGTGCGGTCGATCGGTGGCGGGCCATGGGAAACCGCCGTCGAGGTCGGCGCAGGAACCGGCCGAATCACTTCGGCCCTGGTCGATGTAGTTGGACGATTGACCGTTGTAGACCTCTGTCCACGAATGCTGGAGCGTAACAGATCGCGCGAGGCGGAGCGGCGTGCGGCTGTCCACGAATACAAGCTCGGATTCGGTCAGGAGGTCCTTCCCAGTCGTCATTTCAATCTGGCGGTCTGTTGTCTGGTTCTCATACACAACGTCTCCGAGGAGGATTTCCTTGCCCTGGTATCCGCGATGTGCGATGCCGCGGACACCGTTGTCGTGTGCGAGGACATCACACAACGGCGGCCGACCAGCCCGCGCACGAAGCTGCGATCGGACCAGGAGATCGTTGCCGCATTCGAACGTTACGGGTTTGATGTTGTCCAGACGCGCTCATTCAGCCTGTTCGAAGACGACCTTTGGCTGGCGCAGTTCACCCGCTCGACTCGTCTCCCGCGACCGTGCAGATGATGCGATCTCCGCGCTGCTCGCCGATTCCAAACAGATCTCGGAGACCCGTTCATTCGGGAGATGTGCGCGCCCTTCCCTCGACCGATCAGGTCGACCGACCGGAACGATGGCGACTTTGGTCCCGAGTCACGCGCCACTCGGAGAGAGCCGCGGCTCAGCGCCCGGAACGGGATCAGTGACGGGAAACGCGCTTGGCGCCGCGGAATCGATGTGAGACCGGCCCTACGGTTAAGGATTCCGTGAAGTCCTCGCCCAGCCAAAAGCGAGCCGGCCATCGATGCCGATTCGCAGCTTGACCCATGCTGGAAGTGGCTCAGCCTGCCACACTACGACACCGGCCTGTGCTACCAGGACGAGGCGAGCACCGTCTCCGGAATTGTCATAGAACTTGGCGATATCCGCCAGTCGGAGCGCTCGAGCGGCATTCGCAATGCTCCTGCTGTACCGGCGCCTCACGTCGGCATCCGGAATGAAATGACCTCCCCGCGCTGCTCGATTTCTTATGCGCGTGATACATCGCTCCGGGCTGTCCAGTCCAATAAACACCAGGTGGATCTCATACCCGCGGGACTTGGCCTTGCGGATCAGGTCCGCCTTACTTCGACCGGAAAGGGTCGTCTCGAACGCAAAGCTCACTCCCCGATTGAGATAGTCCGCCGTTCGTCTCAGAACTTCGCGTCCGGCGGCAATGGCTGCCCCGGATGTGATCGAAAGGGTTCAGAACGCGGGCAATCGTATCGGGATCCAGGAGCCGTTCGCGTCCCTCGAAATCGACTGATCTGGTGAGCGTGGACTTTCCGGAGCCTTTCGGACCTGCGATTACCGTGAGGGTGGGCACGCTGCCTCAGGCGGCGTGCGTCGCCAATTCGTGGATGATTTCGTAGTTCTCGCCGGTTGGGGCACCCGGAAGCCAGCGGATCTCGAATCTTCGGCCATCGGCGCGCTCCATCACATTGAGACCTTCGCCGTCGATATAGAAGACAGGCAGCCCAGCCGCGAGCGTCTCGGCAAAGGCTCCGCGGCTCGCCGCCCGCACTGCATCGTCAAACTGGATGCTGCGGAAATCGTAGATAGCTGCCACACCGGAATTATACACACTGGCCGATGCTACCCCAGATGGGGTTGGGATGGGGCGGCAAGATCAGCGGCGATGCGTTCAGTACCAGGACCCGCACTTTCATGTGCAGCTTCTGCACTCGTTCGCCGCTCGGGACATAGTGCGCCACACCGCTGCCACTGCCCAGGCTTGTGTTCCCGGCCTTTCCCGCCGAACGGCCAGCAGAGTGCTTATTATGCCCAGCGAGGATAACAAAATGCATCGGTTCCTAATTTTGAGCGCGTTGGTGTTGAGCACCACCCTGATCGGTCCTGGCGTAGCGCAAGCCGCAGGCGGAAACGACAAACGCTACTACGATCAAGGCGGCAAGGACTATCATGTGTGGAACGACAACGAAGACAAGGCGTACCGCACCTATCTCACGGAGCAACATCGGGAGTATCGCAAGTTCAATACAGTGAAGCGGCCCGAGCAAGAGCAATACTTCAAATGGCGCCATGAACACCCCGATAAGGCGCTCGTCAAAGTCGAGATCAAGTAGCGGCGAAACCTGGCGCGTCGTGCCGGCAATCGGGCCGGCGCCACGGCCTGGGGTGGTCCCCCCCGCCACTCCGCGATGGCCCGTGGCGTGCCACCATTACGATATGAAGAAGCAAAACGAGTCATTGAGAACTTACGCCGACGTTGTGCCGGAGGAAAAGGGCGGTGGGCCGGGTTCGGCGGGCCAATCCGGAGACACGCAGGGATTGCCGGACAGCGCCGAGGCAGGCTCCGAGAGCGTCCAGGAACTCGTCGAGGAGGGGCAGTACTTCGAGGCGGAGGTTCTCCTGGGCGTGGAGACTCCAACCGATCCCGAAGCGGGGGAAGTGCACACCAGAGAGGTCCCGGAGGACGACGTGCCTTCCGAGTATTCGGATAAAGAGTAGACAGTCGAAGCAAGTGCGGGGTGAACCGCGGCCTCTACCCCAGATATCTCTGCAGATCGTCGATGCGGAAGCAGTGCGCGAAGGCCGTGTCGCGCGAGATGCGGCCGAGTTTCACCAACTCCGCCAAAGACTGCTCCATGGTCATCATTCCTTCCGCGCGTCCCACGGAAATCTGCGAGCGAAGCTGGTGATCTTCGCCCTTGCGGACGAGCGCGCGCACCGCGTCGGTGGCGATCATGATCTCGGCCGCGGGCCAGCGCGAAACGGTGTCCACCCCGGGCACCAACTGCTGCGCGATCACCGCCGCCAGGGCCAGCGACAATTGCTGGCGGATCTGGGGCTGGTTTCCCGCGGGGAATGAGTCGAGGATCCGCGCCACGGCCTGGATGGCATCGTTGGTGTGCAGCGTGGAAAGCACCAGGTGGCCGGTCTCGGCGGCGGTCAGCGCGGTGGCCATGGTTTCGGCGTCGCGCATTTCGCCTACCAGGATGACGTCGGGCGTCTGGCGCATGATGCTGCGGAGCGTGACGGCGAAATCCGGCGTGTCGCGGCCCACTTCGATCTGCTCCACGATGGAGTTGCGGTTGGCGTGCTGGTATTCGATGGGATCTTCGATGGTGACCACGTGCGCCGCGCGTTTGGTGTTGACGAGATCGATGAGGGCGGCGAGGGTGGACGATTTGCCGCACCCGGTGGCGCCGGTCACCAGCACCAGGCCCTGGCGCCGCTCCGCCAGTTTGGCCAGCGAGAGCGGCAGGTGCAGCGATTCGAGCGAGGGAATGCGCGAAGGCAGCAGCCGGATGCTGGCCGCCAGGGTGCCGCGCTGGTGATGGATGTTGATGCGGAAACGGCCCATGCCCTCGCGCATGAAGCTCAGGTCCACGGACTTGTTTTTCTGCAGCTCCTCCAGTTGCCACGGCTCCAGCAGCGGCAGGACGAGGCTGCGCACGTCGTCGGGCTCGAGCGCCGCTCCCGCGCCGCCCGCCAGCACGCCGTTGATCCGCAGCATCGCCGGCGCGCCCGCGATCAGCAACACGTCGGATGCGTTGCGGCCGGCCGCCGCATGGAGCAACTGATCGAGAGACGCGGTGGATTGCGGGCTGCGTACCGCGGAGTATTTCTGGCTCGGCGCCGCGCGGTTCAACTCGGCTACGATTTTGGAAAGCTCGCTGTCGTACTCGCCCATATGTTCTTAGAGTGCCACAGGCCAGCGGGCGGCGACAGGCTTGCACCGGAATGGCAAACGGATTAGCCTCAAATCATGCGCCAGGGCGCATGATTCTCCGCCATCAGCCGTGAAGCTGCTCATTTTTTCCGACATCCATAACAATTGGAAGACGCTCGAGCACCTGCTGAGCGTTGAGGCGGATTACTATATCGCGGCGGGCGACCAGGTGACTTGGGCCAAAGGGTACGAGCGCTGCGGCGAAATCCTGCAAACGCGCGGCGACAAGGTCTACGTGCTTCCCGGCAATCACGAATCGGCGGTGGATGTGGCGGCGATGTGCGCCCGCTACGGCCTGCACGCCTTCCACGAGCGGCACATCCAGGTGGGAAAGTGGCATGTCGCCGGCCTGGGCTACTCCAATCCGACCCCGTTCCACACGCCGGGGGAGTACACCGAGCCGCAGCTTGCCGACCGCCTTCAGCGCTTCGCCGAGCTGGATCCATTGGTGCTGGTCTGCCACGCGCCGCCGTACGGCACGCCGCTCGACCAGATCCGTCCGGGAGTGCACGCGGGGTCGCGCTCGGTCCGCGCCTTCATCGAACAGCGGCAGCCGGCTTACTTCTTCTGCGGCCACATTCACGAATCCGAAGGGGTCGAGACCACCTTGGGCAAGACGCGCGCGTGGAATGTGGGCAGGAAGGGGTATCTGTTAGAATTGGAGTGAACCCCCATGACTGTTGAAGAACTGGAACGCGAATATCAGCCCCTCCGCGAACAGGCGCTGGCCGTGCGGAGGTATCTTTGACGTCTCCGCGCAAAAACAGAAACTAGCCAAAATCGAAGAGCGGATTTCGGCGCCCGACTTCTGGAATCAACCCGAGAAAAGCCAGAAGGTGATGCAGGACCGCAAGCGCCTGGAAGAGGCCATCGCCAACGAGGACCACATCCGCGCCTTGACGGACGATCTGGACACGCTGTTCGAGCTGGCGCGCGAAGGCGAGAACGTGGCGGGCGACCTCGACCGCGAGCTGAAGTCCTACGGCGAGCTGCTGGAGCGCCTGGAGACCGCCATGCTGCTCTCCGGCGAAAACGACGCGCGCAGCGCCATCGTGACCATCCACCCGGGCGCGGGCGGCACCGAAAGCCAGGACTGGGCCGAGATGCTGCTGCGCATGTACCTGCGATGGGCCGAGCGCCAGGGCTTCCAGACGGTAATCACCGACCGCCTGGAGGGCGAAGGGGCGGGCATCAAGTCGGCGACCTTCGAAGTCAACGGCGAAAACGCGTACGGGCTGCTGCAATCGGAGATCGGGGTGCACCGGCTGGTGCGCATCTCGCCGTACGACGCCAACGCGCGGCGGCACACATCGTTCGCGTCGGTTTTCGTTTACCCGCAGGTGGACGACGAGATCAAGATCGATATCAAGCAGGACGATTTGCGGATCGACACGTTTCGCTCCTCGGGGGCCGGCGGCCAGCACGTCAACATGACCGATTCGGCGGTGAGGATCACGCACTTCCCCACGGGGATCGTGGTGCAGTGCCAGAACGAGCGGTCGCAGCACAAGAACCGCGACAGCGCCTTCAAGCAGCTTCGGGCGCGGCTCTACGAGTACGAGCTGGAGAAGAAGAAGGTGGAGGCGCGGAAGACGGAAGACTCCAAGCTGGAGATCAATTTCGGCAGCCAGATCCGCAACTACGTGCTGGCGCCCTACCGGCTGGTGAAGGACGTCCGCAGCAAGCTTTCGCTCGGCGATGTGGACCGCGTGCTGGAGGGCGATCTCGACCGGATGATCCACGCGTACCTGGTGTGGCGCAAAACGGGAAAGACCGCGGGCGACGACACGGTTGAGCCGCCCGAATGAGCATAGAGCGGGCCGCGGCCCTGATCCGCGCGGGCAAGCTGGTGGCGTTCCCCACCGAGACGGTCTACGGCCTGGGCGCCAACGCGCTGGACGCCGCCGCGGTGGAGCGCATCTTCACGGCGAAGGGCCGGCCGCACACCAGCCCGGTGATCGTTCACGTGGATTCGGTGGAGATGGCGCGCGACCTGGCGTCGCGCTGGCCGGAGTCCGCGGAGATACTCGCGCGGCGCTACTGGCCGGGACCGCTGACCCTGGTGGTGCCCAAGGGTCCGAAGATTCCCGACATCGTGACCGCCGGCCTGCCGACCGTCGGGCTGCGCATGCCCGCGCACCCGGTGGCGCTCCAACTGATCCGCGCCGCCGGAGTGCCGATCGCCGCGCCGAGCGCCAACCGTTTCACGGAGCTGTCTCCCACGAGCGCCGGCCACATTCCTCCCATGCTGGCCGATTACATTCTGGATGGCGGCGTGGCGGATGTGGGAATCGAATCGACGGTGCTCTCGCTGGTGGACCATCCGCTGCTGCTGCGCCCGGGGGTCATTCCGCTGCCGGAGATCGAAGCACTGATCGGCCCGGTGGAAGTGGCCGCGGCGCCCGAGAACGGCGCGCACGCGTCGCCCGGCATGCACGCGCGCCACTATCGCCCCGCGACGCCGCTCTATCTGCTGCACACCGGCGAGCGGCCGCCCGCAGGCAGCGGGAAGTGGCTGCGCATCGACCAGGAGATGCCGTCCGATCCGCGGGACTACGCGGCCCTTCTGTATCAAACGCTGCACCGGCTGGATGCGGAGCACCGCGACTGGATCGCGGTGGAACTCCCGCCCGACACGCCCGAATGGGCCGGAGTCCTCGACCGCCTGCGCCGCGCGGCGGGATAGCGGCGGCCGATGCGCCGGTGTCCGGATAGTGATACGATCCAAGACGATGATCACGGAGACGAACACTCGCCGCGTGGAGCCGGACATAACCGTCTTGACCATTACCGGGCGGCTCTCCCTCGGAAATATCCTGATGGGCGTGGAGAACGCGATCAAGCGCCTGATCGAGGGGGGCGTCCGCAAGCTGATACTGGACGTCGCCGGCCTGGACTTCATCGATAGCGCCGGCATCGGCATGCTGGTGAGTTGCGCCGGGCAGATGGAACATGAGGGCGGAAAAGTGCGAATCGCGGGCGCCAGGGGCAGGGTGAAGCAGTCGTTCGACACCGTGCACATCCACCGCATAACGCCCATCGATCCGGATGTGGAGACGGCCTGCCGGGAGATGGGATCGGGCGGCTCGGGGGAATGATCCCCGAGGCTGCTATCGAACGTTAGTAATTCGAAAGTTAGTCTAGTCGCGCGGGGACGCCGGAGCTACGCTGTCTTGAGGTAAGAACCGTGTGGCAGAAGATTCGCGCAATCTTCCGTCGGGAAGATCACGGACAGGACCTCGCCGAATATACCCTGATCCTGGCCTTTCTCTGCGTGATCGTGCTGGCGGTGGTGGTCAACCTCTCCGGCGGGATCAACAATCTCTGGACCACCGGCAATAACGTTCTGGCCACCGCTAACAGCGCCGCCTCGGGTTCCGGCAACCACGGCGACTCCGGCGGGGGCCACTAGCGTGGTGTCCCGCATAAGAATTAACAACGCTGCGCAACCCGATGTGGGGCAGCCATTCTTGGCTACAGCGGGTCCAGCCGGCTGAAAGCCGGCTGCGGGCAGGATTGCCCGCCCCACGTCTTGGAGAGGACACTAGCAGCGGCTCGGTAACGGCAGCGTATAATCGCTTCGGACATGGAGTTCCCGCGACTGCACGCTGTCGCCGCGCTGCTTCTGGTGGTGGCCGGCTCTTGCCGGATCGTCGCCACTCATCGTGTGTTCAACCACACGATCGATGAACCCGACAACCTCGCGGCGGGCATGGAGTACCTCAGCACCGGCAAGTATCGATACGAGGATACCCACCCGCCGCTGGCCAGAGTCCTGGCGGCCATTGGCCCGTACCTGGCGGGCGAGCGGTTCCATCCGGGCCCCGACGCGTATGGGGAAGGCTACCGCATCCTGGGACACGGCGCGCACTATGACCGCGTGCTGGCGCTGGGGCGCGCCGGGATTCTGCCGTTCTTCTGGATCGCTTCCCTGGTGGTCTTCTTGTGGGGCCTGCGGGCGGGGGGGCCCGCGGCAGCCCTCGTGGCCACCGCGCTGTTCACCACGATTCCGCCGGTGCTGGCGCATGCGGGGGTCATCACCACGGATGCGGCGCTGTGCGCCCTGACGGGCGCCGCGGCCCTGGCGTCGCTATACTGGGCCGATCTGCCGAACGCTCGCCGCGGCATACTCTTCGGCGCCGTTCTGGGCCTCGCGGCCATCTCCAAATTCTCGGCCCTGGTCTTCTTGCCCGCAGCCTGGCTGCTGATGTCCGTCTGCCACCTGGCTGCGGCGCGGCAGGGACCGGCGTGGCTGGCGCGCGAGGCCTGGCGCCGCAGGGGGCCTCTCGCCCTGGTGCTGGCCACGGCGGGCCTGGTGGTGTGGGCGGCGTACGGCTTCTCGTTCGCGCGGGTGGACTTCCTCCATGCCCGTCTGCCCGCGCCGCGCTTCTTTTCGGGAATTCACGCGGTGTGGGCGCACAACCGCGCGGGCCATTCCTCGTTCCTGTTGGGGAGCCGCAGCCCCGATGGCTTCTGGTATTACTTCCCGGTGGTTCTGGGAATCAAGACTCCGCTGGCGCTTGGGCTGCTGCTGTGCCTTGCCGTGGCGCAAGCCTGGCGGGCAGTCCGGATTCCGCTGGCGTTTTCGGCGGGCATTCTGCTGGTCTCCATGACCGGCCGCATCGATATCGGAGTGCGTTTCGTGCTGCCGGTCTATATCGGTGTTGCGGTGGCGTGCGGGATCGCCGCTTCGGCCGCGCGCGGATGGCCGGCAAGATCCGCGGTGGTCCTGCTGCTGGCCTGGCAAGTGATTTCGGGGGTGATGCAGCACCCCGACTACCTGGCCTACACCAACGAGATCGCCGGCAGCCATCCCGAGCGCTTCGTGGCCGATTCCGACCTCGATTGGGGCCAGGACATGAAGCGGCTGGGCGCATTCCTGGCGCAAGCGGGCTGCTCGCACCTGACCTTCACGCCGTTCAACCGGACCTACGCCCTCGCCGGCCACGCGATGCCCGCCACGAGCCCGAGCGATCCGGACCGCCCTTCGCCGGGCTGGAATGCCGTGAGCATCACCATGTGGAAGGTCTTCGGAGACCCGGCGTGGCCCGGCCGGATCGAGCCGCAAAAGCGAATCGGCCGCTCGATCCTGTTATGGTACTTCCCGGAGACTCATTGAACGGTCCAGGAGCCCGACGCCTGCCAGCCCGAGTTATTGGCGTCCGTCGAGTCGCGCGCCGCCAGGTAGATCACGCGGTTGCCGTCGAATGTGCCGGTGAAGCTCACATTCAGGATGAGGGTCAGGGTATTGCCGTTTCCAACGGCCGACGAGCCGGATGCGTTCACCGTACACTGGCTGTTGGACACCGAACCCGACCCGTTGAGCGCCAGGCCCGGCACCAGCCCCGTGCCGGTATCGTTCACCAGGAATAGCTGGTTCAACGGCCGGCTGTAGGCCAGATAGCAGGCCTGCCGCCCGTCGAGGAAGTTGTTGACCAGGATGTTCACGATGCCGAGATCCTGGTAGCCCTTGGTGTCGGAGAAGGTGAACGTGAAGACCTGGCTCGAGCCCGCGCCGCGTGCGGGGCTCACGCCTCCGACGGCGGGGAAGGTCACGGCGCCCGGCACTCCCCACGTGCCTAACGCCTGCCATCCCGAATTGTCGCCCTGGAGGTCTCGGGCGGCCATGTAGACCACCTTGTCGCCCGCAAAGCCGGCGAAGAAATTCAAGTTGAGCACCAATGACAGGGTATTGCCGTTGGTAAAGGCCGATGAACCCACCAGGTTCAACCCGCACTGGCTGTTGGAAACGCTCGTGGTCCCGTTCCCGGATCCGTTGAGGGGCAGCCCCGGCAAGTTGCCCGCGCCGGCGTCGTTGACCAGGTAGATCGTATCGGTCTGACGGCTGTAGGCCAGGTAGCAGGCATTGCGCCCGTCGAGGAAGTTGTTGATCAGCACGTTGACGACAGTCAGATCCTCCCAGGTGCGGGGATCGGTGAAGGTGAACGTAAACGTCTGGTTGAGGCCGCTGCCGGCTGCGGGGCTGGCCGATACCGGCATGGTCCCGAACGCCACGGCAACCGCATTGGAATATCCGGATGCGCCGGTCACCGTGTCGATGGCGGTGATGTTCTGGGGCCCGAGGGTGTTGAAGGTGGCCGAGAATGTGCCGGCGCCGTTGGTCAGCGTGGAGTTGGCGGGCAGGATCGCGGCCAGGTCGGTGCTGATGAAACGCACGGTGCCCGAGTAGGCGGGGTTGGGGTTGCCGTTGGCGTCCAGCGCGGTGACGGTGAAGTTGAAGGGTACGCCGGGGATGGCCGTTGTGGGTGCGGAAAGGCCGAAGCGGGGGCCCGCCAACTGCGTCCACACCAACGCCGAGCCGTAGGCCGTGAAATCAGTGTCGGTGCCGTCGGCCGGAGCGCCGGCAACGGCGGTGGTTGCGTCGCCGGAAATGGCCACCGAGGTGCCCAGGCTGGCGAAAGTCCCAAGCACGGCGAAGGGAGTCAGCTTGCTGCCCCGCTGGCTCCAGGTTCCGTTGTTGTTGGTGAACACCCAAACAGCGCCGGCGGGCCGGTTGTCGAACGGCCCGCCCGCCAGGGCCGTGATGCCGTTGGCGGAGAGGGAAACGCTGCTGCCCAGGGCCGCGCTGCCCGATTCATCGGACGCGGTCAGCTTGAAGCCCGACTGGTTCCAGGGCGCTCCCTGGCCTGAAGTGTTGCGCGTGAATATCCAGACCGCTCCGAGGCTGCTGTTGTCGCCGGGTCCGCCCACGGCGGCGGTATTGCCGTCCGCCGAGAGCGCCACCGATTTGCCCTGCAAGGGGCTGCCGGCCGCGCCCAGCCCCACCAGTTTGCTGCCTTGTTGCGTCCAGACCCCGTTGCCGCGGGTGAATATCCATGCCGCTCCCACGCCTCCGTTATCGATGGGCCCGCCGAGGATGGCGGTATTGCCGTCGGAGGAAAGCGCCACGGAGATACCTACCTGCGAGCCGCCGACGGCGTCGCTGGCGACCAGCTTGTTGCCCTGCTGGGTCCACACTCCGTTGCTGAGCGTGAACACCCACGCCGCGCCGATACTGAGGTTGTCGCTGGGCCCGCCGATGATGGCCGTCATCCCGTCGCCGGAGAGCGCCACGGCGCTGCCTTGCCGGACGCCGGGGAAGTCTCCGCCGGAGTTCGCCGCGCCGGCGCCAACCAGCTTGCCGCCCTGCTGGGTCCAGGCGCCGGCGGCGCGCGTGAAGATCCACGCCGCTCCCGCATCGAAGTTGTCGGATGGCCCGCCCACAATGGCGGTATTCCCGTCCGCGGAGAGCGAGACGGCGCTGCCCTGCAACGAAGTGGAGCCCGCCACTGTGCCGGTGCCGGCCAGTTTGCCGCCTTGCTGGGTCCATGACAAGTTGGTGCGGGTGAAAACCCAGGCTGCTCCGATGGCGCTGTTGTCTTGCGGCCCACCGACGATCGCCGTATTCCCGTCGGAAGACACGGCAACCGATGCGCCCTGGTATACACCCGGGGTGAGCCCGGCGGAAGGCACCGAACCGCTGCCGAACAACTTGGCTTGCGGAAGGAACTGCGCGCGGGCTCCCGGCACCACGCTGGAGACCAGCCCCAAGAGAAACACCGTCGGAAGAATGCCTTTTTGCGACACCATGATTACCCTCGACCGGCGCTCGAAAAAACATGCTGGCGGAGCGCCGCGTGACTCCTCAGAGTATCCCCGAATTCAACTCATCGCAAGGGCTTATTGCCGGCCCGGGTGAGCCGGCTCCTGCCAGCCGCTATGGCTGAGTGGCGATCCGGCGAAGATGGCGGTTCACGCCGGCAGACTCTGCGCCTGGGCCACCGACGCGCCGGGAAGCCGGATGCTGAACCGCGCGCCGCGGCCCGGCTCGGAGTCCACCCACATGTCGCCGCCATGCTCCAGCACGGTCTGGCGAGTGAGAGCCAGTCCCAGCCCCAGGCCGTTGCGCTTGCCCGCGCTGACGAACGGTTGAAAGAGCTGCGATTTGATTTCCGGCGCGATTCCCGGCCCGTTGTCCTGTACCTGAACGATTACGGAGCCCCGTTCGGGCACGGCCGAGATGCTCACCGCGCCGCCCTGCGGCATGGCCTCCAGCGAGTTGGCGATGAGGTTCACAAACGCCCGTTCCATACGGCTCCGCTCCAGCGGCACCTCGATCTCGGCGGGAATCGAAAGGCTCACCGTCACGCCCTGCGCTTCGGCCGCGCCGGCGAGGGAATCGCACGCCGCCGAAGCCACTTCGCGCAGCCGGCACACTTCCAGCGCGCCGGTCCTTCCGCGCGAAACGTTGAGCAGATCCTGGAGCAGCTCCTGAATGCGCCGCGAGGCGCGGTAGATGTTGCCGGCCAGGCGCTTGACGTGGGCCGGCGGCAGATCGGCGTCCACCAGCATTTCGGCGCCTCCATAGATTGCCGCCAGCGGATTGCGCAGGTCGTGCACGATGGAGCCCGACAAGCGCCCGATGGTCGAAATCCGCTCGTGGCGGATCAGGTCCTCGCGGGCCTGCCGGATGGAGGCGCACATGTTGTTGAAGGTGCGCGCCAGGCGGCCCATTTCATCCTGGCCGGTCACCTCGACCTCGATGGTATAGTTCTGGCGCGCCACCTCCGCCGCCGCGCGATCCAGTTGTTTGACGGGTTGTACGATGCGCCGCGCCAGCAGGTAGGTCAGCGCGAAACCGGCGGCCATGGCCCCCAGCCACAGCAGGATGATGTTGGTATACAGGCCGGCGATCCGCCGTTGCGCCGCTTCGTAGGAACGCAGGATGCAGATCTCGCCCAGGGGCTTGCCGGTGATGTCCGCGATGGGCGTACTGTAGAGCGCATACTGCACCGCGCCATCGCTCACGCGTTCCGGCTGGGGAGTCTTCCGGAGGTTGGCAACCAACGCATCGCGCGCCCGGGGGTTGAGCGTGGACGTAATCACGCCGCCCGGCGTGAGGAACAGGAAATCGCTGTTGGTGCGCTCCTTGAGCCCTTGCGCCACCAGCGCGTCCATGTGATACCCCGCCACGAGCACGTTTTGAACCAGCGGCCCGCGGGTCGAATCCAGGTAAAGCGGGGTGACCGAGATGTGGTACAGCTCGCCGTTCTGCAGGAGGAACCCTTCGGACTGCTCAGGGAATTTGCTGGCCGCCTCGGGCACCACGTCGAGATCCTTGTCGAGCGGGAAGGTGGTCACTCCGCCCAGGGAAACGAGAACTTTGCCGCGCGGATCGGTCACCAGGAAAATCGCGTTCTCGTTGGAGACCTTCGACCATAACTCGCTGGCCGAATCCTGGATGGTGGCGCGGTCGCCGGTGCTCACCGCCAGGCGAACTTCGCTCATCACGCTCAACAGCCGGCTGACCGAAGCCAGCAGCTCCGCGCGCGATTCGAGCAGCGAAGTGTACGCCTGAAAGCTGTTGTGCACCTCTTCTTCCAGGCTGTCCCACATGGTCTGGCTGATGTGCCCGAGGACGATCTCTCCGGTGATCACGAAGATGGCCGTCACGGCGAAGAAGGTGGAGAGCAGAATCCTCCACAAAAGCGGCAGGCGGGAAAAACGCGGCATTATTTTCGCGCCCCCGGATAAGTGCTGTCGTTGGCCACGGGTGGGTACTCCTTGCCGTATTTGTTGAAGTGGGCGGCGGGGATGTACCCGGTCTCCGAAATGGAGATCAGCGGCAGCGACAGGCCGCCGTCGGGCACGGTGATGCGCCGTTCCAGGAACTTCAGGACATCGGGCAGCGACCGCTCGTGAAAAATGCGCAGCTCGTACTCGCCGGGCGGCACCGCGGGGATGCTGAATCGGCCCAAAGCGTCCGTCACGGCGTAGAAAGGAGTGGGCAGGACCGCGATGATGGCGCTCATGGTGGGGTGTATGTTGCAGAAGATCCGCATGATGCCGGGGACCTTGAACGACTCGCTCCGGGATGTGCCCGGCTTGTACAGGCCGGTGTCGAAGGTCTGGCCGCTGAAGTTGGAAAAAGCGTTGTGATAGATGGGATCCAGGTTGGGAAAATCCACCGTGCTGCCCACCGGCACGGCCATCACGTGCGGCAGGAAATGCTTGTCCTTCTGGATCATTCGCTCGTGTTTGGGGACCAGCGGAGGCGCAGGAGGCTCCGCGTTATGCTCCACCGGCTCGAGCCACAGGACCACGCCGGTATAGTCCCTGGTGCGGCGAACCGTGGGGTCCTGCGAATTGGAGATCTCCACCGATCCGCCCACCGGCCCGGCTGCCGCGTGCGCCAGCCACATTGCGAGACTAGAACAGATAAGCAAGCGCCAGGTCATAGTGATTGTTGATGCGGACTCCCTGCGCGATGTACAAGGTGCGCAGTTGGGTGGCCTCCAGCGCCAGTATGACATTGGGCGCCAGCCGATAGTAGAGATTCCCGCCGAACATCAGGTTCTTGCCGATGCGGCCGGCCGCCAGGTCGCTGTTCTGGTCGTCCTGCTGGCCGGAAAAGAGATGGAAGTCGAGGCGCGGCGCCGTGTGGATGGTCAACTGCGCCCAACCGCCCCGGCTGTCGACGGTATAGAGTTCGCCGTAACGCACCCCGAAGCCCTGCCCGTAACCGTTGCCCAGGGGCGCCACGTTCTGGCCCGCATAGAAGGCGCCGCTGAATTCGAAGCGCCGCCACGGATTGGCCGACCAGTCGAGGGAAAACAGGCTCGACGGCACCGAGAGGCCGGCGAAATGGGTCTGGCTGGTGTGGAAACCGGGGGCGATTTCCACCTGCCGCTCGTCGTCGAAATTATGGAAGAATTCGAAGCGGCCCTCCAAGCCGGGACGGGCAGGCGCCAGGGTTCCGGCGGCGCTTCCGGTATACGGGCTCGCTTCGCGCGTCTCGACCACGCCCGCCTGCGCCCTGAGGCCCGTGGAGCGGGTGAAGGAAACGTCGTGCTCCAGGCGTATCTGCGGGAGCCACAGCCAGAGATTGCCCGCGCCGGTCATCGGCGAAACGCCGACCTGCGCCAGCGAGCTGGGCTCCCTGGGGTTGAAGATCGGTTTTTCCAGCCCCACCAGGATGCTGCTGCTCTTCCATTCCATCTCGATGGATGCGGTGCGCATCCGCAAAGCGCCGTTATTGGCGGTCGGGAAGAAATCCATGTATACCGAGCCATGCACCGTGGCGCCCCAGACGGCGGTGGGCCCGCGGTAGTCCAGGCCGAGGATCGTCTGGCGCAGCGTGGCGCCCGCGGCCGCCTGCCCGGGCGTCGAGGCGGTCACGGGGTACTCGGACCCGCTGGACTGGCGGGAGTTCTCATAGGCGTTGAACAGGGCCATCCCGGTAACGCGGATGGGAAACCGCTGCGACGCCTCGACCTTGCTCTGGGCCTGTTCCTCGATGCGCCGGTCCTGAACCCGGACCTGCTCTTCGAGCGGCGCCTCGGCGGCGGTACTGCCGCCGGTGGGAACCGGGGCCGCCGCGTCCGGCTCCGGCCCTTCCAGTTTCGCGCGCAGGGCCTTCACCTCTTCGGTCAGGGCCTGGTTTTCCTTTTCCAGGCGATCCAGCCTTTCCAGGATGCCGGAGATTTGCGTTGGCGTTTGGGCGCCGAGCAGGATAGGCCAGAGCAGAAGGCCGAAGACCGCTGGCTTACGCGCGCGGCTCACAGACGCGCTGTCAGGGAAGATGCGTACCATCGAGAATTTGCTCCAGTTTTTGTCGCACTTGCGCGGGTGAGAATGGCTTTGGAAAATAGGCGCTGACCCCCAGTTTGGAAACACGCCCCGGGGTCGCCGGGTCGGTGTCCGCGCTGACCACTATGATGGGGGTGGCCGACAACGCCTGGTCTTCCCGAATTTTCCGAATCATTTCGAACCCGTCCATGCGCGGCATATTCAGATCGGTCACAATCGCCTGAACCGCCGAACCGGAACCGTACAGGATACGCAATGCGTCGTCGCCCGAAGAAGCCATCCGCACCGAGAGTCCGGGAATTCCAAGCAGCGCGATCTCCAACATCGCGGCGCTGTTCTCGGAATCCTCAACGATCAGAACGGTGCGCAGCCCTCGCTGCGCGTGGTTCCCTCCATCACGCATCTACCCCAATTGTCCCCCAATGCGGCGGCCGAATGCGAACAAGCATACAGTCAAAGGTGTAAAAACTTCGTAAAAAGCCTGCGAACAGGCCATGCCGGCTCACGGCACGAATCGGTACCCCACCCCGTGCACCGTCAGGAAGTGGCGGGGCACGTTCGGCTCCGGCTCCAGTTTCTGCCTCAATTTCACGACGTGCGCGTCCACCGTGCGGGTGTTGGGGAAGAACTCGTAGCCCCACACCGCGTTCAGGATCATGTCGCGGGTCAAAGGGCGGTCCGGGTTGTGCAGGAAATAACACAGCAGGTTGTACTCGGCCGGAGTGAACTTCAGCTCCTCACCCTTGCGCCGGACGATGCGCCGCTCGAAATCCACCTCGTTCTCGGAAAAACGAACCACCTTGCCGGCGTCGGGCGATGTGCGCCGCAGCACGGCCCGGATGCGCGCCATCAGCTCGCGCGTGCCGAACGGCTTCACCACGTAATCGTCGGCCCCGATTTCGAGCAGCAGCACCTTGTCCAGCTCGTCTCCCATGGCGCTCAGCACGATGATCGGGGTGGTCACATGCGCGGCACGAAGCTGCTTGCAGATATCGGTTCCGTTCATTCCGGGAAGCCGCAGGTCCACCAGGACGAGATCCGGCTTCAGGGTCACCGCCTTTTCGAACCCGGTGCGCCCATCGCCCTCCAGCACGGCCCGAAAACCTTCCTGCTCCAGCATTACGCCGATGGTGTCCCGCAGGCTCTCATCGTCGTCGATTACCAGAATGGTCTGCATCGGCTCCCTTATCGGAGCTATTTTACCGTGGAGTGACACAGGCGTAGCGGTTAAACTGAGGGCGTGCCCGAGCTTCCCGAAGTCGAAACCGTTACGCGATCCATCGCCCCGCTGGTTGGCCGGCGCATCGTTGCCGCCGAATTCCGCTGCCTGCGGGTGCTGCGGGGGGGCGATCCGGACCGGATGGCGGCGCGCATCCAGGGGCGGAAGATCACGGCGGTCAAGCGCTACGGCAAGTTCATTCTGGTATCGCTCGAGAGCGGCGGCTACCTGGTGATCCACCTGGGCATGACCGGGCGCCTGCTGCTCGGCGGGCCGGCAGGCAAGCACACCCACGCCATCCTGACGCTGGACCGCGGCGTGCTGCTGTACGACGACAGCCGCCAGTTCGGCTGCCTGCAATTCAGCGAGGAGTTCCCGCCGCGCGTGGCGAAACTCGGCCCGGAGCCGCTGGAGATCGCCTTCGAGGACTTTGCGGCGGCTCTGAAACGCCGCAAAACGCGGCTCAAGGCCCTGCTGCTGAACCAGGCGTTTCTGCGCGGCCTCGGCAACATCTACGCCGACGAGGCGCTGTTCCGGGCCGGCATCCATCCGCAGGCGCTGGCGTGCCGCCTGCGCGGCGACCGGCCCCGCCGGCTGTACGATGCCATCGTGGACGTGCTGAGGGAAGCCATCGCCGCCGGCGGCTCCTCCATCTCGGACTACGTGGACGCGCAGGGCCGCAAGGGCTTCTTCCAGTTCAGCCATCGCGTCTACCAGCGCACCGGGGAGCCCTGTGTCACCTGCAAAACGCCGATTCGCCGCGTTCTGGTTTCGCAAAGATCATCACATTTTTGCCCCAAATGCCAGAAACGTTAGGGTAAGATACTGTTGAAACCCTTGTGGTTGCAGTAACGTCGTTAGAGTTGAAACGCAACGGGTTATCTGACGTTCAATCGTGACTGCTTGAAAAGACTAAGAGGAGATTCCTGACGTGAGACGTATTTTCCACTACCTTCCACTGTTGTTGTTGACGCTCTCGATCCCGCTCGCCAACGCCCAAAGTGGGTTTGACATCAATTTAGGTTTCGGAGCCGCGTTCGACAAGTCATTTGGACAGGTCGATCAATCCACCCTGCTTCCCTGCGCCCTCGTTGCCAGCTCCAACTGCGCAGCCACCGACAAGCTGAGCGCGTTCGACATGGGCTTCGGAGCGAACCTGATGCTCTGGAAGCGTTTTGGAATCGGGGGAGAATACGTCTTCCAGCCCACAAAGCAGGACTATTTCATCTTCCAGCAGGCGTCCGCCGCCACCGGGGGCATTGGAGACAAATTGCAGACCCGAACCGGCTTTTACGATTTCAACGGGATCTTCCAGCCGGTCAACCAGAAGAAGGTCGCGGTTCAGCTGGTGGGCGGCGTCGGCGGCGTCAATGTGAAGTTCTATGAGAATTTCACGAGCACCGGCTCGGTGTTGGGGAACACAAACCAGTCGCAGTACGCCCAGAGCGCCAACCATTTTCAGGTGCACGCCGGAATCGGCGTACAGCTCTACGTGAGCGAACACGTTTTTATCCGCCCCCAGTTTGACATCCACTTCGCGCACAACCTGAACCAGCAGTTCGGCAGCAACCTGGTTCCGGCGGCCACGGTCTGGCTCGGCTACAGCTTCGGCGACCGGCCGTAAGGCGAAAGGCGACCGCTTGCCGACGCGCGCGGCTGGGTAACGAGAGTCGCGGCTCGAAACGGCGGGCGCGGGCGGGAACGACCGTGGCGGCTGGAGCACGAGGAGCTACTCGGTCACGGCGGGGGCGGCCTCGCCGGTCAGGTCCTCCAGCGAAACCGGCGGGTTGTAGTAGAGAATCCGCTGGCAGCTTTCGCAGACCATGATCTCGTCGCCCTTCTTCAGTTCCTGAGAAAACTGGGGCCGCATGGCCATGTTGCACGCCGAGCAGCGGCCTTCGATGGCCTCGGCGACTCCGATGCCTCGGCGCGCCTTCCGCGCCCGCTCGTAGCGCTGGTACGCGGCGGCGGACATTCCGGGGACGATGGCGGCCCGCTCCGTCTCCAGCTCGGCCGCCGATTTCTCGTCGGCCTGGGTGCGCTCGCGGGCCTGTTTCTTCTCCGCGTCCACGTCGGCTTTTTCGGTCTTCAGCGCCGACTCCGCGGCTTTCACGTTCTTCTCCAGCGGCTCGGATTCGCCCATCAATTCCAGGATGCGGTCTTCAGACTTGCGAATCTCCTTCTGGCAGAACTCGATTTCGTTCTGAAAGGCGCGGTACACCTCGTTGGTCTTGGCCTGGAGCATCTGATCTTTCAGCTTGGAGATCTTCTGCTCCTGCACCTGGATGTCGCCTTCGCACTTCTTGCGCTCTTTCTGATTGGCCGCCAGAGCGGCGCGGTCGGCCTCGAGCTTGCGCTCGTGGGATACCAGCTTTTTCTCGATTTCGGCGATGTGCTTCGGAAGGGCCGCGATTTCGCGCCTGAGGTCGCCCAGGAGATTGTCAATTTCCTGGAGGCGGATCACCAACTTCAGATCGGGCAGCATTCCTTATCGAAGTGTAGCACGCGCTCCGCAGCGCCTCCAGTTCGCCGACGCCCAGCGCGCGCGCGGCGGCGTAGAACACCGACACGCCGAGCGGGATGGAGATGGCGACATCGGCCAGTTGTGCCGTCCGTCCGACACCCGCGGCGAGGTGAACCGCAACACTCGAAGCCTTGCACAGCACGCTCATGAGCGCCGAGGCCGCCGCGATCTTCCCCGCGCTGACGGCCAGGCGTCGGCCGTGAATCCCGCCGATGCGGGCGCGCAAAACGGCAAACAGCGCCGCCGCGCTGAGCAACGCCGCGAGCGAGGTGGCCAGCGCCAGTCCGGCGTGACCCATTCCGGTCCACTTCAGCAGCGCCAGCGCCAGCGGGAGATTGACTGCCACGGAGGAGACGCTCACCAGCGCCGGAGTCCGCGCGTCGTCCAGCGCGTAGAACGCCGGTCCCAGAATCTTGGCGGCCGCGTATCCCGCCAGTCCGAGGCTGTAGCAGGTCAGGGCGACGGCCGTCTGGTGCGTATCCCACGCGCCGAAATGGCCGCCCTGGTAGACCAGGCCGATCATGCTTTCTCCCAGCACGGCAAGCCCCGCCGACGAGGGGATGGTCAGCAGCAGAACCATGCCCAGCGAACGAGCCAGCGTGTCGCGCAGCTCATCGATACGCCGGGCGGCCGCGCTGCGCGAGACCGCGGGCAGGGTGGCCGAGGCGATCGCCACGCCGAAAAGCCCCAGCGGCAATTGCAGGAACCGGAAGGCATATCCGAGCCAGCTCACCGGGCCGTCGATCACGTGGCCCGCTCCGTCGGTGATGCGCGACGCCAGGTTGGTATTGACCAGGATGTTGATCTGCACCGCCGCGCTGCCCAGAACCGCCGGCAGCATCAGGCGGGCGATCTGGCCGAGGCCGGGGTGTTGGAAATCCAGGCGCGGCCGCCACCGGAAGCCCTCGCGCCGCATGCCGGGCACCTGCCACAGCCATTGGAGCACGCCGCCCGCCAGCACCCCGCAAGCCATGGAAACAATCAGCCCCTGGTGAAAGTTGCGTCCCACGGTCAGCCCCACCGCCAGGCCCACCAGAACCGAACCCACGTTGAAGCACGACGAGGCCAGCGCCGGAACGCCATAGCGGTCGCAGGCATTGAGCACGCCCATGGCCTGCGCCGCCAGCGCCACGGTCAGCAGGAAGGGAAACATGATGCGCGTCAGCAGCACGGCCAGCTCGAACTTGCCGGGCACACGCTCGAACCCCGGCGCCATGAGGCGCACGAGCTGAGGGCTGAAGATCATCCCCACGGCGCAGACCGTTCCCACCACCAGCACCAGCGCCGTGGCCACCAGGTCCGACAGTTCGGCGGCCTCGCGGCGGCCCTTGGTGGTGAGGTATTGGGTCAGCGTGGGAACGAATGCCGAAGACAGCGCGCCCTCGGCGAACAGGTTGCGCGTCAGGTTGGGAATGCGGAAGCCGACCTGGAAAGCGTCGTTGACGGCGCCGGCGCCGAACAGGCGAGACATCACCATTTCGCGCAGCAGTCCGGTGATGCGGCTGGATGCCACCGCCGCCGAGACCATCCCCACCGCGTGAAAGAAGCCCGGCCGCTGCCGGGGAGCCGGATCGGTCACGCTACTCGACGCGCCGCACTTCCACCTGGTGGTAGATTTCCTGGGTTTGTAGAAGCGTGGCGAAGCTGAGGCCCGGCAGGCGCGCCGAAGCGGTCCCCGCGGCCACGCCCCAGCGAAGCGCGTCGGCCGGAGTGGATCGGCGCTGGATGGCCCAGGTGTAGCCGGCGGTCAGGGCGTCGCCCGCGCCAATGGGGCAGAGCGCGTCGATTCGCGGGGGCACCGCCTCGATCAACCCGTCGCTGGACGCGGCTATCGCGCCGCGGCTGCCCAGCGACAGCAGCACCGATTCGCAGCCCATCGAGCGGATGCGTTCGGCGGCTTCGAGATGATGCGTGCGGGTGAGCAGCGAGCGGCCCAGCAGCCTTTCGGCCTCCTGCTGGTTGGGGCTGGCCACGGTGGGCTTGGCGTCGATGCCTTCGCGCAGCGGGTCGCCATCGGCGTCCAGCAGCGTCTTTACTTTTTTCTTTCGCGCCATGGCGATCAGTTTTCCGTAGAAGGACGGCGGCACACCCGGCGGCAGGCTTCCACACAGCAGCAGCCAGGAAGCCGTGTCGAGAGCCTGGCGCACTACGTTTTCCACGCGGGCGACCTCGGCTTTGTCGAGCGGAGGACCGGCCTCGTTCAGGTTTACCGTGAGCCCCTGCTTGTCGGTGATGGTCAGATTGGTGCGGATGTCGTGCTGCACTGGAACCACCGAGGTGGGAAAGCCGCATGCGCAGAGGAGCTGCCCCAGGCGTTTGCCCGTCTCCCCGCCCGAGATGAGCACCGCCACGGTCTTGCCTCCGAACGAGTGCACCACCAACGAGGCGTTGATGCCGCGCCCGCCCGCCGACTCGCGGCTCGAATTGATGTAGGCGCGGTCCTCAAAGGCCAGACGATCCACGCTGAGGATCCGGTCGACCGCCGGATTGATGGTGAGTGTGACGATCAAGTCACTATTCTACGCGCGAATCGGGATGGCACGCGGGGGCATTCAGACCGTGGCTTGCGCTAGACTCGGGTGGGAGGCTCCGCCGCGGCGAATCGGCTTCGTTCCGCAAGAACTCCACGCGTCCTGCTGGAATGACGCCTCCGGAGGCTGCGCATGGGCATGAGAGGTTTCATCCGCCAGGTCAACCCGTTTGAGCTGGCCGATTTTCGACGGAATCCGGGGAAAATCAAGAGCCTCCTGGACGAAGATACTCTCGGCAGTTTCCAGCCAGCCGTGCGGCCCGCCATCGAACGGATGCAGGAGTTGCTGCTTCACGGGCAGTGGAATTCCCCGGAGGTTCGCCAACTCGACGCTCAGCTCAGGGAAGAGATGGAAAAACCCGGCGCGCACGATCTGCTCTTTTCGAACGACGAAAAGAGACTCAGCCTGGAGAAATGCTGGCACGAGCTTCATTACCTGCTCACGGGGACCGCGGGCGATGCGCCACCGCCTCTCGGGAATGCGATTCTCGGGGGCCGCGAAATTGGTGTGTCACTGGGGTATGGACCGGTCCGGTTCCTCACGCCGAAGGAGGTCCGTGAAGTGGCCGCGGCGCTTGCCGAAATCTCGAACGACGAGCTTGCCCGGCGCTTTGACCCGGCTGCCATCGAGCGAGCCGATATCTACGCCTGCAGCGGCGAGGACGGGCTCGAAGACGATCTTTACTTCTTCGAGCAGATGGTTCAGTACTACACCGACGCAGCCGGGCAGGGAAACGGCGTGCTCCTCTACATCCGGTAAACAGGATAAGGCGTGGTTCGCGTTGTGGGCCGGCCCACCCGCTGCGATACCATGTGAAGGACGGCGATGGGGTTCGCCATAACCGCCCGCAGGCTGATGACTCCTATCACGATGTCGACAGGTTGGAGTCTGCTTTGAAAACGATACTCTGGATTTCATTAGGCGCAATCGTTGGAGCGAACCTCCGGTACTTCGTCGCGCAACAGGTTGCCCGGCTGGTGTCGCCCAGCTTTCCTTACGGCACCCTGCTCATCAACGTCACCGGCAGCTTCGTGATCGGGTTTTTCCTGATCTGGACGACCGGGCGCGTGCTCGCGGACCCCCGGTGGCGCCTGCTGATCGCGGTGGGGTTCTGCGGCGGATACACGACTTTTTCGAGCTATGCGTACGAGACTTTCGTGCTGATGGAGCAGGGCCAGTGGCTCTCGTCGATGCTGAACGTCGTGGTCTCCAACCTGCTTTGCCTGGCGGCCGTCGTGCTGGGCGCTGTCCTGGCGCGGAGCCTGTAGGAGAGCGCCCCTCTACGCCAGGGTTTTGGCAGCCTTCTTGACGGCGTCTTCGTCCACTTGAATCAGCGCGCCAAAACGGCCGTTGCCGGCGCACAGAGCCTGGACCGCGTGGACGTTGATCTCCTTGGCCGCCAGCTTGGCCAGGACTTCGGCGACCGCGCCCGGATGGTCTTCACCGGTAATATGAAATGCCGCCTGCTTCTTTCCGAGGTCGATCTTGAGCTGCTTGGCGGCCTTCTTGAGAAGCGCCGGGTCTTCCGCGACCAGATCGATCCTGGCCTTGTTCTTGCCAACCGGGTAGCCCCAAATGGCGACGAAATTCACGCCGGCTTCTTTGAAGGCGCTGAGCACGTGCTCGCCTTTGCCGGGCTTGTCGGAAACAACCACCGAGTAACACTCGAGCTTTGCCATTTCAAATCCTTTCCTCAGCCGTACTCTTTCCAGTGTATCTTGCGCGTTTCCCCGTGCGCCAAAAAAGGAGCTCTTACTTCAGCGCCAAAACGGCGTCCAGCGTGGCGCCCGTGCGCCGGCCTTCCACCCGCGAAAAACCCGCGCGCTTCAACAGCCGCGTGTACTCGCCAAGGCTGCGCTCTTTTCCTTCCGTGACGATCAGCATGTTCAGCGATTGCAGGTTGGCCGCCACCGGCCCCACGCCATCCTCGTTGAGCAACCATTCCGCCAGCAGCAACGCGCCGCCCTCGGGCAGCCGCCGGCAGGCGCGCCCGAGCAACGCGTCGATTTTTTCTTCCGGCCAGTCGTGCAGGACGCGGCCCGCGGCGTACAGGTCGGCTTCCGGCAATTCGTCCTGGAAGAAATCGCCCGCCACCACTTCGATCCGATCCCGCGCCGGCGAGAGCGCCACCTGTTCGTGCGCAAAAGGAGCGACGCGCGGCAAATCGAACACCACGGCCCGCATCTGCGGATACCGCTCGCACGCGGCAATCGCCAGGTGGCCGGTGGCGCCGCCCAGGTCCACCAGGCGGCGAAAACGGCCGAGGTCGAATGCGGTGACGACCTTCGGCGAGGTCAACATGCCGAATCCGTGCATGGCCCGCAGGAAATCGCGCATGGCCTCCGGGGTGCGAAAGAAACTGCTGAAGATCGAGCCCTCGAGGCCGAACGTCTGCTTCCAGCGGTGCGTGCCCTCGGCGATGGCCGCCGCCAGGTTGCCCCACATGGGGTACAGCGCCTCGTCGGAATAGCGCACGTACCCGCGGAGCGAGTCGGGGCTGCCGGCGTAGAGGTACGTGTCGGCCACGGGCTCGTTGGCGTAAACGCCGGCGATCTTGCGCAGCAGGCCCATCGCCGCGCAGCCGTCCAGCAGGCGCTCCAGGGGAGCGGCGTCGACGCCCATCGCGGCGGCCAGGCCGGAGGCGCGCGCCGGAGCATCGTGCAGGCGGTCGAAGACACCCATCGAGACGGCGGTGAACATGGTCTTGGACCGGCGGAACGCCTCGATCAGATCGATCACCGGTGTTGGATCGGGAAGACTCATATGGTTCGGAAATGGTCGTAACCCAGCGGCGCGAGCGGACGGCCTTCGAGCCGCACGGCGCCCACGGGGCAGCCCCGGCGCCCCTCGCGCATGGTGCCAATGCAGGTGAGCGGGATGCCCTGGAATACGCCCGGCACGCGGACCCCCGCCGGGACCGTGAAGAGCAGTTCGTAATCTTCGCCGCCATCGAGCGCCTGTTCCAGAGTCGCGCCCGGAAAAACGGGAGGAGCTTCGATCTCCGCGCTCAGTCGCGAGGCCAGGCACATGCGGCGCAGGTCGAGCGATAAGCCGTCGCTCAGATCCATGGCGGCGGTAGCGTGGAGACGCGCGCGCAGGAAACGGCCCAGGGCCAGTCTCGGCTCGGGATGAACATGCCGCTTCCAGGCCTGGCCGCGGCCGGTGGCGAGGCCCAGGGCCGACCCGCCCAGTGCGCCCGAAACATAGATCGCATCGCCTGCGCGGGCGCCGTCGCGGCGCAGCGCCCGGCCGCGCGGCGCGGCTCCGCCGGCCACGATGTCGCACGTCAGCTTCCGGGCGCGCGCTATGTCGCCGCCCAGGAGCGGCGTTCGCTCGCGCCGGGCCAGGCACAGCAGGCCGCGGTAGAAACCGGCGATCCAGCGGTCGTCCGCCCAGCGCGGCAGGGCCAGCGAGAGCAGGCAGAATCGCGGCTCGCCACCCATCGCGGCGATATCGCTCAGGCCGCGGGCCAGCGCCTTCCAGCCCACGTCTTCGGGCCGATGAGTGGCGCGCCGGAAGTGCACGTCCTCGATCAGCAGGTCGGTGGTGAACAGCCAGTCTTCCGGGCCGGGCGCGCGAATCACCGCGCAATCGTCCCCAATGCCCAAAACCACTCCAGGCCCCCGGAGCCGGCCGGCCTGCTTGCGCAGCCGCTCGAGGAACCGCCCTTCGCCGCCTTCCCCTTTAGGGTGCTTGACCATACCAACGCCATCTGAGAGAATACCTTACGCAAGAATCAACGTGTTTGGACGCGCCTCTGCAAGTTCTCAGCAAGCCTCGAAAGAGCTACCTCGTAGTCCGCTTTCCTTGTCTCGAAGACCTGAGAGCACGACGAACAATGATCAGGAGAAGCTGTAGTGAAGGAAAAAGGTATTGTGAAGTGGTTTAATGCCGCGAAGGGCTATGGATTCATCCAGCGGTCCACCGGCGACGACGTCTTCGTTCATTTTTCCGCAATCCAGGCGAACGGTTACCGGACCCTGGACGAAGGCTCGGAGGTCGAGTTCGAAGTCAAGCAGGGTCCTAAAGGCCTGCAGGCGGAAAACGTCAACAGAGTTTAGGCAGGCTCCAGCCTGTTCCCAAATCCAACCCAACCAGACCGGGGGCCCTGGGGGCTCCCTGTCTGCTTGCTGACCGGACGCCTTCCGGCGCCTCCAGGCATCTGCCCCTTTTGCACCCGCCCGGTCGATCTGGTAACCTTAGCGCTTCAAGGTACGTAATTATACTGGACGTGTGCCGCAACCGGGGGAGAGCGGCAAACCATGACGCGCGAGATCCACTGCGACAGGAGGCTTGTTATTGTCCTCCTCCTGTTGTGTGTGACGGTGCTGGCGCAGTCCTGGGCGCTGTCGGCGCAAAGCGAATCGCACCATTCCCGCGAGCATTGCTGCCTGCTCTGCCACGTGGGCCCGTCGGCGCTCCTGCAAAGCAGCGTTTCGGCGGCGTCGGCGCCGGTTTTTCAGGTGGTATGGTTGGCCTCGCCGGCGCGCTTCGATTCCCCTTCCGATTTCCGCCTGGTCCCCTGTCCCTCACGGGCTCCCCCCGCCGTTTAGCGTCTCCTCAAAATGGTCGGGCGGTCCGCGCCGGCAATCCGGCGCCGGACCATCCTGTTTGGAAGCGGAATAGGAGAAGCATTTCGTCATGACGGCTGAAATCGTGTGCTGTCGCAGGCGGCTATTGCCGCTGGCTTTGGGATTGGCGCTGATGTGGTTGCAACCGGCCTGCCGCAAGGCGCAGCCGGCGGAGTCCAAGCCCTCCGAGGAGGCGAAGAACGAGCAGCCCGGCCTGTTCACCGTGCCGCCGGACCAACTGGCCCGCCTGAAAACCACCGAGGTGCGGACCACCAACTGGCCGGTGGCCATTCACACCACCGGAACGGTGGACTGGGACGCGGACCACACCACGCAGGCGATCACCCAGGTGAACGGTCCGATTTCGCGGATTCTGGTCGACCTCGGAACGCCGGTGCAAAAAGATCAGCCGCTTCTGTACGTCTCCAGCCCCGACGTGGCCAACGGCATTGCCGCGTACCGCAAGGCGCGCAATCGCGAAGCGTACAACAAGCACATCGTCGACCGCATGAAGGAGCTGTTGGATCGCGGCGCGATCGCCGAGAAGGATTACCAGAGCAGCGAGGCGGACTACAACGACGCCACCACCGATGTGCAGAACAGCCTGCAAGCGCTGCGCATCTTCGGCATCACCAGCCAGGACATAGACTCGGCCGAGAAGCAGGGAACGGTGTTCAATACCGAACTGGCGGTGCGCTCGCCCATTGCCGGAGTGATCGTGCAGAAGCTGGTCTCGCCCGGCATGGTGATACAGGCGGGCCAAACGGTGTGCTTCGGCATCAGCGACGTCGCCACCGTGTGGGTGCAGGGGCATATCTTCGATCGCGATCTGCCTTCGGTGAAGAGCGGAGACCCGGTGGACGAAACCAATCCCTCGTTCAATCGCAGCTTCCGGGGCACCGTTTCCTACATCGGTTCGTTCGTGGACCCGAGTACCCGCACTACGCCCGTTCGCATCGTGACGCAGAATCCGGGCGGGCTGCTGAAGAAGGACATGTTCGTGGATGCGGTGGTGCACACCGGGATACGGAGCCACATGCTGGTGGCGCCGGTCGGGGCGCTGCTGCGCGACGACAAAAACGAACCCATTGTCTTCGTGCAGTCGGAACCGGGCAAATTCGCGCAGCGCAGCGTCACCATCGCGGGGCAGCAGGACGGCCTGGTGGCGATCTCGAGCGGGCTGCAGGAGGGCGAGACGGTGGTCTCCGACGGGAGCCTCTTCCTGCAGTTCGCCAACACCATCAAATAAGGCGCAAACCGAATGATCGCGAAACTAGTCTCCTTCGCCCTCAGGCAGCGGTTTGTGATCGTGATCGCCTCCCTGGCCCTGATGATCTGGGGCGTGATCTCGTTTCAGAAGCTGCCCATCGACGCCTATCCGGATCTTTCGCCGCCCCACGTGGAGATCATCACGCAGTGGCCGGGACACGCGGCCGAGGAAGTGGAGCGGCTGGTCTCCATTCCTATCGAAATCGAAATGAACGGCATTCCGCGACTGGATTCGCTGCGCTCGATTTCGCTGTACGGCCTCTCTTCGGTGCAAATGAATTTCGACTATGGCGCCGACCCGTACTTCGTGCGGGAGCAGGCCTTTGAGCGGGTGGGCAACGCCACGCTTCCCTCCGGGCTGCAGCCCTCGCTTTCGCCCTTGTTCAGTCCCAGCGGCTTGATTTACCGGTACGTCCTGCAGAGTTCCGACCGCTCGCCGCAGGAACTGAAGATTCTCGAGGATTGGGTGCTGGAACGGCATTACCGTTCCATTCAAGGGGTGGCGGACGATTCCGGCTTCGGCGGCACCACCATGCAATACCAGGTGCTGCTGGACCCCAACAAGCTGTTCGCCTACGGCATCAGCGTGCCGCAGGTGACCCAGCAACTGGGGAACAACAATGCCAACGCCGGCGGCGGGTTCTATTCGCAGGGCGGGCAGTTCTATTACATCCGCGGGCTGGGCCTGGTGCGCGATACGGCGGACATCGGCAACATCGTGCTGCAGGAGAAGGGCGGCATTCCGGTCTACGTGAAGGACATCGCGAAAGTCGAGATCGGCCACGCGCCGCGGCTCGGCCAGTTCGGTTACATGAAGCAGGAAGAGGCGGTGGAAGGCGTCATTCTGATGCGCGTGGGCGAGCAGGCGCAGGTGATTCTGCGGCGCGTCGAGGCCATGACCAAGGAGTTGAACGAGCGCGTGCTGCCGCCGGACGTGAAAGTGGTTCCGTATTACGACCGGCAGGGCCTGATCGAGGAGACCACCAAGACGGTGGAAGACAACCTGCTGCGCGGCATGCTGCTGGTGCTGGTGATTCTGGGCCTTTTCCTGTTCAGCGTGCGGACGGCGCTGATTGTGGCCGCCACCATCCCGTTTGCGCTGTTGTTCTCGTTCATCTGCCTGGACCTGCGGCACATCCCTGCCAACCTGCTTTCCATCGGGGCCATCGATTTCGGCATCATCGTGGACGGCGCGGTCGTGATGGTGGAGAATATATTCCGCGAACTGGCGACGCACCGCGACGACGAACGCTACAACGTGGTGGAAGTCATCCGCGCGGCGGCGCATGACGTGGAGCGCCCCATCTTTTACGCCGTCGCGGTGATCATCGCGGGATACATTCCCATCTACGTGCTGACGGGGCCTTCGGGCCGGTTGTTCCAGCCCATGGCCGATACCATGTCGTTCGCGCTGCTGGGGTCGCTGCTCTGCACCCTGACGCTGCTGCCGGTGCTGTGCTCGTACTTCCTGCGCAAACACATTCACGAGCCGCGCGTGATCTTGTTTGAATGGGTTCGCGGCGCGTACGGGTGGTTGCTGGGCCGGTGCCTGCGCAACCGGCTGCTCACCGTGATGGCGATTCTGGCGATCTTCGGGTGTTCGCTGCTGCTGATTCCGTTCATCGGCGGGGAGTTCATGCCGCACCTGGACGAAGGGGCGCTGTGGGTCCGCGCGACTACGCCTTACACCATTTCCTTTGAAGAGGCCTCCAGACTCTCGCCGCAGATCCGCGATATCCTGATGAGCTTTCCGCAGGTGACCACGGTGGCCAACGAACTGGGGCGGCCGGACGACGGAACCGACCCCACCGGTTTCTACAACAACGAATTCTACGTGGGGCTGAAGCCCTATTCGGACAAATCCTGGACGGGCGGGATTCGCACCAAGCCGCAACTGATCGAAGAGGTGCAGAAGAAGCTGGTGTCGTTTCCGGGCATCATTTTCAACTACACACAGCCGGCCGAAGATGCGGTGGACGAGGCGGAGACCGGACTGAAGAGCGCGCTGGCGGTGAAGATATTCGGCCAGGACCTGGTGACGCTGGAAAACAAGGCGTTCCAGGTGAAAGACATTCTCACCAGGATTCCGGGCATCCGGGAGATCACGGTGGTGCGGGAACTGGGCCAGCCCAGCCTGACCATCACTCCCGACCGGGCCAAGCTGGCGCGCTTCGGATTGAACGTGAGCGACGTGAACACGCTGGTGGAAACGGCCATGGGCGGCACGGCGGCCACGCAGGTGATCCAGGGAGAGCGCCAGTTCGACCTGATCGTGCGCATGCAGGAGCCGTACCGCAGCGACGAGAACGCCATCAAGAACCTGCTGATCGCCACGCCCGACGGCCAGTACCTGCCGCTGAGCCAGTTTTGCGAAATCCGCGTGGACAACGGCGCTTCGCTGATTTATCGCGAATCCAACTCCCGCTACATCGGCGTGCAGTTCAGCGTGGAGGGCCGCGACCTGGCCAGCGCGGTGGGCGAGGCGCGGCGCAAGGTGGACCAGGCGGTGAAGCTGCCCATCGGCTACCAGTTCGATTGGGGCGGGGAATACAAAGACTACCTGGCATCGCAGGAGCAGATGAAGATTATCCTGCCGATGACCGTGCTGCTCATTCTTTTGATTCTTTTCGCGCTGTACGGAAATCTGAAATTCCCCCTGATCATTTTCCTCAGCGTGGTGGTGACCGAACCGGTGGGCGGCCTGCTGGCGCTGTACCTCACGCGCACCAACTTCAGCGTCTCTTCCATGCTGGGGTTTGTGGCGCTGATGGGAGTGGCGGTGCAGACCAGCGTGATTCTGTATTCCTTCATCAACAAGCTGCGGCTGGAAGGCCGGGATATTCCCACGGCGACGCTGGAGGCGTCGCTGCTGCGGCTGCGGCCCATCATGATGACCGCGCTGGTGGCCTGTTTCGGGCTGCTGCCGGCGGCGATGTCCACGGGAATCGGCAGCGACTCGCAGAAGCCCTTCGCCATCGTGATTGTGGCGGGACTGGCTTCGCGGCTGCTGCTCTCCATCTTTCTATCGCCGGTGCTTTACGCGCTGGTGGCGCGCGAGGGCGATACCTTGCAGGTTTAAAAGAGGCAGGCGAGAAAAAAATGCGGTGCATCATCCGTTATGTGTGTGTGAGCCTGTTGATAGCAGGCGGCGCGGCCGCGCAGACGGCCCTCACCTGGCAGCAGGTCGAGGATAAGTTCCGGGCGGCCAATCCCAACCTGCGCGCCGGGCAGCTCAATATTCAGGAATCCAAGGCTGCCGAGATTACGGCCTTCCTGCGGCCGAATCCCAATTTCACGGTGACGCTCGACCAGCTCCAGCCGTTCACCGGCAACCCGTATCGCCCGCTGGGGGCCGCGCTGCCGCTGGTGGCGTTCGACTATCTGCACGAGCGGCAGCGCAAGCGGGAGCTGCGGCAGGAAAGCGCGCAGCAGGGAACGGCGATCGCGGAATCGCAGCAGCAGGATCTCGAACGCAGCCTGCTGTTCAACCTGCGCTCCGCCTTTGTTCAGACGCTCGAGGCCAAGGCCTTGCTGGCCAATGCCAAGGAGAACCTGGACTATTTCGAGAAGGAGCTTACCATCAACCGCGACCGCTTCAAGTCGGGCGACATCGCGCGCGTGGACCTGGACCGCATCGTGCTCCAGCGCGTGCAGTACGAATCGGATTTCCAGACGGCGCTGGTGAACTCGCGGACGGCGAAAATCACGCTGCTGATGCTGTTGAATGACCGCACTCCGGTGGACCAGTTCGACGTCACGGGTCCCTTCGAGTTTAAAGAGCGGATTCTGGCGCTGGACGATTTTCATACCATGGCCCTGGCGGCGCGGCCGGATCTGCGGGCGGCCCTTCTGGCGGTGGAAAAAGCCGGCACGGACCACAAACTGGCGGTGGCCAATGGTTCCACCGATCCCACCTTCGCGGTGGATCTCGGACGCAACCCGCCAATCGCTCTTTACATGGGGTTGAGCGTCACCATCCCCCTGCGGATTTTCGACCGGAACCAGGGAGAGAAGGCGCGCACCCAGATCGACATCGCGCATGCCGGGCGGCTCAGAGACGCGGCCGAGGCGCAGGTCTTCAACGACGTGGATTCGGCGTACTTTACGCTCTTGAGCTCGGTGAACCTGTTGCGGCCGTACACCTCGGCGGACGGTTACCTGGAGACGGCGCGGCGCATTCGCGACACCATGTCGTTCTCCTACCAGCGCGGGCAGGCGGCGCTGGTGGATTATCTGGACGCCCAGAGAGACTACCGCGCGACGGAAGTGGCCTACCTCAACCTCGTGGGGGCATACCTGACCGCCGCGGGGCAGTTGAACATGGCGGTGGGAAGGGAAGCCATTCCGTAGTGGGGCAGGTTGTCAACAGTTGTCAACCTGCGGCGGGTTGTCCAACCCGCCCGGCGAGCGAAGCTCGCCTGTTCGCGCAACCTTACGGCTCGATGACCATCAGCACCCGATTGCTCTCGTGCCCGTCGGCGGTGACGTAGAGCTGCGACGGGCCGGCATTGGTGATCGCGGGTAGCTGAACTTCGATCAGGTAGAACCCGATGTAGCCCGGCAGCAGTTTGGCACCGGTCACCTGCAGCGGAGAGCCGTCCAGGAAAGCGGCGACCGCGGCTTCCACCACCGGCGTCTTCTCCATCGGCGCGGGAAGCCCGGTCGGCCAGTCGGGCCGAACCCGGCCCAGCCCGGTGAGCCAGATTTGAATGCGTCCGTTCGAATGCGCCGGGTTCCGCACGTCGAGCGCCAGGCCCGTGTCCGCGTCCCATAACATGGGAGCGCCGTCGCGGCCCACCAGGATGGCGGGAGAGACCGGCTGAACCGCCACGTCGCGCCTCACCGTACTGCCCGCGATCTGGAGCGCCAGAGCCACGCTCGGGCCGACGGCTCCAAACGGCACCTGGATCTGCGATTCGTCACCCAAGACCGCCAGGACCGGGTAATCCAGGTTGCCCCCGCGCACCGAATCCACGCGCGCGGTTACGCTCAGCAAGGAGCCGGGAGCCGCCGCGCGGGTGCTGAAATCGGCCGCGTTCACGATGCGCACGTTGCGCAGGCGGTGCGGCGCGGCCGTCGCATAAATGCCATAACCCTCGAGAGCCGCATAAAGCTGGACTCCCGCCGGATCGAGCCGCACATCGGTCGCCGGAAGTACTGGCAGCCTGTCGGAGAGGCTGGTCCAGGTCACCGCGCTCCCGCTGGCGCTTTGCAGCTCGGTGGTGGTCCAGAAGATCCCCTTGTCGGTGGCGACGTAGACCGCGCCCGACGCGCGGTCGGCCGTCACCCCGCGGGCAGGCGCATCCGGCAGGTTCCCGTCCAGCGCGTCCCAGAACGGCATGTTCTCGGCGTTGCGCAGGACGTGCGGCCCCTTGCCGCTGAGCGCGGCCAGCGCGACGTGGCCGTCGAAGAAGATTCGTTCGACTCGCCCGCTGGTCGCCGGCGGCGTGTCCGTGGCCCGGAACTGCTTGCCGCCGTCCAGCGAAACCCAGATGCGCCCCGCGGAGGAGCCGGCGTAAACCATGTCCCCCGAAACCCCGATGGCCGTGATCTCCGCGTTCAACTGCGACGAGTAACTCTGGATTCGCGCCGCTTCGTCTTCCAGCGGTGGGGCCGCCGAGCGGAGCCACACGGAGCCTCCCGGCGGCAATTCCAGGACACCGGCGACATCGGCCTCGACACGCGTTCCGCCCGCACTCGAAGGCGTGGCGAGAATGCGGCGGATGGTGAGGTTGGGCAGAAACTGGTTCAAACCGCTCCAGGACAGCCCGCCGTCCGTCGAGCGCCACACTCCATAAGCATTGGCCACCACCACCCGATCGGGGTCGGCCTGGGAAACCGCCACGCTGCGCTGTCCCGCGCCGATCACCGCCATCGACTTGAACCCGGTCAGGTTGGCCCAGGACGTACCGTCGTCGTCGGAGCGGTACAGTTGCCGCGCCAAGGCATACAACCGCGTCTGGATCCCGTTGACCATCACCGCCCGCGCTCCGGCTTCGGGAAGCCTCACGTTGGTCACCGGCGTCAGCGCGGCCGGACCGGAAACGTCCGGGGCCGGCGTCCAGATTTCGAAATCGCTGGTTTGGAAGATGCTGCCGGAATGGGTGCGGGCGTAAAGGACCGATCCGTCAGGGGAATACCAGACTTCATCCACCGGACCCGTCGCGGGGGCGGCGAGCATCGCATCAAACGAAGTGCCGCCAACATTGCGCCAGTCCGCGGTTTGCCCCAGCGCCACCATCGGGCCGATCGCCAACAATGTGAAAAGGCACACCGTGGCGCGAACTGTTCCCTTTTGACACACGACCGAGTCCCATTCTACCGCATTTCGCAAATCGGCAGAGCCATCAAACTGCTGAAATCGCGTACTTTGTAAGAAAATTTTAATTTCGGCCCCCTGTTTGCTATTGCAAGTTTGATGCTAGACTTGAGGAGTCATGGCATTGGGCTTCGGGTTTTCAGACTCCAAAGTCCCGAAAACGATATGATCCGGCGCTCCACGCTCCTGCGGACTGTGCGCACACTGTCGAGTGTAGCAGCCGTCGCGGTATGGCTATTCCCTCTTCAGGCTCAAGATTACAACGCGGCGGTGCTCGTACAAACCGGGCAGGTCTCAGTGACGGACGGCGGATACCAAACACCCCTTTCCAAGGGGGACGCTGTCAAGGTACAGCAAATCATCGTGACGGGGCCCGACGGCTATGCCCAATTCCAGGTTTCCGACGGAAGCACGTTCGAAGTTTTTCCCAACTCTCGCGTCGTCTTCCGTGAGCATCTCGGGAACTGGAAGGACCTCCTCAATGTCTGGCTGGGGCGCGTGAAAGTCTTCATCTATCACGCTCCCGGAGTTCCCAACCACAACCAGGTGTCCAGCCCCACGGCCGTGATTTCGGTGCGCGGCACGGTATTTGATGTCGAGGTGCAGGACGACGATGGCACGACGGTGGTGACCGTGGATGAAGGCTTGGTTTCGGTTCGCCCGTTGACGCACCCGGGCGAGCCGGTGGATCTGCGCCCGGGCGAAACCATCACGGTCTTCCGAAATGTTCCGCTGGCTGCCAGACAGATCGACAGGAACAGCGTGATCCGTGCGGCGTACAAGGCCGCCCGCGACGCCTTCTACCAGATCCTGCTGGGCCGCCAGGGCGGTCCCGGCGGTGCGCCCACCGGTTCTGCCGGCAGCGGCACACAGGCCGATAAACCCAAACCCGGCACGACCAACGGTCCGGGCGCTCCGACCACTACTCCTGGCGCGCCTTCGACTCCTCCACCCGGTCCGGGCGGCGGCGGCTAAACCGGCTCGCACTCGCATCTCATCGCAGGCACCCCGCGACGTTCGCCTTCGTGGCGGTGCTGCTGCTGGCGGTGGCGTCGCTGGCCAGCTACCTGCCGGCGCGGCGCGCCATGCGGGTCGATCCCATCGTGGCGCTGCGCGAGCAGTAATCACCTCGGCGGAGGCAGCGTGGAAGCCGGCGCGGGCTTGCCGTCGACGGTGTTCGGCTCCATCAGCTCGATGCGCGTGCCGTCCGGGTCGTAAAGGTTCACCTGGCGTTTGCGGTTGATGCCGGTGTGGATTTCGATGGGGCGCGTGTAGTCCTTGCGCGCCGGCCGCGCCTCCAGCGCCTCGACCGCTTTCTGAATGTCCGGAACCACCAGGCAGATGTGATGCGCCGTGCCGCGGCGATCGGGGGCCGGCAGATCGCGGTACAGCATGAACTCGATGTAGTCCTGGCCATCGGGCACGCGCATGTTGACCCAGCTCAGCGTCTCCGAGTTGGCCGCGCTGCCGCGCCAGAACTCCTGGAATCCAAGAATGCCGGTGTAGAACGTCACCGCCGCATTCAGATTGCCGACCAGGATGCCCACGTGCATCATGTTGGCCGAGATGCGCGAAGCGGGCATGTGCTTGCCGTTGTTCTGCACGCTCCAGCCGTCGGGCCGGTACTCCACGATCTCCACCATGTGGCCGTCGGGATCCTTGATGTTGAAATTCCGGTTGCCGATTCTGCCGGTCGGCACCTCGGCGGGAACCCGCACGCCGCGCGAGGCCAGGTAAGCGCGCATGCGAACGGCGTCGTCGGTTTGGATGGAGATGTGGCTGAGGCGGTCGCCGTCCGGCGACGGGTCGTGGAACAGCTCGAGGTACTGGCGGTCGTTGATCTTGACGAAGACGATCCGGACCGAGCCATCGTCTTTGGGCAGCGTGAAGGCCTCCTCGTAGCCCAGGAAGTCTTCGTAGAAGGCGCGGGTTTTGGCCAGATCGCCGACGTACAGCGCCATGTGGGCGACGCCCAGGATCTCAGGCCGCGGCACGGAGGGCTGGGCCAGGAGCGGCACAGCCAGAAGAAGACCGGCTAAGCATCTCATTTTCTTGGATTATACACGGACACGGGATAAAATCACTCCTGGAGGCAAAACTCACATGAACCGTTCGGCCCTCTTGATCCTCACCCTTTCCTTTGGCGCGGTGCTTTACGGCCAGGCCACCAATCCCCTGATCGCGGAGGGGAGGGCGCCCTATAACAGCGTCAAGAACAACCTGCTGAAAATGGCGGACAAAATGCCGGAAGACGCCTACAGTTTCAAGCCCAGTCCGGAAGTGCAAAGTTTCGCGGAGCGCATCAATCACATCGCCAACCAGATCGGGACTTGCAGCAGCTTGACCGGGGAGCGGAAACCTCCGGCGCCCGGGAAGACGAAGGACGAAATAGTGGCCGCATTGAAGGCGTCGTTCGATGCCTGCGATGCTGCGTGGGACAGCATGAACGACAAGACCGCCATGGAGATGGTGGCGGGGCGGGGCGGCCAGCGGTCCAAGCTGGGAGTGCTCATCGCCAACACGAATCACGACAGCGAGATGTACGGGTACCTTTCGGTCTACCTGCGGCTGAAGGGAATCGTGCCGCCTTCGAGCGAAGGCGGGATGCGCGGCGGCCGGTAGCTGGTTCCGTCAGGGCTCAAACCAAGAGGGGGCAGCGCACGGCGCCGCCCCACATCCGGTCGTCCCACCTACGCTACTGCCAGGTTAGCCTTGCCGCGCCGGGCCAGAGGAACAAACTCGCGCTGTTCCGGGCCGACGTAAACCTGCCGCGGCCGGGCGATCTTCTGCTCCTTGTCCTGGAGCAGCTCCTGCCACTGCGCCAGCCAGCCGACCGTGCGCGGAATCGCGAACAGCACGGTGAACTGGTCGGGCGTGAAGCCCATGGCCTGGTAAATGATCCCCGAATAGAAGTCCACGTTGGGGTAGAGCTTGCGCTTGATGAAGTACTCGTCGGAAAGCGCGATGCGCTCCAGCTCGATGGCGATGTCCAGCTTGGGATTGCGGCCCGTCACTTCGAACACTTCCTCGGAAACCCGCTTGATGATGCGGGCGCGCGGATCGTAATTCTTGTAGACGCGGTGGCCGAAGCCCATCAGCTTGCGCTTGCCCTCCTTCACCAGGCCGATGAACTCCGGGATGTGATTGACCGAGCCGATCTCGTCGAGCATCCGCAGGACTTCTTCGTTGGCGCCGCCGTGGAGCGGGCCGGACAGCGCCGCGATGGCCGCCGCGGTAGTGGAGAATGGGTCGGCTTGGGAGCTGCCCACCGCCCGCATGGTGTTGGTGCTGCAATTCTGCTCGTGGTCCGCATGGAGGATGAACAGGACTTCCAGCGCGCGCGCCAGCACCGGGTTGGCGGCGTACTTGGGCTCCAGGCGCCTCCACAACATGTTCATGTAGTTCTTGGTGTAGCAGAGGTCCGGATCGGGGTACACGTACGGCAAGCCGAGGCGGTGCCGGTAGGCGTAGGCGGCGATGGTGGGCATTTTGGCGATCAGCCGCACGATCTGCTCGCGGCGGGACGCCGGGTCGCCGATGTTGTGGGCGCCGGGGTAGAAGGTGGAGAGCGCGGCGACGGTGGTGATGAGCATGCCCATGGGGTGGGCGTCGTAGTGGAAGCCGTCCATGAACTTCTTGGCATTCTCGTGGATCATCGTGTGGCGCATGATCTCGGCATTCCACTGGGCCAGTTGTTCTTCGTCCGGCAAATCGCCCTCGAGCAGCAGGTACGCCACTTCGAGGTAGGTGCAGTGTTCGGCGAGGTGCTCGATGGGGTATCCGCGGTACCGCAGGATCCCCCGATCGCCGTCCAGGTAGGTGATGGCGCTCTGGCATGAGGCCGTGTTCATGAATGCCGGATCGTAGGTCATCAGCCCGAAGTCCTCGGGATCAGTCTTGATCTGGCGCAGATCCATCGCGCGAATGGTGCCGCGCTGGATGGGAATCGTGTAGCTCTGGTTGGTACGATTGTCGACAATAGTCAGCGTCTGGTTGTCCATGCGTGCGTCCTCCCGGAATCGCACAGATGAGTTGGCCGCAAGGGCCCCTGCTCTACCTGCACGATGATTTCCACACCCGATTGTTAACAATTTCAACAAGATGTGAATAAAATCGTGGACTTTGAGATAATAAAGGCAGGGCACCGGGGCTTTTCACGCAAGCTGCTGGGTGCGGAGAACCCACTTCGCAGAGGGGACAGGTCCCCGGCTTGTACCGGAAGGAGGTCCATGCTTTCTGCGCGTCTGGTCGGCTTGATTGAGGGGAATTGGGAGGAGATTGCGGCCCGGTTGATCCGTGCCATCCGGGGGCATCCCGACATGCGGCATCTGGCGGCACGCCCGGAGGCGGAGATCCGCGAATGGTGCCGGGAAATCCTGATCAATCTCGGCCGTTTGCTGTCGGCCGGGAGGGAAGAGGAGGTCCAGCGGCGGTTCCAGGTGATGGGCCGCGCCCGTTTTGAAGAGCGGATCCCGCTCGACGAGGCCGTCCTGCGGCTGCACCTTCTGAAGTACAAAATCGCCGGGTTCGTCCACGAACAGGGATACACCATGACGGCCATGCAGCTCTACGCCGAAGAGGAACTCGATCAGCGCGTGGGACGCTTCTTCGACGCGTGTGTCTACAACCTGGTGCGCGGCTACGAGAATGCGAAGCGGGTCGCCGCGCGGGTGGCCTCGTAGCGCGCGGCGGGGCCCTCGAGTCTTTGGCCCGTGACGGGGGCGCTTCGTCTGCGGGCGGAGGTGGTGGGAAGGGGATTTTCGCACCAAGAACCCGGCTGTACCAATACAGGCCGTCAGGTTTCGGTTTGGCGTTGTGCTTCCGCATGTGTTGTCCGCTTGGATTACCGGACACTGGCCGACTTATCATTCCCAATCCGCAAAGTCCGAAACGCATCTGCCTGGCAAAGAGGTGCGCAACTTCGACTCCATCTTTACGTAACGCCATGGTTCTCGCCTGTTGGCTATCCGGTTCATCGTTAGAGTTCCAGATGATGCGACGGATCGACTTGGCGAACGCTAGGGGAACGCCCTCGTATTGTGGAGTTGCGTCTAAGGGATGGCCGTTCCGATTTTTCTGCGGGAATCGACGATCCGCAGAAGATGGTTAGCGAGGAAAATGACCTCGATCGCTTCGACGGGATCGTTCAGGTCGACGTCGCGGTGCGAGTGTGGGTTCTTGTATGAGCCGATCGCGCCGGCAAAAAGCTCCATGCGCGCCACCCGCTCGCCGCGTTCTGTGGTCAAATCGGTCAGCGGCCCCTTGTCCGGCGCGAAAGCCTCGCGCATAAGAACTACGCCGATCAGGCTGTTACCCGCGCCGGACGCCTCGCGCACTGAGACTTCAACCGCTTTCATTGCCTGGAAAGCAGCAACGTCGAACTCGCCGCGCATGAAGGCCATCCACACCTTGTCGGCGATCCTCGTATGCAGCGCTTCCCTGGGCAGCATGCGGGCGACAGTGTAGCGCGCGAACTCCGCTTCGCTGGCAAACCGGCGGGCGCGGCGGCTCAACACCAGCCAGCCATTGCGGCCGTTCGTCTCGGGCGCAGGAACGATCAGACTTTGCGCTGCGAGCCAGGCCCACGCCTCGTTCAGAGCGATCTCGATCGCATCGCGCTTTTCCCGCGGATACGCGGTCTGCTGTCCCGGAATGGAGGATTGGGGCCAGAGTTCGCTGTTGAGATTGCCGGGCATGAACATATCGCGCTGAAAACTGCGCTTCCGCAGCAGGAAAAGGAGCTTCGCGCCGAGTTCCTCCGGCTCCAGTACGAGCAGTACATCAACATCAGGAATGGCTTGCGTCAATTCGTGCATAGACCGATCGATTCTCCTTACACGATGTATCCAACGCGCCCATAGCAGCGGTTGCCACAACGGTCCTTGTGCTCGTTCAGCTTCGTATCATATGAGGTGCGCTTGAACCGCTTGTTGCAATAAGGGCATTCCACCGTGTACTCGTTGCCGAACGAAGTTTGCGCTCGTTTCGGGCGTGGCGCGGCATAGCCTGATGCGCGCGAAGTAGAAAAGTAGGGATTGCCGAAATACCCGGTCGATTTCGTCAGCTCGATTGGAAAGCGCGGCTCGAAGGTCTCTTCCAGGATCGTCACGGAATGGACCTTGTCGGCGATGTAGGATTTGATGCCGATCTCGCGGCTTCGCCCGCCGACACGGTCCCAGCCGTAGAAGTACTCGCGTCCGACGCCATCGCGGCGGCGCTTGAACACGAGCGCGTAAGGTTCGACGATGCGCTCCAGCCCGTCATAGACGAAGCGGAGCAAACGATGAAGCCGGGCCGATTCCATAATGTCGGCCCTCGCCCCGGACGGGAAATAGCTGAGTGTTGCACGGCCAGGAAAGGGACCGGGCATCCCGGCATAGGCGAACTGGGGTTCGGAGATCGCGAAGATCTCGGCAATGACGTTTCGAAACCAGGTCTCGGCGTCTTCGAAGGTGAAGAGCGATAGTTTGGGGCAAACGAGATATTCATTCCAGAGGCCGCGGATCGCCTGGAACGGCAGTTCGAGCAGCAGATTGCGCGCGATCATAGGCTCCGGCTCATAAATCGTCTGCTTCAGGAAAGTCGTCAAGACCTCGCGCTGGGAGATGGCAAGCAACTTCTGGAAAAACACGGCATGGACAAAATCATAAAGGTCCGGCGAGTGTTGCCTTTGCAGGAGGGCCTTCAACTTCGAGGCGAGCAGCTCTTCGAGTTTTACGCAGCGAATATCGGCCTCGCATGACGCCGCGTCAGAGTAGGCGTGGATCAGGCGCCGGGATTGAACCGGCAGGAACAGCCGGTCGTATTCCTTAACGTCAAGATCAACCCGGATGCGCACGTCCTCCTCGCCATAAAAGCTCTTGAAGTAAACTCGCGCGTCGTACATCCGCGCCTCGCTGTCGGCCAGGCGCCTTTCCGATACCCGGCTCTCGTCGACGAGGAAATCGACGCCGCTGCGATCGCTTGCGAAGGCGCAGGCCTGCCGGAGGCCCTCCAGCAGCCGATCCGCATCGAGTTCCGTTTGCGTCGAGAAATCGAGATCGTTCGAAAAGCGCGCATGCTCGAAATAGGCTTTGCGAAAACAGTTGCCCCCTTTCAGGACAAGCAAGGGCTGCAGGACGTTGTGAGCCTGAGCAAGCCCGGCCAGCAACCAGCCGAACACATGTCACGCTGAACGTTGGAGGTGTGCACACCGAGCTCAGCCGCTTTTGCGTCGATCTCCTGTCTGTCGATCATCTCTTTCGCGCCGCTTTCTACCCCTCGATACAGGGAAGTGCGACCGTGTCGCCCCGCCCATAGCGAAGTCCGGCGCGCCCGCATTCCGGGCAGTTCTCATCGCGCCGGGGTTGGACGAGATCGTGCCGGCCCTTCAGAAAATGAAACTGCTCGTAATAGAGCTGGGCGCATTCGGGACGAAGGCCTAGGTAATCCAGAAGAAAGTCGTTCACCGCATGCGATGCCGAAATCGCATTGAGGCTAATGACGCTCGGGTTCGGTTCCTCGACGCCGTAGGCCTGGGCCTTGCGCTCTTCGTCGGTCTTGGCTTCTTTCGCGAGTTGGCTCGGATCGATGAGCTGGTTGCACCAGAGGCAACCATGCCCCGGCCGCACCGGCCGGTTGGCGCTCATCACTTCGACAAGCCATCCGCCTTTGTCTGAACGGATCTTGGACCCGAGTTGAACGCCGGGAACGAGATACTGATGCACCAGGGCGTTGAAGACCAGACGCGCCCGCATCGAGTCGGCCGCAAGGAACAGATAGTCGCAGCCGGTCAGTTGCCGGGCCGCTGACTCCCGAGCGACATCTTTCCGGATAAGCGTGACTTGCGCGGTAGGATGTCCTTGAAGAATAAGGCGCTCCGCTACCTCGACCTTATCCGTCGCATCGCGCGCGTCGGAGGCCGTCGCGCCGACGATCCGGGAGAGGTTCGATTCCTCGACCCGGTCGTCATCGACGAGATAGAACTCTCCGACTCCCAGCCGGGCGAGATACTCGGCCACGAGGCTGCCGACACCGCCGAGGCCGATGATACCGACGCGGCAATCGCCGAGCAACGCTTGGCCCGCCTTCCCGAACATCCGTACCTGACGGTCATAGTTTTCCACCATCCCGTCTGCGGAGAAGTATCTTGGCGAGGGCCGCAACCGCTCGATCGTATTGCCGACCACCACGCCTTCGTCGAGCGACAGGCGTGTACCGTCCGGCAGCCAAACATCCGCCTGAACGGAACGGCGGCCGAAAACGAGAGCGCCGACCGGCATGCCTTTCGCGATCTGCAGGAGCGCGGGATAGCCGCGTTCATGCGAATCGTAGTCGATGGAGCTGAACCCAACTTCCTGGTCGCTGCCGTGATTGTGCACGGCGAGATAAGCGAGCCGCTCGTCGCGGGCGCGCGTAATAAGGCGGTGAATGAATTTCGGGGTGAGGGCGCGGTGTCCGTAGGTGCCCTGAACGTAGTCCGTGCCCTCGGCCGCGAGATGAACTTCGCGCACACAGAGGGTCAACTGTCCATCGGCACAGGCTGTGCCGGCCAGCAGCACGGCGCCGTGCTCATCGTGATCGCCGGGAAAGAGATGCTTGGCGAGAATGTCGAAATCCTGCCGCGCCATCCGCAAACGGCATGTCGTCGTCATTGCAATTTCTCCAGATAGTCCAGCACCTTCAGGATTTTCCTTCCGACTTTTTGCAGGCCGCTCTGCGCGGAACTGTTGCGCCGTGACACCTGGATCGCGGGTCTCCCCTCGAAATGGTGGCCGGGCGTCACGGGCGTGGTGAACGGAACCCCGCTGGCGCGAACGACATTTGCGCCGATATACACGGGGTAGATATCCGCATACGGATATTGCGCCGGAATCTGAAAGCCGACCCAGGTCGACTCCGGCCGGAATTTCGGGCCGAGCGTGATCGGCTCCATGACCACATAGGCTCCGCCTTGCCCGTCTTCACGCACGGTGAAGCTGGCGGGGCTGAACTGCCGTTTGAGCTCTTCGATGCCTGACGACACCTCGACCTTCATAAAACGCGCTCCGATCTAAGAATTGTCGTCAGGCGCAATGGCTGTGAAGCGCAGATGCTCGCGCAGGTGCACCTCATCGTTATCACCGACGATCCGGCTAGTCCCGTTGGGAAGCTCTTCCTGCAAGACGAAGTTGGGCTCGATGTGAACGCCCTGCGCGATCGCCGCTGCCTTGATCTCACCGCCGGTCGCCCGGTGCCCCTCCAGCTTCACGAGCTGCTCGTTAACCGTGATGACCAAGACGTGAACCTTCTTCTGCGCCGTAAAGCGAAGGCCCGCGCGCAGCTCGACGTGTTCATGATCGGCTACGGTCCGCCGCCCGCCGCCGGGGAGATCCTCCTCCAGAACGAAATCGAGTTCTATCGGCACGCCCTGCTCGATCGCGGCGATCTTGATCTCGCGGCCGGTCGCCGAATGTCCGACAAGGTTGACGGGCCTGTCGTTGACCGAGACCGTCACGATGTGGTCCCTGGGCTCGTGCCCCTCACGCCGTTCGCCGGCAAGCAGCTCGGCGCTTTGGCTCTGTGCGTTATTCGCGTCCATGTTTTCTCCTTGCCAGTTAGGCATCTAATTGCTAAACTGCAATCGTATGGACCTACTTTAGGATAGTCTAACTAGAAAGTCAATTGCTTTTTAGCAATCACGAATGAGGACACGGCATGTCGGCTGAAAATAAAGGGTTTAATGGGGATGGCTTCTATCGCGCACTGGAGGCGACCGTCACCGCCCGGTCGAAGAACTGGAAGCAGGTTGCGGCCGAGACCGGCGTAAGCGCATCCACCCTCGCCCGAATGGCGCAAGGCCGAAGGCCCGATGCGGCCAGCCTCGCCGCTCTTTCCGCCTGGGCGGCGCTGAACCCATCCGACTTTGTCGAGGCTCCCTACAAAGCCCAGCAGCCGGAGCCGATGGCGCAAATCTCAACACTCCTCCGCGCCGATCCCAGCCTCGATGCCGAAAGCGCCGAAGTCGTCGAGGCGATCTTCCGCGCCGCCTACGAACGCCTCCGCAAGCCCGAGCGTTGATCCGAACGCCGCCGCGTTCGTCTGCTCAGCCGTTAACACTTCAGCGGCCAGTGGCGGCTTTCGGCCGCTAACATCCGGCGCTCCTCGACGATCTTCACGATCTCGGGAATGACCTCATCGTTCATGGTTCGCTGGAATTCGGCGAGGGCATTGGGGTCAACGGGGGTGAGGCCTTCGATAGCCTCAAAAACATCAGCGTCTTTCTTCTCCTTGTCCATTCCTCGCTCCTTAACCTTCGGAACACCTTCACTTCGTCTGGGTAGGCCGCAAATTTTGGTCCATTCGCGTAAAGCCCGCATGGCCCATATCGGCGAGCCGCAGCCCGCGTATGCCCGTTTGCAAGTCGAGGCTGACGGTCAGGCGGTTGAACACCAAAGCCTGCGTCCGGCCATGCATTAGCCATAGCGGCATCACCTCGCGTAAACTGGCAGTCGCGTCGATCACGGCCCGCGCCGCAATCTGTCCAGCCGCCCATTGCGCTTCCGTGGCGAATTCCACGACCCAGATGAACTGCGCGAATGGCAAGGTCATGATGGTCGCCACAAGCTTCGGATCAAATTCGGATTCCCGCTCCCGCACAAAATGCCGGAGCGCCGAGCCCGTCGTGATGAAATAACGGATGATCGTCTGATCCTGCGGCGGGAGTCCGACAAGCGCACCGAGCTTGAAAAGAGTCGGGGCGAGCCGGTCCACCGCATCTGCCGGATAGAACACTTTTTCTGGGAGCGCCACGATGAACGCATCGATATCCTCGGCCGAATACGGCGTGCCGCCGGTCACCGGCACGGAGATATAAGGAAGATGGTTGTCATCGACGATCGCGAGCGCCTGGACCTCATCCCACGCATAACGCATCCCGGGATTCGCCGCGCTGACCGGCTTCCGCCACTCATAGCCCACGACCGCCACGGCGTGACCGTGCTTGTGCATCGCAGCGAACAGAGGGAAACCGGATTCCACATAAGCGCTCAACTGGCGAAAGAAAGACGGGTCGAGGCTCGTACTCTTCGTGTCCCGCGTCACATGCACCGGGAACGTGCCGGCCTCCTGAAAAACGCGCTCGGCGTGCGAGACCTGCAGGCCTTTGGACGGAATCAACCCGCCGGGGTCGAATTGATGCGCCATGAGCGTGATGTCGTGCGTCAAGAACTCCTGGTAAATGTTGTAACGTTCGCTGTAGTGCCGAAGGATCGACCAGCACGCCGCGTGCGCGCACACCGAAATATCGATGTGCTGGTCCATCGACGGAAAACCCTGAACCACAAGTTTATAGCCGAGAAGATGGACCTTGTGATGCGACGTAATGATGTAGCGGCTTGCGCCGTTCCGAACGTCCGGCGAGACGACGCTGCGTCCGATCGTAGCGATACCGGTGGGGCGCAGCACCATATAGCCAAAGTAATGGTCGCTGAGACGGTCCGGCGTATCCGTGCAAGTAAGCTTCAACGTCGTCTCATTGAAACTGACCGTCTCGTCAAAGAAGTGGAGGCGCACGCAGTCGGAACGATAATACTGGCCTTTCTTGGCGTAGAAATTGTAATAAGTGCTCCGATAGTCCTTATCGACGTAATTTCGCTCTATCAATACGCCCTTCACCGCGCCGGAAATCCCGCCCGCCAGTTTCTTAGCTACGCGCGCAGGTCCGTATTCGGCCGAGAGCTCCGTCTCAAGCCTGGCTAGATCGGCAGTGGAGGTTAACGTCAGCCAGGTATACATTCCCGATACTCCGCTCCGGCTCCAAGACGTCGAACGTTGTGACAAACGAGTCCATTGGGGCCCTTGCGAGATGCGCCCACGCTCGATTGATCCTGCTTGGCGATCAATCTGATAGGTTTATCACGTCTCAGCCGGGAACACCACAGCGAACGGATGAGGAGGATGAGGAGGGGCCTGCGGGCGCCTCCATTCAGGCGTTCCTTGCGTTGCAGCATCGGCGATCCCGGAAGCGCTTCGACGCGCGGTGGTGCCGTCGCCTTGTTGATTGTGGGGTGGCCGTTTCCAGGGGAGCTCCCTAGACGGTTAGCGTCATTGCGCTGATAGGCCTGGCGTTCCAGATGTTTGCGTCGATAAGTACTGGTAAACGCGCTTGCGTCCGCCGAACCACATCGCCGTATGGCCGCAGGAGGCTATCCTTGGCCCCCAGCGATTCCTGGCGCCCACAGCCCTTCCCAGCGACCAACCGGGAGTGCCCAAACCGCCACCGGGAAAGTGTCGGGATGGCACCCCTTGAGCTTAAGTGAACCGTATTGTAAACTCTAGCCGGCAGTCCTCAGTAATCCAGCTTGGACAAGTACGCGAAGCTCTGCCGCAGGCTCTCGACCGGGTCGCCGGGGGTCTGGTCCTGCTCGACGATGTAGTGTTCCACGCCGGCGGCCTGGGCGGCGCGCAGCACTTTGGGCCAGTCGATCACGCCGTGGCCGATTTCCTGGAACGCGGTCTTCTCCACCGTCTCCTTGTACAGCAGCGGGGTGCCGGCCGCCTTGTCTTTCAGATGCACCAGGGGAACCCGTCCCGCCAGCTTGCCCAGGAATTCCGCCGGATCGTGGCCGGCCACGCTTACCCAGAAGCAGTCCACCTCGAATCCCACCAGCTTCTTGTCGGTATTGTCCTGCAGCACCTGGAATCCCGTGGTCCCGTTCATCGGTTCGAATTCGAAGGCGTGGTTGTGATAGCAAAAACTCAGGCCGGCCGCGCGGCTCTTCTCGCCGAAGCGATTCAGCTTGTCCGCCAGCGCGCGGATCGCATCCAGGCCGCCGCGCTCGGCGGGCGGCAGATAGGGGTAGACGGCATAGGAAAACCCGCGCCGCTTCAAGTCGTCCAGCACGCGCCGCGCTTCGTCGTCCGCGCCTCTGGTCACCAGGGCCGAGTCCAGGTGGATGCTCACCGGCTTCAGCCTCGTGGCTTGGAGCGCGGGCCAGATCTTGTCCAGACCCGCGAACGTGGCTTCCGCCTCGCGGTAGCCGGCGGCATCGATCGCCCGCAGCGTCTCGGGAGCCTTATCCGGCAGAAGGGTGCGCACCGTATAGAGTTGCGCGCCGATGGTCCCCAGCCTGCGGGCGCGAAGCGTCGCTGCAGCGCGGCCGTAAGGGAACCGGTCTCCAGGAACTTACGTCTCGACGTCATTTCATCATTATGATACCCGCTGCTCCCGGTAATGAAGGTGGTGCGGCTGGAGACTCACTCGCAGCGCAGGGCGATGATCGGGTCGACCTTCAATGCCCGGCGGGCCGGAATCCAGGCGGCCGCCGCCGCTACCGCGATCATCATCCCCGAAACCGCCAGGAACGTGGCGGGATCCGTGGGGGTTGTCTGGTAGAGCTGAGTGGCAATCAGGCGGGTCAGCGCGAACGCCCCGGCGAGGCCGAGGATCACTCCCGCCGAGACCAGCACCATCACCTGGCCCAGCACCAGGCGGAAAATTCCGAGCCGCGATGCGCCCAGCGCCATGCGGATGCCGATCTCGTGCGCCCGCTGGCTCACCGAATAGGAGAGCACGCCGTACAGCCCCGTGACGGCCAGCAGCAGCGCGATGGCCGCGAAGACGCCCAGCAGCAGCGTGTAAAACCGCGGCTGCGACACGTTGTCGGAAATCACCTTGCGCATGGATTTCAGATCGCTGATGGGCTGGTCCGGGCTGAGGGCGCGGATCTCGCGCTGGGCCAGGCCGGCCAGCCGCATGGGGTCGTCCGATTGCCCGCGCAATACCACCGTCATGGCGAATCCCGCAAAGAAGAACTGGCGGTAGTCGCGGTACATCTCCGGCTCCAGATTGCCGCCCAGTTCGCGGTACTTCACGTCTTTGACCACGCCGATGATCCGCTGGAACGGCCCCTTGCCCTCGGAGTCTCCCGTGACGCGCTTTCCGATCGCATCCTCGTTCGGAAAATATTTGCGGGCAAACGACTCGCTGACCACCACGACGGAGGGCGCGTCGGCCCCGTCGGATTCGCTGAAGACCCGGCCCCGGCGCACCGCGATGCCCATGGCGCGGAAGTAGCCGGGGCTCGCCACCCGCAGTTTCACGAGCTGCCGTTCGCCCGGCGGCGCCGGCCGGCCTTCCACCGCGAAAGTGCCGTTGGCGTCCACGTCGGCAAGCGGCAGCGGCACGATGATTCCGGCGGAGTTCAACCCGGGCAGCGTTTGCAGCCGTTCGAGGATGCGGGTGTAGTACGCGGCCTGCTGGGCTTTGCCGGTAATGGCGGCCGGCAGCGGAACCCGGAGGGTCAGGACGCGGCCCGGATCGAAGCCGGGGTCCACGTGCATCAGCCGGTCGAAACCGCGCAGCATCAGGCTGGCGCCGATCAGCAGCACCAGCGACAGCGCCGTCTCCACCACCACCAGTAGATTGCGCAGGCGTTGGGAACGCGGCCCCGAGCTGGAAGCGCGCCCGCCCTCTTTCAGGCTCTCCTGCAGGTTGGGATTGGCGGCGCGCAGGGCCGGGAGCAGGCCGAAGATCAAGCCGGTCGCGAGCGAGAGCGCCAGGGTGAACAGGAGCACGCCGGAATCGAGCCGCGTCTGCTCCAGGCGCGGAACCGGGATGCGTTCGGGAAACAGCGCCACCAGGCTCCTGGCGCCCCAGGCGCCCAGCAACAGTCCGGCGCCGCCGCCCGCCATGGCGAGCAGCATGGTCTCGGTCATCAACTGCCGGACCATGCGCAAGCGGCCCGCGCCCAGGGCGGCGCGCACCGCGATTTCGCGATTGCGGTCGGCGGCGCGGACCAGCAGCAGGTTGGCGACGTTGAGGCAGGCGATCAGCAACACCATCCCGACCGCCCCCAGCGAGACCAGCAGCGCCGATCGCACGCGGCTGGTAATCTGTTCGGCGAGCGGGGTCAGCCGGATGCCCCAGCCTTTTCCAATCTCGGCGGGCGCCACGTCGCGGAGCACCGCCAGCGCTTCCGCCTGCGCCTGCCGCGGCGGGACGCCGGGTTTCAGGCGGACTACGGCATTCGTGCGCTGGTCCCGCTTGCCGGTGTCGTCGGCGGTGAACTGCCAGGGAGTCCACAATTCGAACCGCTGATCGAAGAAGAACTCCGGCGGCATGGCGCCGACGATGGTGTACGCCTTGCCGTTCATCATGAGGGGCCTGCCGAGGACGCCCGGGTCGCGGCCGAAGCGCCGCTTCCACAGCCGGTCGGAGAGCAGCACGACGTCGGCGCCCTGAGGGCCTCCGCCGGCGGCGAATTCCTCCGGGCGGAAGACGCGGCCGAGGGCCGGCGCGCTGCCCAGCATGCGGAAGGAATCGGAGGAGACACGCCCCCCGTAGACGTTTTCCGGGCCTTCCGCGCCGGTGAGCGTGAGGTTCTGCCAATGCGAGACCGCCAGCAGTTCGAAGGAGCGGAGGCGCTGCCCGAAGACCATCAGGTCCGCCGGTGAAACGCCGCTCGGCTCGCCCTTGGGATCGGTTTCGTCCAGGCGGTAGAGGCTGCCCGGATCGCGGTAAGGAAGGGGCCGCAGCAGCACGGCGTTCACCACGCTGAAAATGGCGCTGTTGGCCCCGATGCCCAAAGCCAGAACGGTTACCACCACCGCGGCGAAGCCGGGCGTGCGCAGCAGCATGCGCGCGCCGTAGCGCAGGTCCTGCCAGAACGCGGACATGGCGGTATCAGCGCCAGTGTCCCTCGACAAAAACCCACTCGTGCCGGCGGTGGACCCAATGCGCTGGAAACCATCGCACATGCCGGCGAGGCGGCAACACCCAGGCGCCCGGAACCCACACGAACGCCCGGCCGTCCCAGCGATGGTAGCCGGGAGTCCACACGTAAGCAGGTCCCGGCGCGAGCATTCGTCTCTCCGCCATCGGTGGCGGCGGGGCGACCCGTACGACGATTTCGGCGGCCAGAGCGGCGCTCGACGCAATGCCAAAGAAAATGGCGGCTAGTAGCCACTTGCGAAACATGGGCGCATACCTCTGACTTTATTATGCGCCGCCGAAGGCCGCTTGCACAGCGCTTAGTCCATCAGCGCCGCGGCCTTTTCGTCCAGGAACCAGGTGACCCCGCGGCCGTGGTGCGAGGCGATCTGCGCGGGGTACCGCTTGGGGTCGTACTCCTCGTTGAAGACCGCGCGCACGGCCTCGGCCTTGTCTTCGCCGGCTACCAGAAACACGGTGTGCTTGGCCGCCAGCAAGGCTCCCGGCAGCAGCGTCACGCGCCACTGGTTGAACTTCGGCGCGAACACCGCCGCCGCGATCCCTTCCCGGTCCTCGATCAGCGGATCGCCCGGAAACAGGCTGGCGGTATGGGCATCCGGTCCCATGCCGCGATGCACCAGGTCGAAATGCGGCATCTCGCCCACGTCGAGGCCGAAAAACTCGCGGATCTCGATGATGTATCGCACTGCCGCGGCCGAGGGCTTCAGCTCGCCGGCGATGCGGTGCACCTGGCGCTGCGGAATGCGCGCCGGCTTGATGAGGTAATCGTCCACCAGCTTGTAATTGCTGGCGGGGTCGGTGGGTGCAACGCATCGCTCGTCCACCCAGAACAGATGAATGCGGTCCCAGCGAAATCTCGACTGCGCGAGCTTTTCAAAGAGAAACCGGGGCGTGGTTCCTCCCGAGACCGCGAAGGTGGCGAACTCCTGTCCGGCAAGCACCTCCTCGAGAACGGAGATGACGTGATGCGCGCAGGCTTCGGCCGCCGATGCGGGGTCCGGCGCGGTATACCAGCGTACGCTCATTTGTCCACAGGATACGCGAGCGCGGCGGCGGATGCCAGGGTCCTGGTGAAAACCGGGTCGCGCCGCACGATGCCGAGTTCCTCGCGCATCAGCAGGCAGTCGGTGGGCTGCGGCAGGTTGGTGCAATGCGAAAGATCGTTCACCGCGATCACCAGCCGTTCGTCCTGGCGGAACAGCTCCACCTGGAAGCCGGGGCCCAGCAGTTGCACGCGGAGCGTCGTGTCCTGTGCCTCGGCCACCGTCGCCTCCGCGCGCACCCCGGCGTCCGCCAGCGCATTGGCGATCCACGCCGCCATGTACCAGGCCAGCGTCTGGTGGGTCCCGGAAAAAGCCACGCGAACGGCCGAGATCCGCGGCACCTGCGCCAGGTACTCGCGGTTCTCGAAGAGCTGCGAGAGCATCTCGCGCCAGCGGGTGAGCCGCGTCCACGCCAGGTCGCCCAGAAGGACGCCGCCGGCCGCCTGCTCCGCCAGCCTGCGCAGCGCCGCCCTGGCGTCGGGAAAGCCCGAGCTGTCCAGCACCACCTTTTGGGCCATGGCGGCGATGGGCCCGAATTCCGGCATCTCCGCCAGCCGTGCGCTGCGGCACCACAAGATCACCGGCAGGTCGGCCACGGCCAGTGGCAGCACCACCGAGGCCAGGTCGCCCAGCGACGAATCCGAAGCCGTGATTTCGATCTGCTCGCAACAGATCTGCTGGCGCCCTCCGAATGGCATCCAGCACTGCGCGTAGACCCGCTCTTCTAGCGTGTGCTCGGAGACGCCGCGCAGCCGGATCGACACCGTGCGCGCCGGATGCTCGGGCATGAGGGCCGCGATGGTTTCGCCCAGCCCCATCACATCCTCGGCCTCCTCCGACAGCACCACCAGCGTCATCGAACAGGCGCGCAGCACTCCCCCTTCGGCCTCGCTCCGCCCCTGCTTGCCGAACGACCTCCACAGGTCGGACAGTTCCCGCAGAATGTGGTCGGGAGCCACCGTGGCGCTCATCAGGGTCTTCTCCAGGCGTGGCCGCGGCGCGCCAGCATCTCGTCGGCGGCGGCGGGTCCCCAGGTTCCCGCGGCGTAGTTGGGAAAGTCGTACCGGGTTTCCCGCCACGCGTTCTGAATGGGCTCGACCACGCTCCAGCTCGCCTCCACCATGTCCTGCCGCGTGTAGAGCGTCGCGTCGCCGATGATGGCGTCCAGCAGCAGCGTCTCGTAGGCCGAGGGCGACCGCTCGCCGAAACTCGAGCCGTAGTTGAAATCCATGGAGACCGGCCGCAGCTTCATGCCCGCGCCCGGCGTTTTGGACAGGAACTTGAGCGAAATGCCCTCCTCCGGCTGGATGCGCACGATCAGCAGATTGGGCCCGCTTTCGGCGCCGTCGGTGTCTTCGAAAATGGCCAGGGGAGCGGCGTTGAAATGGATGGCGATCTCGGTGACCCGCTTGGGCAGGCGCTTGCCGGTCCGCATGTAGAACGGCACGCCCGCCCAGCGCCAGTTCTCCACGAAAAAAGTGGCCGCCGCGAAGGTGTTGGTCTGCGATTCCGGATTCACGCCCTCCTCCTGGCGGAAGCCCGGCACTTCCTGCCCGCCGATGCGCGCCGGCCCGTATTGCCCCGGCACGGTGTTCTGGCGGACCTCCCCGGGCGTCATCGCGCGGATTGAGCGCAGCAGCTTCGAGCGTTCGTCGCGCACCGAGGTGGCGCGAAAACTGGCGCTGGGCTCCATGGCGATGGTGGCCATCACCTGCAGCAGATGGTTCTGGATCATGTCGGCCAGCGCGCCGGCTTCCTGGTAGTACGCGCCGCGCCCCTCCACCCCGATGGATTCCGCCGCCGTGATCTGCACGTGGTTCACGTAGCGCCGGTTCCACAGCGGCTCGAAGATGCCGTTGCCGAAGCGGAACGCCAAAATGTTCTGCACCGTCTCCTTACCCAGGTAATGGTCGATGCGATAAACGTCGGATTCGTTGAACACCTCGTGCAGGCGGTCGCTCAGCTCGCGCGCGCTGGCCAGGTCGTGGCCGAAAGGCTTCTCCACCACCAGGCGGCGCCAGCCCGCGCCTTTGGCCAGCCCGGCCGCCCCGATCCCCAGGGCTACCGGCGCATACTGGCTGGGCTGCGTGGACAGGTAGAACAGCACGTTGCGGCCGGTGTGGCGCGCCTGTTCGATCTCGGCCAGTTTGGCGGCGATGCGCCGGTACAGCTCCGGGTCCCCGATATCGCCAGCCACGTAAAACAGCCCGCCGGCGAAAGCGCTCCACACCTCCGGATCGATCTTGGTGTCTTCGGAGAACTGTTTGACCGACTCCAGCATTTTTTCGCGGAACTGGTCGTCGGAGAGCGCCGTGCGCGAAATGCCGATCACCGAGAAACCCGCCGAGAGCCGCCGGTCGTATGCCAGCCGGTAGAGCGCGGGCAGGAGCTTGCGCTTGGTGAGATCGCCGTTGGCTCCGAAGATCGCGACGGCGCATTCGGGCACTTGCCTTTCGAAGCGCAGGGGGTCCTGAAACGGGTTTTCCAAAGGCATTCAGTTCAACATATCATGCCCGCCGGCGGCGCCCGCGCGACCCTCTTAACGCAGCTTCCTCTCCACGACTGAATACAGATCCTCTAACCGAAACGGCTTGCTGATGAACGCGGCGCTCTCGGGAAGCACCTCGGCTGTAATGTGCGCCGACATCAGGACGACGGCGATGGTAGGGCAGATCTGGATGATCCTTCTGACAAGCTCCGGCCCGCACATCTCCGGCATGATGACATCGGATACCACCAAATCGAAGCACGGCGCTACGCTTGCAAGGTCCAATGCTTGCAGGGAACTGCCTGCCGAGTGGACATCATAACCCCGGCCCGAAAGCGCCCTGGACACCAGACGTAAAACCGCAGGCTCGTCATCGACGACCAGTACCCTCGGCGTTGACATTCAGCCCCTCCGGCGCACCCGTGCTGGCCGTCAAGTATACATCCGGGGCGGCGCGGCCGTATAACCGCCTTGTACTGTTGCGTCCAGTTGCGCGGTGGGCGGAGCTGGGGTGGATTCCGCGTCCCCTACTGCGCGGTCCACGATCCCGCCGCCTGCCAGCCGGAATTGTTGGCGTCGGTGGAGTCGCGCGCGGCCGCGTAGATCACGCGGTTGCCCGCGAACGCCGCGGAGAAGCTGACGTTCAGCGTGAGCGTCAGTGTGTTGCCGCTGCCGGCGGCGGACGAGCCTGTGGCGTTCACCGTGCACTGGCTGTTGCTCGGACCGGGCGCCACGCCGCCCGATGCGTTCAACGCCATCCCCGGCGACAATGCCGTGCCCGCATCGTTCACCAGGTACAGCACGCCCACCGGGCGGCTGTAGGCCAGGTAGCACGCCTGGCGGCCGTCCAGAAAGTTGTTGATCAGGATGTCTACCACGCCCAGATCCTGGTAGCCTTTGGTGTCGCTGAAGGTGAATGTGAAGGTCTGGCTCGAGCCTGCGCCGCGCGCGGGATTCACGCCGCCCACCGAGGGAAAGGTCGTCGCGCCCGGCACTCCCCACGACCCCAAAGCCTGCCAGCCCGAATTGCCTCCCTCGAGATCGCGCGCCGCCAGGTACATCACCTTGTTGCCCGCGAACCCGGCGGAGAAACTCAGGTTCAACGTCAGGATCAGGCTGTTGCCGTTGCCCACCGCCGAGGAGCCCGCGCCGGTCACCGTGCACTGGCTGTTGCCGGCGCTTCCCGAGCCATTCAACGCCAGTCCCTGCTCCAATGCCAGGCCCGAATCGTCCACCGGGTACAGCACGCCCGCGGTTCGGCTGTAAGCCAGGTAGCAGGCCTGCCGGCCGTCGAGGAAATTGTTCATCAGAACGTCGACCACATCCAGGTCCTGGTAACCGCGCGGGTCGGTGAAGGTGAATATCATGATCTGGCTCGATCCGCTTCCCGCCCCGGGGCTGACGCCGATGGCGGCCGTTCCGCCGCCCACCGCGATTGCGCCGGAGGCTCCGGCGATGGAGGCAGTCACCGTGTCCATGGCCGTGATGGTTTGGTTGCCGGCCGTGTTCAGCGTGGCGGAGAAGGTCCCGGTTCCCCCGGTCAGCGTGGTGTCGGCGGGCAACGTCGCCATCGCGTCGCTGCTGCTGAAATGCGCCGTGCCCGAGTACGCCGTCGCACCGTTGGCCGCATCCAGGGCCGTAACCGTGAAGTTGAATGGCGCGCCGGGAGTGGCCGAAGCCGGCGCGGCGACCGCAAAGTGGGTCGGCAGCCCGCCCGTGACCACGATGCTGGCGGACACTCCTGTGATCGAGGCAGTCACCGTATCCGTCGCGGTGATGGTCTGGCTGCCGGCGGTGGACAGTGTCGCCGAAAAGATCCCCGTCCCGTTGGTCAGAGTCGCATTGGGCGGCAGGATCGCCGCGCCGTCGCTGCTGCCGAAGTGCACCGTTCCGGTGTAGCCCGGGACCGTGTTGCTGAACGGATCCTGCGCCGTCACCGTCACGTTGAACGCCACTCCGTGGACTTCGGGCGATGGGGCCGCGACTCTCAGGCGCGTGGCGGCCGCGGCGCCGACGGCAATCGCTGTGGATGTGCCCGCGATCGAGGAAGTGGCCGTATCGGTCGCGGTGATCGTCTGGTTCCCCGCTGTCTTCAGGGTGGCCGGGAAGGTGCCGGTTCCGTTGGTCAGAGCCGTGTTGGCGGGCAGGGTTGCCGCGAGATCGCTGCTGGCGAAGTGCGGGGCGCCGGTGTAACCGGTCACCGCGGCGTTGTTCGCATCGAGCGCCGTCACCGTGAAGTTGAACGCCACGCCGGCGGTAGCCGTAGCCTGCGCCGTCACCGAGAAATGCGTGGCCAGCAGGGCGCCCACCGCGATGGTGGATGTCCCGGTGATGGAAGCCCCCACCGTGTCGGTCGCGGTGATGGTCTGGCTGCCGGCGGCCCGCAGCGTCGCCGGGAAGGTCCCGGTTCCGTTGGTCAGGGCCGCGTCGGCGGGCAGCGTTGCGGTGGAGTCGCTGCTGGTGAAGTGCACCGCGCCGGCGTAAGTGGTGGCGGTGTTGTTGAACTGGTCCTGCGCCGTGACGCTGAAGTTGAACGTGGTTCCGGGAGCGGCCGCTACCGGCGCCGTAACCTTGAGATGTGTGGCCGCCGTGGCGCTCACGGCGATGGAGCCGGATGTGCCCGCGATGGTCGCCGTGACCGTGTCGGTAGCGGCGATGGTCTGGTTCCCCGCTGCTTTCAGGGTGGCCGCGAAGGTGCCGGCGCCGTTGGTCAGAGCGGTGTCGGCGGGCAGGGTCGCCGCGGTATCGCTGCTGCTAAAGTGCGCCGTGCCGGTGTAGCCCGTGGCCGTGTTGTTGAATTGATCCAGCGCCGTCACCGTGAAGTTGAGCGCCGATCCGGCCGTCGCGGTTGCCGGCGCAACTACCTTGAAGTGTGTGGCCGGCCCGCCGCCCACGGCTATCGCGCCGGATGTGCCGGTGATCGAGGCAGTCGCCGTATCGGTCGCGGTGACGGTCTGGTTTCCGCCGGTCTGGAAGGTAGTCTGGAAACCGCCGGCGCCGTTGGTCAAGGGGCTGTTGGCGGGCAGGATCGCCGCCGAGTCGCTGCTCGAAAAGCGCACGCTTCCCGCGTAGCTCGGGGCCGTGTTGTTGAACGCATCCAGCGCCGTCACCGTGAAGGTGAGCGCCGCTCCGGCGGTGGCCGTGGCCGCCGCGGCAACCTTCAGGTGTGTGGCCGCCGCCGCACTCACCCCGATCGCGCCGGATATGCCGGTGATCGAGGCGCTCGCCGTATCGGTCGCCGTGACGGTCTGGTTTCCGGCCGTCTTCAGCGTGGCCTGTACGCTCCCGGTGCCGTGGGTCAGGGTGGTGTCGGCGGGCAGCGCTGCCGCCGAATCGGTGCTGGTAAAGTGCACGATGCCGCTGTAGCTGAGCACCGTGGCGTTGTTGGTATCGAGCGCGGTCACCGTGACCGTGAGCGCCACGCCCGCGGTTGCCGAAGCCGGCGCGGTCACCGTGAAGTGAGTGGCCGGCAACACCACTACCGAGACGCTGGTGGCTCCGGTGATGGAGGCAGTCGCCGTGTCGGTCGCCGTGATGGTCTGGCTGCCGACAGTCGTCAAGGTCGCCGGAAATGTTCCCGTCCCCCTGGTCAAAGTGGCGTCTGCCGGCAGGTTTGCCGTGGGGTCGCCGCTGCTGAAGTGCACCGTTCCCGTGTAGAGCGGGACCGTGTTGCTGAATGCATCCTGCGCCGTCACCGTGAAGTTGAATGCCGATCCGGAGGTGGCCAGCGAGGGCGCGGCCACGTTCAGGTGTGTAGCCGCCGCGGGGTCTACGACCGTCGCATTGGAGGTTCCGGTGATCGAGGAAATCACCGTATCGGTCGCCGTGATGGTCTGGCTCCCGGCCGTCTTCAGGGTAGCCGAAACATTCCCGGTGCCGTTGGTAAGCGTGGTGTTGGCGGGCAGGACAGCCGTGGCATCGCTGCTGGTAAAATGCACCGTGCCGTTGTAGCCGGTCACCTGAGAATTGGCCATATCCACCACCGTCACCGTGAGGCTGGACGCCGTCCCCGCGTTGGCCATCGCCGGTGCGGACACCAGAATGTGGACCCCCGACAGCACCGCCACGTTGATGCCGGACGAAGTCCCCGTGATCGAGGAGTTGGCTTGATCCGTCGCTGTGAGAGTGCTCGGTATGGGGAAGCCGCGCAGTCCGTTGGCCGTGCTTGCCGTCGGGAGCGTGACCGTAAAGGTTCCGGTTCCGTTGGTCAAGGCAGTGTCGGCGGGCAGCGTTGCCAGGGAATCGCTGCTGGTGAAGTGCACCGTGCCGGTGTAGGCGGTCGAAGCGTGGTTGTTGGCATCCAACGCCGTCACCGTGAAGGCGAACGGCACTCCGGCGATTACCGAGCCGGGCGCTGCCACCAGGAAGTGGGTGACCGGCAAGCCCACCGCGATGCCGCTGGATATCCCCGCGATAGAGGCGGCCACCGTGTCGGTCGCGGTGATGGTCTGGCTGGCGGTGGTGTTCAGGGTAGCCGGGAAGGTGCCGGTTCCGTTCGTGAGTTGGGTGTTCGCGGGAAGGACCGCGGCGCTGTCGCTGCTGGTGAAGTGCACGGTTCCCGTGTAGCCGGCCACCGGGTTGTTGCCGGCATCCAGCGCCGTGACCGTGAAGTTGATGGGCGTGCCGGCGGCGGCCGACGCCGGCGCGGAGACCGTGAAGTGCGTGGCCACGGGCTGGGTGAACACCCACGCGGCGCCGTTGACGCTGTTGTCGTTGGGTCCGCCCACGATCGCCGTGCTCGCGTCGGCGGAAATGGCGGCGGAATAGCCCTGGCTTGCCGCGCCCACCGCGCCGCTGCCCGTCAGCTTACCGGCCGGCTGGCTCCACACACCGTTGGACCGGATGAAGACCCACGCCGCTCCCGCCATCGAATTGTCGTCCGATCCGCCCACCACCGCTGTGTTGCCGTCCGCGGACAGCGAGACGGCGCGGCCTTGCCTCGCCAGGCCCGCTGCTCCGCTGCCGGTCAACTTGGCGCCCTGTTGGCTCCAGACACCGCCGCTCCTGGTGAAGACCCACGCGGCGCCTGCATTGGCGCTGTCGCCGTCTCCCCCCAGAATGGCCGTGTTGCCGTCCGCGGACAGCGAGACGGAGACACCCTGATATATGAAGAAGCCCACCGCGCCGCCGCCTGTCAGCTTGCTGCCTTGCTGGCTCCACACTCCGTTGCTGAGCGTGAAGATCCAGGCGGCGCCCAGACCGTTGTTGTCGGACTGCCCTCCGATTATGGCCGTGTTCCCGTCCCCGGAGAGCGCCACGGACAAGCCTTGCGACGCCGCGCCCGTGGCGCCGCTGCCCACCAGCTTGCTGCCTTGCTGGCTCCACACTCCGTTGCTCCGCGTGAAAATCCACGCGGCGCCCGCCCCGGTATTGTCCTCGAATCCGCCCACGATGGCCGTGTTGCCGTCGGCCGATAAGGAGACCGCATGCCCTTGTTGTGCCATGCCGGTGGCGCCGCTGCCCACCAGCTTGCTGCCCTGCTGGCCCCAGACTCCGTTGGCTCGCGTGAAGATCCATGCGGCGCCCACTCCGCCGTTGTCCCCGCCTCCGCCCACGATGGCCGTGCTCCCGTCCGCCGATAGGGCGACGCCGTTTCCCTCGGCAACGGGCGTGCCCACGGACCCGGCGCCGACGAGCTTGCTTTGCTGGGTCCACACGCCGCTGGTCCGCGTGAAGACCCATGCGGCTCCCAGCCCGGCATTGTCGCCCTCTCCACCGGCGATCGCCGTGTTCCCGTCCGCGGACAATGCGACCGAGAAGCCCTGGTTGACATTGTTTACGCCCACAGCCCCGGTGCCGGCGAGCTTCGCGCCTTGCTGCACGAACTGCGCCCGGCCGCACGGGACCATGGCGGAGAAAAGCACGGCGAGGATAATTCCGTTTCGTGACATGTCGGTCCTTACTGGAAACTGGAAAAGCTTCCCGCCGAAAAGAGCGCGGACAGCAGAGGAGAGCACGCAACCGTGCCTAGCCGGACTAGTACCTCTTATTATCTTCTGAATTGCGGCGTGCCACAATCCCCACATCTGTAGGGGTCACGAAGGATGCTGCATAATTCGGGACACTGCATCGTTACTGCACGGTCCACGATCCCACCGACTGCCAGCCGGAATTGTTGGCGTCGGTCGAGTCGCGGGCTGCCGCGTAGATCACCCGGTTGCCGTCGAACGCCGCGGAGAAGCTCAGGTTGAGTGTGAGCGTGAGCGTGTTTCCGCTGCCCGTGGCCGACGAGCCCGCCAGGCTCACCGAGCACTGGCTGTTGGAGGGCCCCGCGCCCGTTCCGCTCAGCGCCACGCCCGGAAGCAATCCCGAGCCGTCGTCCTTTTCCAGGTACAGGGTGCCGGTCGGACGGCTGTATGCCAGGTAGCAGGCCTGCCGGCCGTCCAGGAAGGTGTTGACCAGAACGTTGACCACGCCCAGATCCTGGTAGCCTTTGGTGTCGGTGAAGGTGAAGGTGAAGGTCTGGCTCAAGCCCGCGCCGCGTGCCGGGTTCACGCCGCCCACCGCCGGGAAGGTGGTGGCGCCCGGCACTCCCCACGTGCCCAGCGCCTGCCACCCCGAGTTGTTTCCTTGCAGATCGCGGGCCGCCATGTACGTTACCTTGTCGCCCGCAAACGCGGCGCTGAAGCTCAGGTTCAACGTCAAGGTCAGGGTGTTGCCGCTCCCGTTTGCGAAGCTGCCCGCGCCGGCCACCGCGCACTGGCTGTTGCTCGTGCTTCCCGAGCCGTTCAGCACCAGGCCCGGCAACAGCGCGGTGCCCGTATCGTTCACCAGGTAGAGCACGTTCAGCGCGCGGCTGTAGGCCAGGTAGCAGGCCTGCCGTCCGTCGAGGAAATTGTTGATCAGGACGTTGACTATATCCAGGTCCTGGTAGCCGCGCGCGTCGGTGAAGGTGAAGGTCATCACCTGCGTCGTGGCGTTGCCCGCTCCGGGGCCCACGCTGGTGGGGCTCGTCCCCACCACCGCAATCGCGCCGGAGTTCCCGGTGAGAGCGCCATTCGCCGTGTCGGTCGCGGTGATAGTCCGGGTGCCCGCCGTGTTCAGCGTCGTCGAAAACGTCGACGTTCCGTTGGTCAGTGCGGCGTTCGCCGGGAGCGCCGCCGCGGAGTCGCTGCTGGTGAAGTGCACCGTTCCCGCATAGCCGGTCACCAGGTTGTTATTGACGTCCAGCGCGGTGACCGTGAAATTGAAGGGCACCCCGACCGAGACCGAAGGAGGCGCCGACACCGCATAGTGGGTGGCCACCGGCTGCACGAATACCCACGCGGCTCCCACGTTGTTGTTATCGAGAATCCCACCCACGATCGCCGTGCTCCCGTCCGCCGAGAATGCGGCGCTGTAGCCGAACTCGGGGCTGGTGCCCGTCGCGCCGGTAGGCACCAGTTTGGCGCCTTGCTGAAGCCACGTTCCGTTGCTGCGCGTGAATACCCACGCCGCCCCGAAGTTGCTGTTGTCGCCATACCCGCCCATCAGCAGGGTGTTCCCGTCGCCCGAGAGCGCCACCGAAGCGCCTTCAAAGACAAACGTGATGCTGCCGTTCGCGCCCGTGCCCGCCAGCTTGCCGCCCTGTTGGCTCCAGGTACCGTTGGACCTCGTGAAAATCCAGGCCGCGCCCGCGCCGCTGTTGTCCGCGGGCGCCCCGATAGCGGCCGTGTTTCCGTCCGAAGAGAGCGCCACCGACCAGCCCTCTTCCGCGGTGGACACGGCGCCGCTGCCGATCAGTTTCGAGCCTTGCTGCGTCCACACTCCGTTGCTGCGGACGAAGATCCACGCGGCGCCCGAGTTGGAATTGTCTCCCGGCCCGCCCAGGATGGCAGTATTGCCGTCGGCCGAGAGCGCCACCGACAGTCCTACCAGGGAATTGCCCGCCGCGTCGCTGGCCACCAGCTTTTTGCCCTGCTGGCCCCAGTTGCCGTTGCTGCGCGTAAAGACGAAAGCCGCTCCCGCGCTGTTGTCGCCGTAGCCGCCCACGATGGCGGTGTTGCCGTCGGCGGAGAGAGCCACCGAGTAACCTTGCTGTGCCGTTCCCGCGGCGTCGACGCCTGTCAGCTTGGTGCCCTGTTGGATCCACGGCGCCCCCCCGGCTGCGCCGCGCGTGTAAATCCACGCCGCGCCGATGCTGTTGTTGTCGTTCTGGCCGCCCACGATGGCCGTGTTGCCGTCGCCGGAAAGCGCCACGGCACTGCCTTGTTCCGCGCCGACGGTTCCGTTTACCGCCCCGCTGCCCACCAGCTTGGCGCCCTGCTGCGTCCACGTTCCGCTGGTGCGGCCGAAGATCCAGGCCGCTCCGATGTCGCCGTTATCCGCCCATCCCCCGACGATGGCGGTGTTCCCGTCCGCGGACACGTCGACCGAATAGCCCTGGTTGATCCCGACATTGGTATTGACAGCGCCGCTCCCGACCAGCTTGGCGCCCTGCTGAACTAGCTGTGCCGGAGCACTGGGGATCAGAACCGAAAGGAAAACTGCGAACGGAAGAAGCCGTTTACGTAGACCCATGATTGCTCCTGAAGAAGCTCGATAAGCGGATCGCCGAAGGGGCGTGCGCTGACCGGAGTATCCCGCAAGACCCGCCGGTGGCGCAAGGGGCGCTGGTGCTCCGATCTGGATTCCGGCGGCGGCGATTTGCTAAAATGAGATTCTGTTGGGACGTCGTCTAACGGTAAGACTGCAGACTCTGGATCTGCGTATCGGGGTTCGAATCCCTGCGTCCCAGCCACTCAATTCAGCAGTTGCTGAAATTCCTGAAAACCTGAATCGACACCGTGTTGCGGCTGTATGGAATGCGCCGTGATTTCGGTATTCTGTAGAGAGACGCGATGTCGTTGGTGTTCGAATGGGACCCACCGAAAGCCCGATCAAACTACAGGAAGCACGGCATAAGCTTTGCCGAGGCGGTCTCGGTGTTCAGCAATCCGCTGGCGCGGATTTTCCCGGACGAGGAGCACTCCGCGGGAGAATCCCGCGAGATCATCATTGGACATTCCGCGGCGAGGCGCCTCTTGCTGGTTTGCTTTTCGGAGCCGGAGGCGGACCGCATTCGCATCATCGGCGCTCGCCGCGCCACGAGAGTAGAGCAGCACGATTATGAAGAAGACGTCGCAAAGTAAGCTCAACGCGAAACGAGCCAGCGGACTTCGGCCCGAGTACCATTTCGATTACACAAAAGCCAAGCCGAACCGATTCGCCCGCCGTGCCCGGCCGGGATCGGTGGCTGTCCTGCTGGAACCGGACGTGGCGCGCGTGTTCAAGAGCGCGGAGTCCGTAAACGCTGTCCTGCGCGCGTTAATGGCCACGATGCCAGGTCGTCGCGCACTGGCGATCAACCGCGCCGAGAAGCTGCGATTCCAGTAGCCGCCCCGCCCTCTCCTACACATCCTTCCGCTGCCGCTCCAGGTCGTCGGCCAGGATCACCGCCTCCGCCAGGTCGCGCATGGGACGCCGCAGCCGCCGGCTTTCGTTGCGCAGTTTCAAATACGCCTCGGCTTCCGTGATCTGGTGCTTGTGCTGCAGGATGCCCTTGGCCCGCTCCACGATCTTCCGCACCTCCAGCGCGCGCTTCATCTCCAGCGTCTCGGACATCAGGCGCGCGTTTTCGATGGCGATCGCGGCCTGCCCGGCCACTACTTTCACGAAGCCGATCTCGTCTTCGGTGAACTGCCGCACTTCGCGCGTGTACACGTTGATCGTGCCCATCACCGTGTCGCGCGTCATCAGCGGCACCGAGAGCAGCGACGCCAGCTTGGTGCGCCGCGCCAGTTCCGGGTATTGGTACTGCTTCTCGTGAAGCACGTTCTCGATCATGATCGGCCGCGCCTCGCGCACCACGCGCCCGATCAGCGAGTCCCCGATCTTCAGCGGCATCTTGTGCAGGTAATCGGGCGAGGAGCACCGCGCCGCCGTGATCACCAGCTCCCGCCGGTCTTCGTCCACCAGCATGATCGAGCACACCGGCGCGTCCAGCGTCTCCGCCAGCATCTCCGAAATGGCTTGCAGGATGCGGTCGAGATAGTTCTCCTCCGAGAGCGTTTGCGCCAGGCCGGCCAGAACTTCCAGCCGCCGCTCGGCGCTCGCCGACCGCGCCACCAGCCGGAATTTGGCGATGGCCCCGCCCATCTGCTCGCCGATAAAGCTGATCAGCGCGATTTCGTCCGGCGTGTGGCCGTGACGCGCCCGGTGATGGATGTTGATGACGCCGATCAGGTCGCCGTCGCTGATCAGCGGCACCGAAAGGAACGCGTCGTAGGTGTCTTCCGGAAGCGCACGAAAGGTCTTGAAGCGGCTGTCCGCGGCGGCGTTGGATTCCAGGGCAACCACCGACTTGTGCTGGGCCACCCACCCCGTGATGCCCTCGCCCATTTTCATGCGGATGGCGCCGATCTCCGAGGTGTGCGGCAATTGAGACGCCCGCAGCACCACTTCACCCGAGGCGTGATCCACCAGGTAGACCAGGCAGGCGTCGCAGTCCGTCACCTCCACCGCCAGGCCGATAAGCTCCTGCAGCATGTTTTCGAGCGTGAGGTTCGAGCTGACGATGTTGCTGATCTGGTGCAGCAACGCGATCTGACTCTTCGGCTCGGATTTCGCCAAGGCCAAGATAACTCCCATAATGATTTTTGTCCCGTGCTGACTTCGCTGACTTTAGTGTAGGAGGCGGGTTTCCGGCGAGTCCAATCCAAAATTTCTATGGGCGGTATGGGATGCGCCGGCCGCCCGCGCCGCCGTATGATACTATTTCGGCGGTCACCCACATGGAGGAAGGAGGAAGCATGAACCTCGATTTCGGCCGGCGCAATTTCCTCAAAACCACCGCGGGCCTCGGCGCCGCGGGATTGGCGCTCGACCTGGCGGAGCCGGCCGCCGCGCGCCCGCTCACCCAAAAGGAAAAGCTGGACCGTTTGGCATCCAACACCTGGCCCATTCGCTACATCTTCAAGAGCCGCACCAACTATGGTGGCAACGCCAGCATCGCTGAGCTGAAGAAGAAGTACGGCGAGATCACCATGCTCGACTTCCCGCAGTTCACCAAGGATACCTTCCCGGGCATCGCCCGCATGGACCTGTTCTCCGGCCTCTTCGGCGATGTCGCCGACGACAGCATGTACACCCAGATACCAATTGTGGTGGGCGGGAGCACGCGCACCTCCCGGGAATTCGACCCCTCCAGCACTCCCGGCCAGCGATGGCTCGAAAAGCTGGCCGGCGTCATGGCCAAGACCGGGACCCGGTGCCAGCACATCTCCAACAACGCCCCTCGCGACATCTGCGAGCCCGACGCCGAGCGCCGCAAGATCGGCATCGACGTCGCTAAGAAGTGGCTGGACGGCGCGAAGGTGCTGGGCGCCAAGTCCATGCGCGTAAATAGCGGCGGTCCCAGAATCGCCCCCAGCGCGGTGGCCACCGCCGACTATCCCAAGAACGACGAGCTGGCCAAGTACCTGGCCAACTGCATCGAGTCGTTCCGCGAAATGGCCGATCACGGCGCCAAGGTGGGCGTCAAGGTCACCCTCGAGAACCATTGGGGGCTCACCGCGAACCCCATGAATATCCGGATCATTGTGGATGAGGTACATAGTCCGTTTTGCGAAGCCTCGCCGGATTTCTGCAACTGGGAGCACGAGTGCCTCATGTACAACGGCCTGAAGGATCTGGCTCCGTATGCCCATACCAACGTCCATGCCAAGTACTGGAACCGCTGGAAGGACAACGACGTCAAGCGGTCGGTGAAGATCATGATGGACGCCGGGTTCCAGGGCACCTTCGCCCTCGAATACGAAGACGGCCCGTGGGACGGCGTGGAAGGCGCTAAGTACCTCTACAAAGAAGTGCTGGCCGCGCTCTGACTTCTGACTTCCGTGAGCAAAGCCGGACGCAAATCCCCCAAACCTCGGAAAAGCCTCTCACGCAACGTTCGTCTCCGGAAAGACTCGCCTCGTGCGGCACTGCTTCCGGCGATTAGTTCCTGGATGGACTCACACGTCGAATGGCTGGCCATGGCGGTGATCGCCATCGGGTTGCTTCTGCGTCTTCGTCGTGCCGCCGCCGGCTTCTTGAACCCCGATGAGGCGGTCATTTTTCTAGTTGTCAATCAGCACCGGGTGGCGGATGTCTGGCGATCGGTGATGGCTCATCCCTACCCGCCCCTGTACAGTGTCGTCCTCTATTTCTGGTCGTTCGTCGGCGCCTCGGAGTTTATGTTGCGGCTGCCGTCCGTGCTTTTCGGCGTCGGATTCCTGTGGTTTACGTTCCGTTGGATCAAGCTGGCCGTCGCCGCCGCGCCGGCTCTTGCCGCTTTGGTAATCCTCACCTTCTCTCCCCCCGCCGTCGTTTTGTCCGCGGAGGTGCGCCCTTACATGCTTCAACTCTTCTCGATGTCGGTCGCGCTGTTTTTTCTGGCGCGTGCGTTTCGCGAACGCGGGGCGCTCAATATCATCTGGTTTACTCTGTGGCTCTGGCTCTCGATCCTGTCACACTATCAGGCATTCTGGTTTGCCTTGGCGGCGGGAGTATACGCGCTCATCCGAATCCTTCATCGCGACCTGCCTTCCGACGCCGTCAAAACCTGGGCCGCGCTGCAAGCCGCGACTTTAGCGTTGTGCCTGTGTTTGTTCCGATATCACTTGGCGAAGTTCCGTGGTGTGTGGCTGGAGCGATACGGCATTGACGGCTGGCTCCGGGATTCGTATTTCCATGCCGGCACCGATCGGACCGCCGGATTTATCGTGAAAACGTCCCAGGCCTTTTTTGCATACTTCGTAAATCCGGCTTGGTTGGGCGCCGCCGCGGCCCTTCTCTTTGCCACGGGAGTGATCCTGCTGGCCTGGTGGGGAATCCGTCACCGCGAAACATCCATGGCCGCATTCGCCTTTCTTCTCGTGTTTCCGCTCTGCTGTATGTGCGCGGCGGCGTGGCGTCAGCTATATCCCTATGGTGGTTCCCGGCACGACTCTTTTCTCTTTCCGTTCGCCGCGGCCGGTATGGCGATTCCTCTGGCCGCGCTCGCTCGACGGAAGGCTTTGCCGCTGATTCTCGCCTCCCTCTTGCTGGTTCCACTGTGGCAATCTCAGGCCCAGGATCACAGGTATGACATCGAGGCCGCCAATCAACGCCGGGAATTCATGCAGCACGCCGTTCAATATCTTCGGGACTCGGCCCTCCCCGGCGGTATCGTATTTGCCAACCGGGAAACCGGCCCGCTTCTGGAGTACTACCTCGGCGATCGCCGTCCCGTGCCCCCGCGTCAGGCCGGGGATGGCTTCTCCGAGAGACTCATTGGCGGCTACCGTGTCGTCCTCACGGACTTATTCTCCATGTCACCGGGCGAGTTCCTCACCGAGTGCGCGCGCATGCGGAAACGCTACGGGCTCAAACCGGACGACCCCGTCTGGGCCATCGATGCTGTCTTCGGCCCCAGCGTGAGTTATGCCTTCCGGAACGAGTATCCCGAACTCGAATTGCAGGGTTTACGGGACTTCGGGAAAAATGTGGCGGTATTTCGCGTGCCGAATTGGCCCGGCGCGACCAAGACGTACTAGCTCGAAATGGCTAGTTAGTCTATTCGGTACTAGAGTGTTACTATGTGGCGAATGGCAAATGTCCCCGGTGCCCTCGGCCCCACCCTCGGCAAGCTATCCTCTTTGACCGCGCCTATCAGAATTGCTCTCATCGGAATGGGCGCCATGGGCAAGGGTCTTTTGCATCAGTGCCGGATCACGCCGGGCATGGAATGCGTCGCCGTTGCCGATCTCGTTGCGGAGAGGGCCGTCCGCTGTGCCGAGATGGCAGGACTTCCCTATCGCCTGGCAAGCACTCCCGGACAAGTGCAGGATGCTATCCGCCAGGGCTTCCTGGCAATCTGCGAAGACAGCATGCTCGTGGCGGCTTGCCCGGAAGCAACCGTGCTGGTGGAGTCCACCAGCGCGATCGGAGAAGCGGGCCGATACGCCGTAACAGCGGTAGAAACCGGAAAACATCTGGTCATGATGAATGCGGAGGCCGACCTCGCCTTTGGCCCCTACCTCATGCGGTTGGCGCGCCGCCGCGGGGTCGTCTACACCAGTTGCGGCGGCGACCAACATGGAGTAATCCGAAACCTCATCGACGAAATCCAACTGTGGGGATTCGACCTGGTCATGGCCGGAAATATTAAGGGTTTCCTCGACCGCTACTCGAACCCCACCAAAATCGTGCCCGAAGCCGATGCCCGGAATCTCGATTACAGAATGGCTACGGCCTTTACCGATGGCACCAAGTTGTGTGTCGAGATGTCACTCGTCGCCAATGCCTTCGGGCTTCGTACCACCGTGCCCGGAATGCACGGACCGCGGGCTGACGACGTTCAGGACGTCTTGTCTGTGTTCGATTTCGAATCCCTCGACGCCCGGAGCCGGCCGTGCGTGGATTATATCCTTGGCGCCACCCCGGGCGGCGGCGTTTTCGTGGTCGGCTATTGCGACCACCCGTACCAGCGCGAAATGCTCGCCTACTACAAAAAGGGACGCGGCCCATTCTACCTGTTCTACAGGCCCTACCACCTTTGCCACATCGAGGCCATGAACTGCATCGTCGAGGCCGTAGTGGATGGCCGCTCTCTGTTGGAGCCGCTGGCTGGCTTTCGCACCAATGTTTTCGCTTACGCCAAGCGCGGCCTCCATGCGGGTGAGAAACTCGATGGAATCGGGGGCTACACCTGCTACGGCATGATCGAGAACTGCGATGACAGCGCTCACCCCGGTATCCCGATCGCTCTTTCCGAGAACCTGGTGCTGCGCCGCGACATCGTTCAGGACTCCCCGATTGCCATGTGCGATGTCGAAGGCGGGGACGGCCGCCCCGATTTCGAGCTGTACGCGCAGGCGCGGCGCGCGTCGGGCGGCTGCTCATGAGGAGAGGCCCTCGACTATGAAGTTGGGTATCGCCGTGGTCTATCTCGTGAAAGAGGGGGATGAGGGTCTGCTCGACCTGCATCTTTCCCAAATCGCGCGATGCACCCACGTGCCTTATACCTGCTACGCCGCCGTGAATCGTCTCGCTCCTCACCTGCGCGCCAGGCTCGCGCGCGCTCCGCGAACCCGGATTGTCGATATCCGGACCACGGCCCAGCGAGGGACAGAGGAGCACGCCTACTATCTCGAATGGCTGGTCAAGACCGCCGTCCAGGACGGGGTTACGCACGTGGCCACTCTGCACATCGACTCTTTCCCGGTCCGCGACGGATGGGCTGAAGACTTAGCGTCCCGGCTCACCGGCAAATGCGTGCTCGCCGCCGTAACCAGGGAGGAGGTTGGGGACCTGAAACCGCATCCTTCACTGATGTTTTTCCATCGCGACTTCTACCTCGCCTCGAAACCCTCGTTCCTTCTGGGGCGCTCGTGCCGTTCCTCGCCCGAATACAGGCGGTATCGCGCGGAGTACGGCGCCGCCGAAGACACCGGTATCGGTTACGGATTCGACATCTTCAGGCAGGAGTTGTCCTGGTATCGGCTCCTGCGCACGAACCGCGTCGAGGACCACTACGCCATGGCCGGCATCTATGGGGATTTGGTTTTTCATCTGGGCGCGGCTACCCGCGGCCACCAGGTTTTCTATTCGGATGCCATCCCGGCCGGGACCAGTCAAACCATGCGATCCGTCTTGCGCTTCGGGAGAAGGTGCCTCTCGGCCTTGCCCCAGGCCTGGCAGGACCGGATCATCCGCGGCGCCTTTCCGGCGCACCAGGTGAACGCTGCAATTCAGGTGGACATCAAGAAAAAGCTCCTCGCCGATCCGGACGCCTACATCCGGCGCCTGAGAACTGGATTGCCGGAGGCGACGCCGGAGCCCGTCCTCAGGGGCGGTGACCTTGCTTCCCCTTCTGCCCGATGATCTCGCGGATGAAATTCACTTCCTCCTGGCGGTAGGGCTTGCCTTCCGTCGTGAAGATGTCGTGAAACCAGACCGCCGGCTGGCGATCGGTGTAGGGGTGCTGCCAGGAATCCCAAGGCAGCCACGTCTGCGTCTTCCCCGCCGCGAAGCCCCAGTTGTAGGCCGCCACGTTGTGCTTCTTGGCAATCGGCAGTGTCCCCTGGAACGTGCTTCCGTTGCCGCGGGCCATGTATTCCGTGCACAGGATCGGCCGCTTATACGCCTGCAGCCATTCGATGCGCTTTTCGAACTCTTCGGGCGGGCCGTAGTTGTGGAACGAGATCACGTCCGAAAGCTCGATCTGGAGCTTCTCCATGGGACTCAGCTTGTCGCGCGACGACCAGTCGCCCTTCCATACGCCGCTGGTCAGCGGCTGGCTGGGTAAAGCCGCCCGGGCGAATACGTATACGCGCGGCAGCAGCGTCTGGACCAGCTCCACCTTGTTGCGCAGATCGGCTGGCCCATAGCTGGAACCGTTGGTATTGTCCGGCTCGTTCCACAGGTCCCACGCCAGCACGCGGTCGTCGTTGTTGAAGGACTGCACCACCTCCTGCACGTAGTTCAGGAATCGGAATTGAAGCGCCGGGTCGGTGAGCGCTTTGGCGCCGGGACTCTGCACCCATCGGGAGTTGTGCACGCCGGGCCTCGGCGCCTGCTGCGTGCCCAACACCGGGAACGGATCCCAGCAGGAATCCAGGAGCACGAAAATCGGGCGGATCTTGTGTCTCTTGGCGATGGTGAGAAAGCGGTCGATCCGCCGCTTGAAGCCCCCCTGGTCCTGCTGCCACAGCATGTCGTGCAGAAACACCCGCATGGTGTTCATCCCCAGGTCCTCCGCCCAACCCAATTCGATGTCGATGCGGGTGGGGTTGAAGGTGTCGGCCTGCCACATCTCCAGCTGGTTCACCGCGTACAAAGGGATGTAGTTGCTCCCCACCAGCCAGGCCTGTTTGGCGTACCAGTCGTTGGCTTCCTTCTCGGTCCACTGGGGCCTCTGCGCCAGGGCCATCGTGTTCATCAGGATCAGGGCTGCAATGGATAAACGTGTCATGGGATACGGGTGGTCAATTCCCAATGTTATCCTGAAAGCAGACCCCGCTGAGTCAGGCCTTGAGGGCCCCGGGCCCCGCGGACGCCCCCAACGGGCTATCGTCCCGAACTTACGGATTGGATGCGCACTTGAAAATCGGTTTTGTCAGTCTTGGCTGTCCCAAAAATCTCGTCGATAGTGAAGTCATGATGGGCCAGCTCGTAGCCCGCGGCCACGAGCTGACGCCGCGGCCCGACCAGGCCGACGTGCTGGTCGTCAATACCTGCAGCTTCATCGATCCTGCCAAAAAGGAATCCGTCGACACCATCCTGGAAATGGCCGAATTCAAAAAGATCGGCCGCGCCAAAAAGCTGATCGTGGCGGGCTGCCTGGTGGAGCGCTACCGCGGCGACATCCGTCGCGACCTTCCCGAGGTGGACGCCCTCATCGGCACCAACGAGCTGGAAAGCATCGTCGCCGTGTGCGAGGGCATGGAATCCCCGCGCAATCCGCTCGAGCCGTACCTCTACCACGACCTCACTCCGCGCGTGCTGGCTACCCCGCGCCACTACGCCTACATCAAGATCGCCGAGGGCTGCGACCATCCCTGCACCTTCTGCGTCATCCCGCAGTATCGCGGCAAGTTCCGCAGCCGGCGCTTCGAATCGGTGATCTCCGAGGCCACCCGGCTGTTCCGCCAGGGCGTCCGCGAAATCAACCTGATCGGCCAGGACACCACCTGCTACGGCGAGGATCTCGGCCTCACCGGCGGCCTCGCCCTCTTGCTGGAGCGCCTCGCCCAAATCGAGACGCCTCACGAAAAGTGGATCCGCTTCCTCTACGCCTATCCCAACAACGTCACCGGGCGCCTGCTGGACACCATCGCGGCCCATCCCGCCCTCGTGAAATACATCGACATGCCGCTCCAGCACGCCAGCGCCCGGATCTTGAAGCGCATGAAGCGCGGCGCTTCGGGCGATATTTTCCTGAAACTGTTGGAGCGCATCCGCCGCACCATTCCCGGAATTGCCATCCGCACCAGCCTGATCGTCGGCTTCCCCGGCGAAACCGCGGCGGACTTCGACGAGATGTGCCAGTTCGTCCAGGCCGCGCGCTTCGACAACCTCGGCGTCTTCACCTATTCCGACGAGGATACCAGCGGCAGCTATGCGCTCGACGGAAAAGTCGATGGCCGAACGATGCGGAGCCGCAAGCGCCGTCTCATGGCCATCCAGCGCAAGGTCGCCCGCGCCCGCAATCGCGCGCTCGTGGGGTCGGAAACCACGGTGCTCGTGGAAGGAGTGTCCGCCGAGACCGATCTGTTGTGGGAGGCGCGCATGTCCACCCAGGCGCCGGAGATCGACGGCGCCACCCTGGTCAACGATTTCGAGGGTGCCGAGCCGCGCCCCGGCGAGATCCGCCGCCTGCGCATCACCGAGGCTCACGACTACGATGTGGTCGGCACCCTCCTGCCCGCCACCGGAACGGCGCCGGAGTTCGCGCCCGGCCCGCTGGTTCAGATCGCGGTATGAAGTGTCCCATCTGCAAGAAGGAGGTCGCTCTCGGCGATCCCGAGTTTCCCTTCTGCGGCGAGCGCTGCCGCATCATCGATCTGGGAAACTGGGCATCCGAAAAGTACGTAATTCCCGTCGAGCCGCAGGAGCAGGAGCTCGAGCCCGATGACGAAGAAGCCTAGCCTTCCCCTCCTCCTGGCCACCTGGTTTGGCTGTGGCTACTCTCCCTTCGCCCCCGGCACCGCGGGCTCGGCCGCCGCCGTCGCCATCGCTTACGTCCTTCACCGCTTCGCCGGCTTCCAACCCTTGCATTTTGCCCTGCTCGCGGCCGCGCTCTTCCTTCCCGCCGTCTGGGCCGCCGGAGTCACCGCGCGCTTCCTGAACATCGAGGACCCCTCCGTCGTCGTCGTGGACGAAGTAATCGGCCAGTGGATCGCCTTGGCCGGCGCCCATTCCCTCAACTGGAAAACCTGGTTGTCCGCGTTCCTGCTCTTCCGCCTCTTCGACATCTGGAAGCCGCCGCCCGTGCGCCAGTTGGAATCCCTCCCCGGCGGCCTGGGCATCAACGCCGACGACGTCATGGCCGGCTTGTATGCCGCACTTGTGTTATTCCTGGCAGGATGGTTCAATCTTTATTAAACATGGCACTTCGGAAACCTGCTGACCCCAAGCCTCAAATCGCCCAAGTCACGCCGCCCGCGGCCATCGCCGGGGGCGAGTTGCAGATTCGTGGCAAGGGCTTTGCCAAATCGGACCGTCCCCGCGTCACCATCGGCGAAATCGGCGCCCCGGTGATCATCGGCTCCGATTCCTTCGTGATTGCCCGTGTCCCCGAGGGCGCTACCGCCGGCGACCTCGTGGTCGAAAGCGGCGAGCTGGCCAGCGATTCGTGGGCCTGCGACATCGGCGTCCCCGTGGCCGACAGCCTCCATCCCGTCGCCAACCCCGCCATCGACTCCTTCGGCAACATCTACACCACCTTCAGCGGCTCCCGCGGCCAGAAAGTCCCCGTCGCCGTTTACAAGATTGACCTGAACTTCAACATGAAGCCGTTCATCAACGAGCTGATGAACGCCACCGCCCTGGCCTTCGACGTCCAGGGCATGCTCTACATCTCCAGCCGCTACGACGGTGTGATCTACCAGGTGACTCCCAACGGCAACATGTCCGTGTTCATCGAAGGCATGGGCGTGGCCACCGGAATCGCCTTCGACCCGCAGCACAACCTCTTCGTCGGCGATCGCAGCGGCACCATCTTCAAGATCAGCCCTGGCCGGCAGATTTTCGTGTTCGCCACCATCGAGCCCTCCATCGCCGCCTATCACCTGGCTTTTGGCCCCGATGGCTACCTTTACGTGACCGGCCCCACCACCTCGAGTTTCGATTCGGTCTACCGCGTTTCCTCCGAAGGCGAGGTGGAGGTTTTCTACCGCGGTCTCGGCCGCCCCCAGGGCCTCGCGTTTGACGAGGAGCATCGCCTCTATGTCGCGGCTTCCATCTCCGGCCGCAAGGGCGTGGTGCGGATTTCGCCCGACCGCCACGCCGACCTGTTCCTCTCCGGCCCCGGAATCGTGGGGTTGGCGTTCGCTCCTTCCCGCGCCATGGTGATCGCCACCACCAACGCCATCTTCCGCGTGGACGCCGGCATCAAGGGCCTGCCGCTCTACTGATGGACGCCGAGATTATCGCCGTCGGCTCTGAAATGCTGACGCCCGAACGGGTGGATACGAACTCGCTCTATCTCACCGCGCAGCTCAACAATCTGGGCGTTGAAGTCGCCGCGAAACACGTCATCGGCGACCATCGCGACCGCCTCGCGGAGGCCGTGCGGCGCTCCCTTTCGCGATCGGAAATCGTGATCCTTTCGGGCGGACTCGGCCCTACCGAGGACGATCTCACCCGCGAGTCCGTGGCGCAGGCGCTCGACCGCAAGCTGGTCTTCCACCCGGAAATCGCCGAGGCCCTCGAGCAGCGCTTCGCCCGCGCCAACCGCAAGATGGCCGAGGTCAACAAGCGCCAGGCGTTCATCATCGAAGGCGCCGCCATCCTGCCCAACGACCGCGGCACCGCCCCTGGCCAGTGGGTCGAAGACCCCGGCTTCGTGGTCATGCTGCTGCCCGGCCCGCCGCACGAGCTCAAGGCCATGTTCGAGCGCCAGTGCCTGCCGCGACTCGCGCGCATCGTCCCTCCGCAGGTCATCCGCACCCTTTTCCTCCGCGTAACCGGCATGCCCGAGTCCGACCTCGATCAGCTCATCTCGCCCGTCTACCGCAAATACGAAAATCCCGCCACCACCATCCTCGCGGCCGCCGGCGATATCCAGGTGCACCTCCGCGCGCGCTGCTCCACCGAGGCCGAAGCCGATGCCCTGCTCGCCGAGGTAGGGGCGCCCATCGAGCTGCTCCTGGGCGATCGCCTCTACTCGCGCAACGGCGACCCGCTCGAGCTCGTGGTCGGCAACCTCTTGCGCAAGGAGCGCGCCACGGTCTCTGTGGCGGAAAGTTGCACCGCCGGCATGCTCGGAGAGCGCTTCACCAGCGTGGTCGGCAGTTCCGATTACTTCCTCGGCGGCTTCATCACCTACAGCAACGAGATGAAGATCGAGTTGCTGGGCGTCACTCCCGAGATTCTGGCGCAATTCGGCCCCGTCAGCCGCGAGACCGCCGTGGCGATGGCCATTGGCGCGCGCCGCCACACGCGCTCCACCTACGCCCTGTCGGTGACCGGCGCGGCCGGCCCGGACGCGCCCGCGGCCCCCGCCGGAGAATCGGTCCCCGTCGGCACGGTATACGTCGGAATCGCCGACGCCGCCGGCGCGCTCGCCGTCCACCGCCAGTTCTTCGGCGACCGCCAGCGCATCCGTGTCTTCACCGCCCAGATGGCGCTCGACCTCCTCCGGCGCCGCATCCTGAAGCAGTAACCCTCTTCCTCATCCTCCGCCCCCCTCCTGGCGTCCGCCCGCGCCGCGCGTTATCGTGAGTCCTCCAGGAGGACCATGAAACTTCGATCCCTGTTGCCCGCCCTCGTAGCGCTCAACTTCGCGGCCGCCCAGCCCTCATCCATCCCCCATCTCGAAAAACGCGGCAGCGCCACTCAGTTGATCGTCGATGGCCGCCCCTTCCTGATGCTCGCGGGCGAGGTGACCAATTCGGCCTCCTCCAGCCTCGACTACCTGGCGCCTTACTGGCCTGAGCTGGCCGCCGCCCATCTCAACACCGTCCTGGCCGCCGTGAGCTGGGAGCTGGTGGAGCCCCAGCCCGGCGCGTTCGACTTCTCGCTCGTTGACGGCATGATCCGCGAGGCGCGGCGCCACGACCTCCGCCTCGTGTTCCTGTGGTTCGGAAGCTGGAAGAACGGCGTCTCCACCTACACCCCGCTCTGGGTCAAGCGCGACCCTAAACAGTTCCCTCTGTTCCTCGCCGAAAACGGCGTCACCCTCACTTACCTCTCTGTCTTCCACGACGCCAACTGGAAGGCCGACGCCCGCGCCTTCGCCGCCCTCATGCGCCATATCCGCGACGTCGATGGCGACGCCCACACCGTCATCATGGTGCAAGTGGAAAACGAAGTGGGCTGTCCCGGAGGCACCCGCGATCATTCGCCCGAGGGCAACGCCGCGTTCGACCGCCCCGTGCCCCGCCAACTGCTCGACTACATGGCGAAGAACCGCGCCGCGCTGATCCCCGAGTTCCGCGCCGTGTGGGAAGCCGCCGGCGCCAGAACCACGGGCAACTGGCAGGAAGTTTTCGGCAAGGATCCCGTCACCAACGAGATTTTCATGGCCTGGAACTACGCGTCCTACCTCGACAAGGTGGCCAGGGCGGGCAAGGCCGAATACGCGCTGCCCATGTTCGTCAATGCCGCCCTGGGCGAAAAGATCGGCCAGTATTCCGCCGGCGGGCCGTTGCCCATCGTCCTGAACGTGTGGCAGCAGGGCGCGCCCTCGATCGACGTCGTCGCCCCCGACATCTACCTGCCTGATTTCGCCGAATGGTGCGCGCGCTACAACCGCTCCGGCAACCCGTTGTGGATCCCCGAGACCCGCGCCGACGCCGCCAACGCGTTCTACGCCATCGGCAAGCACGCCGCCATGGGGATTTCGCCCTTCGCCATCGAGCGCAGCGCCGGCGCCGCCACGCCCTATGCCCGGGCCTACGAAGCGCTGGCGCAAGCCGCCCCGGCGATTTTGAAGGCGCAGTCTGAAAACGCCATCGGAGCCGTCGTCCTGACCGCCGACAAGCCCGCCCAATCGCTCCCGCTAGGCAGCTACACGCTCGACTTTGCGATCGGCAGAGCCCGCCGTCCACCCGCGCCCACGCCCGCGCCCGCCGCCCAGCCATCCTCGTTCGCCATTGCCATCTCCACCGGCCCCGACGATTACGTCATCGTCGGCAACGGCGTGCAGCTCACCTTCACGCCCAACGGCCCCGAACCCTCCACCGCCGCGATCGGAGCACTCGAAGAAGGCGTCTACGTCGATGGCCGCTGGGTCCCTGGCCGCCGCCTGAACGGTGACGACATCATGGTGAACTACAACGCGCAGAACCAGGCCATGAAGGGCACATCCGGCCAAGGCCTGCGTCTGGCCGGCGACGCCCCCCGGATCCTGCACGTCAAGCTCTATCGCTACTAACGCTTGTGGGGCACGGTCGAAAACCTATACCGATGCACCCGCAGTAGGGACGGGTGGAATGACCTGATAGCCCAGGGATCGAAGTTCCCGCACGAACTTGGCTACCCGGTTCCGAAGCAGCTTGGGGTTGGGGGCTTGTCC
>DASQZT010000291.1:0-3421 GCA_035638575.1 Bryobacteraceae bacterium
GGCGGGGCCGAGAAGCCACCGCCGTTGGATTTCTCCGGAGAAAACGATGCGATTTAGCGATTCACGGTGGCGGCTCCTCTCAGCCGCGGCAAGTATTGCTCTGATCGGCGCCTGGGCCGTCCTTGGCCAGACGCAGGGCGACCCGCTGTTGCGCGGCTTCCAGAACCCTCCTGACAGCGCCAAACCCCGGGTCTGGTGGCATTGGATGAGCGGCAACATCACCAAGGTGGGAATTAAAGCGGATCTCGAATGGATGAAGCGCGTTGGGATCGCAGGGTTTCAGAATTTCGACGCCGGCCTGAATTCGCCGCAGATCGTCGAAAAGCGCCTGGTCTACATGACTCCGGAGTGGAAAGACGCTTTCAAGTACGCCACAACCTTGGCCGACCAACTGGGCCTCGAAATGGCCATCGCAGGGTCTCCCGGCTGGAGCGAGAGTGGCGGACCGTGGGTGCCACCTTCGCAAGCCATGAAAAAGTACGTATGGAGCGAGACGCGCATCGAGGGCGGACGCCCATTCAACGGCATTCTCCCGAAGCCTCCCTCGGCCACCGGTGCGTACCAGAATCAGGCAGGCGGCGGACGCGGCGGGCGCGGCGGTAATCAGGCGCCTCCTCCAGAGTTCTATGCCGACGCCGTGGTGGTCGCCTATCGCGCGCCGGAAAGCGATCGCGCCATGAGTGAGATTCAGCCGAAAATAAGCTCCAGTGGCGGTTCCTTCGACGTGGGTTCACTCACGAGTGGCGATCTTTCAAAGAGTACGCTTTTACCGGCGGCACCCGTTGGCGAGCGCGCGTGGATCCAGTACGAGTTTGCACAGCCGCAGACCTTCCGCGGACTGACCTTCGTTACGGCAGGCGGCGGTGGCGGCGGTTTCGGCGGCGGACGCGGAGGTGGTGCTTCCAACCAGCAATTAGAGGCGAGCGACGATGGAAACACCTTCCGCGACGTGGCTCCGATTCCGGGCGGGGCCCGCACTATCGCGTTTCCAGCGGTCACGGCCCGCTTCTTCCGCGTCAGCGTGCTGACACCTCAACCCCAGGCCCAACAGGGACGAGGCAACAATCCCGGCGGTTTTGGCGGCCCTCCCGGAGGCGGACAGGGTGGACGGGCGCAGGCTCCGGCAGCCCCCGCGGGAACGCAGATTTCTGAATTCCTGCTGCACGGTGCTGTCGTGAACCGGTTCCAGGAAAAGGCTGCGTTCTCCGCGGCTCAGAACATCTACACCATGGCGACCCCCACAGTTCCGGCGGCCGACGCTGTGCGCAAGGCGGACGTCATCGACCTCACTGCAAAAATGCGGCCGGACGGCACGCTCGATTGGACTCCGTCCGCGGGACGCTGGGTCGTGCTGCGGATCGGCTACTCGCTCACCGGCCACCAGAATTCTCCGGCGTCGCCGGAAGCCACCGGCCTCGAGGTAGACAAGCTCAATCGCGGGTACGTCAAAGCGTATTTCGACAATTACCTGAATCAATACAAAGACGCCACTGGCGGGCTGATGGGCAAGCGCGGGCTGCAATACATGATCACCGATAGTTGGGAAGCTGGCACCGCGAATTGGACTGACGACATGATGGCCGAGTTCAACAAGCGACGCGGCTACGACATGAAGCCCTGGATTCCCGCACTGGCTGGGCACGTGGTGGAAAGCGCCGAAGCTACAGACCGTTTCCTGTGGGACTTCCGCAGGACTTTGGAGGACCTTGTCGCTGAAAACCACTACGACCAACTGACGCAGATTCTGAAGGAGCGGGGTATGGCCCGTTACTCTGAGTCGCACGAATCGGGTAGGGCTTTCATCGCCGACGGTATGGAAGTGAAGCGTACGGCGGCGGTGCCCATGAGCGCGATGTGGACGAATGGGCCGGGCCGAGCTAATGAACGGTACGATGCGGACGTCCGCGAATCTGCTTCGGTGGCTCACATTTACGGGCAGAACCTGGTCGCAGCCGAGTCGTTGACGGCGAACGGCAGCGCTGGTGCTTGGGCATTCTCTCCCGAAACGCTGAAGCCGACCGCCGACCGCGAGTTGTCGATGGGCCTGAACCGTTTCGTAATCCATTGCTCGGTTCACCAGGCCACTGACGATAAGATCCCAGGCCTCGGCCTTGGGCCATTCGGCCAGTGGTTCAATCGGCACGAGACCTGGGCGGAACAGGCGAAACCCTGGACCACCTACCTGGCTCGCAGTTCCTACATGCTGCAGCAAGGCAAGTTCGTGGCCGACATCGCTTACTACTACGGCGAGGACTCCAACATTACCGCACTTTTCGCCGGTAATCCGCCGCCCATACCGGCTGGCTACGGGTTCGATTACGTCAACTCCGATGTACTTCTGAAACTCACGACCGTCGCTGCCAATGGAAACATCACGACACCGAGCGGCATGAGCTACCGCATTCTGGCGCTCGACCCCAACAGCCAGCACATGCCGCTGGCGGTATTGCGCAAGATCCGCGATATGGTCGCCGCTGGGGCGACCGTTGTAGGTCCCAAACCGATCGATTCGCCCAGCCTCCACGATGACGAGGCGGAGTTCAAGACGATCGAGGACCAGGTCTGGGGCGCCGGCACCGGTAAGGGCAAGGTATTCGGAACCGGCACGATCGAAGAGGCGCTTACGGCGCTCAATCTGGCGCCCGACTTCGAGTACAGTAGGCCGCAACCCGACACGGAGCTGGCCTTCGTACATCGAAAACTGAACGACGGGGATGTGTACTGGGTGAGCCACCGCAATACCCACAGCGACGACGTGGAAGCGACTTTCCGCGCTCAGGGCAAAGCGCCGGAATTCTGGCGCGCTGACACGGGAGCGGTGGAACCTGCCAGCTACCGAATCGAGAGAGGGCGCACCATCGTGGCGCTTACGCTCAATGCGAACGACGCTGTCTTCGTGGTATTCCGTAAGGCCGCGACAGCGCCGCAGCGATCGATTGCCAAGCCGGTGGAGACACAGCTCACCTCAATTCAGGGCTCTTGGGAGGTCAGCTTCCAACCGAACCGGGGCGCACCTGCGAAGGTAACCCTGTCCGCATTGGCTTCGTGGCACGAGAACTCCGACACCGGTGTGAAGTACTTCTCCGGGACCGGCACGTACACGAACACGATCCAAGCTCCAGCCGAATGGTTTCAAACGGGCGCAAGACTTTGGATCGACCTGGGCGACGTCAAGAATATCGCCGAGGTCGCGGTAAATGGCAAGGCGCTCGGCACATTCTGGAGGGCCCCGTTCCGGGTAGATGTGACTTCTGCTCTGAAGCCCGGTGCAAATACGGTGGAGATTAAGGTGACGAATCTCTGGGTCAACCGGTTGATCGGCGATCAGCAGCCCGGCGTTACTCAGAAACTCACTTATACCGCACAGCAGTTCTATCGGGCCGACTCGCCTTTGCTGCCGTCCGGCTTGATCGGGCCGGTG
>DASQZT010000292.1:0-28113 GCA_035638575.1 Bryobacteraceae bacterium
ATATCTTTGTCACTTCCGACGGCCGCGTCAAGATTCTCGATTTCGGCCTCGCCCGCCAGAAGTCCGCTGCGGCGCCGCACGAAGACACCGCTACCCTCACCGAAACCGAGGCCGGAACCGTCACCGGCACCATCGGCTACATGTCTCCCGAACAAGTTCGGGGCGGCGCCGTCGAAGCCCCGAGCGACATCTTCTCCCTCGGCTGCGTGCTCTACGAAATGGTCGCTGGACGCCGCGCCTTTTCCGGCTCTTCCGCCGGCGACACCATGGCCGCCATTCTCAAGGAAGATCCTCCGGCCATCGCCGACACCGGTAGACAGGCGCCCGCGGAACTGGGGCGCGTGATCGACCGGTGCCTCGCCAAGAATCCCGCCCAGCGGTTTCACTCCGCCCACGATCTCGCATTTGCCCTGAAGGGCCTGCTCGCCGCCGGGGGCGATAAGCCTGCGGCGGCGGCCCCGCGCGGTGTGCGCCTTCGTCTGTCCCTGGCGATTGCCGCCACGGTGGCGATCCTCGCCGCCGCGGGACTGCTTTACTGGCGCAGCCACACTGCCCAGAGCATCGACTCTCTGGCCGTATTGCCCTTCGCCAACATGGGCGGGAACCCCGACACCGATTACCTGAGCGATGGAATCACGGAAAGCCTGATGGACAGCCTTTCGGAATTGCCCAACTTGAAAGTGATGTCGCGCAGCGCGGTGTTCCGCTACAAAGGCAAGGAGCCGGATGTTCGAACGGTGGGGCGGGAGCTCGGTGTTCGCGCCGTACTCACGGGCCGGATTACCCAGCGCGGCGAGAACCTCGCGGTGAGCGCGGAATTGGTTGATGTCGCGGACAACAGCCATCTGTGGGGCGAACAATACAATCGCAAACTGGCTGACGCGCTGGCGGTGCAGAACGATATTGCGCATGAGATCGTGGACAAGCTGCGGCTCAAGCTGAGCAGCGAGCAGAAAACGCGGCTCGTGAAGCGCCAAACCGAAAATCCGGAGGCCTATCGGCTTTATCTTAAAGGCCGCTTCTACGCCGGGAAGATCACGAAGGAAGGAATCGATAAGGGTCTCGATTACTTCCACCAGGCCATCGCGCTCGACCCGAGCTATGCGCTGGCTTACAGCGGGATCTCCTACGCCATTGCCTTCGAGCAGGACCTGTTCCTGGCTCCGCAAGAAACCATGCCGAAGGCGAAAGAGGCGGCGCTTAAGGCGGTGGAGCTGGACGATACACTGGCCGAGGGGCACGCCGAGCTCGGCTCCGCGTACTTCCAGTATGACTACGACTGGCCCGCGGCGGAGCGCGAATTTCGACGCGCCGCGGAACTGAACCCGAACTATGCTCCCGCGCATGAGTACCTGGGGTGGTACCTCGTGGAGATGGGCCGGACCGAAGAGGGGCTGGACCATGCCCGGCGCGCCGTGGCACTGGATCCGCTTTCGGTGGAGAGCGCTGCGAGTTTGGGGTGGCAATTGTACTTCGCGCGCCGCTATGACGAGGCCGTGGTGGAACTCCTGAAGTGTATCGATCTGAATCCCGGAGTCGGGTACTCCTATGGGATTCTGGGGCAAATCTATGCCCAGCAGGGCCGCTTTGCCGAGGCGGTTGCCGCGCAACAAAAAGCCCGCGAGCTGGACCCCACAAACCCCCTGGCGCTGGCGGAGATGGCGCGCGACTATGCTCTTTCGGGCCGCGCGGCGGAGGCGCGCCAGGCGCTGGCCGGCCTGCTCGCGGGCGCTAAGCGCCAGTACGTGCCCAAATATGCGATCGCCGTGGTCTACGCCGCCCTGGGCGACAAGGACAAGGCCTTGGCCCAACTGGAGCAGGCGTATCAGGATCGCTCTGATTCGATGATATTCCTGAAGGTGGCTCCGGAGATGGATAGCTTGCGTTCGGACCCGCGATTCCAGGACCTGCTGCGCCGTCTGCACTTCCCGCCGTAGCCGATCGGCCGGCGGGACAGCCGTTGTGCGAGCCCGAAGTCGAATGAATCCGGCATCTTAAAGCCACCCGCCGAAAAAGCGACCCGCCCAAAAATCCCGGTCACAGATTTTTGAAGTTTATTTCTCCAGTATTTTCAGCGCCGATTTGCCGAAATCCGGAGAGTGCCGCTTGTCGTCGTGCTTAGCTGATAACAGGGAGGATGCAACCAGCAACCGGTTGGCGCCTCCGGCGAATTCGTCGGGGGCCCAGCCGGAAAAACGCAAGAAAGGTTGCGGAAAACAAGGCTGAGTTCCTTTGTTTTCTTCACCAAAAACGCAAGGAAACTTGCGGTTTTCGGCCTCCCGCGCTTCCCTGCCCCGGCCCTTCGCCGGGCGCTCTCGCCGCTGTCCCGGCTCCGCACCGCCTCCTGCGCTAAAATATGAAGTTCCATGGCCAAATCAATCGAAGAGCTCCAGGAAATCGCCAAGCGTATCCGTCGCGAGATCGTCCGGATGATTGGCGCGGCCGGGTCGGGCCATCCGGGCGGATCGCTCTCCGCCGTCGAAATGGTGGTCGAGCTGTTCTTCAACCACATGCGCATCGATCCCCACAATCCAAAGTGGCCGGATCGCGACCGCTTCATCCTCTCCAAGGGTCACGCGGCCCCGGTGCTGTACGCCGCCATGGCGGAGGCCGGTTACACCCCGCTCGACCAGTTGAACACGCTGCGAAAGCTCGGCTCCATCTACCAGGGCCACCCCGACGTCCGCTTCATCCCGGCTCTCGAAGCCTCCACCGGCTCGCTCGGCGAGGGACTGTCGCTGGCCATCGGAATGGGGATTGCAGCGCGCCTCGACGGCCGGCAGTATCGCACCTACGTCATGCTCGGCGACGGCGAAAGCCAGGAAGGCCAGATCTGGGAAGCGGCCATGTCCGCGGCGTTTCACAAGATCGATAACGTGGTCGCCTTCGTGGACTACAACAAGATCCAGTTGGACGGATTCGTGAAGGACATCATGGAGGTCGCCCCGCTGGCGGCCAAGTGGCGCGCGTTTGGCTGGCACACGCTCGAAATCGACGGCCACAGTTTGCCCGCCATCCAAAACGCGCTCGCGGAAGCGGAAGCCACCAAGGGCGTGCCCACCTGCATCGTCGCAAACACCATCAAGGGGAAAGGCGTCTCGTTCATGGAAAACAATCCCAAGTTCCACGGCACGGCCCCCACCGCGGACGAAGTCAAGCTGGCCCTACAGGAGCTGCAATAAATGGCGACCAAAACGAAATTCGAAATCAAGCTGGGAGCCTCCACGCGCGAGGCTTTCGGGCGCGCGCTGGTGGAGTTGGGCCGGGAGAATCCGGACGTCGTCGTGTGCGATGCGGACCTTTCCCATTCCACCATGACCACTTATTTTGCCAAGGAGTTTCCCGCCCGGTTCGTCTCCTGCGGGATCGCCGAGGCCAACATGGTGGCGATCGGCGCGGGCCTGGCGCTGGCGGGCAAGATCCCGTTCGTCTCCAGCTTCTCCGCCTTCGTCATGAACAAGGGCTTCGAGCAGTTACGCGTCTGCGCGGCCTACCCGCACGTCAACCTGAAAGTTGTCGGAACCCACAGCGGTATCTCCATCGGCGAAGACGGGCCGTCCCAGATGAGCATTGAAGAGATGGGGCTGGCATGCTCGCTGGCGGGCTTCGTGGTGATCGCTCCGGCCGACGAGGCGGCCATGAAGGCCCTGGTGCGCGTCGCCGCCGCGTATGTCGGGCCGGTCTTCCTCCGCGCGGGACGGATGAAGGCTCCCATCGTCTACAGCGGCGAACAGAAGTTTGAAATCGGCAAGGCCATCCAGCTGTCCGAAGGCACGGACGTGGCCATCATCGCCAATGGCCTGCTGGTAGCCCAGTCCCTGCTGGCCGCCGACGTGCTCGAAGCCGAAGGCATCTCGGCGCGCGTGATCGACATGCACACGGCCAAGCCCCTCGACCGCGAAGCCATTGCCCGCGCGGCCTCCGAAACCGGCGCCCTGGTGGTGGCCGAGGAGCACCTCGTCGATACGGGGCTCGGCGTGCGCGTGGCCCAGGTGGTGGGCGAAACCCACCCGTGCCCCATGGAGTTCGTGGGCATCCACGATCGATATGCCGAATCGGGCACGCCCGAGCAGTTGCTCGACAAGTACGGACTGGTCGCGCGCGACGTCGCCGCCGCCGCCCGCAAGGTGCTGAAGCGGAAAAGATAGGAGGCTGCGGGCCCATGCCTGAAGCCGCGTGCCTCTCCGACGCATTCCTCCAACAAAGCCCGGCGTGTCACTGGATCGTGGACGCGAACCGGATCTTCGTTCGCGTATATGGCGACCCTTCCCCGATTTTCGCCAGAACGGCCGACGAACTGACGGGCCGAAACGCGGCTGAAGTCCTGGAGCCCGGCTTGGCCGCCGCCTGGAGCCGCCGCTTCGCGCGGGCTTTCCAGGGCGAGGTCTTCGTGCTGGGGGAGCGGCGTGATTCCGCCTCATGGATCATCTCGGTTTTCCCCATCCGGATCGAGGGCGAAATCCGCTACGCCGCCGGGCTCGCCCGGGAAACTACCGCCTTCGCCAAAGCCGAGCGGGAGTTGCGCTCGACCGTGCTCGGCGCCCTGAAGGCGCAGGAATTCGAGCGCAACATGGTTTCGAAATTCCTGCACGATTCGGTGGGCCAGAACCTCACCGCGCTGGGGCTCCAGCTCGATCTGGTCCGCATGGATCTCGAAACCCTCTCGCCGCAGCAGTGCCTGCGCATCGTCGAAATCCAGAAGCTCCTGGGCGACATGATGGAGGAAGTACGGGAGTACAGTTACGAGCTGAATCCTTCCACCGTGGAACGGGCTGGCCTGCGCCCGGCGCTCGACCGCCTGGCGACCCGCCTCCGCGCGCGTTTCGCCGGGACGCTGCGGCTCAATGTGGACCCGTCGCTCAAGCTCGACAAGAAGATCGCGTCGGCTTTGTACCAGATCGCACAGGAGGCCGTGGAGAATGCTGTGCAACATTCCAGTTGCTCGGCCATCGAAATCGCGGTAAAGTCCACACGTACTGGTACTTTTCTGGAGGTGCGGGATAATGGTAGAGGTTTCGATCCGGCGGACCCGGAACGTGGGGGCCGGGGACTCGGCCTCTTGAGTATGGAACATTATGCGGCGCAAGCGGGACTGGACCTTTCCATCACCAGCCATCATGGAGAGGGGACCATCGTGCGCGCCGCGGATACGGGAGTTGTTTGAGAAACGACGATGCCGTTCGACATTGTTCTTGTCGATGATCACAAACTGGTCCGCGACGGAGTGAAGACCATCCTCGAGCGCGGCGGCGAATTCCACGTGGTGGGCGAAGCGGAGAGCGGGGCCGACGCCGTGCAGCTTTGCAAGAAATCCATGCCTGACCTGGTGCTCATGGACATCGGGCTCCCCGGAATGAACGGCATCGAGGCTACCACCGAGTTGCTGCGGCACTGTCCCGCGGTCAAGGTCGTCATTCTGTCCATGTACGACGACGAGAATTCCGTGGTAAGCGCCTTCCGCAGCGGAGCGCGCGCCTTCGTCCTCAAGAAGGCATCCTCCAGCGAGCTGGTGGATGCCCTGCGCACCGTGGCGCGCGGCGGCTCCTACTGGAGTTCGCACGTCACCGACCGCCTGCTGTCGCGCATCCAGCGCGGCGACCTGGAGACCCACGACCGCAGCCCGCTGCAATCGCTTTCGCCCCGCGAGTTGCAGGTGCTGCGGCTGGTGGCCGAGGGGAAAACCAGCAAGGATATCGCCGTGCTGCTCGACCTCGGGCTGCAAACCGTGCGCAGCTACCGCAAGACCATGATGAAGAAGCTCGGGGTCAACAATGTAGCCGGGTTGACACAACTGGCGCTGGCTGCCGGCATCGCACACTGGAACAAGCCTGATGCAAACTCCCTGGGGTGAGGTCGCGCTGGCCGATGCGCACGTGCACTTTTTTTCGCGACGGTTCTACGAATCGCTGGCCGCGCAGTGCGGCACCGGCGTGGACGAAGTAGCCTCGACCTTGGATTGGCGCCTGCCGCCGGAAGATCCGCGCGAACTGGCGCGCACCTGGGCGGACGAACTGGACCGGCACGGCGTGGCGCGGGCCGCCCTGATCGCCAGCATGCCGGGAGACGAGGAGTCGGTTCGGGCCGCGGTGGAAGCGTTCCCCGAACGATTTTTCGCGTATGCCATGGTGAACCCGCTGGCTGCCGCTCCACCCCGCATCGCCGGGCTCCATGCGATTTGCCTGTTTCCGGCCATGCATCGCTACTCGGTGCACGATGAGCGCGTGGAGCGGCTGCTGGCCGATCGCCCACCGGCCGTGTTCGTGCATTTCGGCGTGCTCACCGTGGGGGTGCGGAAGAAACTCGGACTGCCCTCGCCTTTCGACATGCGGTACTCCAATCCGCTCGACCTGCTCGCCGTTGCGCTGCGACACCCGCAGGTGCGGTTCATCATCCCGCACTTCGGCGCGGGGTATTTCCGCGAGGCCCTGATGCTCGCCGACCTGTGCCCCAACGTGTATCTCGACACCTCTAGCAGCAACTTCTGGATGCGCTATGAGGGGCTGGACCTGAAAACGGTTTTCCGGCGCGCGCTGGAGGTGGCCGGCGCCGGGCGGCTGCTGTTCGGAACGGATTCTTCTTACTTCCCGCGCGGTTGGACCCACAAGGTTTTCGAGACGCAGAGCCTGGTGCTCCAGGACATCGGCATCGGCGAGGCCGATGCGCGGGCGATCCTCGGCCGGAACCTGGAGCGGATCTGCGGCGCCGCCGCAAAAAGTTGAGAGCCTGCGGCCCGCCAAGCCACTAGTGGACACCATGCGTGTCAGGATTCGGGTACCGCTCCGCCATCCGTTCCATCCGGAGTGGGTGACCACAACCGCCAGGGTGGCGAACGGCCGGTGCGACGTGCTCTCGGGCAGTTTCGCCCAACTGGTGGAAGCGGCGGCGTCAGGGGTGCAGGCCGATTGCGCGGTGTTCGCCCTCGAATACCCCGATCGCCCTTTCCTCGGCCAGCAGGAGCGCGACATGCTCTGGCAAGCCTTCCAGGTTCCCGTATTCGCCCTGCTGCTGGACCGCAAGGGCCGGCTTACGGCATGGGAGTGTGAGGCCCAGGAAGGCTGGCACGTGGGTGGCGCCTGGACCGGAGAGGCGCTCTGGGTGCACCGCCTGCTGGCCAGCGGTTGGGAGCTGGACGATACTCCGTGCGAGTGCGGCCGGCCGGGCAGGCGGCTCCTGCGCATCCGCGAAACGCCAGGCATTCCGCGGCGAGATCCCGGCCGCGAAGAACTCCTCACGCCGCCCGCCGAACTGCAAAGAGCGTGAGCCGCGGCTCTACCGGCCCAACGCCCACCAGCCGTGCCAACTGGTGAAATCCGGTTCCCACGCGGCTGTATAAACGCGGCTGTCCGTCCCCACCACGAAGACGTCCAGATGGTCCGTGCTCCGCGAAACGGCCGTGATGGGAGCGCCGGCCGCCGCCCGCCCACTCTGGATTACCCACCAGCCGTGCCAGCCGTCCGTGAAGTCGGGTTCCCAGGCCGCGGTCTGAGTGTTGCCGCTCGTGTCCGTACAGAAAATGTCGAGCTTGTTGGTGCTGCGGGAGACGCAGTGGACCGCAGCTCCGGCCGGCACGTGAATGGCGCCGATGGGCCACCAGCCGTGCCAACTGGTGAAATCCGGTTCCCACGCCGCCGTATAGACGCGGCCGTCCGTCCCCACCACGAAGATGTCCAGATGGTCCGTGCTCCGCGAAACCGCGGTGACCGATGCACCCGGGGCCGCGCGCCCGCCCTGAATCTGCCACCATCCGTGCCAACCGTCGGTGAAGTCGGGTTCCCAGGCCGCGGTCTGGATAACGCCGTTGACATCGGTGCAGAAAATATCCAGTTTGTTCGTGCTCCGCGAGACCGCGTAAATGGGAGCCCCGGCCGGAACCCGTATGTTGCCGATGGGCCACCAGCCGTGCCAACCGTCCGTGAAATCCGGTTCCCACGCAGCCGTATAGACGCGGCCGTCCGTCCCCACCACGAAGATGTCCAGATGGTCCGTGCTCCGTGAAACGGCAGTGACGTGAGCGCCCGGTGTGGCGATGCCGTTGTTGATTCTCCACCAGCCGTGCCACCCGTCGGTAAAGGAAGGCTGCCACGCGGCTGTGTAAACATAGTTGTCCGTCCCGGTGACAAAAACATCCAGATGGTCCGTGCTGCGCGAAACGCCGTGCACCGGTGCGCCCGCGGCCGCGCGTCCGCCGTTGATGTTCCACCAGCCATGCCACCCGTCCGCGAAGTCCGGCTCCCACGCTGCCGTGAGGATCACTCCGCCATTGTCGGTGGCGAAGATGTCCAGTTTATCCTTGCTGCGAGACACCGAATCCACCTGCGCGAGCCCGGGAACGCGGGGACTCATCAGGCCGTAGTCGAGGTCCACTTCGCCCTTCGTTGCGGAATTGCTGACAACCACTACGTGCTGGCCACATTCCGTGTGAGCGTTATTCGGTGTCCAGGTGACCGCCGGCGTCACGCTGCCGGTCTGCATGGCGATCGCGGTCATCGCCGTACCGAAGACAGGGGGATAGTCGGTGCACTGCGTGATCCCGTAACACTCCAGAGTCTCCACGGCCCACGTAAGTTCCTGGACATTCTGGATCGGAAGCCCGGTATTGGCGATGCCCTGGAAATCGCAGTTGTAACTGAAGTTGCTTCCGGAATGACTCGACAGAGTCATGACTCCCACCAGGGTGTCGCCGGGGTTCACTTTAACGAGGGTGCTATGAAATGCCGGGCCGCCCTGTCCGTCGGCATACCAACTGGCGACGGCCCAGTAGTTGCCGCCGCCGGCGGCGACGGCCCAGTAGTTGCCGCCGCCGGCGGCCGAAACACCCCATTGCAACACCGGCTGGTAGATCATCGAGGAGTTCTGGATGCCGTTGAACAGGAACAGGAGTTGGCCGGATTGAGTCATCGGGAACGGGGGCACTACCCAGGTAGTGCGGAACGACGAGATCGGGTTCCCGGTGCCGTTGGTCCAACCGGTATACACGATCCAACCGCTGCCGAAGGCCGGCACGATTGGAATCGCGGCTTTCTCGCCTTCGGGCGGTCTTGTCACGACATTGAGGGGCATGAGTGGCTGATTCCCTGCCCGAAGCATGATCTTGCCATGGTCAGCCACGACCTTTCCGGACGAATCCAACTTCCGCATGGATCCACCGGTTCCGTCCAGGACATGTCCTGGTTCGATGAGATGGACCGATGATTTCGGTCGATAACCGCCGGGAGTCAACACACTTTCTTCTGCCACGTTATTATTCCTTTCTTCTTCGTTGGGGACTACTCTCGGAATCCCGCTCTCGTCGGTGCGGACGGCTTCGCCAGGTTCCACGCGATGAACCTGGTCTCTCGGCCGGGGTCCGCCCGGCGTGATCACTAGGTCTTTATCTTCCATCCGACAGCAAGATAATATATCCGGTTTTGAGTTATAGCCAGTTCAGTATTTTCGCGATAGTATCGGTACGCACCACTGGCCGGGTGCGGCCGCTTAAAAAGAGCACAGGCCGTGGAAATAGTACAATATCCGCCATGAGGAACCCTCCGGGTCCCGCTCTCTTGCTGCTGTCTCTCGTCTCCGGCCTGCTCTTCGCACAGCCGGACCGGTACGACCTGTTGATCACCGGCGCCAAAGTTGTCGATGGTTCGGGCACCGCCTGGTACTACGCGGATATCGGCATCCAGGGCGATACCATCACGGCGGTCGGGCCGCTGGGCGAAGCCGGCGCCGCCATGCGCATCGATGCTCACGGGCTGGTGGCGGCTCCCGGGTTCATCGATATTCACTCGCACGGCCGCCGCGGGATCTTCACCGTTCCCACCGCGGAGAATTATCTGCGCGAAGGCGTCACCACCATCATCGAAGGACCCGACGGCAGTTCCCCGGTCCCGCTCGCGCCCTTTCTCGAGCGCGTGCGCCAGACACCCATCTCGATCAACTTCGCCACCTTTGTGGGCCAGGGCAGCATCCGGCAGGAGGTCGTCGGGCTGGCCAATCGCAAGGCCACGCCGGAGGAGATCGACAAAATGAAAGCGCTGGCGGCGCAGGCCATGCGCGATGGCGCGTTCGGACTTTCCACCGGCCTGTTCTACGTGCCGGGCAATTTCACGCCCACCGAGGAGGTCATCGAGATCGCCAAGGTGGTGGGGCGCATGGGCGGCATCCACATCTCGCACATGCGCGAAGAGGCGGCCCACGTGCTCGACAGTGTGCGCGAGACCATCCGCATCGGCGAAGAGGGCGGCTTGCCGACTCAGATCACGCACCACAAGATCATCGGGCAGCCCAACTGGGGCAAGAGCGTGGAGACGCTCAAGCTCGTCGAAGAGGCGCGGGCGCGCGGTGTGGACGTCACTATCGACCAGTATCCCTACACCGCATCCAGCACCGGGATCGCGTCGCTACTGCCGCAGTGGGCGCTAGAAGGCGGGCAGAAAGCCACCCTGGAGCGGCTGGGCGCGCCAGCCGAGCGCGCGCGCATCAAGACCGTGATCGTCGAGAACCTGAAACTCGACCGCGGCGCTGGCGATCCGCGGAATGTGTCGATCGTGAGCTGCGGGTTCGACCGCAACCTGGCGGGAAAAAACTTGGCCGAGATCACCCGGGCTCGCGGCGTGGAGCCCACTTTCGAGAACGCCGCCGACACGGCCATCGAGCTGGTGAGCAAGGGCGGCTGCTCGGCAATCTACCATGCCATCGACGAGCCCGACGTGGTGCGCATCATGCAGTCGCCCTACACCATGGTGGCGTCCGACGGCGAGATTCCGGTGTTCGGACAGGCGTCGCCGCATCCGCGCAGCTATGGGACCTTCGCGCGCGTGCTGGGCGTTTACGTGCGCGAGAAGCACGTGCTGACCCTGGAGGATGCCGTGCGCCGCATGTCCGGCTACCCGGCGGCGCGGCTCAAGCTGTGGGACCGCGGCCTGCTGCGCCCGGGGATGAAGGCCGACGTCGTGGTTTTCGATCCGGCCCGCATCGCCGACCATTCCGAGTACGACCATCCGCACCAGTATTCCGTGGGAGTGCGGGATGTCATCGTGAACGGCAAGCCGGTGCTGCGCAACAACGAGGTCACGAGCGAGCGGCCAGGCCGCGTACTGTACGGCCCCGCGAGGGTCAATTAACTACCGCCGCGCAGCCGTAACGTTCGCGGGCAACTCCAATTGCCGCCGCGGCCACTTTGTCGAGGTGCGCTTCCCGGAATCCCCTCACCAGGTCGGCGAAGGCCGCGCAGGCGTGTCCGCGCACCAGGGGGCAACCGAAGTTGACCGCCGGCCGCCCGTTCCGCTCGGTGATGGCGCAGCCTGCCGGGTCCATCATCCGGTACAAAGCCAGCGCCTCGGGCGTATCCTGATCGCTCTCGCGCAGGATCTGCGACTGGAGAAACGAGATGGCCGCCTCCGTCGCGTGGCCGCTTGCCAGGTATGCCCGGCCGATGTTGCCGTAGATCTCCGGTGAGAGGGGGTTGAGGCGGCGCTCGTATTGGAAGGCCGCCAGCGCGTTCGTTCCATCGCTCAAGCGCAACCAGGTCTGCCCCAGAAGCCGGTACAACTCCTCGTAGCCGCGGGTGGGAATCCGATCGGGGCTTATGCCCCGCGCCAGGTCCGCGGCCCGCTGGGCGGCATCGGCCTCGCGGTCCACCGCCCAACCGCGCACCAGGGTCTGCGCGGCTTTGCGGTACCACACCAGGCTTTCCGGCGCCGGCTGCAGTTCGGCCTTGGCGTTGTACCTCCTGGCGGTTTCCAGAAACACCGTTGCCAGGTTCAAGCGGTCGGGCAGACCGCTCACGATGGCCAGCCCCTTCTCGGCTTCGGAAATCGCCTCGTCGATATACTGCGCCAGGGGCTGCTTCTGGGCAAGCTGGTAGGACAGCGAGAAATGCACCTTGAAGCTGCCGGGAGCAGCCGCCGCGGCGCTGGTCCACAGCGACTGCTCGTCGTTCCAGTCCGGATTCCGCGAGATGGTGCGCAGTCCAAACGCCGCGGCGATCACGCACAATGCCACCGCCGGCGCGCCCGGCCGCAATCGCAGGCGCCGGCACGCGGCATCGACTGCCACCACGACGCAAGCGGCGAACCCCACGCCCGGCAGGTACAGGAAGCGGTCCGCCATGATGGCGCCGATCCGCACCGGCAGGTTCGACATGGGCGCCATCATCAGGGCGGACGCGGCGATGAAAAAGAACACCGCCCGCGATGCCCGTCCTTCGCGGCGGCAGCATACGACGGCCACGGCGCACAATCCCAGGAGCGCCGCCAGCGCGAGCAGCGCCTGCCAGTCGCCCAGTCCCGTGGCCAGCGGGACCTGGTTGTAGGAATAATCGCACGACAGGCTCGCGGGCCACAGCAGCAGCCACAGGTACTTGCCCATCACCTTGATGACGGTCATCAGCACGGTGAAGAGATCCGCGCCCACCAGCGGGTTGTCCAGAAACTGAATCACCACCGGCGGGCTATGCGCGAACACCACCTGGCGCACGCACCAGACCGCGGCCAGCGGCGGCGCAAACAGCCAGCATCCTTCCTTCAGGGATCGCAAGATGCCGGCTCCCGGTTTCCGGATCGAAAAGCGAAACGTGAGGTCGTAGAGAATGGCGAGGCCCGGCACGACCGCCGCGTTTTCTTTCGCCAGCAGGCCCGCCGTGAAAACGGCAATCGATAGAGCGAGCCATCGCCATTTTTCCCGCCCGGCTGCGGTGGTGCTGCGGATGTACAACAGCAGCGAGCCGAGCACCGCCATGGCCGCCAGCTCGTCCGCGCGGCCGATGATGTTGGTCACCGCCTCGGTCGCGGCCGGGTGCAGCGCCCAGATCGCCGCCGTGAACAACGCCGGCCGGAACTCGCCCAACAGGACGAGCGCCAGCAGATAAACCAGGAACGCATTGCCCGCGTGGAGCGCCAGGTTGACCAGGTGATAGCCGGCGGGGTCCTGGCCGTTCCCCAGCACCGCGTAGTTGAACAGATAAGAAAGCGTGGTGACAGGACGGTACAGGTCGGTGGGCGCCATGGCCACCAGGGCGGTCTCGGAGAAGATGAGGCCGAGATTCCGGGCGCTGACTTCCTGCACGCGCGCATCGCCGATGATGAGATACCGGTTGTCCTGCACGAAGCCTGCGCCGAACGAGTTGGCGTAGGCCGCCACGGCGACCGCGGCCAGCACGGCCGCAGCCAGGCCGTGACGCGGCTTCGGCGCCGCTGGGGTTCCCGAACCTTTCATGGCAACCCTACAGGCTAACATTGCGAGGCGCGGCGGGCCGCGGGCTACTCGTAGTGGAGCGCCTTGATGGGATTCAGCCTGATGGCGCGGCGCGTGGGCAGGTACGTGGCGAGGAGCCCCGCGAAAGCCAGCGTGAAGATCACGGCGGCGTATGTGACGGGATCGGCGCTGCTCAGTCCAAAAAGATACTGGCGGATCATCCGGGATCCGGCGAGCGCGCATCCGAATCCGACGGCCAGGCCCGCGGCGAGAGAGCGCGCGGCCGAGCCGAGCACTACGGCGGCCACCTGTCGCGGCTGCGCGCCGAGCGCCACGCGGATGCCGATCTCCTGCGTGCGCTGCTGCACGGCGTACGCGAAGACCCCCGATATGCCGATCGACGCCAGGGAGAGCGCCAAGATTCCCAGCATGCCGGCGATCATGGCGCCGATGCGCGACGAGTCGAGCCAGCGATCCAGGTTCTCGCTGAGCGGCGTCGCCTTCATCTGCACGCGCGGATCGAGATTCTTCACCAGCGCGGTGACAGCCGCCACATTCGCCGGAGTGTTGTGCAGGAGCAGGCGCGGGGGAACACCGAACGATATCGGGCTGTAGATGGCGGGCTCGACCTCGTCGAGTGCCCAGGTGTGAGCGTTACGTACCACACCGGCGATTTCGAACGGGCTGTTGCTGACGACGATCGTCTTGCCGACGGGATTCTCCCCCGGCAAGTAACGGTTGACCATCGCCTGGTTCACCAGGACGACACCGCGTCCCGAGTCCGCCGGCTCGAAGTTGCGGCCGGCGACGATGGGGATCCGCAGGACGTCAAAGTACCCCGCCGACACGGTGTTGATCAGGATGGGCCTTTCCTGTTTTTCGTTCTCGTTTGGCAGACGAAAGCCCCTGTACCCGCGCGTAGTGCCTAAAGGCTCCAGGACGCTCAACCCGAACGGCTGGGCGCCCGGAACGCCGTCGAGGCCGTGTGTGAGGTCCTGGAAAAAAGTGCCGATGCGCTTGTCCTTGTAAGCGCCGATGGGAAATTCGAAGGAGAGGCTGGCGATATCTTGAATCGCAAATCCGGGGTCTTGCGAACGCACATGCTGGATGCCGCGGATCAGCAGGCCGGCGCCGGTGAGGAGGATCACGCTGATGGCAACTTGGACAGCCAGCAGAAAGCTGCGGAGCGGGAGCCGCTGCCGGAGGGCGCCGCTGATTCCGCTTCGGGTGGCGTGCAGCGCCGGAGCCAGCCCGAACGCCAGGCAGGCGAGGACGGCCAGGCCCAGCGTGTAGGCCAGGACCGTCGCGTCCGGTTGCAGGTGGAAGGACGTCTGGCCCACGACACGGGTGAACAGCGGGCCGGGCGAGACGCACGCCAGACACACCCCGAAGATCGCAGCCACACCGGCCAGCGCCAGGCTTTCGGTGAGGAGTTGCCGGATGATCCGCCGGCGGCCGGCGCCCAGCGACAGGCGAATGCCGATTTCCCGCCGGCGCGCGGACGCGCGCGCCAGCAGCAGGTTCCCCACGTTGGCACAGGCCAGCAGGAGCACCAGCATCACGCCAGTGAACATCAGGCTGAAGACGCCGTAGATCTGGCGAGTCTTGCGCCCGGGCTTCTGCAGGATCGCGGTCCCCGACAGAATCACGCCATCGCTTTTTTCATTGAACTGCCGCCGGAAATCCGCGCTGAGCAGCGACAGTTCCGCGCGGGCCTGCTCGCGAGTGACGCCGGGCGCCAGGCGGCCGGCGATATCCGAGCAGCAGAAATTCGGGTCGTGCAGAAAGCTGCGCACCCAGGATTCGTTCGGCCTGATAAAGGCCACAGCGGGGTGAGGGATCCACAGATCCGTGAGTTCGGGCGAGGTTCCTCCGAAGACGGGAGGCGCCACGCCGACGATGGTGAACGGGGCGTCCTCGACGCGGATCGGGCGGCCGATCACGCCGGGATCGCCGCCGAAGCGGTTCTGCCACGCGGTGTGCGAGAGCACGGCGACCGCCACCGGCCGATCCGCGCGATCCTCTTCCGGCAGAAAACCCCGGCCCGACTCCATCTCCACACCGAGCACGCGAAAATAGCTGCCGCTCACGTATTCCACGCGGACCTTGGCACTATCCATGTGGATGCCGCCCTCGCCGCGGGTCGCGAAGAAGCCCGTCATGGACTTGGAATGCTCGGCGAAATACCGGCACTCGCCGAGGGAAAACCCGCCGACGTTATCGAAGCCCTTGGCGGGATTCTTGATTACGCTGAACACCTTCACGACCCGCCCCGGTTCCTTGACCGGCCAGGGGCGCAAGGCAATCGCGTTGAACACCGTGAAGAGGCTGGTGTTGAGCCCTATGGCAAGCGCGAGCGCGACGATGGCCACCAGCGCGAATCCCGGTTGCCGGCGAAAACTGCGCGCGGCGTAATCCAGGTCCTGCCACACGCTCTGAAGCCAGGGCCAGATCCACACGGCGCGCGAGTCCTCGCGGGCCAGGGTCGCATTGCCCATCGCCAGGCGTCCCGCGTGGAAGGCCCGATCGGCCCCCAGTCCGGACTGTTCCAGGTCCCGCTGGACCATGGCCTGGTGGAACTCCAGCTCTTCTGCCATGTCGGCATCCAGCTTGCTGCGTCGGAACCAGTAGTTCAGGCGGCGGATGAACTTCTGCACGCGACCCTCCTCAGGCGGTCTCCAGAACCTTTTCGATGGCCGTAACGATCCGGTGAAACTCCTGCCGTTCCGCGTTGAGCTGCTTGCGGCCGAGCGGTGTGATCGTGTAATACCGGGCGCGGCGGTTGTTGTCCGAGGCGCCCCACTCCGCCTTGACCCACCCGTTGAGCAGCAGCCGCTGGAGCGCCGGATAGAGAGAGCTTTCGCCCACCTGCAAGACATCCTCGGAGATGGATTTGAGGCGTTGCGCGATGCCGTACCCGTGCATGGAGCCGCGGGCAAGCACCCTGAGGATCAGCAGATCCAGCGTGCCGGGAAGGAGCTCGGGAGTTTTTTCCATCGTCTATCGATGGGAAGAGTATCACCGATCCGCGGGCGCCTTGTCAAGCCCCATCGACAGGCGATGGGAGCGAATGGCCACATACGGGTGCACCCACGGTAAACTATCTCTCTGCCTCCCAAACTCACGGCTAACCAGGTCCGCGGCTTCTGGGCCGCGTGGGCCGGATGGGCGCTCGATGGCATGGACTCCTTCATCTACGCCCTGGTGCTGGTTCCGGCGCTGCGCGACCTGCTGCCGCGGTCCGGCATTCCGACCGATCCGGCCAACACCGGCTATTACGGCGGCCTGCTCTTCGCCATATTCCTCCTGGGCTGGGGCTGCGCGTTCCTCTGGGGGCCGCTGGCCGACCGCTTCGGCCGCGTGCGCACCCTGGTGCTCACCATCCTCTGTTACTCGCTGTTCACGTTTCTCGGGGCGGTGGCCGCGAGCGTCCGGCAACTGGCCCTGTTCCGATTCCTGGCCGGCGCGGGGATCGGCGGCGAGTGGACGCTCGGCGGCGTGCTGGTGGCGGAAGAATGGCCCGAGCGGCGGCGCGGGCAGGGCGCGGCGTGGATGCACACGGGCTACTACTTCGGCATTTTCCTGGCGGCGATCCTGAACTACACCGTGGGCGCGCGCTACGGTTGGCGCGCCATGTTCGCCGTGGGCGGAACACCGGCGCTGCTGGTGGCCTTCATCCGCTACGGCGTGCGCGAGCCCGCGCGTTGGCAGCATCGCCTGGAGCGCGGCTGGACGGCGGGCGCCGCGTTCCGGGCGCTGTTCTCGCGCGAGTACCGAAGGCGGACCACGGTGAATGCCGTGTTGCTGCTGGTTTCGATGATCGGCCTCTGGGCGGGCTCGGTCTACGTGCCGGCCTCGGTGACGTACCTGGCCGGGCGCGACGGCTTCACGGCCGCGGAAGGCGCGCGCATGGCGTCGTATGCCACCATGTTGTTGTCCGCCGGGACCATACTGGGCTGCCTGATGCTGCCCTCGCTCGCCCAACGGTTCGGCCGCCGGGGTTCGCTGGCGCTGTATTTCGTCATGATGCTGGTGTTCATCCCGCTGGGGTTCGGATACGTCTTCTACGCGGCCGGCCACGCGCTCGCGAAGTTCCTGGCGTGTCTCTTTTTTCTGGGGATCGGGGGCGCGAATTTCGCGGTCTACACGCTATGGCTGCCGGAGCAATACCGCACGGAGTGCCGCGGCAGCGCCTTCGCGTTTGCCACGTCTTTCGGGCGGTTCCTGGCGGCGGGAATCACCTTCCTGGTGGGCGCCGGCGTCTCCCGGATGCACACCATCGGAACGCCGGTCGCGTGGACGGCGGTGGCGTTCCTGGCGGGCCTCGCGCTGTTGCCCTGGAGTGAAGAGACCCGCGGCAAGGAGCTGCCGGCATGAATCTCACGCAGCTTTTCGACCTGTCGTTCCTCGGCCGCCGTGACCGCCCGGCCCTGGAATTCGAGGGCCGTCTCTTCACCTTCGGCGAGTTGGATGCGCGCAGCAACCGCCTGGCGCAATGTTTCCGGCAGCGCGGCCTCCGGACCGGCGACCGGCTGTGCGTGTATCTCGCCAACTCGGTCGAGATGATCGATGTGTACCTGGCGTGCGTGAAGCTCGGAGTGATCTTCGTTCCGATCAACATCCTGTACCGGGACCGCGAGATGGCCCACATACTGCGCGACGCGGAGCCCTCGGCGGTGGTGTCGGACGCCGGCTTCGAGAGTCCTGCTCCGATCTGGCGTCCCGCCGGGTTGACCGCCGAGGCCAGCGGCCTGCCCGCCGAACGGCCCGATGCGCCGCTCGATGGCGACGCGCCCGCGGGCATCATTTATACATCCGGCACGACGGGCGTTTCCAAAGGCGCCGTCCTCACCCATCACAACTTCGCGGTGAACGCCATCAACCTGCTCACGTGCTGGCAGATCACGAGCGAAGACCGCTTCCTGCTGGCGCTGCCGCTGTTTCACATCCACGGCCTGGGAAACGGCCTGCACTGCTGGCTGATGAGCGGCTGCCCGATGCGCCTGGTGGAGCGCTTCGATCACCGCACGGCCGCGGACACCTTCCTCGACTTCCGCCCCACCCTGTTCTTCGGCGTGCCGGCGATTTACGTGCGGATGCTCGACATCCCGCCCGCCCAGGCGAAAGAGATCGGTGGATTCATGCGGCTCTTCGTCTCGGGATCGGCGCCGCTTCCGGCGCAGGTGCTGGACGAGTTTCGCGCGCGCTTCGGCCACACGATCCTGGAGCGCTACGGCATGAGCGAGACCTTCATGAACATCAGCAACCCCTATGCCGGCGAGCGGCGGCCCGGAAGCGTGGGGCTGCCGCTGCCGGGCGTTTCGGTGCGATTGCTGAACCCCGAGGGGCAACCCGTGGCGGATGGCGAGACGGGCGAGATCCACTTGAAAGGGCCGAACGTGTTCGCCGGTTACTGGCGCCGCGAAGAGGCCACGCGCGGCGCGTTCGCCGGCGGATGGTTCCGCACGGGCGATCTCGCGGTGCGCTCGCCGGACGGCTACTACACGCTGTGCGGCCGCAAGAGCGACCTCATCATTTCGGGCGGCTTCAATATTTACCCACGGGAAATCGAAGAGTTTTTGGAAGAGCAGCCGGAGGTGTCCGAAGCGGCGGTGATCGGCGTCGCGGACCGCGTCCGCGGCGAGGCGCCCGTGGCGTACGTGGTGCTGAAGGGCGCGGTGGGGCCGGCGGTGCTGGAAGAGCGGTGCCGCGCGAAGCTGGCGTCGTTCAAGGTTCCGCGGGCATTCGTTCAGGTGGAGCGACTGCCGCGGAACGCCATGGGAAAGATCCAGAAGCACCTGCTGCCGCCGATGGGGGAAGTGCCCGGCAGGCGGTAGGGCCCGGCCAGCCGCGTGCGCGCCGGGCCGCTGCTGTACCTGCTGCGGTCAAATCCGTTTTCGCGACAGGCGGAACGTGAGTCCAACCGTGCCAAGCATCATGACCAGGAGGATGATCGCGGATGGCTCGGGAACAGCCGTGGAAGCCGTGCCATATACCACATTATTGAGATTGAGCACAAAGTCGGAAGACGTTACCAGCACCGAATTGAAGGGCGTGTTGGAGGTCACTCCAAAGAAGTCCGGAACGCTGTAACCGCTCCCAGTGCTGCCCTGAGTAATGGTAGAGCCGTCCGAGAGAGCGAAGGTGACGTTGCTCCCGAAGAACGTGCCGTAACCGTAATTCAGGGCGAAGGCTGTCACGGCTACCGGCAACGTGATCAGGATGTTCGCAACCCCAACGGTCTGCTGTTGGGATGACAGGACGGCCGGATCACCACTGAACAGGGAGCCGACATTGAAGAAGTTGCCGTTGGATAACGCAGCCTGGGTCGAGAAAGTCACGCCGGAATACGTGACAGACGCGTTACCATTTCCAAAGAAAATGTCCGCATTGGGGCTGGGGTCAGGGATGGTCACACTGGTAATCCCACCGGTTACGGCAGATGCCCAAGAGGCATAGCTGGCGTAGGAAACATCAGCGCGAGATGGGACCGCGCTGACGAGGGCGAAGGCCAAAACAGGCGCGAGGCGCAGCAGTGATCGTTCGGCAAGCATCTTTGAGTGTCTCCCGGGTTCTGAGTAGGCTCCAAACTGCTAAGAAGTCTGGCACGTCTCGTGCCATCCATCTAGGGATTGGTTTTCTACGTATTTTGTTGGGTTTAGATGCCCAGTTCCATTCATACAAATTGTCATGTCCCGAGTATTTGGACCCCAATAATCCAACAATCGGGATTTCTGCTTCTTACGAGGCTACGGCAGCGCCGGCAGCGAACCCAAAAAATGCAGACCCAAGGTCGCTGCGGCGCGCAGCAGCCCGAGCCGTGACCTGGGCGCCTGACACACGCCGGGCGCCTCGCCGCCCACGTCGAGCGAGGCCTGCGCGCCGCGCTCGCCTGAAACCAGCGGGAGCAATCGCTGCTGAATCTGAGTGGCCGCATAGCTGACGGCCGAGTTCTTCCAGCCCAGGCGCGGCGCAATCGCGAAGCCCGATTTCCATCCGTCGCCTGAAACGTACGGCCGCTCGACGGCCAGCACCGGAATGAGTCCCTTCGGCGCGTTGACGATCGGCAGCAGCGGATGCCCGAAAACAAAGAGACTCGCCGACACCGTGTAGGTGGTCCACCACGGCAATCGCGAGCGGAGCGACGCCTGCACCGGGCCTCCGAAACTCAGTGGGCCGGCCGGCCCGGAGAGCCTCCACGATCCGCTCCCCGGTTCATTCAACCGCACGGTCACGCTGGCGAAACCCGTTTTCTCATCGGGGTGAACCAGCACGTCCCTTTGCCCGATCCGCTCGAACCACGCCACGCGGTTGAGACGGGCGATGCTGCGCCGCAGCCTCTGCTCGTCGAAGACGGCGCCCTCCTGCAACAGGAAGTTGCGGCGGATCGCCCGATCGCCGTAACGGTGATTGCCGAGGAACTCGATGCGGCCGACGCGGTACGAAGCGCCGCGCTCGACGGTGACGCGGCCTTCGCCATCGCGCGTCGCGGTGAAATCGAGAACGCCCTGCCGTTGCGCCTCGCGGCGCGCGGCGAAGAGCGGGGCGCAGACGCCGCGATCGAGAACATTGCCTTTGGCGCGCCGCCGTGCTTCACGCCGGAAATCCCCGCGATCGAGCGTGAGCTCGAGGTCCACCTCGCCCCGGCCTACGGGCACCAGCGCGTAGCGAACCTTCGCGTCCGGGAACCCCTGCTGCCGGAGCTGTCTCTCGGCATCCATGGCGATGCCGTGGGCTCGCAAGGCGCTCATAGGCGTGAGGCCGGGCAGCCGGATTTCGACACCCAGCGGATTCGGCTGAATACGAATCTCGTGCAACAGGAGATGCGGAGCCGGCGCCGCGCGAAACACGACCGCAAGTCCGCCCTGGCGCTCCTCCGTCTCCACGCGGATATCGTCGAAGCGGCCGAGACCCCACAGATAGCGCACGTCCCGCTCGACGTCGCGGGCGTCGTAGGGGCGGCCCACCTGTGTGGCGAGGTTCACTTGGAGGGCCGTCCCGGGAACCGCAACCGCAATGACGTTCCGCGAGGGCTCGGAAGCGGCAAGCACGGAAGTTAGCAGGCACGCGACGAGGTGAGGCGCGAGCCGGTGGTGTCGCATCATACAAACCGCTCCTGCAAACACCGAGCCAAAAGCTGGAATCTGTCACAATGGAGGAGGATCGCAATCGCTCGTTCGGAAGGTTGCAGTGATCGACTCCGTTCTCAATCTGCTGTTCCGTTGTCCCCACCACCGCTTGACTCGCCCGGTCACGCCCGTCAGCAAGGCCGGCCAGCCACATGGCGAAACGTATGTCGTGTGCCTCGATTGCGGGAAGCAATTCTCCTACGACCTTCAGAAGATGAAGATCGGGAAGCCGCTCGAGAACTCGACTGACACCGGGGTGCTGCCGCCCGACCTGCCCAAACCGCGCGCCCAAAAAGTACACTACGCTCTGTGGGCAACCGTGCCGCTCGCCTTTTTCGCCGGAGCGTTGCTGCGGAACGGAAAACGGAAGAAGAACGAGCCTAAAGGCTGATCCCGGAAACATCGGCAATTCCATGCCGCTGGTTGCAATCCCTTTCCCGCGCATGTTGTGATTGAAGGGTATCCACAGAGACATGCAGCCAGCTCCCATCGCCATCGTGATCCCTGCGTATAAGCCGTCGGCCGGGCTGATCGATCTGGTCGCGGCGCTTTCCACCATGGCGGAACATCCGATCGTCGTGGTGGACGATGGCAGCGGGGAGGCGTACCGCGATATCTTCTCCCGCGTGGCGGCGTTCCCCCAAGTTCAACTGCTGCGGCATGCCGTCAACCTGGGCAAGGGCGCGGCGCTCAAGACCGCCATGAATCACGTGCTCTGCCGGCTGCCCGATGTGGCGGGGATCGTGACCGCCGATGCCGATGGCCAGCACCATCCGGAGGACATCGCGCGGGTCGCCGAAGCGTTGATCGCGCAACCGGAGACGCTGATTCTGGGGTGCCGCGATTTCGGCAGCGACGTGCCGCTGCGCAGCCGCTTCGGCAACGTGCTCACGCGCGGCATCATGCACGCCCTGCTCGGCCAGAAGCTGACGGACACGCAAACCGGATTGCGCGGAATTCCCGCGAGCTTCCTGCCCAGGCTGCTGCGGCTGGAATCGACGGGCTACGAGTTCGAGCTGCAGATGCTGATCGCCGCCCACGAGCTGGCGCTGCCCATCTCGGCAGTTTCCATCCGCACGATCTACGAAGAGGGCAACAAGTCGTCGCACTTCAATCCCATCCGCGACTCGATGAAGATCTACTTCGTCCTGCTGCGGTTCGGCTCCGTATCGCTGCTGACCGCGCTGCTGGACAACCTGGTCTTCTATCTGGCGTGGCACCGTTCGGCCAATATCCTGGTCTCGCAGGTGATCGGCCGCGTGGCGGCGGTTTGCTTCAACTACACCATGGTGCGGCGTTCGGTCTTCTACTCGCACCAGCGGCACAAGACGGTGCTGCCGAAGTACCTGCTGCTGGTGGTGGTGAGCGGGGCGGCATCTTACGGCGGCATCCGGTTTCTGAACCAGCGGCTGGGCGTCAGTCCCGTTTCCGCCAAGCTGCTGGTGGAGACCATTCTGTTTTTCGCCAACTTCGCGGTGCAGCGGCTCTTCATCTTCAAGCCGCAGGAGGGCGACGCGGGCGAGCAGCCGGCCGCTCCGGTGCTGGCGTTTTCGGCCCTGGCCGCCGCCGTGTTCGCGGTGCTCCTGGGCGCGGAGATACACGGTCTGGCCACCGCCCACCTGTTCTCGCAGGAGATCTGGTTTCCGGTCGGGCTCAAGCGCTTCTCGCATTACACCGGCGCTTACCTGGCGCTCGCGGCGCCTGTCCTGGTGCTGGTTCCGTGGAGCTTCGCGGGTTTGATGACGGTGCTGCTGGCGGTGCTGACCGCGGTCTCCGTCGGCCCGCAGCCTCTGCTGGCGTGCGGCTTCTTTCTCATTTCGGCCTGCGCGCTGGGATGCCGGCTCCTGGGAGCGAGCAAGCTCGAAAGGCTCCAGCAGCACATGCTGGCGACACTTCTCGGAATCGGCGGGTACATCTTTTTGATGACGCCGCTCGCGCGCACGCCGGTACATTACCCGCTGGTCTGGGGCGTGGTGCTCGCCGTCCCCATCGCCACGGACCTTCGCGGCGTGTGGGAGCGGCTGGTCTATTGGGCGTCGCTGCTGCGGCGCGCAGAGCTGCGGTCGTGGGGCGAGCGAGGGGCATTCGCGCTGCTGGTCTTTTTCGTGGTGGCGCAGTGGTTCGTGGCGCTGAAGCCCGAAACTTCCGCCGACGGCCTGGCCATGCACCTGGCCGTTGCGATGAACATCGCCTCCCACCACGCCATGACCTACGAGCCCGCCCGCTTTCTCTGGTCGGTAATGCCCATGGGCGCCGACTGGGCGTATTCCATCGTGTACCTGCTGGGCGGCGAGTATGCGGCCCGCATCCTGAACTTCGCCATGCTGCTGATCGTGCTGGCGCTGCTGCTCGGGGCCACACGCCGCTGGATTTCGCCGTCAGCGGCGTTTCTGATCGCGGCGTCGTTCGCGGGCACCGCCCTGGCGCAGCTCGTCACCGGATCGTTGTTCGTCGAGAACTTCCTGGCTGCCATGGTGCTCGGACTGGTGGTGGCCATCTGGCGTTTCGGGGAAAGCGCCCAGAAGCGGTTCCTGTACCTCGCCATGTTCCTGGGCGGCACGGCGATGAGCATCAAGTTCGGCGCGCTGGCCTATGTGGCCGTCGCGCTCCCGTTTGCCATCGGCGAGATGGCGGCGCACTGGAAACTGCTGGGACGCCGGCCGGCGGCCGTCTGCGCGCTCGCCCTTCTGCTCCTCGTCGCCACCGCGGCCCCCACCTACGCCATCGCATACTACAAGACTGGAAATCCGATTTTCCCGTTCAACAATCGGAAGCTGCACTCGCCGCTCCTCGATCCGTCGGTGGACGTCAACGACTCGCGCTTCCACACCCCGATCGACTGGACCACGCTGTACCGCATGACCTTTCAGACCAACGAGGCATACGAAGGGCAGAACGGTTCCTTCGGATTCCAGTACCTGGTGGTGGCGCCGTTTGCGCTCATAGGGCTGCTGGTGGTGGCGCGCCGGCCCGCCATTCTCGCGGCCACGGTGGCGGTGGGCGCAAGCCTGCTGATCATGCGGTCGCAGCCCAATGTCCGCTATCTCTATGCGGCCATGCCCCTGCTGATGATCCCGTTCGCCGCCCTGCTGGCCTGGATGCACACGAACCAGCGCTGGCTGTATCGGACCCTGTTGGTGTTCCTGGCAGCCTCGGCCGGGCTCAACGCCTGGTTCCTGCCTTCGGCCAGTTACTACCACAAGGATTTTTGTCTGCGGCTGCCATTCTCACGGGCCGAGCGCGAGCGCTACAAACAGGAAGCCACGCCGGTGCGCGCGGTGATCGCCTGGTACAACCAGCACCATCCGAACTCCGCCGTGCTGCTGACCCGCGACAGCACGCTGGCGGGACTGGAAGGGGATGTGTACGCCAACCACTGGCATCAGTACACGACGCTCGAAGAGCTTCGCCACGCGTTCACGCTTCCGGACATGCTGGCGCTCCTGCGGAAATGGAAGGTCGAATATCTCATTGCGCAGAAACCGTCGGCCGGCGAGCCCTTGCGCCCGCTCGCGTTGAAGCAGTTGCTCGACCGCTGCGCCGCACCCGAATTCGAAATGGGCGATTACTACCTGGCGCGCCTGGATCCGGGTTGCAACCCCGTCGTCTCGCTGGTGGCGCAGCCGGGCTTCTACGATGATTTCGATCCCGTGATTTCCTATCGCGGCGATTGGTATCACGACGACAGCTTCGAGGGACCGGGACTCCACACCATCACCTACACCGACACTCCCGACGCCGAGATCGCCTTCGCCTTCACCGGCCAGTCGCTGACCTACGCCTTCACCAAAGCTCCGAATCGCGGCATCGCCGCGCTGACCGTCGACGGCGAAGGCAAAGGCACGGTGGACCTGTATTCGCCGCGCATCGAGTGGCAGACCGAGCGGACCTTCTGCTGTTTCAGCCCGGGACGCCACCTCGTGGTGATTCGCGTCACCGGGCAGAGCAATCCCGCGTCGTCGGGCAAGTTCGTAGACCTGGATTCCTTCACCGTGCGGTGAGTGACTCTCGTGAAAACGGCTCTTTCGTTCCGCTCCGCCTCGATCGCGCTCCTCGCGGCCCTGTTTCTCCTGAACATCTACCGCGCCGCCACGCAATCGCTGGTGCACGACGAGGCGTTTACCTGGCAGCTCTATCTGACCGGCCCGTTCGCCGCCCTGTTCAGCGTGTACGATGCCAACCATCACTTCCTGTCGACGCTGCTGATGCGGCTTTCCAGTTGGCTGTTCGGGTTCTCGGAGTTGGCCCTGCGGCTGCCCAGCCTGTTGGCGGGCGGATGGTATTTCGTCACCATCTTCCGGCTGGCGCTGCTGGCCTTTGGAGAGAGCTGGCTGCTTCTGCTCGCGGTGGCGCTGGCCGCAGGCAATCCCCTGGTATTGGATTTCCTGGTGGCGGCGCGCGGCTATAGCATCGCGCTGGCGTGTCTCGCCTACGGCATCTACTGCATCGCCGTTCACCTGTCGCGGCCGGAATCCGGGCGCCGTCCGCTGGTCCGCGCCGGTCTGAGCTTCGGGCTCGCCGTGGCTGCCAACCTCACCGTGCTGATACCGGTGCTGGTCGTTACCGCGCTGCTCCTGGCGATTCGCCGGGCCGCGTGGAAGCCCGTGTTGCTTCCGTTGTGCGCGGTCCTCCTTGCGTTCTTCCTGGTCTCGCCGATTCGCCAGGCGCGCCTGGGGAACTTCTACTACGGCGCGTCGACGCTGGCGGAAAGCATGCAAGTTCTGGCGGCGCAGTCGCTGGCCCACAACGAGGGACTGGCCGGCTCCAACCGCGAAACCGCGTGGAAACCCTGGTGGCGCACCTTCGCCATACTGGCCGCGGGGGCGATGACGCTCGCGTCAATCGTGCTCGAGTTCCCCGTTCTGCGCGGCCGCCGGAAAGCCGCGCCGCGCGACTGGCTGCTGCTGCTCGCTTCCGTCACGTTGACGGGATCGTGGGCGGTGCTGATCGTGGCGCACCTGGCGGCTGGGCTGCTCTATCCGGGCGACCGGACCGGTCTCTACTTCCTGCCGCTCGCCGGCCTGGCGATCGCCGGCCTCGCCGCCGTGCTCGGCGAGCATCCGCGCGGCCGCGCGGGAGCAACCGCCTGCGCCGCGATCGGTCTTCTCATCGCGCTCCAATACGCGGTGCAGTTGAACTGGCGCTACTTCTACGTTTGGCAATACAGCGCGGACACCAAGGCGATACTCCAGGCCCTGGCCGCCGCGAAGCCGGCCGGGCCGATCCGCTTGGGCACTTCCTGGCCGCTCGACCCCTCGCTGAACTACTACCGCGAAACGCGCGGGCTGACGTGGCTTCCGAAGCTGGCCCGGCAAGGCCCGGACGGCGATTACGATTACTACATCCTCATCGAGAGCGATCAGGACCGCATCGCGCGCTACGGACTGCACGTCATCTATCGCGGCGCGATTTCGGGAACGGTGCTGGCCGCCAGATAACGCTTCCTCAGGTCGTAGACGTAGATGGAGTAGCCCACTTTAGCGACGGGGTTCATTTGCCGGAGCCAGGCGTATTCGTTCTGCGGCACGTAGAGGCCCACCAGGTAGGTAACGCTCACCGCCACGAAACCATCGACGGCATCGCGGCCGGCGCGGTCTTCGGTTCCCGGCACGCTCAGGCAATCCAGATATTCGAGGCCTGGCGGATAGCTGCCGAAATAGCGGAAGTAGACCCGGTTGGCGCCGCGAGCTTTGAGCCATTTCGCCAGCTTTTTGACGTCCTGGCCCCAATCGATGTTGGAGTCCGCGAGGTACTTCGGGCCGTTTCCGGGGCCGCCGGAAAGGACGTTGAAGAAAGCCAGGTAGTCGGGATAGATGCCGATGCACTCCGCCGCCTGCACGGCCAGCAGACCCGCCAGCAGCCAGCGCGAGAAGCGCCATCGCCCGCGCGCCAGCACAGCGGCCGCCAGCACGTACAGGAAGGGATACACCGGCAGGACATAGCGCATCCCGGCATTGATCGTGCTGGTCATGCTGATGGCGAAGTACACCAGGGGCGGCACGGTCAGCCCGTACCAGATGAGCGGCGCGTCGCGCAGGCGGCGCCACAATCGCCGTGCCGCAAGCCACCGGACGCCGGCGACGGTCACCGCCAGCAACGCCAGCAGGGCCGCCACCGTGCTCTTCACCGCAAACGCTACCGGGAAGTAATACCACCAGCCCAGTTGCGAATGCCGGCCCATCAGGTAGGCGTCGTGGCCCGTGCGGTTCTGCGCGGCCAGCAACTGGAGGCCAAACGGGTAGGTGTGAGTGGGCAGCCGCAGCCACTTTCCCATCCAGCCCAGCGTGCGGCCAAGGGCGGTCTGCGGGTCGCCCCACTCGGCGAAGGATTCCGCGCGGCCCCGCAGACAGCGAAGCGTCTCGGGCCAATACACGATCGCGATGACCGCCAGCGTGACGCCGGTGAACGCCGCCGCCGCCATCGCCAGCCGGCGCAGCGGGAATTCGCGCGGCCTCTGCCACCAGCGGATCACATAGAGGAGCGCGATCGCCGGCGCCAGCAGCAGCGCGGAATACTTGGTAACCGCGGCGAGAGCAAACAGCAGCGACGCCAGGAAGAGGTCGAGCAGCCGTCCGGTTTCGAGCGATTCGACAGCCGCGATGGAAGCCAGGAAGATGAGCGCGGCGACCGGCACATCGGTGGCCACGTAGCGGCTGTGAGCGATGAGATCAGGGTCCAGGCAATAGAAGGCCAATGCGGCAAGAGCAGCCGCGGCGCCGAATTTCCAGCGCGTCCACCAGGCCAGCGCCAGGCCGAACAAAATGGCGAGGGCCATCATCGGCAGGCGGCCGGCCAACAGGATGCG
>DASQZT010000293.1:0-2093 GCA_035638575.1 Bryobacteraceae bacterium
ACCTCGGTGAGCCAGTCGCGAAACGGCTTCTGGCTGCTGATGATTCCCTGGAACTGGAACTGTGTCTCAACGCCGGTACCGAGGATGGCCGCGACCTGGTCCGCCGCGATCTCGGCCGCGCCGCTTCCATCGCCCACTATCAAGGACGGCAGCACGAACGTGGCGAGCTGCGCGAACGAGGTGGGACCGCTTCCGCCGGCAGGATTTGACCCGGTGGACGGATCGCCATACAAGCCCATCGCGCGCAGCAGCATGTTGACGGCGATCCAGAACGGATTGATGAGGCCTCTGACCGCCGTGCGGTTGCCGTTCTGGTCCCACGTCCAGCCCCACATCCCGTAGTCGATGGGAACCGTCATCTGGTGCTGGTCGGGCGTGCTCGGCTGAATCGTGGTGGACTTGACGATGCGGATCTCGCACGCCGCCGTGCCCGCTGCGTAGACGTTCGGCTCCCAGACCTGCGGTGACCCCTGGCCGAGCGAGAAATAGTCGGTGTTCGAATTCGCCGGATCGCTGCCGGTGACGTAGCGCAGCCCCATGCCCGGCTGGTACTTCGTGACGTTCAGGTTGCCGTCAACCTTCAGACCTTGCCAGGTGTAGCCATCCACCATCGGCGCGACAACGTATCGGTAGCCGTCCGCGTTCGTGACGACCATCGACGCGGCGAACCCACCGAGTGGCCCAGCGCTGAGAATGCCGAGCGAGTCGGCATAGCCCGATTCGTCGCGGTAATCCACCATCAGGGCTGTGGCCAGGAAGGCAAACAGCGGGTTCCCACCGCCGTTGCACCAGATCTCAGGCAGCGCCAGACCCCAGATCGTGTCCGAAACAATCGAAGTCGCCGTTACGGTGTTGCGCCCGAAGCCGAGGAAGCCGGTGGAATCGTCCTTGATGACGACGCCCTGCGGGTCGGCCTGGTGCCCTCCAAAATAAGGAGCCATGCCGTGCACTTGGCAACCGTTCGCCGATTCGAGGTAATAGTCGCAGCTTGTGGGATCGCCGCCAGCAGCCGTCACCGCCGCGCTGCTGCGCCCCTTGGTGGCCCACGGACAGTTCACGCCATCGTTGTAGGTCTTCCAGCACTGGCGGCTGAGTTGCCGCTCGGGGTACTGGTTCATGATCTGGAAGAACCCGTCCGAACACGTCACCGGGAAGATCGGCGTGCCATCGCTCGTGAAATTCTGGATGACATCGGCCCGACTTCTACCGGAGACGCCGAACCAATGAGCGATGGAGTCCGCGAATCGCCTTTGATCACCAGCACGCGCCCGCCCTGCCGCCGCGCCCACTGGTACACCTCGATAGTGGCGAAGCCGGAATCCACCGCGAGTTGCATGATGGGCAACTCCAGACCAGATTCAGTTGTGAAGGATTCGTTCAGCAAGCCGGTAAGTTTCTCCCACACTGCCGCGCGAGAGGTGTCGCCTTCGAACACCCGATAATCGACGGACCACGATTCCTTTCCACGGCCCCAGGCGGCAATCTCGACCTCGATGCGGTCCTTCTGGACGTCCGCGCCCGCCGTGAGAAACAGACCGCCGCGTGGGACCAGTCCGACCTTATAGTCCTCACGCCGGTCGTAGAGCTTCTGCCACTCCGGGGCTTCGCCGAGGAGCGTCCAAGTCTCGCCCAGCACGGTGTTGACGAAGACCTGAAGCAGCGCCGGGTTTTTCTGCGCTTGCTCGAACTGCTTGGCGGCGTCGCCCCACGAGAACCAACCGACCGGACTGTACAGGCTGGAGATATGGAAGCCCGCCGTCCTACCGTCGCCTTTCGCGCCGGCCCGCCACTCGCCGCGCGCCAGCATGGAGTGCTTTTGGTGGTTGCGAATCTCCTGGCCGCAGTGCTCGCAGACGTAAACCGCACTCTGCGGATCGCCCTTTGGCCACCGCAGTTGCGCGAACTTCAGGATCTGGAACTCGCGGCACGTCGGACACGGCACCCAGTACTTCCGCTGGTCGCTCTCCTCATACGCCGACTCGATCCGGCTCATGCCGGTGATCTTCGGTGTCGATACCAGAAATACTTTGCGGCGCGCGAACGTGCGCGTGCGCGCCATCGCCAGCGTGATCGGGTCGCCCTCGCCCTCCACA
>DASQZT010000294.1:0-13998 GCA_035638575.1 Bryobacteraceae bacterium
TGTCCAGCGAAATCTTTCAGGCGGGCGATTTCAGAGGTCTCTCAGGCTGGTAAACAAATACCCGGAAACTTCACCGCTTCCGCAACCAACCCCGACCCTGAGCCCCATTAAGTTACCCACAAATTCCACGGACGAAGCAAAAAAAAAGTCGGCATGCTCGATTGAGGAGATGCGTTCGCTGGTGGAGCGGGGCCACCCGGAGATCAGCGTGCGGCGGCAATGCGAGTTGCTGGGCGTCAACCGCTCCGGTTTGTATTACCAGGCGGTGGGCGAGAGCGAAGAGAACCTTCTGCTGATGCGGTTGCTGGACGAGCAGTACACGCGGGCGCCGTTCTATGGGAGCAGGAAGATGACGGAGTGGCTGGCCACCGAAGGGCATGCGGTGAACCGCAAGCGCGTTTCGCGGCTGATGGAGCTGATGGGGATTGAAGCCGTGTATCCGAAGCCGAAGCTGAGCCAGCCCGGGGAAGGCCACCGGATCTATCCGTACTTGTTGAGAGGAACCACGGTGGATCGCGTCAACCAAGTGTGGAGCACCGATATCACATATATCCGGATGGCGCAGGGTTTCCTGTACCTGGTGGCGGTGATGGACTGGTTCAGCCGGTTCGTACTGAGCTGGTCGCTGTCGTTGACGATGGAGGTGGAGTTCTGTGTGGAGGCGCTGAAGCGCGCTTTGCGGCGGGGTCAGCCGGAGATCTTCAACAGCGACCAAGGGTCGCAGTTCACCAGCGACCAGTTCACCGGCGAGTTGGAGGTGCGGCACATTGCCGTCAGCATGGACGGACGCGGCGCTGCCTGGACAACATTTTTATCGAGCGATTGTGGCGGTCGCTGAAATATGAAGAGGTGTATTTGAAGGACTACGAAAGGGTCGCGGAAGCGCGCGAGGGGATCGACCGCTACTTCTGGTTCTACAATCACGAGCGGTTGCACGCGAGCCTGGGTTATGGCTTGGCGCAGGCTCTGCACTGCCTCCGATGCTTTTGAAAGCAGACCGGCAAAACCAGCCCTGTAGTAATACGCCTCATAAAACGCAGGATTCAAAGTTGTCGCATCGGTCGCTCGTTGAAGCCCCTCATTAAAATCTCCCTTCAGTCCTGCGCACACGGATGCAAGGAACTGCGCTTCGGCTGTCTGACGGGTGTCACGTGGAGCCGCATATTTGGCTGCCTTCAAGAAATATTGGAACGCTTGTGGAATGTCAACCTTGCGGTAAAGGTAAATATTCGCAATCGAGCGATGGACGGCGAAGTCTTGGTAGTTCTTCTCTTCGGACGCAAGTAAGTCCCTTAGGGCTTCATCGTACCAGCCGTTTTCATATGCATACTCTGCCCGTCGCCTCAACTCCCGCGCCGCAGTATCCAGCGGTGCTTGCAGCGTAGTCAGAAGTGACACGAGCGTCGCGTTCTGAAGCTCCAATTTCCAGACAACTTCCCCCATCAGGAGATGAAAATCGGACCGGAGATCGGCGGTGCCCATGGACACGTCTCGAATTTCGCAACTCAGTTGACTCAAGCCGTCGTCCAAGCCGTCAATTACAGAGCCGAATCCTTGTGAAACCGCTTGGCTGACTGTATTGGCTGCGGTCTGCATCTCAAGCCTGATGCCGTTGCCAACCTTCACCACAGAACTTTCGATTCGTTTGGCTAAATCACGATTGCTAACGTAATCTTGCCAGGACTGCTGCCCCGTGAAATAGTCGTACATCGACATAAATTCGTCTCCACACCATTTCCTCTTGTAGATGATAAAGGTAATCCAACGCGGCTGTGGGCGCAATCCCTCCCGTCCGGGCTGGCGCGTGAGCTAGCAAGTGAGCGGCTGGCCGCAAAAGCGTACAATTCTCAATGCCCGATCGCTCCTGCCTCCACGAGCTTGTCGATACCCTGCCTGTGGCTGCGCTCGCCGTGGCCCAGGCTCGCTCGAACACGTCCAGACGTAGCCGCCTGCCGAGCCGCCACAGGCACGCGCCATTCGCGAGGCGAACCGGGAGCGGAAGCGGCAGGCCGCGCGCCCAGGAATGACCTGGCGGCGGCGGGAACTACCAGATGGGACCCGGCAACCGGATTGAGTTACGGGAGCTACTCGCACAGCCACAAGGGGAAAGCGCCTTCAAAGGCATTGTACTGGTGGGCGACATCCAGTACTTCCTCGACCTTGGCCGAAAGACTGGTGCTCCATCGCATAGCTGCCAGCCTGGAAACTGGCTTGCAGTGTTTGTGGGACCATTTCACGGCGATTGCCAACATGCGGCTCACGTTCTGCAAGGTGGCGAAAAGATCTAAGGTGTTGTCGCCCCGGAGCGCAATCTCCTGTTCAACCATTCTGATCCCGCCGACCAGCATCGCCCACACAGCAACATTGGTGTGCACGTCGAGAATCGAAAGTGACTGCCAACACGCATCGGCGCGTTCTTCGATTTGCCGAATGGCCTCGACCACTTCCGGCGGCGCATCCTCTTTAGTCAACGGAACGCACACAGTACATTGTGGCAGTTTGAGCGGGTAACGCCAATGTTCGGCTCGCCGCATGGGAGCCGGAGAAGCAGAACCATCCCGCAAGCCTCCCTTAGAGGTGGTGTTGGATCACTTGGCCGGCAATATAGATGCAGAAGTGTCCAAGATCCTTCGCGCTCAGAGTGATGTCCCAGTCGATCGGTGCCCCGAATTCTTGGTCATACAGCCTAATAATCACTGCAGAGAGATCATGTGATTCCCCAAATATCTCGAAGTGCCGGTGAGCGATCGCGTTTCGCACCCTCCTGATGAACTTCCTGAGATTTGTGCAATTCCCAAACTTGGAGCATTGCAGCGAGGGCAGCAACGGGAATTCGGGTATCGTTTGGTGCACGGCGGCAAACTGTGGTGGATTGCTGAGCTTCACCGAACGAAAGGATCCGAAGAACTGATCTTCCTTCTCGACGGGAAACAGAAATAAACCCAGCAGCGAGTTCACCATTTGTGTCACGACGTGGACGTCTGCACCGCGAGCATGAGCGGCCTGAATGAACACTAGGTTCTTCAGCGTCCTTTGAGCGAGACCTGTGCTCAGGCTTCTTGATTCGAGTGGATCTAGCGGCGACATAGGTAGATTTTGACGCGGTACTGGCTAAAATAGCCAGCCCTTTTCAACAAACCCCTTTCAAACCGTGCGTGCGGTTTTCCCGCACACGGCTTAACGATGATCTTACTGATGCGGCTTGCGCCGGGTAGCTTAGGAGTTGTGTTTACGTTTCTTATGAGAGTCGTCGTTCTTCGAGGGCGTCGAGGAATGCCTGTTTTGATGCGAACTGGTTGCGGTGTTGGATCATCGCGACGAGGAATGTCTTTGTGAGGTCTTCGAGCAGGCACAACTGGTCTGGCGGCACGGTGGTCTGGTCGCCGTGCGCGATTTTGCTGCGCAAGCGGTAGAGGCGCTGGAGTTCGTTCTTGAGTCTCACGCGTTCCGCGACAGGCACCGCCAGGAAGATGACGACTCCCTCGGCGACGCTTTGGTTGATTGGTGCGTCGCCAACTGTGAGGAATGCTTCGAGGGTCATCATGAGGTTCATGAACCGGTCAGGGTGCAATGCGGCGGCGGTCGCGTTCCCGAATACGTGGAGCGCGTGCAAGAGGAGCTTGACGAATTTCGATTGCTGGGGTGTCGTGATGAGGTCGGCGAGGACGTCCACGTGGACGCTCTGGAGGACGGTCATGGTGTGGTCGCATAATGGGAATCCTGGGATGAGTCGTGAGCGGTGCGGGTCGTATGTGGGCCCGTTGGGCTTGGTGATGATGCGCGGTCGCTCCGCAGTGACGATGTCGCCTTGCAGTCCGATGGCGCAGGGCGTGCCTGGTGGTGTCATGCACGCCATCCAGAACCGCAGGACGTCGATGAGTGGGTGGCATCTCTCTTCTGCGCGCGTGGCAGCACGGTGCGTTTCTGCGATGATCGTCACCTCGGCCCAGACGCGCGTTTCGGTTTGTCGCTTGATGTAGTCGAGCGTGTCGGGTATGACGATGGTGTTGAGGAACTCGTCGGTGGCGCGATGGAGAACTACGCCGGCGAGTTCTCGCCGCGGGGCATCGTCGAGGGTCAAGCCCAGAATGGGCAGGTAGACCGTCTGTGCGTCGTTGAATGCACTCAGGTGATCGAAGAGGGCCTGGAGTCCCGTTTTGGCTGACGGTTCACCGGTCAGTATGAACTCTTCGAGCAGGGGCCGGAGTTGCGAGCGGAGATACTCGCGCGAGAACTTCTGATCCCAATCAGCCTCTCGGAGGACGTCCGTGACGAACTGCTGGTAGGGGATGGCGGCCTCTGGACGGAGCAGGAAGAATCCTCGTGGCCCGTACCACATCCCGTTCATCGTGATGTTCGCGGCCGTCATCGGCTCCACGCTCCGGGCAATGGCACAGAACCGCTGGAAAAGAACGTCAAAGCGTCGCTTGTCCAAGCCAGAATCTCCTCATGGTGTAAACGCTCTCACGGTAACACGGCGTGAATCGGATCACCTGCCAGATACGCTGTTCGCCGTCACGAGGTACCGTCGGGCGAATTGAGGTTAGAATCCGTTTTTCAATGGTTGCCGATTTTAGTGACGTGTACGAGCGAGTCGTCGCGCATACTCTCTCCGAGCCGGGCAAGCTACTGCGCCAGCCATCGCCGGCGCTTCGGCTTCGGAGAGGTCCCGCAGAAGGCGGTTCAGCTTGCTGCCCCCACGATACCCCTGTGCTGCCTCCACGAAGCAATTCACGCGGTCCATCCGTCCACACTCGAATCGAATGCGGATACGGAGATGAGAATGTCACCAGGGTGCCAGTCCGGTTCCGGCGACCGATTCTAGGCCGTCTTCTGAGCGGTTGCGGGCAGTTCTACAGGCACTTCCGGTCTTTGTTTTGAAGGTCTTCTAATGCCTTCCAGCGATACGCTAAAAGATACGGATTTCCAAGATGGTACATCACAACCACGGAATTGCCGCCGGAATCCTTCCACAGAAAGACGGGCGGAACATCCGGCGGAGTGCTCGCGGAATTGACGCCGATGTCGAGAAACTTCACTCCGTGTTCGGCGAGAGGGCCAATGATGGCGCGCGTGTGACCAGGCACGTCCGTCATTTTGGCGCCGGTAGTAGTCCTCCGGAAACGCCGGTCGAGCGAACGTGAGAAACCGAGCCCACCGGCAATCAGAGATCGGTCCATGAGTTCCGTCTGCCAGGTGAACGGAATGGCGTGCCAGGCGATGTCTCCAGCTAAAATGGCCTGCTCCATCCGCCGCCGTTCGGGAGCGCCGGTTTTTTCGAGGTACTGGTAAATCAGCCAGGAGCCCGTGGTCCAGACATAACGGTCGTTGCCCTCCCGACGGATATCGGCCGCGGTTTGGATCGCCCGCGGGAAATGCCGTTCGAAATACATCCGCACGACATTCGCCTGGGTATCGATGAAGCCCACGTCCAAGTGGCATTTGAACATGACGAGGACGCGCTTTACTTCAGCATCCGGCACGAGCGATTCCGGGGCCTGGTAAGCGGGCGCACGACCTGGAGCAAACGTCCGGAAGGCGCTCGCGGCCAGCAGATTGCCAAGGAAGTTACGGCGTCTCATCTTACCCACTCAATCACGCCGCGGGAGGAAACGCAATGCTCGCGTCCGTGGCAGCGCAGGCCGCGCGCCGCCTCCGGCTCAGGGGCTCACCTGGTATCTACAATCATGCGCACGTTCACGAACTGGTTGGGGAACAGTGCGTCATCCTTGTTGTCGAACACGGCCTTGAGTTTCGCAGTGCCGGTTACCAGGTCAATCTGATTGTCAACAGCGGCCAGACGGCCAGTCGCGATCTTTACCGTGTTGTCGCGGTTCCACGCCTCGACCGGCAAGCTCGCGCCCTCCCTGAGACGCGCACGCACCGGAGGGAGGCTGTCCTCCGGGATGGTGAACAGAACCGCGATGGGCTGGAGCTGGGTAATGATCAGTATGCCGGTGGCATCCGCGGCACGAACAATATTGCCGGGGTCGACCAGACGCAGACCGGCAACACCCGTGATGGGCGCACGGATCTGCGTGTAAGTCAACTGGAGCCTGGCGTTCTCGACGTTGGCCTGATCGGTTCTGATGTTGGCTTCGAGCTCCGCAACGGTAGCGATCTGCTGGTCGACCTGCGGTTTGGGAATGGCGTTCTGCGCCAGCAGCTTTTGGTAGCGGTCGAGATCAATTTGCGCGTTCTTAAGGGTGGCCTGGTCCCGTGCCAGTTGCCCCACGGCCTGTTCCAACCGGAGCTGGTAAGGCTGCGCGTCGATGGACGCGAGCAATTGGCCGGCCTGGACCGTATCCCCTTCCTTAAAGGTCACAGACACCAACTGACCGTCGATCCGGGGCTTGACGGTGACCGTGTAGAAAGCGGCGACGTTGCCCAGACCAGTCAGATAAACGGGCGCGGGCTTCGGTCTGGCCGCGGGCGCGGATTGGGCCAGAATCCGCGGAGCCATCGACCGGCCGCCTGGAAGGGCTCCAGAAACATCGCGGGACTCCTGGCCGGACGGCTCCATCGAGGGCGTCTGAACGGGCGCCGCCGGAGCGGGCGCCACGCGGGCTTGCGGCGCCGCCTGAGGCTGCGCCGCCGCCACCAGGTACACCAGCGGCGATCCCAATGCCAGAATCGCCGCCACGCTATATCGGGTGACTCCGCGCGACAGGGCTGTCCCTTCCAGAATGCGCTGGATGCGCTCGTCCGCCCGGCCGTACCGCGCCATCGGCAGTCCCTGCCAACCCGGTCCCCGCACCCCACGCCGCATGAAGTCCAGCAGCACTTCGGCGTACAAGGCGCGATCGCGAGTTACGGCCACTGCCGCATCGTCGCTGGCTTCCTCCGCCGCCCGCACGATCGACCGGCGCAGGAACCAGCTCAGCGGACTGTGCCACAGCAGCGCCCGATGAATCGCGGACAGCAACTGCACGGCTGGGTCGTGGCGGCGGATGTGCGAGCGCTCATGCGCCAGCACGGCATCCAGCCTGGCGCCATCCCAGCGGCGCCAATCGCCGGGGAGCACGATCGCCGGGTGCGCGATCCCCAGCGTCAGCGGCGCCGCCACGCGGTCCGATTCGCGAATCTCAATTCCTTCCACCGCCCGGCCGGTCGCACGGCTGCCGCGCAGCAGACGCAGGCTCATCGCTAGTCCGACGCACAGGCGCAGCAGAAGCGCCAGGGCGACAAGAACGTAGGTCATCACCGCGGCACGCGCCCAGTCGAAGCGCCTGGCAGCGTCCGGGCGGGACACCGGACGCGCCGGCTCCAGCTGGGCGTCGTAGACGACTGCCGGCGCTGCGACTTGCCCTGACGCCACGCGCAGCACCGCTAAGGGCGCCTTTGGCAACGTTGCAGTGAGCGCCGGAATCGCCAAGGAGGCGCAAAGCATCGCGGTCCACGCCGCCAAACGGATGGATGGATCTTTCACTCCGAGCGCCCGCAGCAGCAACGCTCCGCCGAGGATCAGGATCGAGGAACGGAGAGCCCACCCGGCCAGAAACTGTATCGTGGTCATCCCTTTTTCTCCTTGCGCGCAGCTATCTTCTCCGCCAGGCGCTGCAGTTGCTTAGGCGCCAAGACCTGATTGTCGACCAGCCCGACGAGCAACTCCTCCACAGACCCGCCGCAGAAGCGATCGATGAGCTGCTGTGCGGCCTCGACCGCAACGTTGCGCCTGGTGTCCACGGCGCGGTAGACGAAAGTCCGCCCGTCGACCTCATGGGTCACATAACCCTTCTCTTCCAGCTTCCGCAAGATGGTGCGGATGGTCGAATCCTTAAGCCTGCGCTGGCCGGCCAGCCCTTCCCGGCACGTCTCCGCGGTGCAATCGGGATGCGCCCACACATAGTCCATGAGGAACTGCTCCAGCGGAGTGGGCGCCTTGCGGTTCCGGATGTTAAACATTGTAGTGTTATAACTTATAGCGCTCAGGCCGGGCGATGTCAAGCCCCCTGTATCCGGGCAACAACCCGCATGTTCGTGTAGGCCTCAACGCAACCTTGCGGCGGCGGCTTGCTTCGCGCGGAACCTCTAAACAGATTTGCAGCGCGCGGCGAGGAGGCCTGTGGCCTCGGTGAGGTCGACGTCGGCGATGAGCAGCCCTGGCTGGCCGTAGGGCTGGTAGCAGAGCAGCGTTCCGTCGGGCCGCACCACCGCTGAAGTGGTTGGCGAACCGGCACTGGCACAGTTTACAGTCGCGAAGAAGCAGGTGTTCTCGGCGGCGCGGCACAAGGCTGCCTTCTCATGGAATGAGTTCGCGGGATCGGCGAAACTCGAGGGCCGGTAACCGCCGGGCTGGGCTTCGTGGAAATGAGGATGGAACACGATGTGCGCGCCGCGCCGGGCGGCCCAGCGGACCGTTTCGGGATAGCGCCAGGCCTCATGGCAAATGGCGACACCGAATGTCAGGGGGCCGACCTGGAAAACGCGCCTTCCGGAGCCGGGCGAATAGGTACCCTCCTCGCTCGGGTCGAGCTGGACTTTGTCCTGGAAGCCGGCGATCGTTCCATCCGGATTGACGACCAGGGCCGCGATCAAGAGCGCATCATCGACGACGCGTTCGGTGCCGAGGACAACCGCGAGATTTGCCTTGGCCGCGGCCGCTCGAATGACAGACCACGCGCGTTCGAGGAATACCGGATCGGGGGGCGGCACCAGCTTCCCCATGCCCCGGTAACCTGGAACGAAACATTCCGGAAAGCAGACGAGGCCGGCGCGCTCGATGGACGCTCGAGCGATGGCTTGTTCGGCCAAGGCGACCGACTGCCCGGGAGTCGCCGGGAATTGAAGGTTGGCGAGTGCGATTCGAAACGCGCTCATGCAGCATCCCTATTTTATCGAAAGTCATCTTCGAATTGAGACTGATGGATCGGTCGGCCGCGACCTTGACACGGTAGAGGTCTGGCGTTCGAGTCGCCCCGGGCCCACCACTGTTTTCCAAGACATGCACGGAACTGTCGGTGCTCGAGCCTCGGCGTGAGGTCCACGGACCTGCTTTCGGGACCAGGGCTCGGCTCTCACCGGCTCGCGACGTACGTGCTCATTTCCGGATTCATGGTATTGTTCCAAAGGTGGCCTTGGGGGCCCTGCGTTCCGCTACCGGCGTGACACACGGGAAACTGAAGAGGAGCCCGAAATTCGGCATTTCTATTCTGACCGGTGTGTTTGTTTTGTGCGATTGCGGAGGAGAAATATGAAGATGACGCGTTTGCTTCCACTATTGTTAATCTGGCCCGCGGCGGCCGCGGATTTGCCGGGGTCGCAGGATCCCCCGCTGATGAAGCGCTATGCGGGGAGTGAAATCATCGGGTATCGCTCCCCGAAATTCGACGAGTACCTGCTGCCCCTGGGAAGGCCCACACAACTCGACCCGCCGGCTTATGCAAAGAGCCAGAAAGTGGAAGGCCTGTTGAGCCGCTACACGTATGTGGCGCCGGAGGGGCGCACGCCCGCCGAAGTGTTCCGCAACTACCTGTTGGAATTTCAGCGGCTCAACCTGGTGACCCTGTTTGAGAAGGGCCCTAATGTAAGCGGCTGGTTCGGCCCCACGTTGGGGCGCGCAGCGGACGAGGATGGCCTGGGCCAGATCCTGAGCTACAACGAAGCCCAGGAACGCGTGCTAACGGGGAAGTCTAAGGACCCGCAACCGGTGTGGTACTTCGTGTTCGTGACGGCATACAAGGATGGCATTATGCCCGATCGCCTGCGAAGTTCCGTGACGAAGGACCGCACCCTGGTCCATCTGGTGGTGGTGGCGCCTGAGAAGATGGAGGAGCGCATGGAGTTCGTCAACGCCGCCGACATGGCGCGTTCGTTGACGGACACTGGCCGAGTGGCACTCTACGGCATCAATTTCGATACCGACAAGGACACGCTCCGCGCCGATTCGAAAGCGACGCTGGACGAGATCGGCCGCCTGTTGGCTTCCGATCCGCAAGCGCGCCTCCACGTGGTGGGCCACACCGACAATCAGGGCAACGCCGAGTACAATCTGGACCTGAGCCGCCGCCGCGCCGCCGCCGTGGTCCGCGCGCTGACCACGCAATACAGTGTTGCCGCATCGCGCCTGGATTCGTTCGGCTGCGGCCTATATGCACCGGTGGCTTCGAATGCCACCGACGACGGCCGCGCCAAGAACCGCCGGGTCGAACTCGTAAAGTGGTGAGGGAGTAAGCCGTTCGCTCGTTTGTCCGCCCTATAAAAAGGGACCGCGCCGTCAACCGCTTGGCGGCGACCTGAGCGATTCATAGAGCGCGCGGCCTTCGGGGCTGGAGTGCAGGATCACGGCGCCAACTTGGCCGGCCGCAACCATTTTGGGTGGCCAATCCGCCTTTTCCCTGGAAAGAGCCAACCCGACTCGCCCGAACCGGGAGAGCCGGCGATTCTACGGGCAAAGATTGACCGGGCTTCCGCCGTCAGCCGCTCAGGCAATCGCCCAGTGCGCATCGATCATTTCTCGAGCCTTTCCCGGCAACGGCCGGTGCATCGCTCCCGCCTCAGAAGGTATAATCACCAGAACCCGGCAGGTCAAAATGAAAATCCCGGTCCATATCCCCGGCGCTGCCCGAGGGCGACGTCCGGCGACGTCAAACAGCCGGAAAAACACTAGGCGTCTACGCTTAGCTTTGCTCGCGTTGGTTCTGTCTCCAGCCGCCCTGCCCCAGCCGGCTGAAAAGCTGCTCAAGGGTCTGCAATACCGAATGGTGGGTCCGTTTCGCGGCGGTCGCGTGCTGGCGGTCACCGGAGTTCCGGGCGAACCCAACACCTACTATTTCGGCGGCGCCTCGAGCGGCGTGTGGAAGACGAGCGACGGCGGCGCCACCTGGAAGCCGCTGTTCGACAAGGAGGCCACGGCATCCATCGGCGCCGTCGCGGTGGCCCCGTCCGACGCCAACACCATCTACGTGGGCAGCGGCGAGGCGTGCCTGCGCGGCAACATCTCTTACGGCGACGGCGTCTACAAATCCACAGATGCCGGAAAGACCTGGAAGAACATCGGGCTGCGCGATTCGCGGCATATCGGCCGGGTGGTTGTACATCCACGCGACGCCAACACGGTCTTCGTCGCAGCCATGGGGCATGCGTTCGGCCCAAATGCCGAGCGGGGCGTCTTCCGCACCACCGATGGAGGCAAGACATGGTCGAAGGTGCTTTACCTGGACGAAAAGACCGGCGGCATCGACGTGGAATTCGACCCCAACAACCCCAACATCCTGTTCGCGTCCCTCTATCAGGCGCTGCGCCAGCCGTGGGTCTTCGATAGCGGCGGCCCCGGCAGCGGCTTGTACCGGTCGTCCGATGGCGGCGCCACCTGGACCCGCCTCCAAGGGAACGGACTGCCCGAAGGATTGCTCGGGCGCATCACTATCTCCGTTTCCGCCGCCGATTCCAGCCGCGTCTATGCCATGATCGAAGCCGAAACAGGCGGCCTGTACCGCTCCGACGACGGTGGCGACAAGTGGGAGCTGATCAACGACGACCAGAAGTACCGCCAGCGCGCCTGGTACTTCAGCCACATCTTCGCCGACCCGAAGAACGCCGACGTGCTATACGTGCTCAACACCGGCATGTTCCGGTCCGCCGACGCGGGCAAGACCTTCGCCCTGCTGCCCGCTCCACACGGCGACCACCACGGCTTGTGGATCGACCCGGGCAATCCGCGCCGCATGATCAACGGCGACGACGGCGGCGCCACGATCAGCACCGACGGCGGCCTGACATGGAGTACGCAGTACAACCAGCCCACCGCGCAGTTCTACCACGTGGCCACCGACAATCGGTTCCCGTACTACATCTACGGCGCCCAGCAGGACAACTCCTCGGTGGCGATCGCCAGTTGGAGCGACACGGGCGTGATTACCATGCGCAACTGGTATGAAGTCGCCGGGGGCGAGAGCGCCTACCTGGCCCCCGATCCGCGCAACGACAACATTCTCTACGCCGCCGGCCAGGGAGTGACACGCTTCGACAAGCGCAGCGAGCAGGCCTTTGACATTTCGCCGATGCCCATCGACTTCGCCGGCCACGGGGTAGGCGATCTCCCGCACCGCTTCCAGTGGACCGAGCCGATTCTGTTTTCTCCACACGACGCGGGCGTGATCTACACCGCCGGTGAAGTGGTCTTCAAGAGCAGCGACCAGGGCAAGAGCTGGGCCATCATCAGCCCCGATTTGACGCGCAACGACAAATCCAAGCAGCAGGCTTCCGGCGGCCCCATCACCAAGGACAACACCAGCGTGGAGTACTATGACACCATCTTCACGCTCGCCGAATCGCCCGTGGAGAAGGGATTGCTGTGGGCCGGCAGCGACGACGGGCTGGTGCACATCACGCGCAACGGCGGCAAGAACTGGGAGAACGTCACACCCAAGGGCTTGCCGGAATGGAGCCTATTCAGCCTGATCGAAGCTTCGCCGCACGACGGCGGAACGGCGTATGCCGCGGTGGATCGCCACAAGCTCGACGACTTCAAGCCCTACATCTACAAAACCACGGACTACGGCAAGAACTGGACCGCCGTCACGGCCGGGATTCCGGAAGGATCCTACGTACACGCGGTCCGCGAGGACCCCAAGCGCAAGGGCCTGCTCTACGCCGGCACCGAAACCGGCATCTGGGTGTCCTTCGACTCGGGTGCGCATTGGCAGACCCTGCAACTGAACCTGCCGGTGGTCCCGGTGCACGATCTGGCGATCAAGAACGACGACCTGGTGGTGGCCACCCATGGCCGCTCGTTCTGGGTGTTGGACGATATCGGCCCGCTGCGCCAATGGAGCGAGCAGACCTCCGCCTCCGAGGCCGTTCTGTTCCGGCCGCGCGTTACCTCGAGGATCCGCTTCCCCGATCAGGTGAACAAACGGCAACCCGCGGGCGAAAACCCGCCGGCGGGCGCGATTCTCTACTACTACCTCAAGGCGGCGCCGAAGGATGAGGTCAAGATCGAGATTCTGGACGCCAGGGATCATGTGGTGAAGACCTATTCCAGCCTTAAGAAAGCCGTGGAAGGGCCGTCGGAATGGCCGGACGTCCAGAAGCTCAGCGAGACGCTGCCGGCGGAAGCCGGCTTGAACCGCTTTCCCTGGAGCCTGCGCTACGAAGACCCGGTCACCATCCCCGGCGCCTTCTACGAAACCGACATCGCGCCGAAAGGCGCATTCGCGCTGCCGGGAATGTACACGGTAAAGCTGACGGCGGCAGGCAGGACCCAGACCGTTCCCCTGGAGCTGAAGATCGATCCGCGCGCAACGGTGTCCCGCGAAGATCTGGACAAGCAGTTCGACCTGGAAGAGAAGATCAGCCGCCGCCTGACGGTGCTGCACAAGACGGTCAACCAGCTCCGCGACCTGCGCGGGCAAGTGCAGGCGATGAACAAAAAGTACACCGGCGTGACCGCCTGGGACCCCCTCCGGCCCGGCGCCGAGGACCTGGTAAAGAAACTCACCGCCATGGAAGAGCAGTTGGTGCAAACCAAGGTCAAGAGCACCGAGGGGGATCTCAACTTCCCGACGATGATCGACGAGCAACTGATTTACCTGAGTTGGGCGGTCGACGCCGGCGATGCCTCACCGACGCGACCTCAGCTGGAGACGTTTGACATGCTGAGCAAGAAGATCGAGGAGCAGCTAGCCAAGTGGGACGGCATTCTCAGTCAGGATCTTCTAAACCTGAACCGCCTGGCGGAGAAGCAGAAGATTCCGGTGCTGGATTCGCAGGGCGGCCAGTAGACCTGTTTCTCCCCAAGTGAGTAAATTCGCCCTCCCTCACATGGAGTAAGTCACGTACCGGTGTTGACACGGGTTGCCGACCGCCACATGCATGCGCCGCCGTGCCGGTTCGGAAATCATTGATGCCACGGTCACCATTCGGCTGTCGTGGCGGCAGATGCTCGCCGGGTAACCGGAGTGGTCGCTGAGAAAACGCTTGATATCGTCCACCTCGATCGAGCCGTAGCGCGATTTGATCAGCGAGTCAATCCGATCCTGCCGTGGGAACGAATCC